>CAYYVV010000152.1:0-1015 GCA_964475245.1 uncultured Anaerolineaceae bacterium | reverse complement strand
CTCGGCGATGGCCCAGGTCATGGACGGAGAAGCGACGCCAGCCCAGCTCGGCGGCCTGCTGCTCGCACTGCGCCTGCGCACGGAAACGGTCGACGAGTTGACCGGCTTTGCCATGGCCATGCGCGAGCGGGTGCTCGCGGTCCTGGCCCCGGTCGGAGCCATCGACACGTGCGGGACCGGCGGCGACGGCTCGCGCACGTTCAACATCTCAACCGCGGCCGCGCTCGTCGTCGCGGCCGCGGGGGTGCCCGTCGCCAAGCACGGCAACCGGGCGATGACCTCGGCGACAGGATCAGCCGATGTCCTCGAGGCGCTCGGGATTCCGATCGACCATGCGCCCGCGGAGGCATCCGACGCGCTGGCTGCCGACGGCTTCGCGTTCCTCTTCGCACCGAGCTACCACCCGGCGATGCGCCACGCTGGACCAGTGCGCCGCGAGCTTGGCGTGCCGACCGCGTTCAACCTGCTCGGCCCGATGACCAACCCGGCCGGCGTGCGCCGCCAGGTGATCGGGGTCGCCGACCCGAGCGCCGCGGCCAAGGTCGCGCAGGTGCTGCACAGGCTGGGCACGGAGCGGGCGTTCGTCGTCCATGGCGACGGCGTCGACGAGCTGCCGCTCGACGGCAGTGGCATCGCGTACGACGTGTCGCGCATGGGCGTCCGGCGGCGACGCGTTGACAGCGCAGCCCTCGGGCTCGTGTCGGCGCGGAGCGCGGAGCTGCGCGGCGGCGACGCCGCTGAGAACGCGGCGATCATCGAGAGCATCTTCGACGGCGCGACAGGTCCGCGGCGCGACGTCGTCCTGCTCAATGCGGGCGCGGCACTGCTGTGCGCTGGACGGGCCCGGACGTTGCGCGACGGTATCGAGCTGGCCGTGGCGACGATCGACAGTGGCCGCGCGCGGGCACTGATTGGCAGGCTCCGCCAGCCGCGCGCGGCCGAGAGCGCCGCATGACGATTGCCTCTGCCCGCGGTTCGGGCATCGTCCACGAGATCGCCGCTCGGCGCGCCGCGG
>CAYYVV010000151.1:0-1070 GCA_964475245.1 uncultured Anaerolineaceae bacterium | reverse complement strand
GCCGTTCCGAGCGTGGCGTCCTCGAGCCCTGTCGTCTTGCCATAGCTCACGATCGCGCCGCCGTAGAGCGTGTCGTTGTTGAGCACACCGATGCCCACCGCGATGTCGATCGGCACGCCACCGGTGGCCGAGTAGTCGGTCGATGGCCCGTCGTCGACTGCAATCGGCGGCGGGAAGACGGTGCTGATCGTGAAGGTGTGGTTGCTCGAGGTGTCTGAGCCGCCATTGGCGGTGCCGCCGTTGTCGATGGCCACGACCGTGATCGTGGAGCTGCCCGTGGTCGACGAGTCCGGCGTAAACGTGAGCGTGCCCGACGTGTCGACCGACGGAGCACTCGTGAAGATGCCCGGGTTGGTGTTGCCGGTCACGCTGAAGTGGACGGTCTGGCCCGCTTCGTTGGCCGGGCCGGCAGAGATCGACGACGCCCAGTTGGCCTGGCTGTAGGCCACCTGGTTGTTGGCATTGGTGACGTTGCCGGCGTCGGTGAAGGTGGGCGCATCGTTGACCGGCGTGACGTCGATGGTCATGGTGTTCGGGCTCGGGTCGGTATCGACGCCGCCGTTGGCGGTGCCGCCGCTGTCCTTGACCTGGAAGGTGAAGGTCGTATAGGGCGCGCCGTTGGCGTTCGCGGCAGGCGTGAAGACGAGCAGCCCGCCCGTAATGTCGGCGACCGAGACAAGCTGGTTGGTCGTGACTGCCACGCCGTTGTCCTTGAGCGTGCCCGCGCCGGGCAGGGTTGTGATCTCGACCGCGGCGAGGCTGTCGGGCGGCGTGTCATTGGGATCGCTGAAGCCGAAGTCGGCGGCGGCAAACGCGTAGGCCGTGTCCTCGAGCGTGGTCACCGTGCCGTCGGTGCCTGCCGGTGCGTCGTTGACCGACGCTACGTTGATGTCGACCGTCGCCGTGTTCGAGTCGCCGGCGACGCCGTCGTTGGCCTTGAAGGTGAACGAATCAGGACCGTTGAAATTCGCGTTCGGCGTGTATTGCACGTGGGCCGTGCAGACCGGCGGCGCCGAGCAGTCCGGCGTGCCGATAGTGCCCAGAGCGCCGTGGCTGGGCGGGCCGACGAT
>CAYYVV010000150.1:0-1178 GCA_964475245.1 uncultured Anaerolineaceae bacterium | reverse complement strand
ACGGAGTAGGCGCGCCGGCCACAGGTACGTTCACGATCTCGGGCAACACGATCACCAACGATGGTGGTATCGGCGTCAGCTTCGCCGATGGCGGAGGCAGTGGTGCCGCGAACATGTACGTCCGCTTCGTCGGCAATGTCATGACCGGCACCAAGAGCTTCGCGGTCAATGTCGTCTCCGGCGCTGGCACCACCGGTGGTACGCAGAAGTTGCTCATCGACAACAACTGCATCGGCATGAGCGGCGCCGTTACGGGGACCGGTTCAGGCCACTGCGGCACGACCCCCGGAGCAGCCGACTCCGGCTCGAAGCTGGGAGAAGGAATCCAGGTCACGCAGCAAGGGCAGACCGTCGGCACAGTGACTATCACCAACAATGTGATCCGAAACCTGAGCAACGGCAGCGGCGAATTCGGCAACCGCGTTATCGACGTCCAGACACTTGGACCGGTCGCGACAGGAAAGCCAGCGACTCCGTTCGACGTGTCGATCGTCGGCAACGACGTTGCCTCCGGCTACACGGGCACCTTCCCACAGGCAGCGATCTACCTGGGAGTCGACGATCAAGGCTCACCTACGACGATGCATGCGGCTGTCCATGGCAACACGGTTCCGGCCGTGGCGGGTTGCGAGGGCGCCTCATGTGACTCGACGACCGGGATGATTTTCTATGACGAGGTTGGCACTGCAGGCTCGACGAGCACGGGAACACTCTTCAACTTTGGCGGTAACAGCAACGTGAGCACCGAAATCGCCGCGACAAATTCGGGGACGGCGGGAAAGACTTGCGCCGTCGATCTCGTCCACCTCACGTTGACGAGCACTGCAGTGAACACTGTGCCGTAGCCAATCAAACGGCGAGGCTACACCGCTCGGCCGCCCGGAAGCATCTTGACATCACATCTCACGCGCAGCATGATGCCTTGATGCGCACCACACTGACGCTCGACGAGGATGTCGCGCATCGCCTCAGCGAGCTGACGCGCCTCTCCGGCGCGAGTTTCAAGCAGGTGGTGAACGAGACGCTGCGCGCCGGGCTGCAAGGTTCGGACAAGCCAGCCGAGCCGCTGCCGCCCTTCCGGGTGACGCCCAAAGCCGGTGGTTTTCGGAGTGGCGTGGACGTGCGCCGGCTCAACCAGCTCAACGATGAGCTCGAGAGTGAGCGGCTCCTCGACAAGC
>CAYYVV010000149.1:0-1194 GCA_964475245.1 uncultured Anaerolineaceae bacterium | reverse complement strand
TGGTCGGGGCGAAAGGATTCGAACCTTCGACCTCTTGAACCCCATTCAAGTGCGCTACCAGACTGCGCTACGCCCCGACCGACAGAGTCTAGCAGCGGGCAACCCCGGATCCGACCTGCGGACCCGGGTAACAAGTGGGGAAATGAGAGAGGGTGGGCGGCAATCGGAGCCTGCCTCGACGCCGGCGGCTCGACGATGCGAGCTCACGTCCCAACGGAGCGAAGCCGGAACCCGCAAGCTTCAAAACTTTGGAAGCGGCACTCACCACGGCTGGTGAGTCACGGCGCTGCATTCCGGGGGTTCCCACGTGGCTTGTCCGATTGCCTTCCACACGCTTCTTATGCCCCGAGACGATGACACGCGGTCTGGGCTGACACCAGATGACCGTGCTCTAAACAACCGCAAACTACGGGTACCGATCCGGATGCCGCCAGGTGCTGTCTGGAGCGGTCTGGTGCGGTCAGGCAGGGATTTTCAGATTGGTTTCAGGGCGGCGGAGCCGGCCGCGGCCGACCACTCGCCGAAGCCCGCGAGCTCGTCCTTCTGCTCGCGCGACAACAGGTCGATCAGGCAGCGCTGGACGCTCTTGCCCTCGAACAGCGCGTTGTAGACCTCCTGCGCGATGGGCATCTCGACGCCCAGCCTACGTGCCAGGGCGAGCGCGGAGGTCACCGTATAGGCGCCCTCGGCCACGCCCGGCAGCGTGCCCTCGATGTCGCCCCACGGCCGGCCCTTGGCGAGCTCGACGCCGAGCGAATGGTTGCGCGACAGGTTCGAATAGCACGTGGCAATGACGTCGCCCAGGCCGGCGAGGCCGGCGAAGGTGAGTGGGTTCGCACCGGCGGCGATGCCCAGGCGGGTTATCTCGGCAAGGCCGCGCGTGATCAGGCCGGCCTTGCCGTTGTCGCCGAAGCCGAGCTGCTCGGCGGCACCCGCGGCGATGGCGATGATGTTCTTGAGCGCGCCGCATAGCTCGACGCCGATCACGTCCCGGTTGCGGTAGAGACGGAAGGAGCGGGCGCCGAGCATGTCGCTTGCCCTGCGGCTGATCTCCTCGTCTTGCGCGGCGATGACGCTGCTGGCGGGCAGGCCACGCGCGATCTCGAGGGCGAGGTTGGGCCCCGACATGGCACAGATGCGGCCCGACGCGGACGGGATCTCCGACGCGATGACCTGGGTCATGCGCTCGAGCGA
>CAYYVV010000148.1:0-1263 GCA_964475245.1 uncultured Anaerolineaceae bacterium | reverse complement strand
TAACGAAAATATCGTTACCATACGAAATGTGGAACCGAAGAACAGCGCTGAGCGCGTCATTGCCCGCTTCGGCGGACAGAGCGCGCTGGCCCAGCTCCTCAACACCCGCCAGAGCACCATCCAACACTGGGCGGCCACGGGCATGGTCCCGACGCAGCATCACAGGCGGCTGCTCGCCCTCGCGCGCGAAAGAGGCATCGTCTTGGAACCCAAGGACTTCACTCCAGCACCGGTCATGGAAGTCAAGCCCGCAACGGGCAAGCTCGGCGTTCTGATCGTCGGGCTCGGTGCCGTGGCGACCACGTTCATCGCCGGCGTCGAGAGCACGCGCCGCGGTTTCGGCAAGCCGATCGGCTCGGTCACCCAGATGGGCAGGATCAGGCTGGGCAAGCGCACCGACAACCGCAACCCGCTGATCAGGGACTTCGTCCCGCTCGCCAACCTCGAGGACCTCGTCTTCGGCGCCTGGGACCCGATACCCGACGACGCATACGCCTCCGCGCTGAACGCCGGCGTGCTCGACAAGCACGAGCACATCGAGCCGATCAAGGACTTCCTTCAGTCGATCAAGCCGATGCCGGCGGTCTTCGACCAGTACTACGTGAAGCGGCTTCACGGCACGAACGTCAAGTCCGCTCCGACGAAGCGGGCACTGGCGGAGCTCGTGCGCAAGGACATCCGCGACTTCAAGGCGGCCAACGGCTGCGATCGCCTGGTGATGGTCTGGGCGGCCTCGACCGAGATCTACATGGAAGAGCACGCCTGCCACCAGAACCTCGACGCGTTCGAGGCGGCGATGGAGGCGAACGACGAGAACATCGCCCCCTCGATGCTCTACGCCTACGCGGCCCTCATGGAGGGCGTTCCCTTCGCCAACGGTGCTCCCAACCTGACCGTCGACATCCCCGCGTTGTTGAAGCTTGCGAACGACCGCGGTGTGCCGATCGGTGGCAAGGACTTCAAGACGGGCCAGACACTCATCAAGACGGTCATCTCGCCGATGCTCAAGGCGCGCATGCTCGGCGTCGCCGGCTGGTACTCGACGAACATCCTCGGCAACCGCGACGGCGAGGTGCTCGACGATCCCGAAAGCTTCAAGACGAAGGAGGTCTCGAAGCTGGGCGCGCTCGAGTACGTCCTCCAGCCCGAGCTCTACCCCGAGCTGTACGGCGACATCTACCACAAGGTGCGCATCAACTACTACCCGCCCCGCGGCGACAACAAGGAGGGCTGGGACAACATCGACATCTTCGGGTGGATGGG
>CAYYVV010000147.1:0-1265 GCA_964475245.1 uncultured Anaerolineaceae bacterium | reverse complement strand
AGGATGCGCTCGGTGACCGTGGTCTTGCCGGCGTCGATGTGGGCAATGATGCCGATGTTGCGCGTTCGCGCGAGGGATACCTGGCGTGGCATGTTGTCGACTAGTTCCTGACTGACCTTGGCCTTCGGCCTACCACTTGAAGTGGCTGAAGGCCTTGTTCGCCTCGGCCATCTTGTGGGTGTCTTCGCGGCGCTTGACCGCGGCGCCCAGACCGTTCATCGCATCGACGAACTCTGAGGCGAGCTTCTCTGACATTGACTTGC
This sequence comes from uncultured Anaerolineaceae bacterium, assembly GCA_964475245.1. Classification (GTDB taxonomy): domain Bacteria; phylum Chloroflexota; class Limnocylindria; order Limnocylindrales; family CSP1-4; genus JALYGJ01. The sequence continues at coordinate 1,002 of CAYYVV010000147.1, read as the reverse complement.
CGCTGCGCTTGCGCGCGGCCTGGACGAGCCAGCGCACACCGAGGCTCAGGCGGCGATCGCCGCGGATCTCGACCGGGACCTGGTACGTGGCGCCACCGACGCGGCGCGGCTTGACCTCGATGATCGGGGTCGCGTTGCGCAGGGCGGCGTCGAGGACCTCGAGGCCGGGCCGGCGCGCGCTGGCTTCAGCGCGCGCGAGTGCCTGGCGCAGGATGCGCTCGGCGAGGCCCTTCTTGCCGTTCATCATGAGCTTGACCACGAAGCGATCCGTGGTCCGCGTCATCGTCGGCGCGTACTTGGCCTTGCGCGGGATCTGTGCTCGTCGGGGCATCTCGTTCGCCTACTTCGGCTTCTTCGCGCCGTAGCACGAACGGCCCTGCTTGCGGTCGCGCACGCCGGCGGCGTCGAGGGTGCCGCGGATGATGTGGTACTTCACGCTTGGCAGGTCGCGCACCCGGCCGCCACGCACGAGCACCACGCTGTGCTCCTGCAGGTTGTGGCCGATACCGGGGATGTACGCCGTGACCTCCTGCTGGTTGCTGAGACGCACGCGCGCGATCTTGCGCAGGGCCGAGTTCGGCTTCTTGGGCGTCATCGTGCGCACCTGCAGGCACACGCCGCGCTTCTGCGGCGCGCCCGGGATGGGCTCCTGGCGCTGACGGAGGCTGTTCCAGTTCTTGCGCATGGCGGGCGCCTTGACCTTCTTGAACGAAGGCTGGCGGCCTTTGCGCACGAGCTGGCTGATCGTCGGCACGAAGTGTGACTCCTGTTTCTGATGGTGGCGCGTTGTCGGGCTGCTGGTCCCCTGCCCCGCTGGTTGCCCTTTCGCGGCGCGCAGTGACCGGCTTGTTATTGATGGTCAGGGTGGACCCGACGCTCAGCCCCGCCGGCGGATCTGTCCGACGGTGCCGACTCCCGCGTCGGGGGACGACAGTGACCCTCAGGCCACGATCGCGCAGTGTACCAAAAGCCCGCCAATCGGGCAACGAATCGCCTGAAACG
>CAYYVV010000146.1:0-1273 GCA_964475245.1 uncultured Anaerolineaceae bacterium | reverse complement strand
AGTCGCCGATCGTCGCGACGAGGATTGCCTTGATCGTGTGCATCCGGTTTTCCGCCTGATCGAAGACGATCGAGGCGGGAGACTCGAACACCTCGTCGGTCACCTCCATCTCGGTCATGCCGAAATGCGCGCAGATATCGGCACCGATCTTGGTGTCGGTGTTGTGGAACGCCGGCAGGCAGTGCAGGAACTTCGTGTCGGGGTTGCCGGTCGCGGCCATCGCCGCGGCGTTGACCTGATACGGCCGAAGCAGCTCGATGCGCGCCTCCCAGATCTCCTTGGGCTCGCCCATCGAAACCCAAACGTCGGTGTACAGGAAGTCGGCTCCCTTGACACCCTCCGCGACGGAGTCGGTCAGCGTGATCCGCGCGCCTGTGCGGGCCGCGATGCCCAGCGCCTTCTCGACCAGGTCGGCTTCAGGCCGGCGTGAACGCGGGCCGACCAGCCGGACGTCCATCCCGAGCTCGGCACCGATTATCAGCAGTGAGTCGGCGACGTTGTTCGCGCAGTCACCCAGGAAGGCGTACGAGATCTCGCGCAGCGGCTTGTCGGCGTGCTCGCGCATCGTCATCACGTCGGCCAGCGCCTGGGTCGGGTGGAACTCGTCGGTCAGACCGTTCCACACGGGCACGCCGGCATACGCCGCCAGCGTCTCGACGATCGACTGGTCGAAGCCGCGGTACTCGATGCCCTCGTACAGCCGGCCGAGCACGCGCGCCGTGTCCTTGATCGACTCCTTGTGGCCCATCTGCGAGCTCTGCGGATCGAGATAGGTCACATGCGCGCCCTGGTCGTAGGCCGCGACCTCGAACGAGCAGCGCGTCCGGGTCGAGGTCTTCTCGAAGATCAGGCAGATCTGCTTGCCACGCAGGTGCTGCGCCTCCGTCCGCGACTTCTTGGCGGCCTTCAGGCCCGCGGCGAGGTCGAGCAGGTAGAGCAGCTCGTCACCCGTGAAGTCGAGCTCCTTGAGAAAGTTGCGCCCTTTAAGCGAGGGCGTGGGTAGCAGCGTCGCGGTCATGGTCATCACCTCATTCGAGAACGTGACCCTGTGGCCATGCCCGGGCTAGTGACATGCGCCCCGAGTTACAGGGGCCATGAGGCAGCAGCGCCCACTGGTCCATGCTTGACAGGCTCACTTTGCTGCAACCAAGGAGTTGAACGTGCCCACCAGGACGACGAACCCAGCCAAGCCCACCGGCTTCTCCGACGCTGAGAAGGCGGCCGCGCGCGAGCGGGTCAAGGAGCTCAAGCGTGCCGGCGACCAGGAGGCGGA
>CAYYVV010000145.1:0-1376 GCA_964475245.1 uncultured Anaerolineaceae bacterium | reverse complement strand
CCGTAAATAGCACGTTTGACAGCCCAACGCAAGGTGGGTACTATGTGCGGTCGTTGAGCGCGGGTCCCCTTTTCTTCAGAAACCTCTCGGCAGATGTTCCTGTCTGCCGTTTCGTGTTCCTGCCGTCATCCCGTCGCCGCGTCGCTAGGAGCGCTTGATGCTGACTGTCACCGATCCCGGCCGGCGTGTGGTTGCTGCCACTATGGAGCGTAAGCCATACGCACGGATCCCCGAAGTCCTGCCGATCCCGAACCTGATCGAGCTGCAGCTGAATTCGTTCAACTGGTTCATCGAGAATGGGCTGCGCGAGCTGCTGGACGAGATCAGCCCGATCCAGGACTTCACCGGGCGGGTCATGGAGTTGCGCTTCCGCGAGTACGAGTTCGAGGCGCCCAAATACGACGAGCTCGAATGCCGCACGCGTGACCTGACCTTCAGCAAGCCGCTCTACGTGTGGGTCGAGCTGCTCATCAAGGAGACGGGCGAGATCCAGCGCCAGCGCGTGTACATGGGCGACTTCCCGTTCATGACCGAACAGGGCACCTTCATCATCAACGGCGCGGAGCGCGTCGTGGTCAGCCAGCTCGTGCGTTCGCCCGGCGTCTACTACACCGCGATCGAGGATCCGGTCACCGGCCGCAACCTGTTCAACGCGAAGGTCATCCCGAACCGCGGCGCGTGGCTCGAGTTCGAGACCGCGGCGCGCGGCCAGCTGTACGTCAAGGTCGATCGCAAGCGCAAGCTCGAAGCGACCAAGCTGCTGCGCGCCGTCGGCTACGAGTCGAACGACGAGATGATGTCGATCTTCTCGCGCGTCGACACGGGCGAGGTCCCGTACATCGCCTCGACGCTCGAGAAGGACAACACCAACACGCGCGGCGAGGCGCTGATCGAGGTCTACAAGAAGCTCCGCCCGGGCGATCCGCCCACGGGCGACAACGCCGAGAAGCTCGTCGAGAGCCTGTTCTTCAACTTCCGGCGCTATGACCTTGGCCGCGTCGGCCGCTACAAGCTGAACAAGAAGCTCAGCCCTGTCGCTGACCGGATGGGCATCAACCTGTCGACCGACCGCACGATCAGTCGCGAGGACATCGCGGCCATCGTCGGCCACCTGATCGAGCTCAACCGCGACCAGGGCATGGCCGACGACATCGACCACCTCGGCAACCGGCGCATCCGGGCCAATGGCGAGCTGATCCAGAACGCATTCCGCGTCGGTCTGCTGCGCATGGAGCGCGTGGTGCGCGAGCGCATGTCGATCCAGGAGACGGAGAAGGCGACACCCAATGCGCTGATCAACATCCGGCCGGTCGTGGCGGCAATGAAGGAGTTCTTCGGCGGCAGCCAGCTGAGCCAGTTCATGGACCAGACCAACC
>CAYYVV010000144.1:0-1485 GCA_964475245.1 uncultured Anaerolineaceae bacterium | reverse complement strand
GCGCCTCGTCGCCGCCCTCCGGGCGCTTGTACAGCGCGAGCAGTGTCGCGGCCATTAAATCTCCTTCGTGCCAGGTGGAGTGAGGTTACAAGCCGCAGGAATCGCCGCCGCTTGACGGATACGTCCAGGCGCCGATACTAGTTACATGACCATACCGAGATGGGGCGATCAAGCGACCGCGTTCGTGGGAATGGCGGTTGCGCTCCTCATCAGCGGAAGCTTGGTCGGTTACGAGCTGCTGCGGGGTCTCGAGCTGCAAGCGAATCCGCTTGACGTCGTTCCCATCGTTGCCGTCCCTATAAGCGTTCTGCTCGGCGCGCAGTACGCGAACCGTGTCGCTCGCGTACCGAAATTGGATCTGCGTGCCGTGACCCTGTTCGCTGTCGAGGGGCTTGTGCTCGGCGATATCGTGGCGTCGGTCGTTGTCTTGGCAATGGCAGGTCAGGTGCACGGCGCCTATGAATTCTTCGCCGCGGCCGTTCTAACGTCCTTGCTCGGAACCATTTTCGCGATTCCTTACTTCGTAGTCTCATGGCCTGTCGCCCTGTTGTGGGCAATCGTGGTCAGGCTGCTTACGAAACCCGTCCGCGATGCGGCAGCCGCCGGTGCCGGATGAACTCGGCGGACCGCCACGCCACCAGTGTCCTATTGCTTGTGACGCTCTGCGGCGCAGTGATGATGATGGGCTTCGGCGCCTCGGAATTCATGTTGATGCCGGTGGTCGTCGTCGGTGTGGTGGTCGCGTTCGTCGGGACCGGCAGGGAGAGCGGCTCAGTCCGAGAAATCGGTGTAACGCGGAGTAATGGGATCGCCGCTGCGCGCGCCGTCCTTGTCGCAGATGCGGTCTCCTTGGCAGCCTGCACGGTCGTCCTTTTCGGGACGCCGTCTATCGGCGCGTGGGCTTTCGTTCCGGTCGGCTTCGCCGTGCCAGTCGGCATCCTAGGTTTTCTCGGTTCGTGGCTCGCGCTGTTCCCGATAGTCCTGTGCCTCGCCCTGATTGGTGCGCTCACCGGAAACTCGATCGGCGGCTGGATGATCGTGGCGTCACTGGTGGGATTCGCCTTCGCGCTGGTAGGCGCGATTGCGGACGATAGCCGGCCGCCTGAAGTCAACTGGCGCGCGCGCCTAAACCGGCTGCTGAAGTAGCGCGAGCCGGACAAGCTCCGCTGGGTAGTTACCAGTTGGTGAAAGGGTCGCTGCTCTCCAGGTCGACGCCTGGCGTGACCGCCCGCGGCTCGTACTCGGACGCGCCCTCGCCCGCAGGCACGTGCCGGCCGGCACGGCCGCGGGTCTCGGCACGCGTCCGCGCCACCTGCTCGGTCGATCGATAGAAGTTGCCGGCCGCGAGGTTGAACAGCGCCGGCTGGCTCACCATCACAGTGTGCGGGCTGTTCGGGGCGATGAACAGGCGCGCGTCCGGTAGCTGCCGGTAAATTGCCGCGGCGTGGTCGACCGGGACGAAGACATCGCGGTCGCCGTAGACGA
>CAYYVV010000143.1:0-1488 GCA_964475245.1 uncultured Anaerolineaceae bacterium | reverse complement strand
CCTCGTACGGCGTGTAGTCGCTCGTGTGGTGCAGCTCCTGCTGGGTGATCGTGCGCCGCTCCTGCGGATCGAGCAGGACGACGTCCGCGTCCTTGCCTGGTTCGATGGAGCCCTTCGAGTTCAGGCCGAAGAGGCGCGCGGGCGTGGTCGACAGCAGGTCGACCATCCGCTCAACGCTGACGCGCCCGCGCTGAACGCCGTCCGAGTACACGATCGCGAGCAGCGTCTCGATGCCCGGCGCGCCGTTGCTGATCTCGGGAAACGCCTGACCGGTCAGCCGCTTCTCGACCCCGGCGCGATCCGGAACATGGTCACTGGCAATCAGGTCAAGAGTGCCGTCACGCAGCGCCGCCCACAGCGCGTCACGGTCGGCCTGAGTGCGCAGGGGCGGTGAGATGACGTATTTGACGCATTCCGCGTCGGCAAGGTCGTAGCGCGATTCATCCAGCACCAGGAAGTGCGGGCACGTCTCGCCGAAGACAGGCTCGCCTGCGGCGCGCGCGCGGCCGATCTCGTCGAGTGCCGCCCGACACGAGACGTGGACGAAGTAGACGGGCGTGCCGGCCGCGCGCGCCATCTCGATCGTCGTGCGCGTCCCAGCCGCCTCGACGTACGGCGGCCTGGACGCGGCGTGGTAGCGCGCCGCGGTCTTGCCCCCGGCGAGCAGCGCGGCGATGTTCGCTTCGAGCGCCTGTTTGTCCTCGCCGTGGACCTCGAGCAGCCCGTTGAAATCGGCCGTGGCGCGCAGCGCAATCTCCATCGCCGGCGCGGGCAGCGCGAAGTCGAAGACCATGAACGCCTTGAAGGTCGGGACTCCCGCGTCGATCGCCATCGGGATCTCGCGCGCCAGGTGGGAGTGCGCCGGCTGGAGCACGAGGCTGAGCCCGTAGTCGACAGCCGAATCGGAGTCGGTCTGCCGCCGCCAGGCGGCGATGTCCGTTGGCAGCGAACCGGTCTGCTGTGAGCCCGTGCCCGGGTTGTTGAACGCGAGGAACGTCGTCGTCCCACCGAAGGCGGCAGCCACCGAGTCCTGGAAGAAGCGATCCGGCTGCTCGTCCGTCGCCACACGCGTGTGCGTATGTGCGTCGACCGCGCCGGGCAGGACCAGCAGGCCCGCGGCGTCGATCACGCGAGTGTTCTCAGTCACCGGAGCCGACTCGCCGACAGCGACGATGCGGCCGTCCGAGATCGACACGTCGGCCGTGCGTCGACCCGCGGCGGTCACCACAATGCCGCCGCGGATGATCAGCTCTGCGGCCACGAATAGCGCTCGATGAAATCCGGCCAGATGGCGTGCGGCAGCTCGAGCTCGATCTCGTCGCGCAGCGGAATGTCGTCCTTGCCCGTGAGCGGGATCTCCGGCTTCAGATTGGCCCTGGCATGGGTGATGGCGTCGCGATGAACCGCCACCAGCACAAAGCCTCGTCGCTGGTAGAAACGCAACGCGGGCATGTTGTCATTGCTGGTCAGAAGCCACACACGACGCGC
>CAYYVV010000142.1:0-1495 GCA_964475245.1 uncultured Anaerolineaceae bacterium | reverse complement strand
ACGTAGGCAGGGACGGCGTCCTGTTTGGCACGCTCACGACGCCACAGCTGAAGGCGTTCCAGCAGTGCGCCGTCGAAGGAGGACGCGCGAGGAGCTGGGCCACCGACTGATGGGATGATGCGGACGGTGTGCGGGCGGATCTCGGCCAGGAAGCGCGACGGCTTGCGTGACCACGAGAGTGCCAAGTGCGTTCGCGCACGGGTGATGCCGACGTAGAGCAGGCGACGCTCCTCTGCGACTTCGTCGTCCGATTTGGCCTGGCGGATGGGCAGCGTGCCCTCCTCGACCTGCGGCAGGAAGACCGCGTCCCATTCGAGGCCCTTCGCCCGATGGTAGGTGAGCAGGTTGACGCCGACGCCCTGCGCTTCCGATTCTGCCGCGTCCCGGCGATCGAGCTCTGCCGTCAGGTCCGCCACGCCGGCGTCGGCGTTCGCCTCGACCAGGTCCGCCGCGATCGTCAGCAGCAGGTCCAGCGACGCGGCCCGCTCGCGGGCCTCCTCCCCGACCGTCTCGGCATCCGGCTCGTAGCCCAAACGCTTGACGAACAGGTCACGGACGGCCTTGTGCAGCGCGGCGCCCGTCGCGGCAAACGACGTGCGGCGAAGAAGCGCACGCGCGTCACGGACCTCCTGGCGCATGTAGAAGCGCTGACCTCGGACGCTGTAGTGGATGCCCGCGCGCGTCAGCTCGTCCTCGATCGGCGGCAGTTGCGCGTTGATGCGGACGAGGACAGCGATCTCCGACTCCGCGATCCCGGCACCGATCAGCCGCTTGACGCCGGCAACGAGCGCCGCGAGCTCCACCTCCGGTCCGGCAAATCGGTCGATCGTGGGCTCGGGGCCAGCTGGTCGGCTTGTGGTAAGCGCGCCGCGTGGTCCGCCAGCGGTGAGTCGGTTGGCCAGCGCGAGGACCTGCGGGGTTGATCGGTAGTTCTGGGTCAGAGCAATTGTCTTCGCGCCAGGGTGCTTGTCGGCAAAGCGGAGCAGGTAGTCGGGCGTGGCGCCCGTGAAGGTGTAGATCGTCTGATCGGGATCGCCGACGACTGCGAGGTCGCGCGAGTCGCCCAGCCACAGCTCGAGCAGGCGCTCCTGGAGCGGGTTCGTGTCCTGGTACTCGTCGACGCTGATCCACGTCTTCTGGGCCTGGACGAGGTGGCGCGCCTCGTCGTCCGACTCGAGCAGCTCGACGGTCAGCGCGAGCATGTCCTCGAAGTCGACCCGGTGGGCGCGCTCCTTGGCGCGCTCGTAGCCGGCGTAGATGCGGGCGAAGAGGTCGGCCGGGATGGGCGCCCGATCGACCGGCGCCTGCTCTTCCCAGCCGCTGGGCGGAATGCGACGGACCTTGGCCCACTCGATCGCGTCGGCGATGTCCTTGCTGGGCGTGAACTTGTAGTGGCCGGGCAGGTTGCGCGCGAGCGGGCCGATGAGCGGCAGCTTCGAGTCGAGCACCGCTGGTGGGTCCGCGCCGCCGTGGCGGGTGGGCCAGAAGTGGCGCA
>CAYYVV010000141.1:0-1498 GCA_964475245.1 uncultured Anaerolineaceae bacterium | reverse complement strand
GGGCTCCATCGAAATCGTCTGGGACACAGCCCTGCTGGAGGTCTGCACCTCCCCGTCCAGCGTGTCGGTCACGGTCGACAATTAGCGGGCACGTCGCAACCATCGGCCCTACTGTCTACGTCGCTGCCCTATCCCGATCAGTATCGCGGAGTCCGCCCTTGCGGCAGGCATCGCATTCGCGATCGAGTGAGGCCAGCCGTGCCTCGCCCGCAGCAGTCGCGAGCGCGGGGCCGCCCTTGAAGTCCACTCGGAACGGAACGACCATGTGAGGCGTCGGACGGGCGGAGGTAGCTGTGCGAGGCGTGTCCATCGGAGTTCTGGTGACGCTCGTCGTGGCCGCGTGTTCCTCGGCTGCTTCGCCGCCGTCGCCAGGCGTGGCACTGATCGCGAGTTGGCAGCAATTGGGCATTTCGTGCGGGCAACCGGTCGTCGGCGTGCCCGACAACATGCCGCAGTGGATTTGCCAGGCAACCATCCGCGGACTTCCGATGACGGTCGACGTCGAGGCCGACGACTCGAGCGTCGCCGCTCTGGTTGCCCAGGTTCCCGCGGGCACCGACCCAGCCGCAGCGAGCTCCGTCTTCGAAGATCTCGCCTCGAACATGAGCGCTTTTGCGAACGCCCGCGCGCAGATCGTGGACTGGATCGGTCAGTGGAACGGCGCTACAAGCCAGGTTTCGATGAACTTCGCCGGCGGTCGTGCCGCAATAGAGTCAGATCCCACTTGGATCACGCTCGATGTGTCCCGAGTCCCTTTCGCCAGTGCGACCGCGGCGCCGACTGTCGACGGGGCTTCGACGCCCACGCCCCTCGCATCATCCGTTCTCGACAGCGGCCTACCCACGAACATCGACGGCCAACCGGTGCTGCGCGGCGACGACCTCCGGGCCGCGATCGCAGACAGCGCGGACGACACGCCATTCCTGGCCGGTGGCTGGCTGCAGTCGAAAGTGATCGTGCGCGCGTGTCCAGCGGAGCCGGTTAACCCGAGCGAGGCCCACGAGGCCGTCAACATGTGCGGCTCATTCGGCCTCTACGACCAACCCGATAACGGCGTCGTGATCTGGGTGGCGCCAGGCGATCCCGGCCTATTGACGTCCGACATGTTCGGAGTGGTCCGACCTGTGGTGCTGCAGCTACACACCAACGACAGCCGCTGCGACTTCGACGGCTGCGCCCAGGAGCCCGTCTTGAGCCGAGTCGCCTGGCTGGGCGACACCGGCTGGGTTGGCGTCTCACTCGCACCGCACCCGACGCGGCCGCCGACCGGCATCACCCAGGACCAGGCGATCGCCAAGGCGTTCGCGGAGGCGAACTTCCCAGCCGACTCGACGGTCCGTTCAGTGGCCGTGGAACTTCAGACCGAGGCTGTGCCGAACGAGTGGCCGCTGGAGGTCGATCCGTGGGTCTGGATGGTCGAGGCCGAGAGTCCGAGCGGGCAGTCAGCGTTGGTCCTGCTCGACTATGAAACAGGCGCCTTCATCGAGTCCGAGTTGCC
>CAYYVV010000140.1:0-1567 GCA_964475245.1 uncultured Anaerolineaceae bacterium | reverse complement strand
GTCTTCGACGGCTACTGGCAGGATCCGGCCGCCACGGCCGCGGCCAAGACACCTGACGGCTGGTACCGCACCGGCGACGTCGGCCGCTTCGACAAGCGCGGCAACCTGGTCCTCCTCGGCCGAACCAAGAACATCATCGTCCTGCCCAACGGCCTGAACGTCTATCCCGAGGACATCGAGAACGTCCTGTCCGACGTCGGGCTCGAGCAGGCTGTGGTTGTCGAGACCAGGCCAGGGCGATTGGAGGCGATCGTTCTTTCGCCGGATGCGCCACCGATCATCACGCCCGGCTCACCCGCGCCACCCGCGCCTGCGACGGACGAGGAGCGCACCGCCCTGCGCGCGCGGATTGAGCCGCTGATTCGCGAGGCCAACAGCCGGCTCAGCCAGTTCCAGCGCCTCGACGACTTCCAGATCTGGCCCGACGCCGACTTCCCGCGCACCCACACGCTCAAGATCAGGCGCTCCGAGGTCCAGAAGGCGGTCGGCGCCGACACACCACTCGCGATCGTCGACACCGACACCTGAACCATCGCCGCTCGCCTTCAAGCTCTCGCACTAGCTCAGGACCGGTGGGCATTTGATTAGGAGTTTCGGCGTGGCTCCCACATGCCTCGCGGGCGACCGATGCCTGAACAGGATCAGGCCAAATGCGACGCCGCCCCAGGCGGCCATTGAGAGATAGGAGAACGGATCGAGCGGCGTCATGCCCTCGCTCAGCTCCGTGGGCGTGACAGGCGGCGTGCGTGAGAGGTAGATGGCGACGACCGTCAGCCACGCGGTAACGGAGAGCAGGAACGGATAGACGACCCACATCAGTGTCAGCGCCGCGACCACTGCCGTGCCAGCCGTGAGGACCCCCAAGAATGGGTTGAGCGTGGTCGCGGTCACAAAGACGGTGACGTAAACGACCCAGCCGACCGCGACTGCCAGGGGCCACAGCAAGTGTGCCAGCAGGGCATTGAGTAGGAAGCTCCTCGCATTGGTCCCGGTGTGACTCATCGTGTTCACGCGACTAGCTTTAAGAAGCGCCGGTGAATGAGCGCCACAGCAGCAGGGCTGAGCCGAGAGCGACGGCATTGGTCAAGGCTGCCATCGTGATGCCGAGCAGCACGAAGTCGGAGTGGTCGACGACTGTCGCGACCGCGAAGAGCGTGATCAGCACGGCAACCACCAGCGCCAGCCCAAACGACATCAGCGTCCGCACACGGCTCAAGGATCGAGAGCCGACCCAGACCCCGAAGACCAGCAGGACCGGCGTGATTGCGAAGCCGAGCGGGATGATCGTGAAGAAGGCAGCGATGGCGAAAAGCACCCAGCCGACCATTACCAGCGCGCCGATCGTTTCCGTCTTCAGCCTCGGTCCAACCCGCTCGCTCATCTCGGTTACTAGTTACTGCCACATACGGAGATTTGTCAAGTGGCGCGAGTGGAGCGCTCGTCACCGGGAGCAGCGCCGGGACCAACGCCCACGCTGAGATCAGACGAAGGTCCGTAGGAGCGATGCGGCCCCGCGACTAGGATGCGTGCGATGTCAGAGGCTATTCGCGAGCCGCTGCCCACGGCG
>CAYYVV010000139.1:0-1610 GCA_964475245.1 uncultured Anaerolineaceae bacterium | reverse complement strand
GCCTGCGTGACGACGCCGACACGATCCGCAACGGCGCCATCGCCAAGCGCGAGGACCCTAAGGTCGTTGATGACGCGCTCGCGCTCGATGCTGAAAGGCGACGTTTGCAGGATCGAATCGACATTAATCGCGGCGCCCTTAAGCGTCACAGTGCCGATGTCGCGGCAGCTATGAAGTCCAACAGCAAGGCCGCACTCACATTGCGGGTACGCGCGGCGCAGATCGGCAATGAGATCGCCGTCGACGAGAAGCTGCTACGCCTAGCGATCGCGCACCTTGACGCCCTGCTGCTGCGCATCCCCAACCCGCCCGATCCGGACGTGCCGGTCGGCGGCGAGGAACAGAGCGTCATCGTCCGGACGTGGGGCGAGCCATCGTCGGCAGAGGGCAGGAAGCCGCACTGGGAAGTGGCCGAGCGGCTCGGGATGTTCGACCTCGCGGCGGGCGCCAAGGTGACCGGATCAGGCTTCCCAATCTATGTCGGTGCCGGGAGCCGTCTCCAGCGCGCGCTGATCAACTTCTTCCTCGACCTGCACACGAGCGAGCACGGCTTCACCGAGGTCTGGCCACCGGCCCTCGTCAACGAGGAATCGGCGAGAGGCACCGGCCAGATCCCCGACAAGGAAGACCAGATGTACGTCGTCACGCGCGACGACCTGTACCTCGTGCCCACGGCCGAGGTGCCGGTCACGAACATGCTGCGCGACGAGATCGTCGAGGCCGACCGCCTGCCGATCCGCTACGTCGCCTACTCGCCGTGCTTCAGGCGCGAGGCCGGCGCGGCGGGCGCGAAGACGCGCGGCATCCTGCGCGTGCACCAGTTCGACAAGGTCGAGATGGTCTGCTTCGTGAAGCCGGATGAGTCCGCGGCCACGCTCGAATGGCTCACCGAACGGGCGGAGGTCGTGCTCCAGCGCCTGGGCCTGGCGTATCGGGTCAAGCTCATGGCCACGGGCGACATGGGCTTCGTGCAGGCCAAGAAGTACGACGTCGAGGTCTGGGCGCCCGGCGTCCAGGACTGGCTCGAGGTGTCGTCGGTCTCGAACTTCCGCGACTACCAGGCGCGGCGCATGAACATCCGCTGGCGGCCCGAGCCCGGCGCGAAGCCGGAGATCCTGCACACGCTCAACGGCTCAGGCCTGGCCCTGCCACGGACGATGGCCGCGCTGCTCGAGGTCTACCAACAGCCCGACGGCTCAGTAGCGCTGCCAGAGCCGCTCGCGTCGCGCATCGGCCCGCTCACGGTGAAGGCCTGAAAGGCGCCCGCCTGGCGCCCATACTCCGCGAATGCCCATGTCTGCCCGGATGCCACGTGGTGCCGTCGCCGTCGCGCTCCTGACGGCGCTGCTGACGCTGGCGGCCCTGCCTCAGGCGGGTCTTGCCGCGATCACGATCGACACGTCCGGCCACAACGGCGCGTGGTCCGTCATCGACAGTGCCACGGCCGCAGCTCTGCGCTGCACTTACGACGACGATCACAATCTCAGCCAGCTGACCGTTACGCCGCCGGTCATGAACGCGACCACGAAGCGCTCGCGGCTGGTCGGCTGGCAGCTCCAGGTGTTGCGGGCCGAATGGTGGGCCAAGGTGCCCGACCAGTGGTACGTCGC
>CAYYVV010000138.1:0-1630 GCA_964475245.1 uncultured Anaerolineaceae bacterium | reverse complement strand
GCTGCGCGGCCACATGACCCAGCACAACTGGTATTACGCCTAGCGGGTACGAGGCCGCCGAGCATCGCTCGGTAGCAAGGTGACTCGTGCCCGCCGACGCAGGTGCCGCAAGGCCCCTGCGTTTTTGTTTACCCAGAAGAACGCAATCGGGTTGAAGGGGCAGTCGGAATGATCGTGGTGATGAAGGCCGGAGCGCCGAAGACGGAGATCGACGCCGTGTGCGCGCTCATTCGGTCGGAGGGCCTGGAGGCCTTCGTGAGCGAGGGCCAGGAGCGAACCATCATCGGTGTCGTCGGCATCGACATCGACCGCGTCGCGCACGTGGGCACGATGCCCGGCGTCGAGCAGGCGATCCGGGTCACGTCGCCGCACAAGCTGGCGAGCCTCGAGCACCAGCGCGACCGGACGCGAATCACGATCGGCGGCAAAACAGGAATACCCATCGGCGCAGGCGCGCCGCTGGTGGTCATGGCCGGCCCGTGCTCGGTCGAGTCGCCCGAGATGCTGATCGAGACGGCGACGCTCGTGAAGCGCGAGGGTGCTCATGTCCTAAGGGGCGGCGCGTACAAGCCGCGGACTTCGCCGTACGCGTTCCAGGGACTCGGCGAGGACGGGCTCAAGCTGCTCGCCACCGCGCGCGACGCGACCGGCCTGCCGATCGTGAGCGAGATGACCGACGCCAGCCAGATGGAGCTGTTCGAGCAATACGTCGACATCATCCAGATCGGCTCGCGCAACATGCACAACTTCACGCTGCTGCGCGCCGCCGGCCAGGGCCGGACGCCCGTGCTGCTCAAGCGCGGCTTTGGCGCAACGATCGATGAGTGGCTGATGGCAGCTGAGTACGTCCTCTCGGCCGGCAATGCCAACGTGATCCTGTGCGAGCGCGGCATCCGCACGTTCGAGCACGCCACGCGCAACACGCTCGACCTTTCCGCGGTGCCCGTCCTGCGCGAGATGACCCACCTGCCGGTCGTGGTCGACCCGTCGCACGGCACTGGCAAGCGCTCGCTGGTCGGTGCGATGAGCCTTGGAGCTGCTGCGGTGGGCGCCGACGGATTGATCATCGAGGTCCACCCCGATCCCCCGCACGCGCGCTCCGACGGCGACCAATCGCTCTCCTTCCCCGAGTTCGGTGCGCTGATGGACGAGCTGCGCCGGCTCGAATACCTGAAGCGTGGGTCGGAGCGTGCTCCGCGGATGGCCACGGTTCCCGCCAGCGTCGACGATATGCGTGAGCGCATCGACGACATCGATGAGACATTGCTCGGTTTAGTTGATGAGCGCGCGCAGCTGGCCTTGGCGATCAGCGACGCCAAGGGCAGCGACGGCAACGGCCACGACCCGCGGCGCGAGCACGCCCTTCTCGATCGGGCACGGGCGATGGCAGGCGGCGCGCTCGACGGCGAGGAGCTCGAGCAGGTCATGTCAGCCGTGCTGCGCGCCTCGCGTCAGATGCAGCGTCGCCACACCGCAGCGAAGCGCGACGACGTCCGCGCGCCGGCATGAGCCTCGCCCCGATCCGTCGGCTGCGGCCCGCGTCTTCGCTGGAAGGCTCGATCCGCGTGCCCTCTGACAAGTCGATCGCGCACCGGGCGCTGATCTGCGCCGCGCTGGCCAGCGGTCGGTC
>CAYYVV010000137.1:0-1638 GCA_964475245.1 uncultured Anaerolineaceae bacterium | reverse complement strand
AGGAGGACAACCGCGATGGGCAATGCTACCGCCCACAAGACCCGCCGGCGATCGCCCGGTGAAGGCTCTGTCTACCGCAACGGCAACCGCTGGCGTGGCGCGCTGACCTGGACCAACCCTGACGGCAGCCGAGAACGCCGGATCGTTTCTGGCACGTCGGCGAAGGAAGCTCGCGACAAGCTGGACGTGCTCCGCCGCGAGGCTCAACGAGGCACCGTGCCAACCTCACGCCTCACAGTCGCCGAGTTCCTTGGCGAGTGGATCGAGGCCGAGAGGACGAAGGTGCAGCCATCGACTTGGAGAGGTCGCGAGACCCACGTCCGCGTGTATCTCATTCCTGCGCTCGGCCGGTTGTCGCTTGCAAAGCTGTCCGCGGTCGACGTTGACCGAGTCCTAGGCGACTTTCAGTCGAAGGGGCGTCCGCTGTTCGGCAAGAGCAACCGCGGCCGGCCGAACCGTCCGATCTCGGCGCAGACCGCGAGCCACATCCGCGCCACGCTGCGTCACGCCCTCACGGATGCGATGCGACACAGCAAGGTGTCACGGAATGCCGCGGCTGAAGCCGAAGCGCCGGATGTTGGCCGTAAGCGGATCGTGTACTTAGCGCCGGATCTAGTGCGGCGGCTTATCGAGTCGACCGCCGACAAGGACCTCGGTCCGCTGTACGCGCTCGCCGCGTCGACAGGCCTACGCCAAGGCGAGCTGCTCGGTTTGTCCTGGGAATCGGTCGACCTCGAAGCCGGAACGCTAACCGTCCGGCAATCGCTTGCCCGGTCGCTCGACGGCGGCTGGACGATTGCGCAGCCCAAGTCGGAAACGTCCGAGCGGACGATTCCACTTCCGTCGATGGCTCGCGCCGCCTTGCTCACGCAACGAGCGAATCAGGAAACTGCACGCGCAACCGCGGGCGATGCGTGGCAGGACACGAGGCATGTGGTGTTCACCGACGCCGTGGGTCGGTCACTCGACCCTCACCATGTCTCGGCGCAGTTCCAGCGCGATCGTGCCGCGGCCGGCGTTCCGCGTGTCCGCTTTCACGACCTCCGACACTCGGCGGCCACGCTTCTGCTCGCACAGGGCGTCCCGCTGGCAGTGATCTCCGAGTGGCTCGGACACGCAGGGATCGCGATCACGATGCAGCACTACGCCGCGATCGTCCCGTCGCTTCGTCTAGAGGCGGCAGCGGCTATGGATCGCGCCCTCATGCCGGCCTCGAAATGACTGACGGCGAGGGCAGCCGAAGCGATGAGTTAACCGGCCCGTACTTCGATGACATACGAGCCCAGCTCAATCATCACTGGAATGAGCTAATCCATCGGTACGAGGAGAAGTACGGGGTGACCGTGCCGCTGCTCACCCGTCAACAGGTCCGAGAGGCTGCGCTGAGGAACAGGTTGCCGGCAGGGACGGACTGGTGGCTAGCCATGGCACTTGGTGTCGCGTCGTCACTTCGCCCCGACCTGGAGCCTCAGGAGCTTCAGCGACTTTTCGCCGTTGTCCGGCGTGGCGACGCCAGCCTGCAGTTGAATCCGCAGCCGATCGCCATCCTTACCGCCATCGCGGCCATTAGCCGCCCGGCGCCAAGCACAAAGCGCGTCGATCCCCCGCTTGGCCCGACCCGAACGGGGAAACCCGGGC
>CAYYVV010000136.1:0-1711 GCA_964475245.1 uncultured Anaerolineaceae bacterium | reverse complement strand
CCCGACGCGAACGGCGATCCGGTCGTGATCGAGCTCGAGCTGACCGAGCCGTCGCTCTTCCTGGGTTACGGGCCCGGGTCAGCCGAACGCTTCGCCGCGCTTATCAGCGAACGGCTCAGCCGGACAAATTGAGAGGCCGGGCGCGCGCCCCAGCGCGGCGAGCCCGGCCTCATCAGCAGGAGAGAGGGTTCTGCTCCTGACCGTTTCGCGCGGAGGAGAGGGATCTCCGCGAGTAACGTCTGGACGCACGTTAGGCGCGGGTAGTTCCCACGAATATCCGCTGACCTACTGATCGCGTTACGGGTGCCCGACTAGGTACTCGTAGCTGCGGACTACGGACACGCTCAGGAATGTGCAGCCGAAGAACTCGCGCTCGGGCGCGGTCAGGACTCGGCGCTGTCCTCTGAGCCGCCCTCGGCGCCACCTTCGGCGCTCGGCGCAGCTTCGGCGCCTTCCTCGGCCGCGGCCACGACGACTTCTTCCTCGGTGCGCGGCTGCTGCACGCGTGCGATCGGCTCGGACGGATCGGTCACCAGCGTGACGCCTGCCGGTATGCGCAGGTCGGAGACGTGGAGCACGGCCTCGAACGAATCGAGGCTGCTGATGTCGAACTCGAGCGACGACGGCAAGTCGTCAGGCTTGGCGCGCACGACGACTGAGTCGTGCAGGTGGAGCAGGACGCCACCGAGCTTGTCGATCGCGACCGACTCGCCTATCGCCACGACCGGGACGTCGACGGTCATCTCCTCCTGGAGGTTGACCACGAGCAGGTCGACGTGGATCGGGCGGCGCGAGATCGGGTGCTCCTGGATCTGCTGGAGCAGGACCGGCTGCGCGGTGCGCGTGCCGACGATGTTCAGGTCGAGCACGGCATGCCGGCCGGTGTGGCGGTGAAGCAGCTCAAACTCGTGCAGATCGAGCGAGATTGACTCAGATGCGTGGCCCTGGCCGTAGACGACGCCGGGCAGGCGACCGTCTCGACGGAGCTGGGCTACTTGCTTGCCGAGCACGGCGCGCGGCTCTGCGGTCAACTGCGGTCTTGCCATGGGAGGCCCGATGCTAACACGGTTGTACGCTTAGGCCGTGGCGGCCTCAATTCTGATCGTCGAGGACGAATACGCCGTCGCGAGGGGCATCCAGTACGCGCTCCAGCAGGAGGGCTACGAGGTGACCGTCGCGCGCAACGGCGAGGAGGGCCTCGAGATCGCGACGCACAGCGCTCCCGACCTGGTCATCCTCGACGTGCGCCTGCCGGGTATTGACGGTTTCGAGGTGCTTCGGCGCCTGCGCGGCACCGGCAGCAAGTCGCCCGTGCTCTTCCTGACCGCGCGTGACGAGGAGATGGACAAGGTCATCGGCCTCGAGCTCGGCGCGGACGATTACCTGGCCAAGCCGTTCGGCCTGCGCGAGCTCATGAGCCGCATCAAGGCCCTGCTCCGGCGCGCCTACGGCGATCTCGCCGACGCGGCGGGCGGTCGCGTCATCCGTCACCACGATCTGCTGATCGACCTCGAGCGGCGCCGCGTCCAGCGCGGCGACAGGCGCCTGTCCCTGACCGCGACGGAGTTCGAGATCCTGCGCCATCTCGCGTCCAAGCCGGGCCGCGTCTTCACGCGGCGCGAGCTGCTCGAGCTGGTCCGTGATTACGAGGCGCTCGACCAGGACGAGAAGACGATCAACGTCCACGTCAGCCACCTGCGCGAGAAGCTCG
>CAYYVV010000135.1:0-1721 GCA_964475245.1 uncultured Anaerolineaceae bacterium | reverse complement strand
GCGCTCCACAGCGTGACCTTGCCCGCGGCGAGTACCAACCCAACCATCGGCACGAGCTTCGCCGGCGGCAACGCCATCAAGCTCGCCAGCGGCAACACCATCACCGGCCTGACCGCCGGCGACGCCAAGGGTGCCAGCATCGCCGGTCTGGTCTTCGGCACGCTGACCATCAGCCACACCACAATCGACGACACCAGCACCGGTTCGGCGCTCAGCCTCAACAACGGTACGTTCGGCGCCGGCTCGACCATCGACAGCCTGACCGCCTCGCCGACGGTCAGCGCCGACGGCGTGTTCATCAACAGCGTCTCGGGCAGCCTGACCATCAGCGCGGGCACGATCACCGCCAACAGCAGTGGCAACGCGTTCCAGGCCTCCGGCAGTGTCAGCATCACCGACAGCGGCAGCATCAGCCAGGCTGGCTCCGCGGCGCTGCTCGACTTCGTCGACAGCACTGGCACGATGACCTTCCAGACTGGCACGCTCAGCGCCACCAACGGCACCGGCCTTCAGTTCGACAACGCCGACGGCACCTACACCCTGAGCAACGGCTCGACGCTCGGTGGCGGCGACGCCGGCGTCGACATCTTCGGTGGCTCAGGCGGCACGATGAACCTCAACGCCTCGCCAATCACCAATCCCACCGGGGCCGCCTTCTCGGTCAACTCGAGCAGCCCCACAGTGTCCGACTCGGGCGCGATCTCCAAGACCAGCTCCGGCAACCTCGTGGATATCGAGACGACCAGCTCGGGCAGCGTGACACTGTCGGGCAACCTCTCGTCGACCTCGTCGTCGACGGGCATCCTCATCCAGAACAGCACTGCCGGAACGTTCATCTTCAGCGGCACGACGAAGACCGTCACCACCGGCGCCAATGCCGGCGTGACGCTGGGCAACAACAACGCCGCCTCGATCACCTTCAGCGGTGGCGGGTTGGCCATCACGACCACGTCCGGCAACGGTTTCGTGGCCACCGGCAGTGGCACCGTCGCGGTGACCGGCACCGGCAATACGATCGCCTCGACCACTGGCACGGCCCTCGACGTGAATGGCGCGACTATCGGCGCCAGCGGCCTCACGTTCCAGAGCATCTCGGCCGGCACCGCGGCCAGCGGACCTGTCAACGGCATCCTGCTCAACACAACCGGCAATAGCGGCGGGTTGAGTGTGACCGGCACCGGCACCGCGGGCACCGGCGGCACGATCCAGAAGACCACCACTGCGGGCGTCAGTCTGACCAGTGTCGGCGGCAGCGTGAGCCTTACGGATATGGACATCACCTCCAGCACGCATGACGGGATACGTGGCACGACCGTGCACAACTTCTCGTTGATCGGCTCATCGGTAACCAGCAACGGCACTGTGGCTGCCGACAACGGCGTCCACATCACCGATGCCAGCGGAACCGTGACGTTCACCAGTAGCTCCGTGACGGGCTCGTTCGGAGACAACGTGGACTTCGACTCGACGGTCAGCTCTGCCGCGGTGATCACCACGTTCACCGTGACGAACGGCTCCTACAGCAGCAGCAGTGGCGGCGCAGGCTTCCTGATTCAGTTGAAGAACAACGCAGTCATCCAAACCGGGTCGTTCACCGGCGTGACATTGAATGCAAATGCCACCTATGCCATCGACATCGTGACCAACGACAACAGCACGATCGGCAACGGAGTAGGCGCGCCGGCCACAGGTACGTTCACGATCTCGGGCAACACGATCAC
>CAYYVV010000134.1:0-1737 GCA_964475245.1 uncultured Anaerolineaceae bacterium | reverse complement strand
GGCCTGCTGCGAGGTCGTCACCAGGAGGACTTTCCTGACGTTGTCGCCGGCGCGCTGGGCCTGCCACGCGGACTCCATGCGTTCGACCAGCGAGCCCGACTTGGCGTTCGCCGAGAGCACGACCGGGGTGACCCCGCGCCGCACCGCGAGCCTGCGCGCGACTATCGGGCTGAGGGTGAAGGCGACGATGGGCACGCCAGGTCGCGAGAGCGACAGGAGCTCCGCAGTGCGCCCGGTCCGCGTGAAGCACCACACCGCGTCCGGGGCACTGCCGTCGACGCGGAGGGAGATGTAGCTGCCCGCGGCGACGATCGAGTCGCTCGCCGCGTTGCCGCCGACGTAGCTCGATGGCGTCAGGAACGGGCCGCCGTCAGCCTCGGCCTTGGCGCAGATGCGCTCCATCGCCTGGAGGGCCTCGAGCGGGAAGCCGCCGATCGCGGTTTCGGCCGAGAGCATCACTGCATCCGCGCCATCGAGGACGGCGTTGGCGACGTCGCTGGCCTCAGCGCGCGTCGGCCGCGGTGCGCCGGTCATCGACTCGAGCATCTGGGTTGCAACGATCACGAACTTGCCCGCGGCTACGGCGCGCCGCACCAGGTCCTTCTGGACGATGGGCACGTCCTCGAAGGGCAGGTCCACGCCGAGGTCGCCGCGCGCGACCATGACACCGTCCGTCTCGGCGACGATCTCGTCGAAGTTGTCGACCGCCATGTGCGTCTCGATCTTGACCACGACCCTCGGTCCGTCAGCCGGCAGGAGCTTGCGCAGGGCACGGACATCCTCCGCCGTACGGACGAAGGACTGCGCAATGAGGTCGGCGCGCAGCTCGACGGCGCGCGGAATGGCGGCCCGGTCCTCCTCGGTCAGGCCGTCACCGGGCAGGCGCTGGCTCGGGACGTTGACTCCACCACGCGAGCGGACGAGGCCGCCGTTGACGACCTCGCAATGGACTGCTTCATCGACCACCTCGACGACGCGCAGCTCGGCGGCGCCGTCGGCGAGCAACACGCGGTCGCCAACCTCGAGGTGCCTGGTCACCTCGGGGTGAGCCACCGCGGCAGCGGACTTGTCGCCCGGGTTGCCGTCGTCTGGGCGGAGCGTGAACGACGCGCCTGTCTCGAGACGCGCCTCGCCGCCGGCGAGCTCGCCGAGGCGGAGCTTCGGCCCGGGCAGATCGGCCATCACGGCGACGCTGCGCCGCGCGCTGTGCGCGGCGGCGCGGACGGCGTGCACGTACTCCTTGTGTTCGTCCGGCGTGCCGTGAGAGAAATTGATCCGTGCGACGTCCATGCCGGCGGTCACGAGCTGGGGTATCCGCTCGAGGCTGGCCGGGCCGATCGTGCACACCTGCTTGGTTTGCGCGCGACTCATCGGCCCGACTGTATCAGCGCAGCCGCGACCGTTTGGTACGCGGCCGAAATCAGCCGACCGCGACCGTTTGCAGCTCTGCCAACGGCGCGTCGAATACGGTGGCGCTGAACAAAGGAGGTGGCTTCAAATGGCCGAGTTGGACACCAAGGATCGCGACAAGCTGCGCAAGACCCAGTTCGCGTACGTCGACAAGGACGGCGGCGAGCACCTGCCGATCAACGACGAATCACACGTTCGGAACGCGATGGCGCGCTGGAACCAGACCGACTTCGAGAGCAAGGCGGCCAAGGAGAGCGCGCGTAAGAAGATCGTCGCAGCAGCCCACAAGCACGGTATCGAGGTCTCCGACGACGACAACGTCGCCCA
>CAYYVV010000133.1:0-1738 GCA_964475245.1 uncultured Anaerolineaceae bacterium | reverse complement strand
GAGCGGACGGCTTATATCCGTCTGGTCCCAGGTTCGAATCCTGGCTCCCCTACCAGCCCCTGTTCTAGTTGGGGTGGAGACTCTGACTCGTCGCAAGTTGACGCAAAGGCTCAGTCACCCGAGCATTCAATCGGTGGTCAAGACGGCTCGGCTTTGGCTTGCGGCCTGTGTCGCGCTCTGCGCGACGCTCCTTGTGTCGGGCTGCGCCAGCGGGGCCGCGACCATCACCGGGACACTCGACGCCGGCAACGGCGCGTGCTTCTACGTCCGTGGGCAGGATGCGAACGGCACAGATGTCTACTGGCTTCGGCAGCTGCCGTCCGACTACGAGACGGATGAACACGGGCTTATCAAACCTGACGGGAGCCATATCGGGATCGGGGACTCGCTCACCGTCTCGGGGACTCTGTCATTCGTCCTTTGGAACGGGCAATGCACCAACGGCCCGATGAGCGCGCTCGACGCGACGGCGATCGAATAGGCGCGGGGTTGAGCCTGTCCACAAACAGCGATCCCTACCAATCGCAGCGGCCCCGCGCCGGGCGCGACGCGATACTGAGCGCATGACAGAAGTGCTCGCGGCCGCTGACGCCAGAGTCGCCACTGATCCCAAACAGATCGCCCGACTGCGCGTCGAGCGGGCGCACCAGGCCCTGATCGGCCTGTCGCACTGGATCCAGGCCAACCCCGAGCTGAACTTCCAGGAAACGCTCGCGGCAGGCTGGCTGATCGAGTGGCTGGAAAAGGCCGGCTTCAAGGTCGAGCGCAACGTGGCGGGCCTCGAGACGGCATTCATCGGGCGCTTCGGTCCAGGGCCGCTCAAGGTCGCGATCATCGCCGAGTACGACGCGCTGCCCGAAGTTGGCCACGCGTGCGGCCACAACATCATCTCGGCCTGCGCGATCGGGGCAGGGATCGCCCTCGCGGCCGTGGCGGATCAGCTCGGCATGGAGGTCAGCGTCGTCGGAACTCCGGCAGAGGAGGGCGGCGGCGGCAAGATCGTCATGGTCGAGCAGGGCATCTTCAATGAATTCCACTGCGCGCTGATGACCCATCCGGGTCCATCGGACCTGCTCCTGCCCGAGGTCCTCGCCGCGCAGACACTCGAGGTAACGTACACCGGCAAGCCGGCGCACGCGGGCTCGTTCCCCGAACGCGGCATAAACGCGGCCGACGCGATCGTCGTCGCCCAGGTCGCGATCGGGCTGCTACGCCAGGCGCTCACGCCGGGCGACCGGGTCCACGGCATCGTCCAGTCCGGCGGCGAGGCGTCGAACATCATTCCGGCAAAGGTGACAGCGGAGTGGATGGTCCGCGCCCCGACCGTCGCCCGGCTGGACGACCTACGCGAAAAGGTCAAGCGCTGCTTCGAGGCGGGCGCGCTCGCGTCAGGAGCGGAGCTCGCGTTCGTGGAGCGCCCGCCGTACGCGGACATGCGCCATGACGCGGACCTCGCGGAGCTGTATGAGAAGAATCTCGAGGCGCTCGGACGGTCGTTCACCGGCAAGCCCGGCGATACGAAGCGCCTCGACATGAACCGCTTCTCGACGGACATGGGCAACGTGTCCTACGTCACGCCCTCGATCCATCCGATCCTGGGCATCGACTCCGCACCCGCGGTCAACCACCAGCCCGAGTTCACCGCGGCGACGATCTCACCGACAGCCGACCAGGCGATCTACGACGGCGCTGTGGCGCTGGCGTGGACGGCGATCGACGCGGCGCAGGATGCCGATCT
>CAYYVV010000132.1:0-1738 GCA_964475245.1 uncultured Anaerolineaceae bacterium | reverse complement strand
GTGCTTCCCAGGCGCGCTTGTAGCGCTCGAGGAGGTCCTGCGCGTCGCCCGGCGTGAGCTGCTGTTGTGCCATGCCCAGAGTCTAGGCGCGAGCCGTGCCTGGGCCGGTCTCGGCCCCGCCGAGCAGCTCGACGAGCCGGGCCGCGATGACATAGGAGCGGCCGCCGCCCATGACGAGCACCACGTCACCGGCGCGCACCTCACGGGCCAGGTAGTCCGCCGTTTGCTCCACGGAGCCAGGGGCCACGGCCGCTGGGCCGCCACGGGCGGATACGGCATCGGCCAGCGCCCTGGCAGAAGTGATCGTCGTGTCCTGGTCGCGTCCGGCCCAGATGTCGGCGATCAGGACGTGGTCGGCCGTGGCGAGTGTCTCGGCAAAGCGATCGAGCATTGACGCTGTGCGGTGGTAGGTCAGCGGCTCGTACACGGCCCACACCGGCCTGCCCGGATATCGCTCGCGGACGGCCTGGAGAGTCCTCTCGATCGCCGTCGGGTGATGGCCATAGTCGTCGAGCACGACAACGCCGCCGACTTCGCCCTTGAGCTCCAGGCGCCGACCGACACCCTTGAAGCCAGCCACGCTTTCGCGGATGACCGACTCAGGTACGCCGAGGAAATGCCCGACGGTCACGACGGCCAGCGCGTTGCTCGCATTCGCCGGGCCGGCGAGGCCGATCTCGAGCCCGTGCGCGTCGTCGTCCACGGCGACGATCTCACCGGGCCAATCGACCGACAGGCGCTCGGCGATGTGCACAACCCCCGGGTCGGCGACATTGGCGATCAGCGCGGCATCTCGTGGCGCGTTGCGGATCCAGCGCTCGAAGGCGGCGAAGACCGCCTCCTCGTCGGCAAAAACGTCGGGGTGATCCCATTCAGCGTTGAGCAACACGATGATCTGCGGGCGGTAGGCATCGAAGTTGCCGGCATACTCGTCGGCCTCGACCAGGAAGACGTCGCCGCTGCCCCAGCGCGCGGTGCTCGGCGTGCCGCCCGAGAGGCGCGTGTCGAGCAGCGCACCGACGAATGCCGAGGGGTCGCGGCCAGCGCGGACGAGCAGGTCGATCAGCCAGCCCGTCGTGGTGGATTTGCCGTGCGTGCCGGCGACGCCGAGCAGGGCCTGGCCGGTCGTGGCCGCGGCGTCGGCAACAACCTGCTGCCACGGTTCTGCCGGAATGCCGAGCTCTACTGCCGCGCGGAGCTCCGGGTTGTCCGGGTCGATCGATGTCAACGCCTTGGTCACGGCCAGGCGTTCAGGCCGCGCCCGGGGATCATCCGGCCGCAGGACGTGCTCCGGGGAGTGCCGCCAGGCAAGGTCAATGCCCGCCTCGACGAGCGCGGCGCTGTACGGCGACGGCCCGCCCGGATCGCAGCCGCTGACGAGGGCGCCGGCGCGGTGTGCCAGCAGAACGGCCGCGGACGCGCCGGCGCCCGCCGCGCCGAGCACATGTATCCGTTCAAACGGGCGGATGGGTCGCGCCTCGCGCGCCGGGGCGAGGCCCTTCCCTATCTCAGCCGCGAGGCGCGTCAAGGCGTTCCAGCACGATCGTGAGCGCCGCGTGGGCGCTGCGCATCTTGTTGCCGTGGCGGTTCGAGTCCCACACGAATCGGCGCACGAGCTCGCCATCGGCGTCGGCGACCGCCGCGTACGTCAATCCGACCGGCTTGGCATCCGTCCCGCCGGCTGGCCCGGCGATGCCGGTCACGGCCACGGCCATGTCAGCGCCATAGCGCCGGCGCG
>CAYYVV010000131.1:0-1744 GCA_964475245.1 uncultured Anaerolineaceae bacterium | reverse complement strand
ACGTGTTGTGCGCCTTGTCCGTCGCACGCAGTCGAAACGCGTAGTTGGTCCCGGGCACAACGGATACGTCGGCTGAGCGCGCGGTCGGGCTCGAGAGACTGACCGTGGTCCACGAGCCACTGCCCTTCCTCTTCTGCAGCTGATACGAGACGATCCGGGAGACGTCGGTTGCCGATGGCCACGACACATGCACCTTGGCCGTTGAACTCAGCGTCCGGGAGCCGAGGACCGACACGGACGGTAGCGAGACGGTCGGAGGCGTTGTATCGGACCCTCTGACGTCGATGATCGAGGCGCCCGAGGTTTTCGTGCCGAGAACGTCGGTGAATGTCGCGGTGATGGTGTACCGACCAGGCGCCTGAAAGGCGTGCGCGACATCGATGGCGTCCCCTGCGGAGTCCGGTGTCGGGTCGAAGTAGCCACTGGCGATCGTCGTTGACGAGGATTGATCGGTCGAGGCCGAACCATTTCCAGAAGGCTCGGCTTCCGCCGTGATCTCGTAGCTTGCGGGAGCCCCGGAGTCTGTCGAGGCCGAGATATCGGCGCTCGCGCCTAGGGCGACCTTTGTCGGAGTGTCCAGGGAGATGTCATCCATCGGCAGCACGTAGCCGACTTGCGCCTCGCTCGACGAGATAGTGCGTCCCTGGTCGTCGAGCAGTTCCAGGTGTATCTCGCGGTCGCCATGGATCGTGAACGGCCATGGCGGAACTATCACGGCGTCCCGGCAACCTCCGGGGACCACCGGTGTTGTTACCCATTCGTCGTTGTCACCGCTGCTGACGTGGCACATGCCGCTGGAGGTGCCGGCGACGACTGGCGCGAACGACCACGGGTTGGGGTCACCGACGAGCAGGGAGTGAGCCCGATCGGGTCCGGTGAATATCGCCGGAAGATTGCTCGTGTAGTCCGTGCCGTCGGTGCCTGACTCGAAGTCGCCCAGGTACGTGTTATAGGTTTCGCCATACATGGCGCCGATGTAAGCGGCTTCCGGTCTTTGGTCGCCATAAGCGGATGTGCCGGTCCAAGCCATGACACGCGTATCGGACGTCTCTTCGAAGAGGGACCGTGGGCCTTGCGGAACGCGTTCAGGCATCGAAAAAGTCCAAGGTTCGCAGCCCGTCCACTGGTCAGTGACCGTGAACTCGAAGCCACCAAGGATGCGCAGCTCACAACCTTGCAAGTCCGTGGCGACGGGTGGCTTGATCGTTATCGGCTCGCCGTATTGGGGCGTCGACGTCGAGATCATGTCCGCCAGGTCCCAGCTCTGGACGGGATAGTTCGTCACGAACGGGACCGGTGTCCCTCCGTCCACGAGATCGATGAAGGAGTCGGTTGCAGCTTCATAGGACTGCGGGTATCCGTAGGAAAGTCCGATGGCGACGAGACCGTCGATCTGGTACGTCCCGAATGGGGCAGGCGGCACGGTGAACGTCCATGGCTGACAACCATCGGACGCTACATGCATCCGCACGGCGTCCCCGCCCTCCCACCGTTCGATGGTCATGAAGCAGCGCACCTGGGTGTCTGGCGCGACGTTGGAAACCACCGGTGTCAGGGTCACCGTGTCGCCAACATGGATCGGTCCGGATTGACTCACCACGATGGCATATGACGGATCCGTGGCGGCTGCCGTTGGTGCCGCAAACCATAGTGCGGCGACTGCGACGATGACCGTGGCGACCAACTTGAGCATGATTGTCCGATCCCCCGTGTTTGCCAGGCGCTGAAGGCGAAACGAGGTAGG
>CAYYVV010000130.1:0-1787 GCA_964475245.1 uncultured Anaerolineaceae bacterium | reverse complement strand
TACGAGATCGTGACGCTGGACCTGTCACCCGACGATTCGCCGGCCGCACTGCAGCCGGTCGAGAACGCGATCACGCCCCAGCCGGGCCTGCGCATCCTGCTCGCCGGCGGCCCTGCGTTCTACGGCGACATCCAGATCCTGTCGGAGAACGACCTGAGGCGCAGCGAGTTCATCTCGCTGCCGCTGGCCGCGCTCGCCCTGTTGCTGGTCTTCGGCTCGGTGGTCGCGGCAGGCGTGCCCATCGTCGTCGGTGGAACGGCTGTCGTCGTCGCTCTCGGTGCCCTCTATTTCATCGCCCAGGCGACCGCACTGAGCATCTTCGTACTCAACCTCGCCACGTTGCTCGGGCTTGGCCTGGGCGTCGACTACGCGCTGCTGCTGACCAGCCGATTCCGCGAGGAGCTCAAGGCTCGCGGAGGCGGCCGGCTATCGACGGGCAAGGTCGACCAGGACGCGGTCAACGACGCCGTCGCAGCGACGGTCGCGACGGCCGGGCGCGCGGTTTTCTTCAGCGGCCTGACCGTTCTGCTTGGCCTGACCGGCCTTGTGCTGTTCGAGTTCATGGTCCTGCGCAGTGTCGGCATTGCGGGCGCCGTCGTCGTCGGGCTGGCCGTGGCCAGCGCGACGACCCTGCTGCCGGCGGTGCTCGCCACGCTCGGACCGCGCGTCGACGCCTACCCGATCAAGCTGCGCGAAAGAGTTGCGCGCCGCATGGGACGGCCCGTCGGGCCGGCGGCGCGCGGGGGCGAGGGTGCGTGGGGCCGCCTCGCACGCCGCGTCATGGCCAGGCCGCTGCTCTTCTTCGTGCCGACCCTGATCGTGCTGCTGATCCTTGGCTCGCCCTTCCTGCATGCGCGCTTCGACTCGCCAGATGAGTCGATCCTGCCCCCAGACGTGCCCAGCCGAGTCGCCTTCGACACGCTCCAGAACGACTTCGGGGAAGGCGAGTTCGCGCCGCTCATCGTGGCCATCAAGGCGAACGGACCGGTTACCGACCCGGCCAACGTGGCCCTGCTCTACGAGTACTCGCGCAGGCTTCAGGCGGACCCGCGTGTCACCCGGGTCGAGGGCATGGTCGACGTCGACCCGCGGATCAGCCTCCAGCAGTACCAGCTGCTCTACTCGGCACCCGCCGGCCCAGCGGACAGGTTCGTGGCCCAGACCCTGGCCAAAACCGCGAAGGGTGACGTCGCCGCCTTCACCGTTTACACGCCATACCGAGCGAACCGCCCAGAAGGCCAGCAGCTCGTCGCCGATATGCGTACGCCGGGCTCGAGCGTCGCACCGCCCGCAGGCCTGACCGTGCTGGTCGGGGGCGCCGCGGCAGAGGTCCGCGACGTCGTCCAGCGAATAGCAACGGACTTCCCGCGCAGCGCCGCGTTCATCCTCATCGCGACATATCTCGTGCTGTTGGTGCTGCTGCGTTCGGTCGTGCTGCCGGCCAAGGCAATCATCGTCAACGGCCTCTCGATCATGGCCAGCTTCGGTGCTCTGGTGTGGATCTTCCAGGACGGCAACCTTTCGGCGCTGTTCGGCTTCGCGCCGCTGGGCTACGTGGAAACAACGCTGCCGGTGATCCTGTTCTGCGTCCTGTTCGGGCTGTCGATGGACTACGAGGTCTTCCTCCTATCGCGCATGAAGGAGGCGTGGGACAAGACCGGCGATAACCGCGAGGCGGTCATCCGCGGCATGGAACGCTCCGGCCGGATCGTGAGCTCCGCAGCGCTGATCGTCGTCGTCGTCGCGGGCTCGTTCGCCTTCGCCGACATCGTGCTCATCAAGGCGCT
>CAYYVV010000129.1:0-2055 GCA_964475245.1 uncultured Anaerolineaceae bacterium | reverse complement strand
CGTGTTGGTGCGATCGAGGCGTCTGCTCGCGTCTCCGGCTGCTGGCTGGCGATCGCAGCCGCGGTGGCGACGTCTGCGTCGTTGACCGGTCTGGACAGGCGGATCAGATACGACTCCGTCGCGATCGGCTGCAAACCCAGCATTTGGGCGGTTGACGGCGAAATGACTGCGTCGGCCACGGAGCTCCATTCCGCCAGATGCGTCGCGACAGTGAAACTCGCCATGGTCACGGTGCCAAGCTGTTCGCCGCTCGAGGCATCCTCAACCACGACCGTCGCCCGGTCGAGCGTCGGCGGCGCAAACGTAAGGACCCCAGTGTTCACGGTCACTCGTCGGTAAGGCAGCAGGAGCACAGCCCCACCGGCGTCGAGCGTCGGCCCGCCCGCCTCGGCCCCAAGCGCTGTCAGGAGTTGCGCGTCCCCGATGGTCACCGTCTGCGCCACTACCTCTGCATTCGCGCCGGCTGTCGGATCCTCGACCATGACCGAAACCTCGCGGTTACCGCTGCCGATGAGAGTCGGAATCGGCGCGCCGGCCATCGCCCCGAGTGTCGCGGCCACCTGCGGCCCAGCCGTCGCTGCTCCGCTGCCCTGTATGACCAGCTCGTCGGCGCGCAGCCACGGCTGCCATTGCGCGGCGTCGGCTGCGTCGTTGCTCGCGAAGAGCGCCGATACGGCCACGGTGGCTGCGAATGCGGCGAGGATGGCCGTCACGATCGGCGCGTTTCTCGATCTCGCGCGCGCCGTATCGCGCAGCGCGATCCGCGCCGGGATGGGGAGTCGGAGACCAAAGCCTTCGAGCCGTTCGATCAGCCAGGGGCTGCACGTACCGAACCCGAGCACGCCAAGGATGGCGCCAAGGAGCAGCACGATGATGCCCAGCGTTGACTGCGAGCCGTCCGTATCGCTCAGCCGTATCGCGGCGCCAATGCTTGTGAGTACGCCGCCAGCCACGACCATGAACACGCCGAAAACGAGCAGACGACGCGCCGACCCGAGCGGTGGTCGTCGCCCGGACAAGGCCAGCAGCACAGGCAGTCGGGCGGCCGACCGAGCGGGAATGGCGGCCGCCAGGACGCAGGCGAGCAGGCCGGTCACTCCCGCGAATACGAGGTACACGGGCGACGTGTCGACGGGCCCGACCCGGTGGTTCGTGAGCTCGTCGAGCCACGGCGAGAGCCCCAGGACAGCGAGGACGCCGAGTCCCACGCCGAGCAATGCGCCGAGCCCGCCCAACAGCAGGCCCTCGCTCAGCACTGTTCCAGCGAGATGCCGCCGCTCAGCCCCAGTTGCGGCCAACAGGCCGAGCTCGCGCTGCCGCCTGCGAACTCCCACGGCGAAGGCGGCGGCCGCAACCAGCACTGCCTCGACCAGCGCCAATCCGCCCAGGACCAGGATTCCCCCGCTCGCCTGGTCGGATGACTCGGAGACGTCAGAGCGCCCGACCGCAACAAATGGGCAGTACGCGTTCGAGCACGCGTCGCGTGTGTAGTTCATTTCGGCACCGTCGGGCAGATTTACCAACCAGCCCGGCGATAGGCCCGCGCGGAGTCCCTGGGCGGATTCGCGGGCGACCGAAGCGTCGAGCAGCACGAGCCGCCCGCGAATATCGAAGGCGTCCTCGACGAAGCCGACGACGGTCACGGTGCCCCAGTCAACGAGCTGGATCGAATCGCCGATGCCAACGCCTGCAAGCGCAGCCACCGACGCGCTGATGGCGACCTCTTGTTGGTTGTGCGGCTGGCGTCCCTTAGTGATCGTCAGCATCCCGTGCGCCAAGCCATCGAGGTCCATCGATTTGCCGTCCACATCGACAGTTCTGCCGGGCAGCGTGAGCGAAACGACCTCGTACGCCCACGGCTCGACCTGCGACCCGGCAGGAAGAGCCGCACGCAATGATTCGGTCCCATCCTGTGCGCCGCTCGACGGCGATGGGATCGGTGGCGGAGGCTGGTCTTGCTGAACCTCATAGCCGGCGATGCCCATGCGCTGCGTGGCCAGCTCCTCGGGCGTCGGACTGATCGTGGCGACGAGCGTGATACCGCCGGCCATCGCG
>CAYYVV010000128.1:0-2080 GCA_964475245.1 uncultured Anaerolineaceae bacterium | reverse complement strand
ACGGACACGAGATCCAGCGCCAGAGCGTCCAGCAGATCGTCGACCAGATCCTGGCACTGCCGGACGACGCGCGAATACTCGTGCTCGGGCCGCTCATCCGCGACCGGAAGACCGAGGGCGATCGGGTCTTCGACGCGGCACGCAAGCAGGGCTTCGTCCGCGTCCGGGTCAATGGCCAGATGCTCGACTTGGACGAGGTCCAGACGCTCGACAAGTACAAGCGCCACACGATCGAGGTCATCGTCGACCGCCTGGTGGTCCATCACGCCGACGACGAAGGCCGCGCGTACGACGACAGCTACCCCAACCCGGACCGCGGGCGGTTCGCGGACTCCGTCGAAACCGCGCTGCGCCTAGGCGAGGGCGTCATGGTCGTCGCCTCCGCGGACCCAGGTGGCTTCGACGAGCAGCGCTACAGCGAGAAGTACAGCTGTCCGTTCGACGGCTACACCATCGACGAGCTCGAGCCACGCTCGTTCTCGTTCAACTCGCCCCACGGCGCATGTCCCGTGTGCACCGGCCTGGGCATGCGCATGGAGTTCGACGCCGAGCGCGTCGTCAACCGCAATCTGTCGATCTCAGAGGGCGCGCTGCTGCCGTGGCAGCGCATGACGATGACCGACTCGTGGTACGGCAAGGTCGTCGAGGCCATGGCCCAGCGCCGCGGCTTCTCGGTCGACACGCCGCTGAGCAAGCTCAAGCCTGAGGACCTCGACTTCCTGCTCAACTCGCCGCGCGGCGAGAAGGTGCGCATCGGCTATCGGCACAACGGCCGTACCAACCACTACGAGGCGACCTACGAGGGGCTGTTGCCCAACCTGAACCGGCGCTACCGCGAGACGGACTCGGAATGGGTCAAGCAGGAGCTCGAAAAGTTCATGGTCGCCCGGCCGTGCCCGACATGCGGCGGCACGCGTCTCAAGCCGGAGACACTGAGCGTGACCGTGGATGGCCTGAACATCGCCCAGGTCTCAGCGCTGTCCGTGACCGACGCGCTGCGCTGGGCTGAGGTGCTCCCCAACCGACTCAGCGATCGAGAGCGGCAGATCGGCCGCCAGGTGCTCAAGGAGATCCGCTCGCGGCTGGGCTTCCTGGTCGATGTCGGGCTCGATTACCTCACGATCGACCGCACTTCGTCGACGCTCAGCGGCGGCGAGGCGCAGCGCATCCGGCTCGCGACCCAGATCGGCTCATCGCTGATGGGCGTCCTGTACATCCTCGACGAGCCCACGATCGGGCTGCACCAGAAGGACAACGCCAAGCTCATCGCCACGCTCATTCGTCTGCGCGACCTGGGCAACACGCTGATCGTCGTCGAGCACGACGAGGAGACGATCCGGACAGCCGACTGGGTGCTCGACATCGGGCCGGGCGCCGGAGAGCACGGCGGCGAGGTCATCGCGCAGGGACCACTGAAACAGATCCTCGACGAACCGCGCTCGATCACCGGCGCGTTCCTGCGCGGCGAGCGCGCCGTGCCCGTTCCCGACGAACGGCGCAAGGGCAGCGGCAAGGCGCTGGTCGTCCGTGGCGCGCGAGCGCACAACCTCAAGAAGCTGGACGTGGCGTTCCCGCTCGGGACCATGACGGCGGTGACCGGCGTGTCGGGCAGCGGCAAGAGCACGCTCGTGACGGAGATCCTCTTCCGTGCCCTCGCGCGCGCCGTGTCCGGCGCGCGCGACGAACCGGGCGAGCACGACGCGCTCGAAGGCACTCAAGCCGTCGACAAGGTCATCGAGATCGACCAGTCGCCAATCGGCCGCACGCCGCGCTCCAACCCGGCGACGTACGTCGGTCTCTTCACGCCCATCCGCGAGCTCTTCGCGGGCGTGCCCGAGGCGCGCATGCGCGGCTACGGACCAGGTCGTTTCTCGTTCAACGTCAAGGGCGGCCGGTGCGAGAACTGCAAGGGCGACGGGATCATCAAGATCGAGATGCAGTTCCTGCCCGACGTCTACGTGCCGTGCGAGGTGTGCGGCAGCAAGCGCTACAACCGCGAGGCGCTCGAGATCCACTACAAGGGCCGCTCGATCGCCGACGTGCTCGAGATGACGTGCGAGGAGGCGCTCGACTTCTTCAG
>CAYYVV010000127.1:0-2094 GCA_964475245.1 uncultured Anaerolineaceae bacterium | reverse complement strand
AGCACAAAGCGCGTCGATCCCCCGCTTGGCCCGACCCGAACGGGGAAACCCGGGCGTCCACGGTGGAACGCGCCTTTGTTCGACGCGCACACACGCGAGGCGACGGAACGTGCTGACTTCCCGAGGACAGATGAGAACGTCGCCGCGGTATTCGAAGTACTTGATGGAACAGTTGGCACAAGCCCCGAGTACTTCAGGACGCTGAGACGACGTCGCCGTCGGGGAGAGATGGCGGAATAAGAGAAAGGTTTTCTGCTGGTTTCGTCGACTTCCGGTCGAGCGCCGGAAGTCGGATGCTCGACGGCATGAAAACTCTGGCCGTCACGATCAGTGACGAAGCGGCAGCGAAACTTACTGAGCTAGCCCGTCGCGACCTTCGAAGTCCCCGCCGCGAAGCGGCTGCGCTGCTGGCCAAGACCATCGAGAGAGCCAGTCGGGCGAACACCCTCCGGGATCGAGTCCCTCCGATTCGACCTGAGGTGCGGCAGCAACGATGAGCGTAGAGCCTGAGGGCGTGGTCCCACTCGCCGAGCAACTGGCCGCTGTTATCAGTGCCTTCGTTCACTCTGAGATTGCAGCTCTGGCTGCGTCGAATGACCCCGCACCGAACCGACTGCTCTCAATAGACGCTGCTGCGCGCCGGCTGAGCGTGGGTCGCAGTCGCTTGTATCAAGAGCTTGCTTCCGGTCGCCTGCGGTCGTTGAAAGTTGGTCGGCGACGTCTTGTTCCCGAATCAGCGATACACGAATACGTCCGAGGACTTGAGGCGTCAGCTCGAACGGGGCGCGAATAAGTGTCGTCGCCGACGGCAGCCTCAGGTTCGACAGGGCGCGATTGGGTGTCCGCGAGGTTAGGAGCTCGGCGGGGCCGTCGGTCATGAACGGCTGGCAAGGAGGACTCACGGCCGCAGAAACCTTCGGCCCAGGCCCACTTGAGCCCGACACAATCGCAGCTTGGCGGCAACGCAACAGCGACAAGATCGCAGGTCTGCCGGCTCCGCCCGACCTTTGGGAGGGTTATCCGACTGGTCCACCACTGCATTACCGCACCCTCGCCGACATTGACGACAGCCCGCCCGGCGAATTGCTCATTGGAATGTTCGAGCACGGCCCGAACCTAGCCTACGGTGGCCCTGGCATCGGCAAGGGCATGAGCGCCGCCGCGTGGATCGTTGAGTTCCAGGCGCTTGGCTTGGAGGTCGCAATCTACGACGCCGAGCGTCGGCCGCAGGAGTGGGCGCGCCGAGTTCAGGGGCTTAGCGGCGACCGCACGCGAGTCGTCTACATCGCGCCTGAGGATCTCGGTCCACGGCTCGCCAGTCAGCCGCTCTGGGAGTCAGCGCCGTCGATCGGCGAGATCATCCGTGTGGCGGGCGTCGATTTGCTGATCGTCGACTCGATTCTGCCCGCCGTTGGTGTGGGAGAGGAGAGACTGCGGTCGGCTGCAGAGGTGCCGTACCTCTACGTCCAGGCGCTCGACGCACTGGGTATTCCGTCGATCAGCCTCGGGCATCCACCGAAGGGCCAGCCTGAGGGCGAGCCGTTCGGCTCAATGGCATGGACGGCGGCGATGCGCATGACATGGCTGGGCGCCCGCGCCGAGGGCGAGGCTCACCGCGTGCGCTGGCGGCCGCGAAAACGCAACGAGCGCGGCCACATCGCGGGAGTTCTGCTCAGCTTCGAGTACGACGAAGACGGCCGACCGTGCTCATCCATCCGTGAGGACGATGAAGAAGACACGCGAGGCCGTCTGATGCTGATGCTCAAGAACGGTGCGCGCAGCGTGGCAGATATGGCTGACGAGCTGCTCGAAGACGAGGAGTTCCCGACCGCGGACAAGCTCGACCGCGTCAAGGAGCGGATCGGCCGGACGCTGCGGAGGATGGCCCGCGACGGCAGTGTTCTACGCGATGGACCCGCAACTGGCCGTAACGTTCGATGGCGGCTGCAATGGGAACGCTAGACGTGTCCGGAGTCGAGTTTCGGGATAGAAGCCCGCGCCGCGTCCGGAGTGTTGTCCGGATCCTTATGCTGACCGTCCGTCTCCATCTACACCACCCAGGGCAACTTCTCGCACGTCGATGTGACGCAATAC
>CAYYVV010000126.1:0-2141 GCA_964475245.1 uncultured Anaerolineaceae bacterium | reverse complement strand
TCATGGGACCGTGACGTCGTACTCCGCCTTGTTGTCGTTCTCGTTCGATTCGTGGATGACATCGTCGGAATCGAGGACCGCGTAGACCTGGTAAGCACCGGGAGCGGGGAAGTGGTACCCGCCGTTACCCACGTTGCCGTGCGTCGCACCAGCGACTATGACCGGTCCGCCTTCGGTTGTGCAGCATTGGTAGGGATCGAACGTGTCCGACGCGGCGCCCGTGTCCCAAGTGAAGCTTACGTTGAAACCATTGTTCACGTCGGCCGTGCCGGTGTTCGCGATGACCATGTTTATGTCGTAGCCCTGGGCGGGATTTGCGTCCGGCGTCATCGTGAAACCATTTGGCGCGAAGACCAGGTTCGGCAGGTCGGGTTGGTCTACGGCCGTCGCCGAAAGCTTTTTCGTGTTGTCGTTCTCGTTCGACTCGGCGACGTCGTTGTACACATCGGCGACCACCGTGATCGTGTAGTCCGTCGCGTTGGTGACATTGGCATTGAACGCGACCTGCGTGCTCGCTCCCGGTGCCAAGCTCGCCACGTTCTGCTGACCGAGGTCGTTGATCGTGTTGCGGTCCGCGGTGACCGCTTTCGCGCCAACGTAGAAGCGGGCTGCGTCGGCCGAGCCGTCGTTCTTGACCGTCACCGCGAGCGGCGTGTCTGTGTTGATCAGCCACGGGTCGGCGCCAAGGGCCACATTCGAGATCACCAGGTTGGGCATGGCGACGGCACTCGGTTTTGGACTCTTGGCAGGCTTGGGCGTGGGTGCAGGCGTGCCGGGCTGCGGAGTTGCGGCCTCGGTCGGCTGTGCGCTCGCCGGCGGCTGGACAGACTCGGGCGCGCTAGACGGCGTGCTCGAAGAAGCTTCCGACGCGGCCGGCGAGCCACTTTGCACAGGAACCGATATGACGGTCGACGCTATAGGAGCAATCGTCGTGCAGCCGCCGACGAGCGACAAGCCGGCAAACACGGTCAGAATTTGAACGACTCGTGCCCCGCGCACCGGTATCCCCTCCTAGGACCTCTTCGCGCAGCTCACGCGGATGTCGACGCAGCATAACGCCGCCACCCCAGCGCCATTGGACCGCGGGGTGCGACCGGCGAACGCCGATCCGGCCGAGCATTCGGCTGCCAGCCCTAGAGTGCCCCGACCAGCAAGACGGCTGCGCCAAAGGTTGTCGAGCCGAAGACGACGATCTGGTTCTCATTTGCGGCTACGGCACTGAAGCCGCTCGCAGCGCCAGGTAAGGACGAGGCCCGCGTCCACGTCAGTCCGTCTGTCGAACTCCAGATGGCACCTGCGCCCGTCGAGTCATGCCCGACAGCAACGAGGTACGCGCCGGCCCCCGTCACCTTGCTCATCGCGGCGTTGTCGGTCGACGCGCTTTTTGCCGAGCGCGTCCAGGCCGTGCCGTCCGCACTCGTCCATGACACGGCTTCGGAGCCGTCCCGACCAACACTTACCAACAGATCGGGCAACGATGCCATGTCGGACGCATCTGCTGTTTGCAGGGACTCCGAAGGAGGAGCCCCAGTCCATGTCGCCCCGTCGGCCGAGGTCCACGCGATCATTGAGGTCTGGCCGGTACCCAGCACGGCGTAGCCTGAGCCCAGAGTGCCTACTGCGCCCATGCTCGCCTGTTTGAAAGTCTGGTCTCCCTTCGCCCGCGTCCATTTGGCTCCGTCAGTCGAAACAAACGCTGCGGCGTCGGCTGGCGTCGCCGGAAAGCCGGTGGAAAGGTCAGCGCCCACGGCGACGACCGATTGGGCCGTTGCCGTTATGTCATTGATCGAGCAACAGCTGTCGATCACATGCTCTGTCCACGTCTTCGCGTCGGTCGACGTCCATGACGACGGCGCGGAACATTCTCCAGCTCCGGGAGCGCAATGCACTGAGATGGCAACGTAGGCAGATCCAGCGGCGGCGACGCGAAGGAAGGACTCATCAGACGCTGCCACAGTGACTCGATCCCACGTCGTGCCGTCCGACGAGGTCCAAATGCCTCCGTTGGTATGGCCGTTTTCGTTGACATAACCAACAGCAACAAACCCCGCCGAAGTCGCAATGACATCTGCCACGCTGGCCGTGCCGAGGCCGGTTGAGGGCACCAAGGTCCAGGAGATGGACCCGTTGGCGGGCTGTGA
>CAYYVV010000125.1:0-2163 GCA_964475245.1 uncultured Anaerolineaceae bacterium | reverse complement strand
CGATGGTGCCGATGTTGACGTGCGGCTTGGTGCGCTCGAACTTCTTCTTGGCCATCTGTCTGGTGTCTCCTCTAGCCCTCTCTGGTCGCTAGCGCTGCGTTGAAACTTGGCGATTTGCCGACTTCTGCGCCAGCTCGCTGGCGATCGAGGACGGCACCTCGGAGTAGTGACTGAATTCCATTGAGTAGACCGCGCGGCCCTGGGTCATCGAGCGCAGGTCCGTGGCGTAGCCGAACATCTGGGCCAGCGGCACGAACGCGCGGACGACCTGCGTGCGGTGCCCGTCGCCGGATCCGCGCGTCTCCATCCCCTCGATGTGCCCGCGCCTGCTGTTCAGGTCGCCGATGACGTCGCCCATGAACTCCTCCGGCATGATCACCTCGACGCGCATGATCGGCTCGAGGATCGCCGGATCGGCCTTGTCGAAGGCATCCTTGATGGCCAGCGAACCGGCGATCTTGAACGCCATCTCCGACGAGTCGACCTCGTGGTACGAGCCGTCGACGAGCGTGACTTTGATATCCACGACCGGGTAGCCGGCGTAGATTCCGGTCGCGAGCGCCTCGCGAATGCCCTGGTCGATGGGCTTGATGTATTCGCGCGGGATGGTTCCGCCGACGATCTTGTCGACGAACTCGTAGCCGCCGCCCTTCTCCTTCGGCTCGACCTTGATCACGGCGTGGCCGTACTGGCCCTTGCCGCCGGTCTGGCGGATGTGGCGACCGTTGCCCTCTGCCGGACGACGGATCGTCTCACGGTAAGAGACCTGCGGCTTGCCGACGTTGGCGGCGACATGGAATTCGCGCACCATCCGGTCGACGAGGACGTCGAGGTGCAGCTCGCCCATGCCCGCGATG
This sequence comes from uncultured Anaerolineaceae bacterium, assembly GCA_964475245.1. Classification (GTDB taxonomy): domain Bacteria; phylum Chloroflexota; class Limnocylindria; order Limnocylindrales; family CSP1-4; genus JALYGJ01. The sequence goes on along the minus strand of CAYYVV010000125.1, from coordinate 1,306 downwards.
AGGGTTTCCGCCGACTCCGGGTCGGTGTGCACGCGGAAGGTCGGATCCTCTTCAGCAAGGCGCTGGAGGGCGATGGCCAGCTTGTCCTGGTCGGCCTTCGTCTTGGGCTCGATCTTGACCTCGATGACCGGCTCGGGGAAGGTCATCGACTCGAGCACGACCGGGTGATCAGGATCGGACAGCGTGTCGCCTGTGAAAGTGTCCTTGAGGCCGACGGCCGCGGCGATGTCGCCCGCGTAGACCTGTTCGATCTCCTCGCGGTGATTGGCGTGCATCTGCAGGATGCGCCCGATGCGCTCCTTCTTGCCCTTGACCGGGTTCAGGACGTACGAGCCCGACTTGAGCGTGCCCGAGTAGACCCGGAAGAAGGCCAGCTTGCCCACGAATGGGTCGGCCGCGATCTTGAAGGCGAGCGCCGCGAAGTGCTCACTGTCGTTGGCCGTCAGGACGACCTCGTTGCCGTTGCGCGGGTCCTGGCCGATGACCGGCGGCACGTCGAGCGGGCTGGGCAGGAAGTCGATGACCGCGTCGAGCATGGGCTGGATGCCCTTGTTCTTGAGCGCCGAGCCGGTCAGCACCGGGACGAGCTTGTTCTGCAGAGTGCCCAGCCGCAGGCCGTGGCGGATGTCCTCGACCGTGAACGCCGTACCCTCGAGGTACTTGTGCGTCAGCTCGTCGTCGACCTCGGCGACGGCCTCGATCAGCGCCGTGCGGTGCTTCTCGGCCTCAGCCTGGAGGTCGGCCGGGATGTCGCCGACGATGATGTTGTCGCCCAGGTCGTCGGTGTAAGTGATCGCCTTCATGTTGATCAGGTCGATGACGCCCTTGAACTTGTCCTCTGAGCCGATCGGGATCTGGACGGGCACGGGGTTCGCGCCGAGGCGCTCGCGGATCGACTCCACGCCGCGCCAGAAGTCGGCGCCAGTGCGGTCGAGCTTGTTGATGAAACAGAAGCGCGGCACGCCGTAGCGATCGGCCTGGCGCCAGACCGTCTCTGACTGCGGCTCGACACCGGCGACGCCATCGAAGACGACGACCGCGCCGTCGAGCACGCGCAGGCTGCGCTCGACCTCGACGGTGAAGTCCACGTGCCCGGGCGTATCGATGATGTTGATCCGATGATCGGCCCAGTAGCAGGTCGTTGCGGCGGCGGTGATGGTTATCCCGCGCTCCTGCTCCTGGGGCATCCAGTCCATGGTCGCAGCGCCGTCATGCACCTCACCGATCTTGTAGATCTTGTTGGTGTAGAACAGGATGCGCTCGGTGACCGTGGTCTTGCCGGCGTCGATGTGGGCAATGATGCCGA
>CAYYVV010000124.1:0-2187 GCA_964475245.1 uncultured Anaerolineaceae bacterium | reverse complement strand
GGTTCGCTCAGGTCAGCGAGTGCGGCGCAGGTCGACCGAGTAATCGAGCACGGCGGACAGGTTCGCGAGCGCTTCGCCCCAGCCCGCGTTGCAATCGGCAAAGGCCGCGACCAGTTCCGGCCGCGAGAGATCGAACGGGCCATCCTCGACCACGAGGTGACTGCCCGGGCCGCGCGGCGAGATGGTCACCGTCACGGTCGTGATCCAGGCGTCGTCGGGCAGCCACGACCAGCGGAACCTGAACCGCCCAGGCGGCTCGACCTCGACGACGTCCCACCACACGCGCGCTGCTGGAAACACGAGCGTGCTTCTCGTCCCGGTGGCGAGAGCGCCCTCAACGGAATCCGGGAACCACTCCGCGAGCGCTTCGGGCGAGGACCATGCGCGAAAGGCGCGGTACGGCGGCGCGCCGAGGTCGCGCGTGACATGCACCGTGTGCAGCGTCGGCGGCTGCGTCGCTGGTTCGTCGGTCATAAGCCAAGATCTCCTCGGACCGTCTTGAGGCCCTCGATCACGTTCGCCACGTGCTCGTCAAACGGCACGCCAAGCTCGTCCGCGCCCTTGACCAGCTGGTCGCGCGGCACCTGCCGGGCAAAGCCCTTGTCCTTCATCTTCTTGGCCACGGCCGCGGGATCCACCTCGTCCAGCGACCGGTTGGGACGGACCAGCGTGACGGCGATGACGAAGCCGCTCATCTCGTCACAGGCAAAGACGGTGTGCGCGAGGTCCGTGGTACGCGGCACGCCGGTGTGGTCGCCGTGGCCCAGCACGGCCTGCACGAGTTCCTCCGGGTAGCCGCGCGAGCGCAGCTCGACGGCGCCGCGCAGCGGGTGTTCCTCGGGAAAACGCTCGTAGTCGAAGTCGTGCACCAGGCCGGCGCAACGCCACGTCTCGAGCTCCTCACCCGTCTTGCCGAACTTGTTCTGTGCGTACCAGCTAACGGTTCCCTCGACCGCCCGGCCGTGCTTGCGCAGCACGTCGGACTGCGTCCACTCGCACAGCAGTGCCCACGCATCGTCGCGCGATGGCATCGTCATGCTCCTCGGCCGCGCAGGCGATTGAGACCGGGCGTCCCGATCCGCCACCAGATGAAGAGGACGATCAGCGCGACCCCGACGACGGCAATGATCAGGTCGAACGGCGACAGCGCGCGGCGGATGTCCTCCCAGCGGTCACCCAAGGCGACCCCGAGCTCGGTCAGGATGGCCGACCAGATGAACGCGCCGGCCGCCGAGTACAGGATGAAACGGCGCAGGTCCATGCGCGCCACGCCAGCCGGGAAGCTGATGAACGTGCGCACGACAGGCAGCAGTCGGCTGAAGAACGCCGTCGCCGACCCGTAGCGGTCGAAGAAGTGCTCGGCCAGCGCGATCTCATGTGGCCGGATGAGCAGGTAACGGCCCCAGCGCTCGAGGAACGGCCGGCCGCCCCAGGCACCGATGCCGTACGAGATGAGCGAGCCGATCAGGTTGCCGATCGTCGCCACGATCACGACGATCCAGTAGTTCCAGTGCGCGTTGGTCAGCTTCTCGACGGACGAGGGATCAGAGATCAGGAACCCCGCGAAGGGCAGGATGAGCTCCGACGGAAGCGGAATCATCGCCGATTCGATCGTCATGGCGACCAGCACGCCGGCGTAGCCCACGCCGCCATAGAGGCTCGTCAGGAACGGGATGACGATCTTGTCGATGAACTCCAGCACGGGCTACGCCTGGCCGGTGGGCGGCGGAAATGGCGGCTCGCTGAGCCGCGGCTGGCCGGGGGTCGTCTGCTCGCGCTGCTCGACGACGAGCTCCAGGCGCTTGCGCTCCGAGCCGTCGACCAGGATGCGGATCGAATAGTCGCCCGGGACCGGGAACGACAGGTTCCACATGTCGAGGCTGAACGTGAGCACCGTGTCACGGCCGTCGTTGGTGCCGCCGGCAAGGACCTTGGCCGTGGCGTTGGTCAGCTGCCGTCCGTCAGGCGTCAGCAGCACGAACTGGAGGTCGTGCTCCGCGCCGAACTCCGGCGCGGTCACGGTCAGGCCGCAGACGAGCGCGAGATGCGGATGGTGGAGAGGAAACTGCCCGCCGCCGAGGCGTGTGACGCCGCCGCCGATGACCGCGAACTTCTGACCCGGCCGTGCGTCGGCGGCGTCGGCAAGGAACGCGTACTCGATATCCGGCACGGCGGACAGTCTAGGGC
>CAYYVV010000123.1:0-2297 GCA_964475245.1 uncultured Anaerolineaceae bacterium | reverse complement strand
ACGGGCGCGATGCGCGACTCTTCAGCCACGGACTTCGACGGGCCACGCAACCTCGCCGACGCGGTGCGCTGCGCGGTCTCGACCGGGCTGCGCGGCACGGGCGTCAGCGTCGTGCTCGACGGTCTCGTCGTTGGCGCCGACCAGGTGGTCAAGACGGACAGCACTGCCATGGACACTTTCCAGCCGCGCGAGGGCGAGCCGATTGCGCGCGTGGTCGACGGGCGCGTCGTGATCGAGACGAGTCGGGCGAGGCGGCCGACGCTGCCGGCAATCCCCGCCGAGGCGGTCGAGGACGTCTACCTGGTCACTGCCGTCGTGGGCATGGACGGGTCGATCGTGCGTGGTCTCGCACACGGCCATCCACGCGGTCTCGTCGTCGCGGCGACCGGCTCCGGCAACACATCGGCGGACCTGCTCGCCGCCGCGGCGGAGCTCATGGCTGATGGAACGACGGTGGTTCTGACGACGCGCTGCGCCAAGGGCGTGGTCGTGCCGATCTACGCGTTCCCCGGCGGCGGCGCGACATGGCAGCGCGCCGGAGCGATCCTGTCCGCATTCGACGGCCCCAAATCGCGCGTCGCGCTCGCACTCGGCCTCGCCGCCGGCCTGGATCGCGCCGGCCTCGTCGCGCTACTGGGGCAGTGAGCACCACAACGCCGCGCGCCGAGCGCGTGATCGTCGGTCGCGTGGCAACCCTCGCCGGCGATTCTGGCTGGGGCTGGCAGTCGGCTATTGCAATCGCCGGCGGTCGCGTGATCGATGTGGGCGATGAATCGGAGGTCGCGGCGCTGGCGTCGCCCGCGACGAAGTGGTCGCGGCTGCCGGACGACGTCGTCGTGCTGCCCGGCGTCACCGATGCGCACCTGCATCTGATGGCGCTCGTCGTGGCCGAGGCGCAGCTCGATCTCGGCGGGCTGGACCTGCCCGGCGCGCTCGACGCCATCTCGCGCGCGCACCGCGAGCGCGTCGCGCGCGGCGATTCGGACGGCTGGCTGCTCGGCCACGGCTGGTCGGCGCACGCGCTGGGCGGCTGGCCCGACGCAGAGATGATCGAGACCGTCGCGCCCGGACGCCTCGTCGCGCTGTACGCCCACGATCACCATTCGCGCTGGGTCAGCCACGCGGCAATCCGGGTCGCCGGCCTGGACGGGCCGCGCGGTGACGCAGTCGGTACGCTCGTGCGCCGGGACCAGGCGGGGCGCGCGAGCGGAATCCTGCACGAAGGATCGGCGGGCCTGGTCGACGCTTTCATCCCCGATCCGACGCGTACCGAGCTCGAGGCAGGCCTGGCATCGGTCGCAGCGCGGCTGGCGGCACTGGGCGTTACGGGCTGCCATGACCCGGGCGAGCTTGATGACAATCGCGTGATCAAGCGCGGTCCGCTCATCTATCGCGACCTCGCCGTGGAGGGCAGGTTGCCGATGCGCGTGCACGGCTGCATCCGGGGCCCGCAGCTCGATCGGGCGCTGGAGTTAGGCCTGCGCAGCGGGGAGGGGGTCGGTCGCTACACGACGGGCTGGCTGAAGCTGTTCGTCGACGGCTCACTCGGCTCGCGCAGCGCGGCGCTGCTCGCCCCGTACGACGATGCGGAGGCGAACCCGCCGACGGGCGGCCCGACGGGCATGGTCGTGACTGAAGCGGATGAGCTCCGTGATCGCCTCCTGCGCGCAGCCCGCGGGGGCATCGTCGGCGAGGTGCACGCGATCGGCGACGCGGCCGTGCGCATGGCGCTCGATGTCCTCGCCCAGACGCCGCGCGTTGCGGCGCCGCTGCGACCGCGCATAGAGCACGCCCAGCTCGTCGACCCCGCCGACCAACCGCGCTTCGGTGCGCTGGGCATCGCGGCTTCAGTCCAGCCGGTCCACCTGCGCAGTGATGCCGAGCAGCAACGTCTGGGCTGGGGCCGCCGGTCCGAGAACACGTTCCCGTTGCGGACGTTCATCCAGACAGGCGCGCTGATCCCGTTCGGCACGGACGCGCCGGTTGAGCCACCCGATCCGTGGCCGGGAATTGCCGTGGCCTTCGCGCGGCGCGATCCGTTCGATCCCGGAGCCGAGCCGACCGGCGTCGATCAGGCCATCAGCGTGGAGCGCGCGATCCGCGCCGCGTGCCTGGACCCGGCGCTCGTGGCCGGACGCGCCGACCTCGGCCGCCTGCTCGCGGGCTGCGTCGCGGACCTGATCGTCGTCCCTGACCTCGTAGCCCGGGAGCGACCAGGCATCGCCGAGCTTGCCTCGGTCCGCCCGCTCGCCACGCTGATTGACGGCGAGGTCGTCTTCGGCGGTCTCTAGGGTCCC
>CAYYVV010000122.1:0-2334 GCA_964475245.1 uncultured Anaerolineaceae bacterium | reverse complement strand
TGTCGAGCGGCCGGCCCCACAGGCCGCCGTCATACCAGCGTGGCCGCGGCCACGAACCGGTGACGGTCGCCGGAAGCATCAGGTCCTTCGTGGCCGTGAGCATGCGCGTGCCTCCTCGTCGAGCTGCCGTTAGCCGGAGGATACGTGGCGGGCGAGCGGCGAGACGAGAACGACGCCCGCGGCACAGACGATGAATGCAATGGCCGTGGCCATCGCCGCCACAGGCCCGAACTGCTCGCCGACGAAGCCACCCAGCAGCGAACCGACGGGCATGACGCCCCACTCGACGAAACGCAGGGTGGCGATGACGCGGCCACGCGACTCCTGCGGAGCGAGAGTCTGGCGCAGTCCGGCCGCGGTCACGTTGTAGGCGATGAGGCCCACGCCGAACACGCCGGCGCCGACGAACAGCGCTGCCAACTGCGCCACGCTGGAGCCGGTCACGGCCAGGATGGGCAGCGCGCCGAGCGCGGCGACGAGTGGCGCGCCCAGAAGCAGGCGGCCCGTACCGATCCGGTCGACCAGTACCGCGGACCCGATTGCGCCGACCGCGCCGCCGAGGCCAAAGACAACAAACAGCAGTCCGATGAGGCCGGCGTCGAGGCGAAGGTCGTTGGCCAGGTGCAGAACGAAGACGGCGAGCCAGGCGTTGAGGGCCAGGCTGATGAGCGCAGTGGCGAATGCCAGCCCGACCAGTCGGTGGTCGGCGAGCACGATGCGGATGCCTCCCACGACGTCACGCAGGACGCTGTCATGCGCTCCGGTCCTGGCGGCCTCCGGTTCGCGGATGCTGCCGACGGTGACGGCCGAGACGATGTACGACAGGGCGTCGACGACGATCGCAACGGGCGCGCCGAGGGCCTGAACGAGCGCTCCGCCCAGGCCCGGACCGGCGACCATCGACAGTGACCGACTCGTCTCGAGCTTGCCGTTGGCAGTGACCAGATCTTGCTCGGGCACGAGATCCGTCAGCTGCGCCTGGTAGGCGACGTCGAAGATGATGTTTCCGACCCCGACGGCGAAGACCACGAAGAGAAGCTGCGTGTAGCTCAACCAGCCCATCACGAACGCCACGGGCACGCTGGCCACGGCCGCGGCACGGCCTAGGTTGGCCAGCACCATCAGCGGCCGGCGCCGGACGCGATCGACGAGCACGCCGACGAAAAGGCCGAACAGGACATAGGGCAGGTTGTCGACGGCGCCGAGGATGCCCATCTGACCCGGCGTCGCGCCGAGGACAACGACCGCGGTCAGCGGCAGTGCCAGGAACGTGACCTGCGATCCGAACAGCGAAACGGTCTCGCCCAGCCACAGGCGGCCGAAACCGGTCTGCGGCCAACCGAAGCGTGGAATTGACCCAATAGCCGGACTTGCCAAGGCTTGGCGATGCTCGTTCCGGGTCGGAATGCGAGCCAGAGCCGGTCGTCCGAAAGGTGATGTGCCGGCCGGCCCGCAGGGAGACGATCGCCTAGCCTTCCCGATGTGAGCCTCATTCAGGCCCTCGCGATCGTCGCTGCCGGTCTTGTCGCGGGCACGATCAACACGATCGTCGGCTCGGGCTCGTTGATCACGTTCCCGACGCTACTGTTCTTCGGCTACTCGCCGATCGTGGCCAACGTGAGCAACACGCTGGGCCTCGTGCCGGGATCGCTGAGCGGCGTGATCGGCTACCGGCGCGAGCTGCCGCGGCCCGATCGTCCCCTGCTCACGCTGGCGGCAGCGGCGATCGCCGGCGGCCTGACCGGCGGAATCCTGCTGCTCGCCCTGCCATCATCGACCTTCGCGCTGATCGTTCCGTTTCTCATCCTGCTGGCCGCCGGACTGATGGCGATCCAGCCGTACCTGTCGCGCTTCGTAGCCGCGCGGCGCGGAACTGGCCGCGGCCACGACGCGGTGTTTGTCGCACTGATCTTCCTGACGTCGATTTACGGCGGCTATTTCGGGGCGGCCCAGGGCGTGCTGTTCATCACCTTCCTGTCGATCTTCCAGCCGGGCCACCTCCAGCGCTCGAACGCGGTCAAGAACGTGCTGGCGCTGCTGACCAACGCAGTTGCGGCCGTCCTGTTCATCCTCGTGGCGCCGGTCGACTGGCTTGCCGCGGCGCTGATCGCCGTCGGCGCAGTCGTCGGCGGTCAGATCGGCGCTTACGTCGGCCGGCGGATGCGACCTGGGTTCCTCCGCTGGTTGGTCGTGGTCGTCGGCGTAGTCGTCGCCCTGAAGCTGCTCCTGGGCTGACTGGGGCCGCGGCGCGCGCTAGCCGTCCTCCAGGCTGGCGCGGGTGCGAGCGAGTCTGTCGCCTCGAAGGCCGACGCAGTCGAGTGCCCAGAACGTATC
>CAYYVV010000121.1:0-2374 GCA_964475245.1 uncultured Anaerolineaceae bacterium | reverse complement strand
CGCGGGCAATGGAGCTGATCCTGACCGGCAGGACCTTCTCCGCGCGCGAGGCTTACGAGCGTGGCCTCGTGTCCGAGATCGTGGCGCGCGAGGAGACGCTGCCCACGGCCCTGGCGCTGGCATCCGAGATCGCGTCCTTGCCGCCGCTCGCCGTCCGTGCCGCGAAGGAGGCCGTCAACAGGGCCTACGAGCTCTCACTCGAGGCAGGCCTCGAGTTCGAGCGCCGTAACTTCTTCATGCTCTTCGCCTCGGAAGACCAGAAGGAAGGCATGGCCGCGTTCGTCGAGAAGCGCAAGCCGTCTTGGAAGGGCCGCTAGTCGCTGAAGGACTAGCAGCCGGCTTTCACGCGCTCGACGATCCCGTTTGGCACGGTGATGGTCGCTACGGAAGGAAGTCCGAAGAAGTCATACGCGACGTCCATTTGATTCGTGCTCATCTCCGCGCCAGTGTCGGAGGTCGGATCGGAGCAGTTGTCCGCGTGACCCACGAGATTGAGCTGCGCGAATCCACCAGGCTGGAGGTCGAACGGTTGGACGACGGCCGCGGTGTCCGCCGGAAGGACGCCGCCGTTGGTGTCTTCGATTGCGGTCGCCATCGTCCAGCCCGGGAATCGCGTCGGGATAGCGCCGTCTCTCTGGACTACGCCGTCGATTCTGACGGGCACAAGCCCATTGTTGACGATCAGGACCGAGAAGATGAACGGATCACCGGGGGCGGCGGTAACGATCAGGTCTCCGTTCGGGCTGCTGCCGCCCCCGACTGTCAGGCCCCACGCATCCCCGAATTGCGGGCCAGGCGAGAGGCCCAGTCCGGCACCGGACAGCGCGAGAACCGCCCCCACTGCGGCTACCAACAAGGCCTGTGCCCTGCGCGCCCTGAGCATGATGCCCACGAAGACAAGCACCAGCCCAAGGGCGAAGAGGATGGCCGCAACGATATGGAGCCAGTCGATGGCACCGTCGACGAGTCCAGTACCAGTGGGCATCTGGTTACCTCCACTCTCGAGTCGAGCCTGCTTCCACTGTATGCCGATCTGGTCAAAACGAGACCGGCCAATATCCTGACCGCATGAGCGACACGGTTCTGCACGAGGCCACGGACGGTGTCCTGACACTGACGCTGAATAGGCCCGAGGCGCTGAATTCGTTCAACGTCGAGATGAAGGCAGCGCTCCTCGCGGCATTGAAAGACGCCGCGCGCGACAAGAGCGTCAGGGTCGTTGTGCTGACGGGAGCCGGGCGCGCCTTTTGCGCCGGCCAGGATCTCAAGGAACGCAACGCGCCCGGCGTCGCCGACCTCGGGACCGAGCTGCGCACCCGATACAACCCGATCGTACTGGCAATGCGCCGGCTCGAGAAGCCGGTCATCGGCGCCATCAACGGCGTTGCCGCTGGTGCCGGGATCAGCGTTGCGCTCGCGTGCGACATCCGCATCGCTGCTGACAACGCAAGTTTCATCGAGGTCTTCGGCCGCGTCGGTCTCGTCCCCGACACCGGCTCAACCTGGTTCCTGCCCCGCCTCGTGGGCTACGCGAAAGCCGCCGAGATGATGTTCACGACCGACCCAGTCGACGCAGTCACTGCGGAACGAATCGGCCTGGTCAACCGCGTGGTGCCGGCCGACCAGCTTGCCGCCGCGACCAACGCGCTGGCAACCAAGCTCGCGCAGGCTGCCCCCCTGGCGCTCGCGCTCGCCAAGCGCGGCCTGAATCGGGCGCTCGAATCGGGCCTCGAGGAGCAGCTCGAATACGAGGCGCAGCTCCAGTCGATCGCCGGACGTTCGAAGGATCACCAGGAAGGCGTCGCCGCGTTCGTCGAAAAGCGCCCGCCCAAGTTCATCGGCGAATGAGTCACGCGAAGGGGGTCGACGACCGAGTCGACCGACTTCTGGACACGATCGCGCACCTGAGCGACGCCGAGCTCGTGATGGTGCGAGCGATCTGGGAGACGGGCGACCCAACGCTTCGCCAGCAGGCTTGGGCCAAGGCCCGGGCGTACCTTCGGCGCCATCCCGGCGACAAGCAGATCGATCAGGCCGAAGCCGCGCTGACGAGGTGGATCAATAACGTCGGAGTCGGCTCGCGTGGTATCGGCGGGCTCAGCGGATCGACCTTCTCCTCTGGCCTTGACGCGAGTGGCGTCCGCCAGCGTGCAGTGCCGCCCATTCTCGACGCAGTGGTTGCCTTCGCCGCCGAGTCTGTGTTGACGGACGAGGAACGCGACGCCCTCCTTGACCCTCTCCGCCAGGTGAGCGACCGACGGAAACGCAGTGATTGACGAGGGCACGGCCGCTGGGTCGACTCTGACCGTGGGGGTCGTTGGCGCGGGGACGATGGGCGCGGGAATTGCCCAGGTCTGCCTTCAGGCCGGGCACG
>CAYYVV010000120.1:0-2464 GCA_964475245.1 uncultured Anaerolineaceae bacterium | reverse complement strand
GCCTCGTACCCGCTAGGCGTAATACCAGTTGTGCTGGGTCATGTGGCCGCGCAGCGTAGCGGTTTTCCAGCCACTGTCAAACAAGCGCGTCCTAGACTCGTCATGTGAGCCAGCGGGAACTGCCGGCACCCATAAGATGGCGGGACAAGTACAGTCGGCCGACCGACTACTCCCGCGACCAGCTGATCGCCACGTACTTCGCGAACGACCGCGCTGCCGGCGGAAATCAGACCCTGTTCTGGGCGTGGGAGGTCGTCAACGATGCCATCCAAGACGGCGTCGTGAACGATGCGTGGTCACTGGTCCTCGATCTGGTCGCCGCGGCACCCGATCCACTGACTCTTGGGTTGATCGGCGCGGGCGCGCTCGAAGACTTACTTTGGCGCGCCGGCGACGAATTGATCGACCGCGTCGAAAGGGAAGCTGCGCACAATCCCCGCTTGCGGGAGGCAATCGGCAGCGTATGGATCGGCACGGACCATGCGACCCAGCAGACCGTCGACCGGTTGTATGCGCTTGCGGGACGGGACCTCGGCAATTGGTCAGTCGACGATTCGGGAATACCGGTTTCAGCCCTTCAGTTGCTCGCCAGTGAGCGGATCGAAGACAGGCGTTGGGGCGCAAGGCAACTTCTAACAGCCCCGGACTCTCCGGCCCAGAGAAAGATCTTCGTCGAGCTCCTCCACAGTGGCGACGAAGATCTCCGAGAGACCGCATCGCGAGCATTGGCGTACTCACGTGATCACAGTCTTCTGAACGAACTGGTTCGCGAGCTCGACCAGCATCCAGGCGTTCGAGGCGGCAGAGGACTGGCGTGGAGCGTCAACTGGCTCGCCCACTACGCCGACGAGGACGGCCGGCGCTCCGCTCGTGAAGCATTGGTTGCCTTCGCGGCGCGCGGAGACGAGGCGACGAAGCGGCACGTTGAGGAGCTGCTAAATCCCGACCTGGCGAAGTCTCGGCTGCTCAATGTCGGCCAGCGGATAGTCGAACTGAGTGAGGCGATGCTGAAGGCGCGAGAGGCGGAGGATCAGGACGTATCCGAACTCCGAGAGCAGCTCGCCAAATTCCAGCTGACGGTCAACAGAATCGAGGAAGACCGCCGAGGTTGAGCGTCGCCCGACGATGTATGCTTACATATGCATATGAAGCGGACGACGATCCTGGCTGACGAACGACTTCTCGCGGAAGTGGGCGCTCTCGCCCGACGCCGGGGAGTAAGCACGAGCCACGCCGTCCGCGAGGCTCTCGAGCGCTACGTTGCCGAGGGGCAGGACGAGGACCAGGAGCTGCCGGCCATCGTTGGCATGTTCGTCTGGGATGGTGATCCTGCTGGTGAAAGTGCCGAAGAGATCATCGAGAAGAGCTGGCCGGACGCGATCGACGTCCGCTCGGCTAAGGACAACTGATTGCCGGCAATCCTCGATACCGGCTTTGTGCTTGCCCTGACCAATACGCGTGACCCGGCCCATTCGGCGTGCAAGAAAGCACTGGCGAGCGAACGCGAATCGCTTGTTGCACCTCAGGCCATCCTGCCGGAGCTCGGTTGGTTGCTGTCGTCGCGCCTGGGCAGCCACGCCGAGGCCACGTTCTTCGCCGCGTTGCCATCTGCTGGATGGACGCTCGAACCACTCGTCTCCGCCGACTTCGGACGCGTTGCCGAACTGTTGCGGACGTACCAGGACGCGAACCTTGGTTTTGTTGATGCGGCAGTCATCACCGTTGCGGAGCGACTGGGAGCGCGCACGATCTACACGCTCGACCGGCGCCACTTCTCGATCGTCCGGCCGCGCCACGCCGACGCCTTCACGCTACTGCCCTCGGGATGGTAGTGGGAGAACCAAGCTCCGACAGCCACGATGGTCGTAAGAGCGGTCCGGTTAGCCGACGGCCGATTAGCGCCGCGATTTCCGCGCAGGTCCACACCTGATCGCTGGTGCACGAGCGAAGCGTGACCACGTCTCCCTCAGCCGGTCACCCCACCGCTTTCAAACTGAGTCGCACGGTCACCGACCGAACGCACTCACCAAGATCGAATAGCGTGGCCACAGCATTGCGCCAACCAGCGCGACCCAGATGCCGCCAAGGAGGACCGACCCAAGCCAGACAACGAGGTGAAGCGCGCCTTTGTCCATACCAGCCACATTGATAGCAAATGCGACGGCGAGCCCGATAAGGGTCGCGACTGTGAGCACCTGCGCGACTACGTAGCCCGGACGCCTGACCCGATGGAAGACCATGCAGGGGACTGCGCAGTGGGGCCAGAAGTAGGCGATCAGACCGAACGCGATGGCTGTCGAGAGAAGGTACGGCACGTTCACGACCAAGATTGTCAAGGTCCGGTCAATCGTGCACGGCCGCTTGACGGTTCGGAGAATCCCGACCAGACTGCCGGCACATCACGAATACGTGGGCTGTGATCGGGACGAGTAATCGACGGTCTGCCAGCACAGAGACCCGGCGG
>CAYYVV010000119.1:1309-2491 GCA_964475245.1 uncultured Anaerolineaceae bacterium | reverse complement strand
GGTCAAGCCGATCATCCCGGTCGTGGACGATTGGGACCCGAACCTCGACGTCGATCAGCTGAACAGCTACATCCAGATCGCGTTGTCGCGCTATGGCGCGGTTTCGGCGTGGCGGTTGCATCCCGAGATGCAGCAGGCCGTCAAGGACCTCTGGGGAACCTTCCCGCAGTAATGAAGAGGCCGGAACCCTTGGGAGCGCCGGCTCAACTCGACGCCGTCAGTGCTTCTCGCAGGCGATCCCGTCCTTGTCGCGGTCGCGCGCCGTATTGGCCTCGTAGACCGCGTCGTTGCGGGTGAAGTTCGTCACGGGGTTCTTGCCGCTCGCGGTGTGATCGTGAGCGCCATGCCGGCCCACGCCAATGGGCCTCTCCTCGATCGTTCGGCGCGGGCGGGCCGATCCGAGACAGAGCCTAGACGGCGCTGGGCGAACGTTCCAGCCGGCGTCGCAGGTACTCGCCGGTGAGCGAGCCGCTCGCCTGCACCAGCTGCGCCGGCGTGCCTTCGAAGATGACCCGGCCGCCGTCATGGCCGCCGCCGGGGCCAAGGTCGATGACCCAGTCGGCGCGCGCGACGACGTCGAGGTTGTGCTCGATGACGATCACGGTCCGGCCGGAGTCCACGAGGCGGTCGAGGAGGCCGATCAGGTTGTCGACGTCCTGCATGTGCAGCCCGGTGGTCGGCTCATCGAGGACATAGACCTGCGTGTCGGACGACATTTCGATGGCCAGCTTCAAGCGCTGGAGTTCGCCGCCGGAGAGCGTGTCGAGCGTTTGCCCGAGCGTGACATAGCCCAGGCCCACGTCGGCCAGGCGGTCGAGCATCTGCTTGACGGGCTTCTCCGTGAAGAAATGGCGCGCCTCCTCGACCGGCATGCGCAATACGTCGACGATGGTCTTGCCACGCAACAGGTAGCCCAGCACTTCGTCGGTGTAGCGGCGCCCCTCGCACACCTCGCACACGCTCTCGACCGTGGCCATGAAGCCAAGCTCGGTGTAGATCCTGCCCAGGCCGTTGCACGCCGGGCAGGCACCGTCCGAATTGGCGCTGAACAGCGATTCCTTGACGCCGTTGGCCTTCGCGAACGCCTTGCGGATGGGATCAAGGATGCCGGTGTACGTTGCCGGATTGGAGCGCCGCGAGCCCCGGATGGCGGACTGGTCGATGACCGTCACGGTCGGATCA
>CAYYVV010000119.1:0-1209 GCA_964475245.1 uncultured Anaerolineaceae bacterium | reverse complement strand
GCCCTCGAAGACGATGCCGCCGCCCGCGGCGCCGGCGCCGGGACCCATGTCGACCACGTGGTCGGCGACACGGATCACCTCCGCGTCATGCTCGACCACGAGGACGGTGTTGCCCTTGTCGCGCAGGCGCTCGAGGAGCGAGTTGACCTGCGTAACGTCGTGGGCATGCAGGCCGATCGTCGGCTCGTCGAACACGTAGGTCATGTCCGTCAGCGGCGAGCTGACGTGGCGCACCATCTTGGTCCGTTGCGACTCGCCGCCGGAAAGCGTCCCGGACGTTCGGTCGAGGCTGAGGTAGCCCAGACCGATGTGCACGAACGCGTCCAGGCTGTGCTGAAGATTGGCCAGCAGAGGCGCCACGGACGGCTCGTCGAGCGCGCGTATCCACTCGGCCAAATCGCTGATCTGCAGCGCGCACGCGTCGGCGATGCTGATGCCCGCGATCTTCGAGGAGCGTGCCGCGGCGCTGAGCCGCGTGCCGGCACACTCGGGGCACGCGGTGAAGGTGACGACGCGCTCGACAAAGGCGCGCACGTGCGGCTGGAGCGCTTCGAGGTCCCTGGTCAGCGTCGTCTTCTGGAGCTTGCCGATGACGCCTTCGAAGGTAACGTTGATTCCCTCGGCCTTGATCCTTATCGGCTCGTGGAACAGCAGGTCGTCCAGCTCCCTCTTCGTGAACTTGCCCACGGGCTTGTCCATGTCGAAGAAGCCCGATCCGCTGAAGATGCGCCGATACCAGCCGTTCATGCCGTAACCGGGGACGAGCAGCGCTCCATCATTGAGCGACCTGCTCGCGTCGAACACCTGGGTCAGGTCGAAGTCAGAGACGCTACCCAGGCCGTCGCAGCGCGGGCACATGCCGCCGGTCACGGAGAAGGAGCGCCTGACCGTCTGGCCGGAGCCACGCTCGACCTTGACCGCGCCCGCGCCGTGCACGGATGGCACGTTGAACGAGAACGCCTGCGGCCCGCCGATGTGCGGCTTTCCCAGTCGGCTGAAGAGCAGTCGCAGGAGGGCGTTGGCGTCGGTCACGGTGCCCACGGTCGAGCGCGCGTTGGCGCCCATGCGCTCCTGGTCGACGACGATCGCAGCGGACAGGTTGTCGAGCGAATCCACGTTCGGTCGCGCCGGCGTGCCGATGAATGACTGGACGAATGCCGTGTAGGTCTCGTTCATCAGCCGGCGCGACTCGGCGGCGATGGTCTCGAA
>CAYYVV010000118.1:0-2684 GCA_964475245.1 uncultured Anaerolineaceae bacterium | reverse complement strand
CGCGGCGTCTACGTCGGGCTCCTCGATGCCGTAGTGGGTCACGGCGCGGACCTTGTTGCTGCCTGGGTAATCGATCATCAGCACGCCCTGCGCGCTGAGCGCCTCGAGAAACGGCATGCGCAGCTCGCCCCGTGACAGCTCGAAGAGCACGAAGTTGGTGCGCACCCGGGCGGGATCGAGGCCGACGATGCCGGGCATGTCGGCGATGCCCTGCGCCAGGCGTCGGGCATTGGCATGGTCGTCGGCGAGGCGGTCGATCATGCCGGTCGGGCCATCGCGCAGGGCGATCAGCCCGGGCGCGGCAAGGATGCCGACCTGGCGCATGCCGCCGCCGATCAGCTTGCGTGCCCTGCGCGCGCGCCAGATCAGCTCGCGCGACCCGACGACCAGCGAGCCGACCGGGCAGGCAAGGCCCTTTGAGAGGCAGAAGCTGGCCGAGTCGGCGTGCTCGAGCAGGTGGCTGACCGGCGTGGCCAGCGCCACGGCGGCGTTGAAGATCCGTGCTCCATCGACGTGCAGTGGAACGCCGCCGTCGTGTGCGACGCGCGCAACGTCCGCGATGTAGTCGGCGGGGAGTGGCTGCGCCATCGAGTCCGAGTGCGTGTTCTCGAGCGTGACCAGCGATGTGAGTGGGTCGTGCACATCCTGCGGGTTGCGGAACGCGCCGCGGATCCGGTCGAGGCTCATGCGCCCGTTCTCGTCCCACGGCAGCAGGCGCATGCCCGCGCCAACCACGACTGCAAAATTGGCCGCTTCGTGGGCGAACGAGTGGTTGCCCTCGCCGGCGATGATCTCGCCGCCGCGTGGCACCTGGGCCATGAGCGAAACGAGGTTGCCCATCGTTCCGCTCGCGACGAAGAGCGCTGCCTCTTTGCCGGTTATCTCCGCGGCGCGCGCCTCGAGCGCGATTACGGTCGGGTCGTCGCCGAAGACGTCGTCGCCGACCTCCGCCTCGGCCATCGCTCGGCGCATCTCCGCAGAGGGTTTCGTGACAGTGTCAGAACGCAAGTCGATCACGTGGTCGGGCATCGGGAGCCGAGTATAGGTTTCAGCCCGGGAATCGCGGGTCGGTCAGGCGCTGCTATGCTCAGCCACCTGCGCGGACCCGTGGTGTAGCGGCCAAACATGCCAGCCTGTCACGCTGGAGATCGCCGGTTCGAATCCGGTCGGGTCCGCCAGTCTTCTCCTTGATGCGACGCGCCTGATTCTCCGCGTGCGATGGGCCCTTTTCTCGAGCCACATGTCCGGATCCAGGCGGCTCGGCGTAATTAGTGTGTGATGGCCGATCCTGTCACCGGTACTGCAATCGCTTCCCGGGTCGGCGACGTTTCCGATGAAGGCCTGGCACAGCGTGGCCGTGACGTCGACGCCTTCGCCGAGCTGTACCGGCGCTATCGCGACCCTGCCTATCGCATCGCACGCAGGTATTCGTCGGACGACGACGACACGATCGACGTCGTCGCCGCGTCCTTCGAGCACGCCTTCGCGCAGCTGCACACGTTCGATCCGGCTCGGGGCAGCTTCGCCGCCTGGCTGCTGCGCATCACGCGCAACCTGGCCATCGACAGCGGGCGGCGCAGGGACCGATTCGCGCGTCTGCGCTCTCTGTACCTGCGCGGCCATCCGGACGACGATCGCGGTCCGGAGGCGATCGTCCTCGCGCGCGACGACCTCGCCGAGCTGCGCCGCGTCGTAGCCGGCCTGTCCCCTGTCGATCGCGAGGCGCTCGCGCTGCGCTATGGCGAGCGGCTGAGCGCGAGGGAGATCGCGACGGTGACCGGCAGGTCGGTCGCGGCGACCGAGAAGACGCTCAGCCGGGCGCTGGCCAAGGTGCGAAAGGAGCTGAACAATGTCGAGTGAACATCGACCCGTCGAGGCGCGCCTCGAGGATCTCTTTCGCACCGATCTCGAGTCGCACATCGCAGGTCGGATCGATGAGCTCGTGCGCGGGCGGCTTGCCTCGTCGAGCACGCCGCGCGACGCTCGCCGTTATCCACTCCGCGCGGTCGGCACGACTGCAGCGCTGCTAGTGGTCGCCGCGCTTGCCCTGGTTGTGGCGCTAATTGTCGCGAGCCGGCCTCCCGGTGAGCTCGCAGCGGTTGCTGGCACGCCACCCGCGAGCGCCGCCGGAGCCGGCACCGCTGCGCCGGTAGCGACCGTGATCGTGCGCGAGCAGAACGCCTATCCGCTCGATGACAGCCCCGCGGCAGCGGCGGCGTTCCCCGGCAACTCGCTCATCCTGCGCGGTCGCATTGCTGGCGTCGGTGAGCCTACGTGGACGTCGAGCGACCACGACATTGGGCACATCTATACGCCCGTCACCCTGGAGGTCGAGGAGGTCCTGCGCGGCCCCGCGCCGAGCGGCCGCGATGTGATCGTGCAATCGCTCGGTGGCACCGTCGGCGATATCGACATGGAGTTCAGCGATTCGCCCGCGCTCGCGGCACTGCCCGTCGAAAGCGAGCTCGTGGTGTTCATGGCGGCGCCTGAGCCGGGCTCGTTCGAGCCCGCTGCGCCGAACATGGTTTATCGCGTCGATGGCGGCGTTGCCACGAGCCTCGCCCGTCCCGACGAGCGTATCGCGCTGGCTGACCTGATCAACCTGGTGCGCACTACAGTGACTGGCAGTTAACGAAAATATCGTTACCATACGAAATGTGGAACCGAAGAACAGCGCTGAGCGC
>CAYYVV010000117.1:1207-2691 GCA_964475245.1 uncultured Anaerolineaceae bacterium | reverse complement strand
CGGCCGCGCGCGAGCGGGTCAAGGAGCTCAAGCGTGCCGGCGACCAGGAGGCGGAGGCTCGCGACGTAGTCCAGAAGCTCGCCGAGATGCCGGAGCCCGACCGATCCCTGGGCGAGCGCATCCACGCGCTGGTGATGGGCGTTTCACCCGCCCTCGCGCCCAAGACCTACTACGGCATGCCCGCCTACGCCAAGGACGGCAAGGTGATCTGCTTCTTCAAGCCCAAGTCGAAGTTCAAGGTGCGCTACGCGACGTTCGAGTTCAACGCCGACGCCAAGCTCGACGACGGCGCGATGTGGCCGGTCTCGTTCGCGGTCACCGAGCTCACACCTCAGACCGAGGCGCGCATCAAGGAGCTGGTCAAGAAGGCAATCAGCTGAGGCCTGATTTCGAGGGCTCTGCGATAGTGGCTCCATGACGGACGCCCACAGTCTTGCCCTCGCGACGCGCGGGCTGCGCAAAAGCTACGGATCCCACGTCGCCCTGGCCGGGCTCGATCTCTCGGTGCCGACTGGCACGGTCTACGGCTTCCTCGGTCCCAACGGGGCCGGCAAGACGACCACGATGCGCCTCCTCACCGGCCTCATTCACCCCGATGCCGGATCGATCGAGCTCCTTGGCCGGCCGTTCGGTCGGCGCGATCGGCATCGCCTCTACGACGTCGGCGCGCTGATCGAGGCGCCATCGTTCTATCCGTTCCTGTCTGGGCGGCAGAACCTGCGCGAGCTGGCGGCGAACGGCGCGCCGGTCCCCCACGGCCGCGTCGAGGAGCTGCTCGAGCTGACCGGGCTCAAGGACCGCGCCGGTGACAAGGTCTCGACCTACTCGTTGGGCATGAAGCAACGCCTGGGGATCGCCGCGGCGCTGCTCAGCGACCCACAGCTGCTGCTGCTCGACGAGCCGGCCAACGGCCTCGATCCGGCCGGCATCGTGGCCATGCGCGAGACGCTGCGCCACCTGGCGTCACTGGGCAAGACCGTCTTCGTCTCCAGCCACCTCCTCGCCGAGATGCAGCAGATGGCCGACGTGATCGGCATCATTGCCGCCGGCAAGCTTGTCCGCGAGGGTCCGATGGAGCAGCTGCTCAACGCGGAAGGGGTCGTGCGCATCCGTGTTGCGCCGACTGACGTGGCCGCGGCCACGGCCGCTCTCGCGCCACTCGCCGGCCCTGACGCGGTCACATCGTCCGCGGCAGAGCCGGGCTGGCTGTCGGTGCGGGTAGCCCCCGACCGAGCAGGCGAGGTGAACCGCGCACTGGGCACGGCCGGGATCTGGGCCACGGGCCTCGAGACGGGCAACGACCTCGAATTGCTGTTCCTGCAGCTGACCGGCGGCGAACCGGTTGCGGGCGGCGAGGGAACCTTCTTCGGAATGGCGGGCTCGCGCCAGGGACCGGACACAACCGGCACCACGGGAACGGGGGCCGCGGCATGAGCCTCTTCATGTCGGGGCTGCGCAAGCTCCGCCGCCGCCCTGCAACGTGG
>CAYYVV010000117.1:0-1107 GCA_964475245.1 uncultured Anaerolineaceae bacterium | reverse complement strand
CATGAGCCTCTTCATGTCGGGGCTGCGCAAGCTCCGCCGCCGCCCTGCAACGTGGGTGACCCTGGGCCTTCTCGCCGGCCTGCTCGCCCTCGTCATCATTGCCGTCGGCGCAACCTCCAACCGCGCGGGTGCAACCGGCCCAGAACGTGCCGCGATTCTCTCGCTGGTCACCTTCCCGGCCGCATACGACGAGATCCTCACCTTCATCCTGGGCCTGGGCGGCCTGTTTGCCGTCATCTACGGCGCCGCCATCGCCGGCTCGGAGTGGCAGTGGGGCACGCTCAAGAATGCCGTCGCCCGAGGACAGAGCAGAAGCCGCTACGTGTTGCTGACGTTCGCGTCGGTGGCCGTCGTGATCGCCATCGGGCTGATCGTGACCTTCATCGTCGGCGTCATAGCGGCGCTTGTCGGAGCGAGCATCGCGGGCGTCTCGACAGCGGGAATTTCGGACTCCGCAACCCTCGGTCGGCTGCCCGAGCAGTTTGTCCGCGGCTGGGTCGCGATCGTCGAGGAAGGAGCGCTGGGCTTCGCCATCGCCACGCTCGCCGGCAGTCAGCTGGCCGGTATCGGCGCCGGAATCGCCCTCTACTTCGGGGAGACCTTCGCCGGGATCTTTCTCCCCGACATCGTCAAGTACCTCCCGTTCAGTGTCGCGACGGCGTCCGTGAACACCGGCAACGCGGCAACCGGCGGGTTCGGCGGCCGCGCGGTCGCAGCGCTGGATGCCAACACGGCATTCCTGCTCGTGGTGGTCTGGCTGGTCGGTGCCCTCCTCGTGGCGGCGCTGTACACCGAACGGGCAGAGATCTCCGGCTAGGCGCTCGCGACGACCATCCGAATGCGCCGCACGGAGGGCACGAAGGTCACTCCGACGGCGACCATGACGTTGATCACGCCGCACGCTACGAGGGCCTGCGACGTCCCGACGGCCGTCGCCAACGGCCCGATCAGCGCGTAGCCGAGCGGGTTGAAGGCGACCGATCCAAGCCAATCGAACGAGCTGATGCGCGACAGCGCGTGCTCGGGAACGTTCTGCTGAAGCGCCGTTTGCCAAAAGGTGTTCCCGGCAGCGAAGCCAAAACCCACGGCCGCGCTCAACACCAGCAG
>CAYYVV010000116.1:0-2851 GCA_964475245.1 uncultured Anaerolineaceae bacterium | reverse complement strand
GTGCCCACTAATGCGTCGTCTCCTTTTCTCCATGGTTTTGTTCGGCCTGCTCGCCCTCGTTGGGGGCGCTTTCGCCACAGCCACGAGCCCCGTGGCCTACGACTCAATTCTGAGCCCGCTTCCGCCCAATGTTCCGAGCCAGCCCTTTCAGGCTCAGCAGACGGCTGAGTTCGGGGATGACATCCAGCTGGCGGGCAGCAATCACTACATCTCGTCAGTGACAGTCACCATGAGCGATTGGGCGAAGCACTCGGATTGGGTCGGGACGTACCCGTCGAGTGCGGGCTTCGACTATCCGCTGACGTTGAACATCTACAACGTCGACACGACCGGCGCCGATCCCGCGCTGGGATCGCTGATCACGACCACAACACAGACGAAGACGATCCCGTGGCGGCCGGAGCATGACGCGAGCTGTGCGGGAGACGCGTGGCTTGCCAGCGACGCCAGCTGCTATAACGGCCTCGCCTTCAACGTGACGTTCACATTTCCGCACGCCATCTACGCCCCGTCTCGGGTCATTGTCGGCATCGCCTACAACACTGAGTCATGGGGTGCTAACCCCATCGGCGTTGACGGCCCGTACGACTCCTTGAACGTTGGCCTCAACAATGTCACCGGCCCGAGCGTAGGTACGGACTCCGAGCCTAACGCTGTCTTTTGGAACACCGAGACGGCTAGCTGGTACACCGACGGTGGAGCAGGCGGCGTCGGGACTTTCCGCCGCGACACAAACTGGGCTCCCTATGTGCCGATGTTCCAGGTCGACACCGAAGCTGGCTGCACCACGACGTGCTACGTCGATGCCGCCAACGGCAGCGATTCCTACTCGGGTTCCAGCGCGGCTGACGCGAAGAAGACCATCCAGGCCGGGATCGACTCCGTCTCGGCCGGCGGCACAGTTCGTGTGCTACCCGGTAACTACGACGAGACAGCCACCAACCGTGGCACGACCACGGACACTGGTTCTTACCAGTTCGGCCTCTTCTTCCCGCCGTCTAAGCCAGGGATCACGCTGCAGGGGGTCACCGCAGGCGACGTTGCAATCACGAACGTTGCGAACGTCGCGACCACGGTCACGACGAATGCCACGAATGACTTTGGATACTCCGGCGTCTACGTTTCCGCGGACAACATCACCATCCGGGGTATGGGCTTCGGTCAGAACACGCCGTATTCCGACAGTAAGACCATCGAGGTCATTGGCGACAACTTCACGTTCGATGCCTCGAAGATCACATCGGATGCCAGCTTGTACATCGGCGACGGCGATCCGCGTTATGACAACCACGGGACGCCCGCCAACTTCGCGGACGATACGTCCTACATCAAGACCTACACGGTCACGGGCAACACGTTCGCCGGCGACTCCTCGCTCTACATCGCGAACGGCGCAGGCTTCAGCGGGCCAACAAGCGGACGCGTGATCACGGACAACACCTTCACGAATACCGAGCCGGTCAGCTTTGCCGGTCCCGGGGCAGAGGGTTGGTTGGTCTATCCAGTCGGTGCCGCGGTGTTCACGGGGAACACTTTCACCGATGCGACGGCCACGCGTTACGTCCAGGCCTGGGGTGACCAGGCACCAGCCCCATTCGACTGGTCAGACGTCTTCACGCTGAACACGTACCCACACCCCGTCGTGACCACGACCGACGGCAACCTGGATCATCTGCGCCCGTACACGGCTGGCGCCTTCACCGACATCTATAGGGTGGGCGCAGTGATCCAGAACCGAGTTGACAACTCGCAGGCTGGCGACACCGTCATTGCCGGCGCGGGTACGTTCGACGAGAGCGTCACGATTTCCGACTCGATCACGTTGCGCGGAGCCCAGGCGGGTGTTGACGCTCGTGGACGGTCGGCAAACGAAACGATCATCGAGTCCACCAGCGGCGGCACCGGTGGGTCCGCGCTGAAGGTGGCCGCCGACAACGTGGCCATCGACGGAGTCGAGATCAAGGGTGTCGGCGCAACCGGAGATCAGAGGTTCGGGATCGACCTGACCTCTGGCGCCGATAGGGCCAACCTCCACATCACGAACTCCATCTTCCTTGATCTCTACGAAGGCATCCATCGCCCGAGCTTCTCGGTCGACGGCCTGACCGTCGACAAGAACGTCTTTACGAACGACAGCGGCAACGTGCTGGCCCAGGATGCTGGCCTCTGGCTGGCGGGCAGCGGTTCGGCGTCGAATGTCGCCATAACGAACAACGCGTTCTCGAACATGGACAACGACCCGGACGGCGACTTCGCAGCGATCAACCTCAACGGCGGAACGACCGCCGATATACACGGCAACTCGAGCAATCACGACGGCACGTTCATCGTGCTGGTTGACTACTCCGGCGCCACCATCGGCACCAACGTGACCAACAATGAGTCAGGCTCAACCATCTTCCTGGGCATGGGCAACGACGGCGTCACGATCTCCGGTAACACGCTGCAGAACGGCTTCCGCGGCGTGCGCCTCTCAACGGCATTCGGTGGAACTACGAAGAGCAGCGCCATCGAGGTGACCGGCAACACCATCAGCGGAATGGTCGACGCGGGCGTCTTCGTCGATACCGGGACCGTGTCCGACTCGGTCGCGGTAAACCAGAACGCGATCGCGGGCAACGGAGACGGCGTCCGCAATAGCAGTGATCAATCGGTCGACGCGTCGTGCAACTGGTGGGGTTCCGCCAGCGGACCAAGTGGTACTGGCCCCGGCACAGGCGACACCGTCTCAATCGGAGCAACGTTCGTTCCATGGCTGACCACGGATCAGCTCGACGTTGACTGCGCCGCGGTCTCCGTCCACGGCGGTGGCGCCGCGGACGTCACCGGCAACGAGGGCAGCGTCCAGTCG
>CAYYVV010000115.1:0-2983 GCA_964475245.1 uncultured Anaerolineaceae bacterium | reverse complement strand
ATCCTGGCCGGCGCAAAAGGCGCGCCCGGCTCCCGTCAGCACAACGACCCTGACGGTCTTGTCGCGCGCCGCGTCTTTCAGGGCGACCAAGAGCGCTTCCTTCATCTCGACGTTGAACGAGTTCAGCGCCTCTGGTCTGTTCAGCGTGAGTGTCAGAACGCCGTCAGCAGACTCGCGCAGGACTTCCTCGGACATCGCGATGAGGGTAACGGCACGACCGTTGGCTTGACACCGGCCTCGGTGTTTGATTGCTGCGACCGACCAAACGGAACGGCGTAGGCTCAGGCGCGGACGCCGAGCACGTCGCGCTCGACCCACCTGCCCTGGGGAGTCCCACCATGGATCCGTCTCAGACGTTCGATCCGACCATCAGCGGCCCGGGCACCGTCACCCCAGCGTTCGACGTGCTTCACGTCGCGACGTTCGCCGCCGCAGGGATTGCCGTTGTGATCGCGCTGGTCGTCCTGCTCAGAGTCAGCGGCCGGCGGCGCCTGATATTTGCCGCCGTTGCCGTGCTGGTTGGGGTCGGGATCATCGCCTTCGGCAACATGCCAGGCCCCGCCATGGGCGGCGTCGAAAGTCTGCCCATCGGCAACGACCTACCCAACTCGGCTTCGGACTCGGGCTTCTCTATCGGCGTTGCACCCGGTCAGCCGTTCGTCCTTTCAGTCGAAATCTCGAATCCCGCGCCGCTGCCGATGACGATCCTCGGTATTGTTCGCGATCAGCAGTCGGCCGCGTTCCCCAACTGGCAGGCGATCTGGATCAGCACGACGGACAGCAACACCTACGACTCGCCCACGGCCGGGTCACGGATCTTCACGCCGGTGGAAGTGCCGCCGTCGGGCAGCGTCTATCTGCATTTCGTGGGCATAGCCGACAGATGCGCGGCAGGACCGACCGGCAGTGACAGGTTTGTCAGAGTCGATGATCTGCCGATCGCCTATGAGGTGCTCGGGCTGCGCTCGCAAGCCGACGTCGATTTATTCGAAGGGGTCGCCGAACCGGACACACCGGGCTGTGACCACCTGGGCTAGCGCGGCCTCGCAGGCGTCTAGTGCTCCGCGACGATCAACGGCCTTTCCAGGACGGCTTGCGCTTCTCGACGAAGGCGGCCATGCCTTCCTTCTGGTCTTCTGAGGCGAAGAGCATGAAGAAGTTGCGCCGCTCGAACTCGAGGCCTGCCTCGAGTGAGAGCTCATAGGCCCGGTTGACGGCCTCTTTCGCGGCACGGACGGCGAGCGGCGGCAAGGAAGCGATCTCGGACGCGAGCGCCAGGGCCGCGGGCAGCGTCTCCTCGCGCGCCACAATCTCTGACACGAGCCCGCGCTCGTAAGCCTCGCGCGCCGACAGGTTTCTGCCGGTCAGGATCAGCTCCATGGCCCTGGCCTTGCCCAGCGCGTGAGTGAGGCGCTGCGTGCCACCGGCCCCGGGCATGACTCCGAGTTTGATCTCTGGCTGGCCGAACGTGGCATCCTCAGCCGCAACGAGCATGTCGCACGCCATGGCCAGCTCGCAGCCGCCACCGAGCGCGAACCCGCGCACACAGGCGATCAACGGCACGCGGACGCGCTTGAGCCGCTCCCAGCGCGCGAAGTTGTTGGCCACGGACATCGTCACGGGCGTGGCGTCGGCCATCTCCCTGATGTCGGCGCCGGCCGCGAAAGCTCGGTCGCCGGCGCCCGTGATGACGACGCAGCGCACCGATTCGTCGGTATCCAGCTTCTCCAGGGCGTCGACCAGCTCGCCCATTGTTCGGTAGTCCAGCGCATTGAGCACCTCGGGGCGGTCGAGCGTCACGAGCACCACGCCGGGGTGGTCGGCCTGGGGTTCGACCTTCACACGAGGCTTTTCGTCGGTCATTTGCCAGCCTCCTCGGTGTCTGTCCGCAGTC
The DNA here is from genome assembly GCA_964475245.1 of uncultured Anaerolineaceae bacterium. GTDB lineage: Bacteria > Chloroflexota > Limnocylindria > Limnocylindrales > CSP1-4 > JALYGJ01. Next base: position 1,089 of record CAYYVV010000115.1, on the reverse strand, counting down.
GCTCGTAGTCGGGCGCCCGCTTCTCGTGGAACGACGCGAGACCTTCCGCGACTTCGGCGGACGCTGCGTGGATGGTCAGCCACTCGCGCGCCATCTGGATGCTCATGCCCCACGACAGGTTCTTCCACAGGTTGAGTTGCACGCGCGTGGCGCGGACGATCTCGGGCATCTTCGAGAGCAGTTCAGTGCAGTAATCGGCGACTGCGTCGTCGAGCTGCGCCCGAGGAACAGCGCGGTTGATCCAGCCCCACTCGGCAGCCTCCCGGGCGCTGAACGGCCGATTGAGCAGCATGATCTCGCGCGCCCGACGGTCACCGACCAACAGCGACATCCACTGCGTCGCCCCGCCGCTCGGAAGCGAACCGCGCGAAGGCCCGACGTGACGGAAGAGGACGTCGTCCGCGGCCACCGCCAGGTCGCACGCGATGTTGAGCTCGTTGCCGCCGCCGACGACCATGCCGTTGAGCCGCGCGACGACCGGCTTGGCGCAGTCCTTGATCGCCTCGATCGCCTCGATGAAGCGGCTCATCCAGTCCCAGTAGTCATTGGGCCGAGCGAGGAACTGTTTCTGTTCGTCGAGATCCGCGCCCGTCGAGAAGGCCTTGTCGCCGGTGCCGGTCAGGACGACCACGCCGACGTGGTGGTCGGCGGATGCCTTTACGAACGCGTCGCGGATGCCGACGAGGGTCTCGCGATTGAGAGCGTTGAAGACTTCGGGGCGATCCAGCCGGACCGTGGCGACACGGCCGTCGACGTCGTAATGGACCGTCACTCTGCCTGCGCCTCTTCGAGCGCTACGAGCGTCAGCAGCCCGGGCGCGATTCCGGCGAGGTTGTCGCCGGCGACGCGCATCTCGTCGCTGCCCATCGCCGCCTTGAGCGCGGCCTTGTCGTCGAAATACATCTCGCACAACGCGACGAGATCGTCACCGGTATAGCGCCGGGATACGTTCGAGATCCTGGTACCGCGCAGTCCCGGCACCTTCTCGATGAGCGGCATGTGCTCGTCTCGATAGCGCCGCCAGAATGTTGCGAGCGCCTCGTCGCCGCCCTCCGGGCGCTTGTACAGCGCGAGCAGTGTCGCGGCCAT
>CAYYVV010000114.1:0-3029 GCA_964475245.1 uncultured Anaerolineaceae bacterium | reverse complement strand
GGCTAGAGGTCGCGGTCGAGAGGGATGAGCTGGTCGAGATCCAGCGTGTCGGCGCGGTCGAGTCTCGAGCGGCCGAAGACCTCTTCCAGCGTCGCGTCATCCATCGACGACGTCTGCTCGGGACCTGGGAAAGTGCCCGCCTCGACCTCCGCGGCGTACTCGCGGACCGCGCCGAGGATCGTCTCGCGCAGGTTGGCGAACGGCTTCGCATGGCGCGGGTGCCAGTCTGACCAGCCGAGCAGGTCGGTGATCACCTGGACTTCAGCAGAGCAGCCCGGCCCGGCGCCGATGCCGATCGTCGGGATCGACAGCCGCTCTGTCAGTGCCCGAGCGAGTTGGTCCGGAACGAGCTCGAGGACGACCGCGAAGGCCCCCGCTTCCTGGACCGCGAAGGCGTCGGCGACCAGAGCGCGGGCGCGCTCCAGGCTCTTGCCCTGGACGCGGACCTTGCCGCCCAGCACGTGCTTGGACTGTGGCGTCCAGCCGATGTGGCCCATGATCGGGATGCCGGCCTTGACGACCGCCTCGATCTGGCGCGCGCTGCGCACGCCACCCTCGAGCTTCACGGCCTGCGCGCCTGCTTCCCGGAGGAAGCGGCCGGCATTCTCGACCGCCTCGGCGGGCGTCGCGTACGAAAGGAAAGGCAGGTCGCCGACCACGACCGCGCGCTTCGTGCCACGGACCACGGCCGCCGTGTGGTGGAGCATCTGGTCGACCGTGATGCGGATCTCGCTGTCGTAGCCCAGGAACACCGTCGCGAGCGAATCGCCGACGAGGATGATCGGCACGCCTGCCTCGTCGACCAGCCTGGCGGTCGCGTAGTCGTACGCGGTCAGCATCGGGAAACGCTGGCCGTCGGAGTAGAGCTTGGTGATGTCGGCGATGGTCAGCCGGGCTGACGGTGTCTGTGCGCTCATGTGGCTGCCAATTGTGCACCCGACGCGGAGCGGGCGGCGCGCGCGGCGATGACCCGATCCCACAGCCGGTCCGCGACCTGGCGCTTGCTCATGAGCGGCCACTCCTCGTCGTCACCGCCCGGGACGACGAGCGTGACGCGATTGGTGTCCGTGCCAAAACCGGATCCAGCCTCTGCCACGTCGTTGGCCACGAGCAGGTCCACGCCCTTGCGCGTGGCTTTGTCGCGCGCCCGGTCGAGCGAGCCTGTCTCGGCCGCGAAACCGACGACGACGGGGTTTCGAGCACCCTGGCGCGCGACCGATACGGCCTCGGCAAGGATGTCCGACGTGGGCTCCAGCTCAAGTGTGAGCCCCGCGGCGCCGCGCGCGATCTTCGTGTCTGCGACGGCGCGCGGCCGGAAGTCGGCCACAGCCGCGGCCATGACCAGCGCGTCCGTGTCAGCCACGGCCGCGAGCACGGTCTCGCGCATCTCTGCCGCGGTCGGCGCGGAAACGAGGATCGCCTCTTCCGGCAGCGCCACGGACGTCATGCCACAGATCAATGTCACCTCCGCGCCTCGTGCGAGCGCCGCCGATGCGATGGCCACGCCCATCTTGCCCGTCGAGCGGTTGCCGATGTAGCGCACCGGATCGATCGGCTCTGCCGTTCCGCCCGCGGTGACGACGACGCGCCAGCCCACCAGGTCCAAGGTCGGTTCCACGACGACGACGGGCGGCCGCAGCGCCGGGTCGGGCTGCCGAATCGGTCGGCCCTCGAGCGCCCGATGAACCGCGTCGAGGATCACCGCGATGTCGGCCAGCCTGCCCAACCCAACCGCGCCCGATGCGAGCGGGCCAAAATCCGGCTGGACGATCGAATAGCCCCACGACGCGAGCCTCTCGACGTTCGCCTTCGTCGCCGGGTGCGCGTACATGTCGCCGTCCATGGCCGGCGCGACGACGACCGGTGCCGTCGACGCGAGGCACGTGACGGTGATCACGTCGCCTGCCAGGCCCGCGGCCATCGACGCGAGCCAGTTCGCGGTTGCCGGCGCGACGAGGATCAGGTCGGCCGAGTCCGCGGCAACGATGTGCGCGATGCGCTGGTCGGGCAGCAGCTCGAGCGGGTCGGTCATGGGTCGCCGTCGGGTCAGCGTTTGCAATGTCAACGGACCGATGAACTGTTGCGCGGTGTAGCTCATCAGCACCTGCACGTCGGCGCCCTCGGCGATCAGCGCGCGAGCCAGCTCAGCCGACTTGTAGGCGGCGATCGAGCCCGTCACGCCGAGCAGGATCAGCCGACCCTCGAGCGACCTCACGCCTGAGCCACCGATTCCGCCCGCCTCACCTCTGCATGAAGGAGGGCCAATCCGCGCAGGGTGAGCAGTGGGTCGACCACGTCGACGCCGGGGATGGCGCTGGCCCACGCGGCCTGCGACAGCCCGCCGGTCAGGATGACCTTGGGCGGTGCGGGCGAGTCGAGCGCGAGCTCGCGGGTGATGGCACGGACGAGCTCGCCGACGAGGCCGATGTAGCCGATCACGGCGCCGCTCTGGATGGCGCTGACGGTGTCGCGGCCGATTGCGTGCTGGGGCATGACCAGGGCCACGCGCGGCAGCTTCGCCGTCTTTGCCGCGAGCGCTTCGATCCCGAGCTCCAGGCCGGGTGCCAGCGCGCCGCCGATGTACGCGCCGTCTGCGGAGACAACGTCGAAGTTGGTGGCAGTGCCGAAATCGACGACGATCGCCGGCGCGCCGTGAAGGCGCAGCGCGGCAAAGGCGTTGACGAGGCGATCCGCGCCGGCCTCGGCCGGTTTGTCGATGCGCACCGGGATCGGCACGGTCGTGGCGTCAGCGACGATAAGCGCAATCTTGTGTCGGGCGACGACGCCGAGGAGCGTGGCGGTGACCGCGGGCACGACGCTGGCGAGCACGATCTGGTCGACGTTCGAGAGCGCCGCGCCGTCGAGCCCAAGAAGCTCGTTGAGCGTTATCTCCAGCTCATCAGGCGTTGCGTTCGGCCGTGTCGCGGCGCGGCGCGCCGACGTCACGTCTCCGCCGCCCACGATGCCCACCGTGACGTTGGTGTTGCCCACGTCCACTGCCACGATCACGCGCCCGATCATACGCGGGC
>CAYYVV010000113.1:0-3076 GCA_964475245.1 uncultured Anaerolineaceae bacterium | reverse complement strand
TGATGGCTGAAGTTCGGATCGTCGGAGAGTCGGTTCCGGGGATGGAGCGCGTGCTCACCGCCGACGCCCGCGATTTCCTGGGCCGGCTGGCGCGCGAGTTCGAGCCGCGCCGACAGGAGATCCTGGGTGCCCGGCGCGATCGCGCGGCCCGCGTCACCGGCGGCGAACGCCTCGACTTCCTGACCGAGACGGCGACTGTTCGTGAGTCGGACTGGCAGGTCGCCAAAGCGCCGGTGGATCTCAACGATCGGCGCGTCGAGATCACCGGCCCGGCCGAAGCCAAGATGACGATCAATGCGCTCAACTCGGGCGCAAAAGTGTTCATGGCCGACTTCGAGGACTCCCTTTCGCCGACGTGGGCGAACGTGGTCGGCGGCCAGGCGGCGCTCCAGGATGCCGTTCGGCGGACGCTGACCTTCAGTTCGCCCGAAGGCAAGGAGTACCGCCTCAACGACAGTGTCGCGACGCTCATCGTGCGTCCGCGCGGCTGGCACCTGGTCGAGCGCCACGTCGAGGTCGACGGCGCGTCGATCTCCGCGTCGCTGTTCGACTTCGGCCTGTACCTGCTCCACAACGGCGCGGAGCTGCTGCGCCGCGGATCGGGGCCGTATCTGTACCTGCCCAAGATGCAGTCGCACCGCGAGGCGCGGCTGTGGAACGACGTCTTCGTGTGGGCGCAGGACGTGGTCGGCGTGCCGCGTGGCTCGATCCGCGCGACCGTGCTGATCGAGACCATCTGGGCCGCGTTCGAGATGGACGAGATCCTGTACGAGCTGCGTGAGCACGCCGCGGGGCTCAACGCCGGCCGCTGGGACTACATCTTCTCGATCATCAAGGCGTTCGCCTTTGATCCGTCGCGCGCGGTTCTGCCCGACCGCGCCCAGGTGACGATGGCCGTGCCGTTCATGCGCGCCTACGCCCAGCTGCTGGTCAAGATATGCCACCGCCGAGGCGCGCACGCCATCGGCGGCATGAGCGCGTTCATCCCCAACCGACGCGAACCGGAGGTGACCGAGAACGCGCTGGCCAAGGTGCGCGAGGACAAGGAGCGCGAGGCCGGCGACGGGTTCGACGGCACGTGGGTCGCCCACCCCGACCTCGTGCCGGTGGCGACTGAGATCTTCGACGAGGCATTGGGCGACAAGCCGAACCAGAAGTACAGGCTGCGCCACGACGTGAACGTCTCGGCGACCGACTTGACCGACTTCGAAGTGCCCGGCGGTCAAATCACCGAGCGTGGGCTGGCGACCAACGTGTCGGTCGGCATCCGCTACATCGCGTCGTGGCTCGACGGTGTTGGCGCGGCCGCGCTCGACAACCTGATGGAAGACGCGGCTACGGCCGAGATCTCGCGCTCGCAGGTCTGGCAATGGGTGCGTACCGGCAGGTTCACGCGCGAGCAGGTCCTGGCCGCGATCGAGCCGTGGCGCTCCCACGACCTCGAAGCCGCCTTGCTCTTCGAGCAGGTCGCGCTGTCAGACGACTTCGTCGAGTTCCTGACTATCCCCGCTTACGCAAGGCTCGAGTGACCAAGTACGACGACGACGCCGGGCACGACGGATGGCGAGCGAAGCCGGCCAGCCGCCAGCGAACGCGTTCACGGCGCCGATTAGGTGGGCGCGGCCACAGTCAGGCCATGTTGCCTTGCGGCCGCAGCAAGACGCTTGTCGTACGTCAGGAATGCGTCCAATTCCGAGCTGAATTCGATGGCAGTTGCCAGGTGGATCGCGTCCAACGAACGCAGCTCGGGTGGCTGGAGCCCAGCGGCCGCGGCCGCGATGTCCGACGTCAATTCGCGAAAGACGAGTCGCTCCATCATCCTCGCCAGCGAATCTTCTGTCGGATGGGGATGCCGCGAAGCGGCGCGGACGATTTCGATCTGAGTAAGGCGACTGGTAATCAGCACGTCCACATCGTCAAGGAATCGAGCAACTGAATGCGCTTCGGGTTCATCGAGGATCAATTTGGCAAGCGCCGACGTATCCGCGTAGACCAGCACGGCCTAGTACCGCTCTTCGTCTCGCATCTTGCGGAGGGTCTCGGATAGAGGTTCCTCGCCCGGCAAAAGGGGAATCGGAGTCGGTAGGGGCGCGCGAGGGTTCTTCGCCGGTGTGACCTTGCCTTCGGCGATGAGCCGTTCGTAGACGCTCGTCGGCGCAGGGATAGGACGAAGTTGTGCCACCGGCTGCCCGTGTTCGGTCACCTCCAGGGTTTCGCCCTCGCGGACGCGGTCGACGTAGATCGACAGGTTCTGACGCAGCTCACGAATGCCCACTCGCGCCGGGCGACCACCTTCGCTCATGTAGCACAATGTAGCACAATCGGGGCGGAGCAAACGGCTCTTGACGCGATGGGGGCCGCGGACGACGCTGGCGGCGATGGCCAAATCGAAGCAGCCGGTCCGCGCACAGCCCGGACAGCTCGATATCGAGGGAGTCTTTCCCGATCCGCCCGTGGATACGGCCGGGTCGCCCGTGCGCACGATCGGCAACAAGGAATACCTCGCCGAGCTGACCAGGCTCCATGTCGAGCTGGTCAAGTTCCAGGAGTGGATCAAGCTGACCGGCCGCAAGGTGGTCATCATCTTCGAGGGCCGCGACGCCGCCGGCAAAGGCGGCGCGATCAAGACGATCACGCTGCGCCTCAACCCGCGCTATGCGCGCGTCGTGGCGCTCGGGACGCCGACCGAGCGCGAGAAGACCGAGTGGTATTTCCAGCGTTACGTCGCGCAGCTGCCGGCGGCCGGCGAGATAGTCCTGCTCGACCGCAGCTGGTACAACCGCGCCGGGGTCGAGCACGTGATGGGCTTCTGTACCGATGACGAATACCAGGAGTTCCTGCGCTCGTGCCCGGAGTTCGAGCGCATGCTCGTTCGGTCGGGCGTCACGCTCGTCAAGTACTGGTTCAGCGTCAGCGATTCCGAGCAGGAGAGGCGCTTCCAGGCACGGATCGACGACCCGACGAAGCGCTGGAAGCTTTCGCCGATGGACCTCGAGTCACGCGCGCGGTGGGTCGATTACTCGCGCGCCAAGGACGAGATGTTCGCCCACACCGACATCAAGCAGGCGCCCTGGTA
>CAYYVV010000112.1:0-3161 GCA_964475245.1 uncultured Anaerolineaceae bacterium | reverse complement strand
GCGTCGGCGACGATGTCAACCCGTGCTCGCGGACCGCGCCGTGCAAGACCTTCCCCGGCGCCATCTCCAAGACCGCCGCCGGCGGGGAGATCAACTGCATGGATCCGGGCGGCTTCGGCGCGGTGACGATCACGAAAGCCATCACGATCAAGTGTGTGGGCGTGTTGGGCGGGCTACTCGTATCAGGCACGCCCGCCATCACGGTCAATGCGGCTTCGACCGACGAAATCATCATCGATGGGCTCGATATCGAGGGCGTGGGAACAGGCACCAACGGCATAAACATCGTCAGTGCAAGCTCCGTGATTATTCGCAACACCACCATCCACCACTTCACAACCGGGGTCAACGTGGACGGGCCCGCCGGTGCGAAGGTCTCCATCGAGAACAGCTATATCAACCAGAATGCCGTTGGCGTGAACGTCCAAGGTACGAGCGGTGCCGCCAACACGGCTGTCATCGACCAGACGACGATAGAGGCCAACACGACAGCCGCCATTCAGGTCCAGCAGGGCGGCGCAGCCTTCCTGTCCGCATCCAGCCTGGTTGGAGCCGGTCCCAAAATCGTCTACGTTGGCAACGGCACGCTTACGTCTTACGGCAACAACGTGATCCGCGGCGCAGGCTCGAATCCGACCACGACGCTGCCCTTGCAGTAGAAGGGTTCCAGCCTGCCAAACAGGCACTCAGAGCAAAGCCGGCGGCGCAACAGCGCCGCCGGTTCTCTTTAGCTACGGGCCGCCGGGCCGGCGAGCGATCGCGAGGTGGTTCTTCGGGAAGGTCAAGGTGCGGGCAGCAGGCTTGGCGGCGCGATCGGTCCAAGTGCAGGACTCGGGGCAAGCTGCCAACGGGCCGTGAGTTCACAGAAGCGATCCAGGCTTTCACGTTTGGCTGTGCCGACGTCGACCGGTACAGGGTTCCAGTCGACGCTGTCCATCTCCTCGAAGGCATGCACTGGCACGAGGCCATCCAACGCCGAGAACCTCTCGAGATCGGAGGCATGGGCCGACTCGTCATTCACCGGATAGAAGACGACGACGGGGATGCCCATGGCGATCGCGGGCAGAGCGCAGTGGAGGAGCGTCGTGATGATGAGCCTCGCGCGTGAACGGTAGGTTTCCAGGAGGGCCTCCGCCAATGTCACGTTGGCCGCGAAATCGGTCGAACCGGAGTAATGACTGACGAATGTGTAGGGCCCGATGGACTTCGGGAGGTAGTCCTTGATCCGCTCGTCCCGGGAGGTGACGAACACCTCGGTCTGCGCGGCCGCATCGTCGAGCCTGCGAGGCAAAGTCAGGGAAAGGCAGTTGCTGTTGAAAGCGTCGACGCCTCTCGACCGCAGCAGGTTCTCCGTGTATTCGTCACGGCAGCCGACGGGTTCATGTGAGCGAAAGAACGCGATGGACTCATCAGACACCAGCTCGGGGCACTGGAAGAGCCTGATGTGGAAGCCGTCGATGATCGGCGCGAGCTTGGGGTGCGGCGGCCACTCAGCTCGGTTGGTCTTGAACCAGCCGTTGAGGAGGATCCCAACGGGACCGCCTACGTCATCCAGCGTGGGCGCGGATCGAATCTCGTTGTCACGATCGATGTAGTGGGTGGGGGTGATGCCCAATCCGGCTAGCAGTCGGAGTCCGGCGATTATCTGGATGTGGTCCCCGAGATTCTCCGTCGAGACGCTCAGTGACGCGAAGCTCTTGGGCGCTTCGAGGCCCGCTGTGGCCTGAATCACCTGAGCCTTGCGCTCCTGGCCGCCTCGGTCATCGCTGGTGACCAGGGAATCGAGGACATGCCCGGGCTTGGAAGCCTCTGCGGGTAGGCGGTGCGTCAGCTTGAAGACCGGCGTGGACAGGTCGATCAGTGGGATGACCTCGGCCGCCGGGCGAAACAGAAGCCCGTCCGCCTGCAAGGCGTGCGGTCCGGCTGCGCTTACCTTGGGTACTCGAGACCACGCCTCGCGTGCGCGACGGTCCGTCGCGCACGCCTCCCGGAACAGATGATGGAACCAGAAGTAGTCATCCGAAGATGCCCGGTTCGACCAATACTCAATGGTCCGGCGACACCACTCCGACACGAGACGGTTGCCCGATTCCGCGCTCAGGAACCAGGATGACAGCGGCCGGTCAGGGGCAGGGTCGGCGAACGCGAAGAATCCCTCGCTCATGACGTCGGGCAGCCACTCGTCGAGCGGCCGATTGCATAACAGCGTGGCGTCGGCCCACACGCCGCCGAATTCGTGCAGCAAGAGAATCCGGACGATGTCTGACAGGGAGGCAGCTGTGATTGACTGTCTGTCCAGATCGATGTATCGGCGCAAGGGGACGTACCGCTCGACGGTCGTGGCGTCCAGGCAGCGGAATTCCCAGTACGGGTTCTGGCGCTCCCAACTGTCCAGGCACTTCTTGACCACGGCTGGGGCTGCGTCCCGCCCTTGAAACCAGCACGTCCAGATGGTCCTATTCATGCCGTATCAACCAGATGGTTTGTTGCGCGCGCGGAAACGTCTGACTGAGGTGGAGGAGCGCATCGTCGCGGTAGGCTAGCGGCCCGAGTTCGGCGTTGCTCACGACAATCCGACCATTCGCTGTGCCTCCGGCGCTGAGGTTACGACACGGGCTGGCTGTGCGGCCCGATACAGTTCACGACTCGATGCGAGCACTGATTTCAAGGTGAGCGGCCTGCGCGAAGAATTCGACGCTCAGCTGGTCACGGAGGTCGAGCTGGAACGCCTGAGGGCCGCGGGCTCTATTCGGTCAGCGGAGGAACTCTTCCAGTCTTGGGCCGCCGACTGAGGCGTTCAGCGGCAGGGTCGGCCTCGCGCTCGAGGAAGCGTTCGGCGAGCACGCAGTGCTCGTGCGATCGCAGTCATCGCGACAGCTACCTTAAGTAGATGCCGGACCTCTCGCTCGTGGTTATTGCCTACAACATGGCCCGCGAGCTGCCCAGGACCTTGGCCAGCCTGTTGCCACCAATCCAGAGGGGAACACACGAGATCGACTATGAGCTGATCGTCGTGGACAACGGTTCTGACGAGCCGGTTGTGGCCTCAGATGACGACCGAATCAAGCTCATACGCATCGACGATGCCTCGCCGTCTCCCGCCAACGCGGTAAACGTTGGGCTGCAGAGAGCCCGTGGCGAATTGATCGGCGTCCTGATCG
>CAYYVV010000111.1:0-3244 GCA_964475245.1 uncultured Anaerolineaceae bacterium | reverse complement strand
ATGACCGGCAAGTCGCTGCTCGAGGGTTGAGCCGCCCGGACTGCTATTCTCCCGCCCGATGACAAACATCCTGTTCTTCGGCCAGATGCTGATCAGCGTCGCGCTGATGGCGTCCGTTCTGCTTCAGTCACGCGGTGCCGGCCTTGGCGCGGCCTTCGGTGGCGACTCGAGCGTCTTTCGCAGCCGACGCGGCATCGAGAAGCGACTGTTCCAGTTCACGCTCGTGCTGGGCATCCTGTTCTGCATCTTCTGCTTCGCCACTTTCAAGCTCGCCGGTACCTGACGGCCGGCTGACGGCGCGCAGCCCGCGGGTCTGGCCGGGCGTCCATCGCGTGCTAAACTCGGGCCTCGCCTGAAGCGTAGAAATGCGTCGCAGGCTGCGCGCCGAGGTGGCGGAATAGGCAGACGCGCTAGGTTCAGGACCTAGTGGCCGCAAGGTCGTGTGGGTTCAAGTCCCTCCCTCGGTACCACTGCCCAGGTGGCGGAATTGGTATACGCGTACGTTTGAGGGGCGTATGACGCAAGTCATCCGGGTTCAAGTCCCGGCCTGGGCACCAACTCGCTGATCAAACGGCGGCCGATCCGGCCGCCGTATTCTTTGCCGCGAAGATTTGTCTCCGCAGCGCTTTGGCGCTGCTGCGCGCTCGTCGTAACCTGTCGCCTGTCGGCAACTTGTCACGACTCCCTTGCGGGGGCGGTTAGCTCAGCTGGTTAGAGCGCCTCGTTTACACCGAGGAAGTCGGGGGTTCGAATCCCTCACCGCCCACCACCCGATTTGAGCGTGAAGACGGGCCGTCGGCCCTCTTCCAGGCAGAGCGAATCGGGACTTCGCTGACAAACCGTGATGTCGCCTCGCCGTGCGGACGTGGTCGTTGAGCGCGGTCGTGCTATGCACCGCGCGACCGACCTAATCGCCGGACGACTGGACCAACCCCTCGCCTCACAGGACGGGCGACCCGTCATTTGTCCCGCCCGGTCAGCGCTAAGCCGGTCGGCTCAGTCTGTTGATGCCTCAGCCGGGCTGTCTCACGCTCAGATCTCCTCGATCTATCACGGGATTGCACCGCAGTGACGCCGATGAGCCGACTAAGGCTGACCCGTGGTTACAAATGACGGGTGGAACGCGGCGCCGGGATGAGGCGCCAGGGGAGGGGCAAACCCGTGACCACTTCGGCACGGCGTCTTGCAATTCCTGTGTTCGTGCCAACATTGCTACGGGCCGTGCTTCTCGCTGCACCGAGCGTGGTCAACGTTGCCCTCAGCGACGCAACCGAGAAGGATGTGGTCAAGCCGAAGCCGAGGGAACGTAAGTTGCGGGTGCTGAAGAGGGCCGCTTAACGACGACGACGCCGTCCTGGAGATGGGGAAGGCGTTGCGGGCCCCATGTCGAGGTCGTCGCGCTAGACTTCCAGCGTCAGCCGGCGTCACCCCACCGGCCCTTCACCGTACGGAGAATTAATGGACAGCCCAATCCTCTGGATCGTTCTGATCGTCATTGCCGTCATCGTCATCGGCGGCATCCTGATCTACAACGGTCTTGTCCAGCGCCGCCTGCGCATCCGCGAGGCCTACGCGCAGATCGAGGTGCAGCTCAAGCGCCGCTGGGATCTGATCCCGAACCTCGTCAATGCCGTCAAGGGCTACATGGGCTTCGAGCAGTCGGTGCTCACGAGCGTCACCCAGGCGCGCGCCAACGCGGTCGCCGCGGGCGGGCAGGGCCCGGCCCAGCAGGCCTCGGCTGAGAACGCGCTGACCGGAACTCTTCGTTCGCTCTTCGCGGTCGTCGAGAACTACCCCGACCTGAAGTCGAACCAGAACGTCCTGAGCCTCCAGGAGCAGCTGACCACGACCGAGAACCAGATCAGCTTCGCGCGCCAGCACTACAACGCGACCGTGCTCGACTACAACACCGGCATCGCGACCTTCCCGAGCGTCCTCGTCGCCGGCCCGCTCGGATTCCACACCGAGCAGTTCTTCGACGCCGAGCCGGAGGCGCAGCAGGTGCCGACGGTCGACCTGAGCAATCTCAGTGCGCCGACCGCTCCGCCGACGGTGCCGCCGAGCACGCCGCCGACGAATCCGCCCGCCGCAGGCTGACCGCGCCAGCACCAGCGGCCGGCGCCTAGTCGGTCGCCCACATCATGCAAGGCCAGGCAACCCAGAACTTCTATCAGCAGGAGTCCGCCAACAGGCGGCAGTCGATCCTGCTCGTCGTCCTGCTGACGGCGGTGCTTGCCACCTTTGGCTTCGTCATCGGCTACGCGCTCAGCGGCTCGTGGCAGGGCGGCATCGTCGCCCTCGTCATCGCCATCCTGATCTCGATGCTCCTGTCGTCGTTGTCGTACTTCTCGGGCGACTCGCTCGTGCTCTCCGTCTCGCACGCACACGAGGTGAACAGCACGAACGCGCCGCAGCTGTTGAACGTCGTCCAGGAGCTGTCCATCGCGGCCAACATCCCGATGCCGCGCGTGTACGTGATCGACGACCCGGCGCCCAATGCGTTCGCCACGGGTCGCGATCCGAAGCACGCGAGCATCTGCGTCACCTCCGGCCTGCTCCAGAAGATGGATCGCGAGGAGCTTCAGGGCGTCATCGGCCACGAGATGTCGCACGTGCGCAACCTCGACACGCGCTTCCTGCTCCTGGTGGCCACTCTCGTCGGCTCAATCGCCCTGCTGGCCGATTTCTTCCTGCGCTTCACGCTCTGGGGTGGCATGGCCGGTCGCCGCGGCCGCGACAGCAATAACGGCGGAGGCGGAGCGCTCGTCCTGATCATGGTTGTCGTCGGGCTGATCCTCGCCATCGTCGCCCCGATCATCGGGGCGCTGGTGCAGATGGCCGTCAGCCGGCAGCGCGAGTACCTGGCTGATGCCTCAAGCGTCGAGCTGACGCGCAATCCGTATGGCCTCGAGCGGGCTCTCGCGAACATCGCCAGCGACCGTGAGCCGCTCGCGGTCGCCAACCGTGCGACGCAGCACCTGTACATCGTCAATCCGCTCAAGAAGTTCGGCTCAAAGTCCGCCGGGCTGATGGAGACGCACCCTCCGATCGTCGATCGAATCAATCGTCTGCGAGCCCTCTCCGGCGAAGGTCCCCTCGATGCGCAGTCCTCGGCCCCACTCGCGGGCCTCGACTGACTGTGGTTCAATAACGGCTGGTCGTTGCCGCGGCCGTGACCTTTCTGGACGCGCCGAGATAGCTCAGTTGGTAGAGCACGCGACTGAAAATCGCGGTGTCGCCAGTT
>CAYYVV010000110.1:0-3349 GCA_964475245.1 uncultured Anaerolineaceae bacterium | reverse complement strand
CCATCTCGAAGGTCGTTCGCAGCGGCACTTCCTTGAGCAGCAGGCTCGCTGCCGCAGCGACAAACGCCCCACCGATCCCGAACCAGAACGAGTTCGCGATCGCGATCGCGATTGCTTCGTGGATGCCGGTCACGATGTTCGTGATGAACGGCTCGATGACGGCCTGGAACTGAGGCGGCGTGGCGGCCAGGATGCGCGCCCCAAGGTCGCCCGTGCCGGTCAGGTCGAACGACGCGGCGCCCGACTGGAACTGGCTCACGATCTGTGCCGGCACACCGGCCGCAACGAGCTGGTTCGGGATCTCGTCGGTCAACCGGCCGGCAAAGATCGTGCCTGCGATGGTCAGCCCGACGGTTCCTCCGATCTGTTGAAAGAACGTCAGGCTGCTCGACGCGACGCCTATGCGATGCACCGGTACCGCGTTCTGGACGATCAGGGTGAACACCGCGAAGGACGGGCCGATGCCCAATCCGGCGATGACCATCCAGCCCCAGAGCATGAGCCGGTCCGTGTCGGCGCGCAGGTTGGTCATCAGCAGCAGGCCGACGCCAAGGAGCATGAGTGAGCCGAAGATCAGGATCTTGTAGTGATGTGTCCGGGCGACGATCTGGCCCGACAGCGTGGCACTGACGATCAGCGCCGCGAGGAGCGGCAGCAGGTTGTAGCCCGACTCGGTCGCGCTGGCGCCCTGCACGACCTGGAACCAGCGCGGCAGGAACACGACTGCGCTGAAGAACCCGAAGGCCGCCAGGAACATCGCCGATACGGAGATGGTGAAGGTCCGAATGCGCAGCAGCGACAGGTAGATGATCGGTTCCTCGACGCGCGATTCCCACCACAGGAAGAGGGCCGCGAAGACTGCGCCAACGACCATCAGCCCGCCGACCCACGGATCGGTCCAGTCGGCCGACTGGCGATTGGTGAGCCCGACCAGGAACGGAGCCAGCGCCGCCGTGAACAGGGCTGCACCGACGTAGTCGATGTCGCGCGCCGCCTCCGGGTGCTTGATCGGTGGCAGCAGACGGAAGATGAAGTAGAGCGAGATCAGCCCGATCGGCACGTTGACCAGGAAGATCCAGTGCCAGCCGAAGTTGTCCGTGATCAGGCCGCCGATGGCCGGGCCGATGATCGACGACAGGCCGAACACGGCTCCGAAAAGACCCGCGTACTTGCCCCGCTCGACCGGTGTGTAAAGGTCGGCGAGGACCGCGAAGGCGAGTGGGAACACCGCGCCGCCGCCCAGGCCCTGCAGGCCGCGGAAGAGGATGAACTGCCACATCTCCTGTGACAGCGCCGCACCGACTGACGCGACCAGGAACAGGCCGACGGCCCAGATGAAGATCGGCCTGCGTCCGAAGAGGTCGGACAGCTTGCCGTAGATCGGCCCGCTGATCGTCGACGTCAGCAGGTAGATCGTGATCGCCCACGTGTACAGCTGGTCGCCGTGCAGGTCCGTGACGATGCGCGGCAGTGCCGTGCCGACGACCGTCTGGTCGAGCGCGAACATGAACAGCGCGAGCAGTGTCGCGAACAGGATTTCGAGCTTCGCGCGGTCGCTCAGCTGGGAGCCGGGCACGGCGGATTCGACGGCAGCGGACATGGCTTTCCCTCAGGAGTTCGTGGGTCGGCCGACTTTAGCGCGACTCACAGAATCCGTTCAGCTAGGCGCCCAGATCAGTTAAGCGCCCAGGCCTCCGGTTCCGCGGTCAAGCGCGGAGGTGCGGTCGACACGCTGGCGCCACCAGGTGACGGCCGAGTGGATGCGCGCCAGCACGATCCGCTCGACCCGTTCGCGCTCGATGGCGATGCAGCCGATGAGCACTGTCAGGCTGCCCCACCACAGCACGGGCATGGCCAGGAACGCGACGACCGGGACGAGCCACTTGCGGTCGGTGCGCGCGGCGTAGATGGCGAGCACGACCGCGAACGGCAACCGATAGAGGAGCGGGATCGGGATGTGCCCGTTCGATGCCGTGCCGCTCGCCTCGCGCAGCAGGAGGTCGATCCACGACTGCCACAACCCCGGGTTGATCACCAGTGAAACGGCGGCCACCGCGGCCGTGGCGCCCAGCGCGATGGCCAGTGAGCGCCACTCGCGGCGCACGGCGAACCAGATCAGGCCGACGCCCGGCGTGACCTTCGTCAACAGGACGAACGACCATGCCGCGGGCCGGCGGAAGCCGACGACTATGGCCAATGCCAGAAGGATGTGAATGTTGCCGCCCCAGATCTCGAAGAAGGCGACGGGCAGGGCCAGGATCAGCAACACCGGCCCGGTCAGCAGCAACAGGCCGGCCATCGCGATCCCGGTCCAGATGCCGAAGAAGACCTGCCACGGAAGGGACAAGATCGGGCTCAGGATCTGCAGGAACGCAGGCGAATAGAGATAGGCGCCCCAGCTGCCGGCGTCCTCGCCGTACGGCGTGGCCGTCTGCATGGCATGCCAGTACGCAAATGCGTCCTGGCCCGCGTCGAGGCTGCCAACTGAGAAATTCCGGGTACCGATAGCCGCGAGGGCGACGACCAGACCGGCGCCGATACCCCCCGCGACGATCAGCGCGAGGCGCGGTAAGGCGACCCCATGTTCACGGCTCATTTCAGACAACCTTAATCCTGACGCAGCGCACAGGCGACTGAGCCACTGGCGCCCGATGTACGATCGGCGCGTGAATTACGAGCTGTACATGGGTGCCGCGCTGTCCGAGGCGCGTGCGGCGGCCGCGGCGGGTGAGACGGCCGACGGCGCCGTCGCTGTCCTCGACGAGGCGCTCGTCGCCCGCGGCCGCAGCCAGGTCGTCGCGGCAGGCGATCCGACCGCACATTCGGTGATGGTGGTCATTCGCGAGGCCGCGCGCCGGCTCGGACGGTCGGACCTGTCGGGTGTCGTGGTGTTCACGGCGATCGAGCCGTGCACGATGTGTGTCGGTGCGCTGCTCGAGTCCGACGTCGATGGCGTGGTCTACGCCATGCCTGACGCGACCGGTGGGGCGTGCGGCTCGGCCGTGCAGCTGACCACCGGCAAGCTCCTGCCGCGCCGCCTCGAGGTCGTGTCGGGGATCATGCAGCGCGAAGCGACCGAGATGAGCGACGGCGCGCGCGCAGCCTTGCGAGCACCAGTCGCGCGCGCCTGACGGCCGTTCCGGCGGCCGGGCGGCGGTCGCTTACTATGCTCTGGCGCGGAGAGGTGTCCGAGTGGTTGAAGGTGCCGCTCTCGAAAAGCGGTGTGCGCAAGCACCGTGGGTTCGAATCCCACCCTCTCCGCCACTCGCCCGAATTAGCTCACCTCTGCCACGACGGAGAGGTCGCCTAGAGGCCTAGGGCGCGGCACTGGAAATGCCGTATGGGGCAA
>CAYYVV010000109.1:0-3389 GCA_964475245.1 uncultured Anaerolineaceae bacterium | reverse complement strand
CTCGCGCGACCGGGCCTCCACGTCATCGCCGAGGTCAAACGACGCTCTCCGTCGGCCGGCGTGCTTGCGACAGACGACGACATCGTCGCGCGTGCCCGCGCCTACGAGCGTGGTGGGGCCGCAGCGATCTCGGTCCTGTGCGAGCCGCACTGGTTCCACGGCTCGATCGACGACCTGCGCTCAGTGCGCAGCGCGGTCCGCGTGCCGATCCTGGCGAAGGACTTCGTCGTCTCGAAGGAGCAGCTCGCCGAACTGCGCGGCGCCGGCGCGGACCTGGTCCTTCTGCTCGCCGCCCTGCACGATGCGGAGCAGCTGAGGCAGCTCGTCGGCGAGGCCCGATCGCTCGGCTTGGAGCCGTTCGTCGAGGCGCACGACGCGCGAGAGCTGGAGAGCGCGCTGGCCAGCGATACACGCCTTATCGGCATCAACAACCGCGACCTGAACACGCTCGAGGTAGACGTCAGGCGCGCGGAGAGGCTGCGGGCGCTGGTTCCGGACGATCGGCTGCTGGTCGCCGAATCGGGCGTGAATGACCCCGCCACGCTCAACCGTTGGCGCGCGCTGGGCTTCGACGCGGCGCTCATCGGCGAGGCGCTGATGCGTTCGACTGACGCGGCTGCAGCCACGGCCACGTTTGTGGCCGCCGGCAGGATGCCCGCCGACCTCGCCGCGGACGACCGTGAACCCGAGGTCAAGATCTGCGGCATCGTCGATGAAGACGGCGTGCGCGCGGCATGCGCGGCGGGTGCCGACTACATCGGCCTGAACCTGGTCGCGGGAACGCCGCGCGCGCTGGACGTGGCGCAGGCCGCAGCGCTCGCGCGGTACGCGCGAGCGCTGCCCGGGCACACGCCGCGCATCGTGCTCGTCACTGCCAATGCATCGCAGCCAGAGATGGACGGCTGGGTCGCCGCGATCGACCCGGACCGTGTCCAGCTCTCCGGCCACGAGACGATCGACGGCCACGCCCATCCGCAACGGCCGTTCTGGAAGGTCGTCCGCACTGCCGGCGATTCGGCGACCGCGGCACTCGACGCGGCGCGCCTGTGGCGCGCCGCTGGCGCGGCCCGCATCGTCGTCGACGCCGAGCACGACAACATGCTCGGTGGCACGGGCCACGCTGCCGACGAGGCCGCCGCTGTCCTTATCGCGAGCGAGATCCCCGTCATGCTCGCCGGCGGCCTGCGCGAAGGGAACGTCGCCGCGGCCGCCCGAGAGGTGCCGGCGATCGGCGTCGACGTCGCCTCCGGCGTCGAAGTCCCGGGCACCATGCCGCCGCGCAAGGATCCATTGTCCGTGGCGCTCTTCGTCAAGCGCGCCAAACAGGCCCGATTCGACCTCCCTCAAACCTCCAGCCGTCCGCAGCCCGTCGCGGCCGGACTCCTTGAGGCTGACGCGCGCGGCCGCTGGGGAACGAACAGAGACTTCGGCGGCCGCTACGTACCCGAGACGCTGATGTCGGCCCTGATCGAGCTCGAGCAGACGTACAACCAGGTTCGAAACGACCCGACCTTCTGGGCTGAGCTGCGCGAGCTGAGCATCCATTTCGCCGGTCGGCCGACGCCCATCTATCGGGCGCATCGCCTGGCCGAAGCGCTGGGCACCCGCGTGCGCATCTACCTCAAGCGCGAGGACCTCGCCCACACCGGCGCGCACAAGATCAACAACGTCCTGGGCCAGGGTTTGCTCGCGCGTCGCCTGGGCAAGACCCGCCTGATCGCCGAGACGGGCGCCGGTCAGCACGGCGTTGCCACGGCCACGATCGCGGCGCTGCTCGGCCTGCCGTGCGTCGTGTACATGGGCGCACGCGACATCGATCGGCAGAAGCCCAACGTGCTGCGCATGAAGACGCTCGGGGCGGACGTGCGGCCGGTCGAGTCGGGTTCGGCGACGCTCAAGGACGCGATCAACGAGGCGATGCGCGACTGGGTGACGAACGTCGTAGACACCTACTACGTCCTGGGCTCGGCGATGGGTCCGCACCCGTACCCGACCATCGTGCGCGACTTCCAGCGCGTGATCGGGGACGAGGCGGCGGTACAGATTGCCCAATCGGAAGGTCGGCTGCCCGACCTCGTCGTCGCCTGCGTCGGCGGCGGATCAAATGCCATCGGCATTTTCAGCCGCTTCATCGGCGAGCCCAGCGTGCGCCTCGTCGCCGTCGAAGCGGCGGGCGACGGCATCGCCACCGGACACCACGCCGCCGCGCTCGCGGGCGGCAGCCTGGGCATCATCCACGGCGCGCGGACGATGCTCCTCCAGGATGCCGACGGCCAGGTCCAGGAGGCGCACTCGATCTCCGCCGGGCTCGACTACCCGGGTGTCGGCCCGCAACTCGCCGCGCTTGCATTGGAGGGCCGACTCGAGCTGGCCAACGCCACCGACACGGACGCGCTGGCGGCAATGCGCCAGCTGGCAGTCTGCGAAGGCATTCTGCCCGCGCTCGAATCGGCGCACGCGCTGGCCGCACTGCCCGCGCTGCTGCTTGGGCTCGACGCTGGCGCCGTCGTCCTGGTCGGGCTGTCCGGGCGCGGCGACAAGGATGTCGCACACCTGGCGGTAACCGAGTGACGGCGAAGACTGCCGGATCGGCGCTCATAGGCGGGGCATTTACGGCGGCCGCTCGTCAGGGGCGCATGGCGTTCGTCGCTTACGTCGTCGCCGGCTACCCGGACTTGGCAACTTCGGAGGCCGTGGCATTGGCCGCGATCGACGCCGGCGCGGACGTGCTCGAGATCGGGCTGCCCTACTCAGATCCACTGGCGGACGGCGTGACGCTCCAGCACGCGAGCAATGTCGCGCTCGCCCACGGCCAGACTTTGGACGCGTCGCTGGACCTCGTAGAGCGCGTGGCGCGGCAGCGACCGGAAACGCCGCTGCTCGTGATGGGCTACGTCAACCAGTTCCTCGGCCCGCGTGGCGCCGACTCGATCTCGACGAGGTTGGCGTTGGCCGGCGCCGCGGGCGCGATCGTCGCCGACCTGACGCCAGACGAGGGCGCGCCGCTCGAGGCGGCTTTCGTGCGAGCAGGGCTGGCACTCGTCTACCTCGTCGCGCCGACCTCCACTGCTGAGCGCGTCGGGATCATCGGCGAGCGCGCCGGTGGCTTCGTCTATTGCGTGTCACTGACCGGCGTCACCGGCGCGCGGTCGAGCGGCCCGGCCGACGCCAGCGCGCTCGTGGCAAGCGTCAAATCAAGTTCACCTCTGCCGGTCGCGGTCGGCTTTGGCGTGTCGCGGCCGGAGCACGTGCGCTCGGTCGCGGCCACGGGGGCCGACGGCGTGATCGTCGGTTCAGCGTTGGTCGACGCGCTCGGCGCTGACGGCCGCGACCTGGCCAGTTTCTCGAAGCTGTGTCGTGAGCTGGCGGGCGCTACCGCGCCGGCCAGC
>CAYYVV010000108.1:2002-3488 GCA_964475245.1 uncultured Anaerolineaceae bacterium | reverse complement strand
CCCGGGACCAACTACGCGTTTCGACTGCGTGCGACGGACAAGGCGCACAACACGTCGGCGTGGGTGACGACGGCGACGGCCAAGCTGGCACTCGTCCAGGAGAACTCATCGGCGATCCACTACAGCGGCACCTGGAAGCGCGCCTCCCTTTCGGGTACGTCTGGCGGCTATGTCGAGTGGGCACAGGCAGCCAATGCGAAGGCCGACTACACCTTCACCGGCACCGCGATCGCCTTTGTCGCGGACAGCGGACCCGCGCGCGGCAGGTTCGAGATCTGGCTGGATGGAAGCAAGGTCTCCACGCTTGATCTCTACTCGGCCACAGGCACGAAGAAGCGCATCTTCTGGTCGAGCCCGAGCCTCACCGCAGGTAACCACACCTTCGAGTTGCGCACGCTGGGCACTGGGAACGCTAAGTCAACCAACACGCGGGTTGACCTCGATGCCCTGTTGCTTTGGGCCTAGAGACCCGGTCAGGTTATGCGCGACGTCATCGCAACGGTGCGTCGGGGGCGATCAGCTGAAGGGTCGGGAAGTATGTGCGGTAACTTCCAGCGTCCCGTGTGAGCAGGCGATATCCAGCGACAGCCGCGTGGGCGCCGATATAGAAGTCCGGAAGGGGTGACGACCTTGTCCCGCCTCTTCGTCTGTAGCTGAGGTACGCCTTGCCGGCAAGGAACGCTGCCTCGTACGGAAGCGCCTCGCGCCGGTACAGGTCGGTTGGTAAGGCGGCCTCGACGGTTTCGATTGCATCAAAGCCGACCGAGACCTCGGCATAGATCAGCGCGTTGATCACCAATACGGCCTCATCAGCCTCGCGTTCGAGCGTTGCGCCCGACCAGGCGCCCCAGACAGGGTCGTCCGTCGCGACGTCGAGGATGACGTTGCTGTCGACCATGACTGGCGTCATCACTCGCCGCGGGTCAGCGCCATGATCTCGTCGGTCGTCATCGACACGCGCCTGCCATGCTCGCGCAGCCGCCCTACGGCTGCTGCCCCGCGCGTTGGGCGTGCGGCTGTCTTTGACTTCACGATCATGACCGAGCCGTCCTTGATCAAGAACTCGACGTCAGTGTTGGGCAGCAGTCCGGTCTTCTCGCGGACATCCTGTGGAATCGTCACCTGGCCCTTGGACGTGATTCTCACCTGGCTCCTCCGTTCTTACTGGCGATAGTAAGAGTGAAGGACTACGCGGTCAACGGCCGCGGACCTGGGGGTATTACGCGGCGAGCGCGATGGGCCCGCCGGCGGCCGGCTGAGCGATCAGATCGGCCGCTCCCGCGCTCGGCGTGTCCCAGACCACTGTGCGGTTACGGCCCGCCGCCTTCGCTCGATACAGAGCTTCGTCGGCGCGACCGAACCAAACCTCGTCACCAAGCGCAAGCTCCCGGGCACCGATTGTGAAAACGCCAACAGAGATGGTCAGCCGTCCGTGCGGCGGATTCCCCGCGTTGGGCAACTCAAGTCCCTCGACCGCGCGCCGGAT
>CAYYVV010000108.1:0-1902 GCA_964475245.1 uncultured Anaerolineaceae bacterium | reverse complement strand
GCCGGATAGACTGCCCTGCCAGTGAGTCGGCCCACGACGATTTCATTTGTGGCGGCCCTTTTCGCGCTGACGACCGTCAGCGCGTGCATCTCGATTTCCCAGAATGCCCCGGATGCGGGCGGTCCTGCCGGCAGCGGCCCGAGTAACGGCTCGCCGGCAACCACCCATGCGTCGCCCAGGCCCGACACGCCGTGGGACACCGAGCTGCGCCAGGTCAACCCCGACGGCACCCGGTCGGCCGACTCGGCGCTCCGTCTCTTCGCGATGGCCTACGGACCGGTGCCCGGCGTCGACGATGTTCCTCAGTTGGCGACACGCGTCGAAGGAACGATCGCGCGGCGCGCGGTCATGGCCCACTACGACGAGCTGACTGCCGATCAACAGGCTGCGGTCGATGCGGCCTTCGCGCCCGACCCAAACGCAGACGTGGTCGAGATTGGGCCGGTCGCACAGAGCACCACGGGAGGCTCGACCGGCGGCCTCGCTGATGCTGACGCGGTTTCGTTCGTCACCGCAGACCTGACTCCGGTTGAGCAGGCGATCGCTGACGCCACGAACGAATATCGGGCGGCGATCGCCGCGAAGATCGGCGACATCCCGGGTGAGATCAAGCTCAGCTTCCCCAAGGAGCAGCGGCCAGACGCGCTGGCCGATACGGATGGCGTCTGGACGAGCGGGTCCTACGGTGGTTGCGAGATCAATTGGTACGTGGCCGGCCTGACTGACGATCCGCTGAACATGCTGCTCACCGCAGCACACGAGACCTTCCACTGCTTCCAGGCCGCGGCCATCAACAACAAGCAGCGTTACTACGCCGCGCCTGACTGGTACCTGGAAGGCGGCGCCGAGTGGGTCTCATACGTGATCGCCGGCGCGCCCCAGGACGGCGGGTTCTGGGACGACTACGTCGACGATCCGGCAATCCCGCTCTTCCAGCGAACGTATGACGGCCTCGGTTTCTTCGCCGACCTGGCGGCGACGGGCATCGACCCGTGGGACAAGTGGAAGGCCATGTGGTCCGGCTACACCAATGAAGCCGCCTGGACGGCGTCTGGCGCGGAGGCCGACGCGTTCCTCGATTCGTGGTCCTCGGGCTGGTTCCGGGACCCCGCTCGTGGCGTCGACTGGGACATGACGGGGCCAGGGATTCCGCCCTCGGAGGCCACGCCAGGGCAACTGAGCGTTGGCAATGGAACGAACGCGTCCTTCACGGCTCCGGCCTATGCCAACTCACAGTACAAGGCGACGTCCGCGGCGGACGTGATCGTCATCACCGGCACGGGCCACGTCCGGATCTCAGACGGCTCGGTAGATGAGACGATGCCGATTGGACAGCACTTCTGCACCAAGGACGGCGGCTGCAACTGCCCCGACGGCAACCCGCCGCCGTTTGCGGTCACCAATCTCGCCGCGACGTTCGATGTGGCGGTAACCGGCGGGTCGACTGGTGCCAGTGGCGCAATCGCAGGCATCAGCCTGGAGGACGCCTGCAAGAAGGAAACGCCGTCGCCGTCGCAGGCGGTCAAAGTCACGATCGACAGACCCGCGTTGGAAGGCGTGCTGCCCGGCACGGTCGTTGATCTGACCAGCTGCGACGGGCCGTACGGCACCTGGAAGGGCGTCTTCCGAACGGGCGGGCTGAGCGAGGGCGGCTTCGAGGTGCCCTTTACCGATCTGCCCGTCCAATTCACGATGCCCGCCCAGGGTGGCACGCAGGTCGCCACGACCACAACGTCGGCAACCGTCGTTACGCCTATCGGCGATGTGCCCCTCGACTACAACGTCACCGTGACTGTCACGGGCGGCACGATGACGATCGTCCTCGATCCAGGCTCAGACGATCTCGACAACAAGCTCGTCAACATGCCCATCGTGCCCGCGCCCGAGGGCACCTGCCCCTAG
>CAYYVV010000107.1:0-3507 GCA_964475245.1 uncultured Anaerolineaceae bacterium | reverse complement strand
GAGATCGGCGCCCGGGTCGAGTCGGTGCGAGACTCCTCCTCGTGACGGACAACATCGACGCCGAGCGCCAGCGCATCGCGGCATTGCCGTTCGACAAGGCGCTGGCCGAGTTCCGCGGGGTGGTCGAGAAGCTCGAGGCGGGCAACCTGCCGCTGGAGGATTCGATCGCGCTGTTCGAGCAGGGAGTGCTCCTCCAGCGGCGCTGCGAGAAGATGCTGAGCGAGGCTGAGCTGCGCTTCCAGCGCCTGGTCGAGTCGGCCGGCGGCAAGGTCCGCGCGCTTGATCTGTCAGTGGGCGACGAGGACGAGCCTCCTCGCTAGACCCAGGTTCAGCTGTGCGGTAGAACGATGGGACCGCTGTGCACGAGATGCCAGGCGATGTCCATCTTCATCGCCGGCAGCTCCATGTTCCAGGTGATCGATCCATCGATCGTGGTTCCCGGTGTTCCGTCGATCTTGCCGGTGATGTCCGCGTACTTGCCATTAACGTCCAACTCGCCCAGGGAGCTCGACACCCACCCCACCAGCGGACCCTGCGTGTCGGTCGAGTCACCGCCGGTGTTGGCGACGCAACCGGCGCTGATATCAGTGAGCGTGTCCCACACGTGGTGTGGCAGTTCCGGACCCACTTCGTAGCCGTTCGCGTCGACCGAGCCTGCGAGAACGTCCATCGTGTACGAACCGTCATCGTTCAGTCGCAGTGAGCCGTCCATCGTGCCGTTGATCTTCCACGAGCCGGAGACCTGCGTACCGAGCTCCTCTTTCCAGGTGCAGCCGCTGTTCTGCTCGTTCAAGTTCTTGACGTCTCTCTCGAGCGTCGTGCCTTGGTTCGTTGCAGTGCCAGCGAGGTCGACTGAGCTGATGCCGAAGCCGACGTCGTCTGAATCGGTGCCGGTGACGTTGTAGGTGTCAGTCACGTCCGTCTGCGTCGTTGCGTGATCGGTGCCCGTGTCGGAGTAGGTGTCTCCTGGCGCTCCGCTCGAGACGTCCGTGGTCGCGTCCTCGTTGACCACCCCGTGCATCGTGATCGTGCCGGTCCATGAGCCGCCGGAAACAGCCGGTGGCTCGGTCACGTCGGCCTGATCGGCGGTGGGACGTGAGGTCTGGCCGGGGCCGCTGGTCAGCACGGGACCAGCCGGAGCCTGGGCGCCACATGCGCCAGTAATCGACAGGACAAGGATCCAAGCGACAGCTGCCAGGATCCGCGGCCGCAGCCTGATACGGGTCTTCATGTGCATTTCCTGTGACGAGTCGTGGGATGCTCGCACCCGATTGCTTCGTTGGCAACAAGCAGCGATACTTGGTATGGCGCAGTACTCAGTAAAAAACGGCAGATTGTTGCCCAGCTGTCGTTGTGAACCGGCACACGGCCTCCGCACGTAGAATCGGTTAACGGCGGATGAGCGAGTCCGCCACAACACGAACGAGGCTGCGTTCGTCCACCTTGGGAATCCGCTACGGGAGAACGACTTGTCCGTACTGGCGAGCCTGAACGGTCCGCACGATCTCAAGAAGCTCGACGGCGACCAGCTGCGCGAGCTGTGCGACGACATCCGGGGCACGATCATCGGCACGGTCGCCAAGACCGGTGGCCACCTGGGCAGCTCGCTGGGCGTGGTCGAGCTGACCGTGACCCTCCATCGGCTGCTCAACAGCCCGACCGACAAGATCGTGTGGGACACCGGCCACCAGGCCTACGCGCACAAGCTCTTGACGGGCAGGCTCGACGACTTCGGCACGCTCCGCGCGCTGGGCGGCGTGGGCGGCTTCCCGCGCCGATCGGAGAGCGCGCACGACATCTTCGACGGCGGCCACGCCGGCACCGGCCTGTCCATCGCCGAAGGCCTGGCGCTTGCCCGCGAGCGGCGCGGGACCAAGGAGCGCATCGCGGTCATCGTCGGTGACGCGGCGCTGATGAGCGGCATGGCGCTCGAGGCGCTGAACGACATCGGCCATCGCCGGACGCAGATGCTGATCGTGCTCAACGACAACGAGATGAGCATCTCGCCCTCGGTCGGGGCGATGAGCCGCTACCTGTCGCGGATCAAGATCTCGCGTACGTGGCGCGGCTCGCGGCGCGTGTACGAGGACGCTGTCGAGCGCATCCCGATCGTCGGCCCGGGGCTCGTCTACTGGTCGCGTCGCTTGCGCAAGTCGATCGTCAGCTTCGCCCAGCCAGGACAGCTCTTCGAGGACCTGGGCATCACCTATGTCGGGCCGGTGCCGGGTCACGATCTGGCGGCGCTGCACAACGTCTTCCGCCGCGCGCTGCGCACCATGGACGGCCCGGTCATCGTCCATGTCCGGACGCAGAAGGGCCGCGGCTACCAGCCGGCAGAGGCGGACAAGGTCAGCTTCCACGGTGCGGCACTGCCGCCAATGACGGTCGTGCCCGGCGTTGGCAGTGGCGCTCCGTCAGTCCATTCACTCAAGACCAACGGCGATGGCGAGGCCACGCCGTCCATGGCGCAGGCAGTCGCCGCGCGCTCGAAGCCGCCCAACTACACGTCGGTCGTGTCCGACGAGCTCATCGCACTGGCCAGGGACGACGCGCGGATCGTGGCGATCACGGCGGGCATGCCCACGGGCACGGGCCTTGCCAAGTTCCAGGCCGCGTACCCGGGCCGCATGTACGACGTCGGCATCGCCGAGCAGCACGCGCTGACGATGGCCACCGGCCTGGCGCTGGGCGGCATGCGCCCGTTCGTGGCCATCTACTCGACGTTCCTCCAGCGCGCGTTCGACCAGACCGTGCACGACGTGTGCCAGAACGACCAGCCGGTGGTCATCGGCGTCGACCGGGCCGGACTCGTCGGCGAGGACGGCACCAGCCACCAGGGCATGTTCACGATCCCTGCCCAGCGCCAGCTGCCCAACCTGATCGTCGCCTCGCCGAAGGACGAGCAGGAGGCGCGCCGACTCCTTCACAGCGCGTTCGCGCAGGACCATCCCTTCGCGCTCCACTACCCGCGCGATCCGGGTTTCGACCTGCCCGCGGTGGCGCCCGATCCGATCCCGATCGGGCAGGCGGAGATGGTGCGCGACGGCACGGAGATCCTCTTCGTGGGCTTCGGGCCGATCGTCATGCGCGGGCTGGAAGTCGCCGACGAGCTTGCCGCGGAAGGCTGGTCGGTCGGCGTGATCAACGCGCGCTACGCGAAGCCACTCGACGTGGCACTTATCAGCAGCGCTGCGCGGGGCAAGAAGCTCGTGGTGACGCTCGAGGAAAGCGTCGTGTCAGGTGGCTTCGGCTCGGCCGTGCTCGAGGCACTGACCGCGGCGGCGCTCGACGATGAGGCGCTGCGCGTGCCGGTCAGGATCATCGGCCTGCCTTCAGATCGCTTCGTCGATCACGGGTCGGTCAGCGATCTGCGCCGCTACCTGCGCATCGACACGCCGGGCATCGCCGAGCAGGTCCGCGCCACGATCGCTGACTTGGGCATCGCGCCGGAACAAGGCGTGCCGGCGATCCGGGCGCGCAGCGCCTGAGCCAGACTGCCCGGACGCG
>CAYYVV010000106.1:0-3513 GCA_964475245.1 uncultured Anaerolineaceae bacterium | reverse complement strand
GACGACGAGGACGTCGAGGGCCATCGCATGGCGCGTACGTCAGCGTCCGGCGACGACGAGATTGATCCAGAGGGCATTCGGCCGCGAACCTAGGACCCGATCCTGAATGAGTGAGTCCGATCTGACCGCCGCGCTGCAGGCACTGCGCCTCGCAGCGCGGCGGTCTGCTGTTGCCCGCCGACTGGACGCGGGCGCCGAGCAGGACCTTCTCCAGATGATCGTCGAGGCGACCGTCGCGCTGTTCGAAGCGGAGGCGTCCTCGATCGCACTCTTCGAACGCGACCCCGACCGCCTCGAATTCCGCGTCGCGGCCGGAGCGCAGGGCCAGGGCGCGATCGGCCTGTCAGTGCCGCCCAGCCGCGGCATCGTCGGCTTCGTCTTCTCGACCGGCCAGCCGCTGGCCCTCTCCGACGTCCTGAGCGACCCGCGCTTCGACCGGGCCACAGCCGAGCGTACCGGCTACGTGCCGCGCTCGATCGCGGCAGTGCCGCTCATCGACCGTGACCAGACAGTGGGCGTCCTCCAGGTCCTGGACAAGCGGACGTCGCCCACGTTCACGCTGCGGGACATGGAGCTGATGGCCGTTTTCGCAACGCAGGCCGCAGCCGCCATTCGTGCCGCGCGCGTGCAGCGCGACAGCGAGCGGCTGCTGCGCGCGGTGATGGCGCGCGTCGGCGACGACATGGACGAAGCCTCGCTGGAGGACCTGGTCAGTGCCGCGGCCGCTGAGCTGGACACTGACCTGGATGCGCCGTTCTGGCAGCTCGTGGATCGCGTGGCCCAGATGCGCTCGCTCTCGGATCGCGAGCTGGGCCTCGTCTCGGACATCCTGGAGGTCGTCGCGGCGCATGCCGGCCGTGGTCGGCGCTCCGCCTAGAGCCCGGCTATGACCGATCAGCTCATCCCGGCCTGGTCAGAGCCGTTCCTCGACGACGCGCGAGCGCGCCTCATTCGAGCCGCGGCCCTGCGCCAGCTCGATCGCGAATGGGCATGGGGCGGCTCGACGGGCGCGGGCGTCAAGGTCGCGATCATCGACAGCGGCATCGAGGGCACGCACCCGTACGTCAAGGGCCGGCTCGTCAAATCGGTCACGATCGAATTCGTTGACGACGAGGCGACCGTCGTGCCCGATCAGCCCATCGATCTGTACGGCCACGCGACTGCGTGTGCGGGAATCGTCGTCGGCCTCGCACCGGAGGTCGAGCTGTACTCCGTGCGCGTGCTCGGCGAGGATCTGCGCGGCAAGGGCGCCGCTTTCCTGGCCGGGCTCGAGTGGGCGGTCGAGCAGGGTGTGCAGGCGATGAATCTCAGCCTGTCGTCCAAGAGCGAGCGGCTCCTCCCTTTCTTCCACGAGATCGTCGATGACGCCTACTTCAAGAACGTGGCGCTCATCTGCGCTGTCAACAACGTGCCCGGCTTGAGCTATCCGTCCACATTCGCGTCGGTCTTCTCGGTCGCGGCGCACATGATTCCCGACCCGGAGGTCTTCTTCTACAACCCATCGCCTCCGGTCGAGTGGGGAGCGTGGGGCGTCGACGTGCCCATCGCCTGGAAGGACGGCGGCACGACCGTGGCGACGGGCAACAGCTTCGCCGCACCGCACATGTGCGGCCTCGTCGCGCGCATCCTTTCGAAGCACCCGGGCCTGACGCCGTTCGAGGTCAAGGCCGTGCTTGCGGCGATCGCGAACAACCCTCTCGTCTGAGCCCAGCCAGGACACCGCCGGACACAGTGAAGCGCCGACCGGCTATTGCCGGTCGGCGCTTCGTCGTTGGAGGGGAAGGTCAGATCAGGACGATCACGGCCAGCGCGACGAGGACCGTCGCTGCCGCGGCGACCAGGTGCACGATCTGCGATCGGCGGTGCTGCTGCTCAAGCTCCTTGAGGTAGTCGGCATCGCTGTGGCCGCGGCGATGGCTGTTCGCCTCGCGCAGCGCCTCGTGCTCCCAATTGCCGGCGTGAACCTGCATCCCTGCTGGTCCGTACATCTCTTTTCTCCTTCAGGTGGGTTGCTCGGTTGTGTTTGATTTGATGAGCGAATGGTCGGCTCGGGAGGCGTTGGCTTCGATCAAGCCGGTGACGCAGGAGTAGTAATCGTGGCTACTCAAGGGCTGTCCGCCGGGCGCGCCCGCGTGCGTCAAGCAGCCGACACTCACGCTGCTACGATCGCCGCCCGATGAGTGACCAAGGCGACCGCGAGCGCTTCTACCTGACCACGGCGATCGCGTATCCCAACAACCGGCCGGGCCTGCACACGCTGTACGAGGTCATCGGCGCCGACGTGATCGCGCGCTGGCATCGCATGCTCGGCCACGAGACGCGCTTCCTGACCGGAACCGACGAGCACTCGGTGAACATCTTCGAGCGCGCGACCGAGCTTGGGCGCGACACGCGCGAGTTCGTCGACGACATGGTCGGACTGTTCAAGTCGGCCGAGGACAAGCTGCTCATCGCTCCGGACCGCTTCATCCGGACGACGGACCCCGACCACCGCCTGGCGAGCCAGGAGATGGTTCGCCGCGCCTATCACAACGGCGACATCTACCTCGGCACGTACGAGGGTTGGTACTGCCCGAACGAAGGCTTCAAGGCGCCTTCCGACCTGCTCGAGACGAACGAAGGCATGCGCTGCCCAAACCACCCCAACGTCGAGCTGCAATGGCTGACCGAGCGCAACTGGTTCTTCCGCCTGTCGTCCTACGGGGATCGCCTGCTCGCGCATTACGAGGCCCATCCGGACTGGGTGCAGCCCGAGTTCCGCAAGAACGAGATGCTCTCGTTCATCCGCGCCGGGCTCGAGGACATCTCGATCAGCCGCGAGAACTTCGCCTGGGGCATCCCGTTCCCGATCCGTGCCGACGGGAGCGATGCGCTCCTGCCCGACGGCTCGCCCGACCCGGCCGCGGGCGTCATCTACGTCTGGTTCGACGCGCTGACGAACTACATCACCGGCGCCGGCTTCCCGACGGACATGGAATCGTTTGCGAAGTGGTGGCCGGCCGACGCACACATCATCGGCAAGGACATCAACCGTTTCCACACGATCATCTGGCCGGCAATGCTCATGAGTGCCGGGCTGGAATTGCCGCGCAAGGTATGGGTCCACGGCTGGCTGCTCAGCTCGGGCGAGCGGATGAGCAAGAGCCGCGGCAACTTCCTCGAGCCGATCGACACGGTCGCGGCGTTCGGCGCCGACGGCGCGCGCTACGTGACGCTGCGCGAGGTGCCGTTCGATCGCGACGCGGAGGTTTCCTGGGATTCGTTCGTGCGGCGCTATAACGCGGATCTCGCCAACGACTTCGGCAACCTGCTCAACCGGACCTTGAACATGACCAGCCGCTATGCCGACGGCGAGCGGCCGGATCCAGCCGCGGCCGGTGAGCTTGGCCACGCGTGGTCGGGCACGTGGCTTGACTTCAGCGCGCGCATCGACGGGTATCTGCTCCACGACGCGCTCGGCGCGCTGTGGGATTTCGTCGGCGAAGGCAATCGCTTCGTCGACCGCGAGCAGCC
>CAYYVV010000105.1:0-3755 GCA_964475245.1 uncultured Anaerolineaceae bacterium | reverse complement strand
CGTCTGGACGTAACCCGGATCACTTCCAGATACGACGTTGACCGCGTTCGGCACGGACTCGACCGGCGGGACGCCGGTCGAAGAACCTCGGCACGCTCTAGTGGTGCGGGACTTAGATATACAGTTGACATGAGGTTTAGAGTTTCTATACAAGCAATTGAGGAGGGGTCATGCCACCGGTCCTTCGTCCTCACCGCGGTCTGAGGCGGATCGCGCTCGCGATTAGCGTGCTGGCTCTCCTGTTGAGCGCGCAGCCGGCTGCCGCAACCGAGTATTCGCCTCCTTGGGCTGACATCTTTGGTTCCTCCTGGACGAACCTCGACACGACAGAATCTGCAGGTCGCTTGTACGACCAACTCGCCGGCACCGGTTACGCGCGGTACAAAGATCTGAATAAATCGGCACACATCGCCATGGGGACCGCATACGCGCAGAGCGATGCCATTTGGGTCACGTTTGGGCATGCCAACAAGGGCACGATTACCTACTGCAACACGCCGACATGCGATACGAACACGTACTCATGGCTTTACGCTAACTCGAGTGTAGGGTCGTGCGGCGGGGGCTCAAATGACTGCCTCGCCAACTACCCGTCTTCGCTTGACGACATCAAGCTGATGGTTTTCGCCGGTTGTCATACTGGACAGGACGGCGCGCCGGGGTCCCTCCGGAACGGCAATCTGGTTGACCTGGCTGCGCTTTACGATCACGTCGATGACGTCTTTGGATTCACGGCCCTCGTTTATTGGCCTATGGGTAACGACTACGCCACGTTCCTCGGAACCGAGCTCGCTGCGGGGTCGACAGTCGACTATGCGGTGTGGAAGGCCGGCGTGGAAGTTAAGAATCGTTGGTTGGATCCGTGGGGTTGGGATACGTCCTACGGTCATTGGCGCACCAACGACAAGATCCTACCTGCATCGTATGGACTAACAGGGTGGCCATCATGAGGAACATGCGAACAGTCACGATCCTCGGCGCTGCCATGCTTGCAGCCCTGTTCTTCGCCGGGGTGAGCCTGAGCCGAACTGGCGACCCACACAAGCAAGTGGCTTTGACCGCGAGCTCAGCCATAGCGGCCGTTCGTGCGTTTGGCGTGACAGAGACGCTGTCGGTGTCCGGACCTGTTGAGGGCAAGGGTCAGCTTTACTACCAGCTCAGGGGTGACCACGTCTCTGCCGATGTCGATGCGAACGACGGAACGGTTCGAACGCTTACGAGGAGCGACACGTTCCCAACCACGGCGGCCGTTAAGGTTTCGTCAGCCCGCGCGGCTGAGATTGCATCGTCGTTCATCGCCGGAGCGCACGTCCCTGTCCCGGCGGCCGCGCCTACCGTACGCCTGCTCAATCACGGAGATGCGCAGGAATACTTGGCTGAGTGGCAATCGCGGATCAACGGTGTCCTCGTCCCCGACTACAGGTCGGTTTCCGTAAACCCAGCGACAGGAGCCGTGTTCGGATACACGAACCTCTCGCTCGCGTTTTCAACGCCGGGTACCCCTGGCATCACGGAGGATCAAGCGGGAGCGATAGCGTTGCAGACTCTCGGGTCAGGCTCGTGGGTCGCAGACTCGGTCGACCTTGAAGTCACATTCAACGATTCGGGCGATCAGCAACTGTCGTGGGTCGTCAGCGCTCACGACTCGTCGCTGGCAGTGGCGGTCGTCACCGTCGACGCCCAGACAGGAAGCGCTAGCGTAACCGCGAACGGCTAACCATCTCAATCGGTGCAGGTCTATCAGGCTTTGCATGGCGCGAACGGCTGATCCACGTGACGCGACGTAAAGCGGCTGTCGTGGTCGCGTTCATTCTTCTTGTCGCGCTCGCGACCGTCTCGGTCGCGACGTGGCTCGGCGCGGGCGGAAACGGCGGAGTTCAAACGCAGCTAGCCGTCTGGGCCGTCGCCGTGAATGGAACTGGGACGATAACAGCGGTGGGTGGAACCGCCGACTCGGAAGGCGACTTGGTCGTGGCCCAATCGAGCTCCAGTCAAGCCGCTTGGTCGATTCGTACCGCGGCAATTCCGGCACTGACTTCAGTCGCCTACTCCGGTCCAGACCGACTGGTCGGATCGCGACCTTGTCTCCCGCCTTCGGCAGGCGGGACTCCAATCGGACCAGGGCCAGCATCGTGCCTCTTCGTTAGCGACGACGACGGAGGCTCCTGGCGCGATTTGGGCGCCGGACGGCTGGTTGATCCAACGTTTGCTAGCGTCGATCCTTCTTATGGCTGGGCGCATGAGCAGTTTCCTTCCGGTGGCCCCCTGTATGCGACCACCGACGGAGGTAACTCTTGGACTGCGCAGACCAACCCATGCCCGACCGAAACGCCGCTTGTATACCGTGCTCAGGCTCTAGCGAACGGCGGAGGATACGCACTTTGTTTCGCCGTGGCCAACGACATCGGCCAGGATTGGACGCTGGTGAGAGCTGGGACGCCTGGAACAACAGTGCTTTACCGTGGGCGGGCCAGTCCCGCCACGTCACTCCAGGGGCTTCTCGACGACTACGTCCAAGGCTTCTCGATGACAGCGTCTGGTGATGGCCTCATCTGGGGTTCGGATGGCTTGTACAGAACCGCTGACGGAGGAAGCTCTTGGAGCACCGTGCCAACAACAGTGCTTGACGGCGGATCATTCTGGGGAGGTGGCACGCTCATTGACGGGGACACGGCCTACCTGATTCGCCGCGGAAGCTCTACGGAAGTAGTCGAATTCCATTCAGGCACCTTCAGCACGTTAGGCCGATGGTCGCTCCACATCGGGACTGATGAAGTGCCAACTGTCGCGCGATAGCTTCTCGATGGCGCCGTGAATGCCTGCGCCCTCCCGGATTACGCGGCCCGATCAACATCCGCTTGCCGCTTTGTCTTTACCGTCCACGGCCCAGAACGCGTGTGGCGCTCGATCGCGGTCGACTTTCTCGATCGCAATACGGAGGGCGTGTCAGACGGCGCCGACGCGGCGGTCAACAGGTAGCAGCACCGCAATCGCACTGTCAAGGATCTACATCCCGCTTCGCGCAAACGCGTTGGCGCTGCTTAGCGGTCGACAGGTGGACAAATGCGGTTAGCCGCGCAGAACGCATAACAAGAGGTGCCGACTGGACTTCATCTCTCGCCACGCAGGAAGGCGTGGTGCGCGCTGTGCTCGACCGCTCGATCAGGCGGCGAGCTCTGCGTCGCTGAACGCGTCGCGCATGAAGATTGACGGCGCGACTGGGTCGTAGACGAGCGTCAGTGACCTCTTGGCGCGCGTCCAGGCGACGTAGGCCAAACGGCGCTCCTCCTCGACCGCACGAACGGGATGGTCCGCGTCCTCGATCGTGCGCCTGCTGGGAAACACGTTCTCGTCCATGCCGATGACAGCGACGTGATCGAACTCGAGCCCCTTCGTGCCGTGGGCCGTGGCAAGGACGAGCGAGGCATCGTCGCGGCGCAGCTCATGGCGCTTGGCGCGGGCGCGGCCGATGGCCTCGCGCAGGTCGTGAACCGTTTGATACGGCAGCGACCAGGCGAGCAGCATCGCGGCGACTGAGCCAGCGTGGTGCGCCAGGGTCGCCTGCGGTGAGCGCCACTCGTCCAATTCGCCCAAGAGCGTGTCGATGCCGGGGTCGTCGAGCAGCAGCCCGTCTTCGGCCGCGCGGTAGGCAACGCCGCGCTCGAGGGCCACGGCCGCGAACGGCGCCAGCTCGGCGTTGGTCCGCGCGAGCACGGCATGGACGCCCTCTTCGGCCGCAAGCCACTCGTCGAGCA
>CAYYVV010000104.1:2559-3806 GCA_964475245.1 uncultured Anaerolineaceae bacterium | reverse complement strand
CGAATCGGCACGCTTACGCTGGCCGCGATGCCGAGAGCAGCCGTGGCCCTCGCCAGCTCCAATGGGCGTGCCGCTGACCCGCGCCCGGGCAGGCCCAAAGGCTTCCGGCTGCGGCGCACGCATCTGGTGTTGATCGGCGTCGGCATCGTCGCCGTGTGGCTCGTCTTCGTCTTCGCCGGCTCGATCGGCGACCTCGATCGCGCGACCGCTCGGCAGCAGCAGGTGACCAACGAGGCCAACGCCATCCAGGCGCGCCTGGACGCCGACAAGCGCGAGCTCGAGATCGTCCAGACCGACTCGTTCCAGCGCCTCCAGGCGCGTGCATACGGCATGGGCGCACCCGGCGAGATCGTCTTCTCGCTGCCGTCGGACGCGCCTTCGCCGCTGCCAATCGCTCCACTCGGGGCGTCGAGCGCGGCTTCGGCCAGCGCCACGACGCCGCAGACGCCGCTCGACGCCTGGCTGAGCCTGCTCTTCGGAAACTAGGCGCGTTCGAGCGGGGGAGCGGTCTCGCGACTGCCGGTCTCGCCACCGCCGGTCTCGCCACCGCCGGGCAGGGGCACGCGCTCGCCGTGCCGCCAGCGCAGATCGAAGTAGAGCAAGGTCAGCACGATCGGCGCGAAAGGCGCGAGCACGAGGCTGATCGCGCTGCTGAGCACCGTCTTGACGACGACGTCGACCGTCTCGTTGCCCGCCGCCTCGACCAGTGAGCTCGGCAGGCCACCGAACACGAGGCTCGCGGCCGAGCTCAGCAGGGTGATCGCGATCAGGTAGCCCAGGACCTGCCAGCCCGACCCATGGACCAGTCTCCAGCTCCGAGCGAGCGCCTCGGCGCCACCCAGGCGATCGACCACGACGCCCTGCACGAGGAGCGCCGAGCGCACAACCACGAAGACGAGCGCCGCGACGGTGCCGAAGAACACCAACATCGCGATAAAGACAAGCAGCCCACCGCCGACGAAAAGAAGTGCGGCGCACGAGACACCGACGAGCACGATGGCGAGACAGGCAAGCACGTAGAGCAGCTCGCCGACGCAGAGCGACGGCAGGCGCGTCAGGGCGAAACGGACCGACCTACCGGCGCTCACGTGCTCGCCGCGATAGACGCGGTCAACGATGCCGACGATGGCGGCACCGGCCAGGAACGAGCAGACGAACGCGACGATGGCGGCCGTGAGCAGCGCGACGATGCCGATGCCGAAGTTGGGCGGCGCCGGCGGGGCGGGGAAGTTGTCCTGGACCGCGCG
>CAYYVV010000104.1:0-2459 GCA_964475245.1 uncultured Anaerolineaceae bacterium | reverse complement strand
CCGAAACGTCGGACTCGGGCGCCGAGGGCGCGCGCTGCGACATCTCGGCGTACGCCTCCAGCACGCGCCGGCCGACCGCCGGCCGCTCCGCGAGCGTGCGCTGGATGGGCTCGGAGCCCGCAGCGGCGCGCTTGATCGTGTCGACCAGCTCGGCGGGCTGCGCGTTCTCGCTCACGTGGCCGTCAGCGCCGCCCAGGACCGCCCGGTAGACGCCCTCGTCATCCTCATGTCGGGCGAGCACCACGAGGGCACTGCCGGGCATCTCGCGGCGCAGCTGGCGCATGTCGTCGATCGCCTGCGCGTTGGCATCGTCCACGTCGAGCAGGACGACGTCCACCACGCTCTTGCGAACGATGTCGACGGCGGCCGCGACCGAGTCGGCCTCGGCGACCACGGCGACGTCGTCGTTTTCGAGCAGGGTGCGCACGCCGGCGCGGCGCACAGGATGCTCGTCGACGAGAACGAGCACGATCGGTCCCGGCTTGCGGCCACGGCCGCGCCGACTTGCGTCGGCGCGGCGCGCCTTGCGCTCTTCAATTGACACGGCCCGGCCATCCTATGCCCGTATGCGCCGAGCGACCATTAAGAAAATCGGGGCGGGCGCACTGATGCGCCGG
This sequence comes from uncultured Anaerolineaceae bacterium, assembly GCA_964475245.1. Taxonomy (GTDB): domain Bacteria; phylum Chloroflexota; class Limnocylindria; order Limnocylindrales; family CSP1-4; genus JALYGJ01. The sequence goes on along the minus strand of CAYYVV010000104.1, from coordinate 1,842 downwards.
TACGGCCTCAGGCCGGGGCGGCCTCCGCGCAATCCGGGCAAGTACCGCTGACCGTGAGATGCGACAGGTCGACCCGGAACCTGCGCGTCGCATTGAGGCTCGCGACGAGCTCGGTCAGCTCTGCGGGCGGAATCTCCCACGTTGTGCCGCATCGGTTGCACAGCAGGTGGGCGTGCTCTTCACCGGGCAGGACATGAAACTCCTCGCGACCGTCGCGGCCGTGTGAGTGGCACACGTAGCCGATCGACTCGAGGACGTCGAGCGTCCTGTAGATCGTGGACGGCGGCGTCTCCGGATCGCGCGCCTGGACCTGCTCGACGAGCGCGGCGCCGGTGACGTGATCTCCGGCGGACTGCAGCAGCACGTCGAGGATGATTCGCCGCTGCGGCGTCCAGCGCATGCCCTTGGCGTGCAGCGCGGCGCGCACCTGGGTCACGTAATCGCCGGTCGGGGCGGCCATCTTGGGCAATCCGTTCATCCGTTGCGACATGCGCTGCGTAGACATCCTTGAGGGCCGCAACGCAGCAGCGCCTCCTCCCTATTGCGACAGTTTGCAAATAGAAGGTAGTCTGTTAGTGCGCGTGAAGCAACCCACGGAGGACCAGGCCGAGTGTTCTCGACCGTTCGGCAACTAGCTTCGAGCTCGAACAGCCTGCGTCGCCGGCTGGTTGGCGTGTACGCGTTTCTCGCCGTCTTCAATATCGGTGCCTGGCTGATCACGTTGGCTGCGTCGGCGGCATATCCCATCCTGCTCCCGACCGCGTTCCTGGCCTACACGTTCGGCCTGCGCCACGCAGTCGACGCCGATCACATCGCGGCCATCGACAACACGACGCGCAAGCTCATGCAGGACGGTCAGCGGCCCGTCGGCGTCGGCCTGTTCTTCTCGCTCGGCCACTCGACGATCGTCGTCGGCCTGTCCGTGCTGATCGCCATCTCGGCCGGCATCGTCAGCGACATCCCGGCCTTCCGCGAGGCCGGCGGACTGATCGGCACAGCCGTATCGGCGGCGTTCCTGCTCGTCATTGGCTTGATCAACCTGGTCGTCCTGGTCGACATCTACAGGATGTTCCGCAAGGTCTCGCGCGGTGGCGAATACGACGAGGCAGGGCTCGAGGACTACCTGCAGAACCGTGGCCTGCTGGCGCGCATCTTCAAGCCGATGCTGCGCGTGATCCGCACGAGCTGGCACATGTATCCGCTCGGCGTTCTCTTCGGCCTTGGCTTTGACACGGCGAGCGAGGTGGCACTGCTCGGGCTCGCGGCAACGTCCGGCGCGACGCACCTGCCGGTCGCGCTGATCCTGATCCTGCCGGTGCTGTTCGCGGCCGGGATGTCGCTGGTCGACACGACGGACGGCGTGCTGATGCTGGGCGCCTACGGCTGGGCTTACGTCAAGCCGATCCGCAAGCTGTACTACAACCTGAACATCACTCTCGTCTCCGTCCTGATCGCATTCGTGATCGGCGGCATCGAGGTGCTCAGCATCATCAGCGAGAAGTTCGGCTTGACTGGCGGGATCTGGGGCCTGGTCGGCAGCCTCGACTTCGAGCTCATCGGCGTCGCCATCATTGCCGTGTTCTTCGGCAGCTGGCTGATCTCGACGCTGATCTACCGCTGGAAGGGCTACGACAACCTGCCGGTCTCGACGGCTCCGTCTCAGCACACTCGGGATTTGGAGCCGGAACACTGAACGGCTAGAATCCACCCTCCGAGGCGGAGTAGCTCAGTGGTAGAGCAGGGGACTCATAAGCCCTTGGTCGGTGGTTCAAATCCGCCCTCCGCTACCAACATTCGGTGAGATCGGCCCTCCGGAGCAATCCGGAGGGCTTTTCGGTGGGG
>CAYYVV010000103.1:0-3972 GCA_964475245.1 uncultured Anaerolineaceae bacterium | reverse complement strand
CGCGACTAGGATGCGTGCGATGTCAGAGGCTATTCGCGAGCCGCTGCCCACGGCGACGACCGCCCAGCACGCGCCACAGGCAGTAGCTCGACGGCCCGCGGCGTGGCGCAGAGCGCTGGCGCGCGTCGCCGCTCTGGTCGGGCTCAACCAATCGACCTCGCTCGCGCGCCGCTTCCTGCTCGCCAGCCTGCTCGTGCTCGTCGTCGGTGGCCTGACGATCGGCTGGTGGATCGGTGGCCTGCTCGAGCGCGGCATCATCGACCGCACCGCGTCGATCACCGGCCTGTACGTCCAGAGCTTCATCGAGCCTCATCTCCAGACGCTGGCCAACGGCCAGTGGCTCACGGTCACGGACGTGGCCAGCATCGACACGCTGCTGAGCGACACGGCGTTCGGCGAGAAGATCGTCGCGCTCAAGATCTGGCGATTGGACGGCACGATCGAGTACAGCCCCGATCGGACGCTGATCGGCAAGCAGTTTCCGATCGACGACGATCTCGAGGCCGCGATCGACGGCACGGTCGTGGCCGACATGAGCAATCTCCAGAACCCGGAGAACGTCGACGAGCGGGCACGTGGCTTCAGCCGCCTGGTCGAGATGTATATCCCGGTCCGCCAGAGCGAGAACGGCCGGATCATCGCGGTCGCCGAGTTCTACCAGCAGCCCAACGAGATCGACCAGGAAGTCGGCCAGGCCCAGCTTCAGTCGTGGCTGGCCGTGGGCGGCGGCGTGGCGCTCGTGTACCTGTTCCTGTTCGGCATCGTGCGCGGCGGCAGCCGGACGATCCAGCGCCAGCAGGTGGCGCTCCAGGGGCAGGTCACCGAGCTGCAAACGCTGCTCGACCAGAACAAGCTACTGCGCGACCGGGCGCGCAGCGCGGCCGAACGAAACACGACCCTGTCCGAGCGCCAGCTGCGCCGGATCAGCAGCGACCTGCACGACGGCCCGGGCCAGATGCTGGCCCTCGCCATGCTCCGCCTGGGCGAGGTGGATGGCACCGACACGGAGCGGTCAAAGAAGGCCACGGACGACGTCAAGGCCGCGCTCAACGACGCGTTGCGCGACATGCGCTCGGTCGCTGCCGGGCTGCGCCTGCCCGAGCTGGGCGCGCTGACGACCGCCGACGCAGTGCGTCGGGCGGTCGACGACCACTCGCGCCGAACGGGCGTGCCGGTGACGGTCGAGGTCGGCGACATGCCCAGGGAAGCGCCGCTGTCGACGAAAATCGCCCTATTCCGCGCGACCCAGGAGTTGCTCTCCAATGCCACGCGCCACGGCCAGGGCAGCGACGTCAAGGTTGCGATCGACGGCGACAAGACGGAGATCCGGCTGACGGTGTCAGATGCCGGGCCGGGTTTCGACGCGTCGCGCGTCGGCGCAGAGGACCATCTCGGCCTGGCCGGCATCCGCGAGCAGGCCGAGGTCCTTGGTGGCGGATTCGAGATCGGCGCCCGCGCGGGTGGCGGCGCGACCGTGACCGTCAGGTGGCCCGTTTGAGCTCCGCCACGACCGCAACCGGCGAGCGGATCCGCGTGCTCGTCGCCGACGACCATCCCATGTTTCGCGCCGGTGTCGTGTCGTCGCTCGAGGCGCACGCGGACTTCGAGGTCGTCGGCGAGGGCGCGTCGGCAGAGGAGGCCGTGCGCCTCGCGGAAAAGCACCGGCCGGACGTCTGTCTGCTCGACATCGCGATGCCCGGCGGTGGACTGGTGGCGGCGCGTGAGATCAGCGCGTCACTGCCGGCGACACGTGTCGTGATGCTGACCGTGTCGGAGGACGAGGACGACCTGCTCGCGGCGATGAAGGCGGGCGCGAGCGGATACGTGCTCAAGGGCGCGGCCGCGTCGGAATTGACGAATGTGCTCAAGATGGTCAACGCAGGCGAGGTCTACGTCGCGCCCGGGCTGGCGTGGGGGCTGCTGCGCGAGATGAGCAAGCCCCGCTCGGCACCGCTCGACGAGCTTTCCGCCCGCGAGCGGGAAGTGCTCGAGCTCGTGGCCGCCGGGCTGTCCAACCAGGAGATCGGTGATCGGCTGGGGCTCGCCGAGAAGACGATCAAGCACTACATGACGAGCATCCTGGGCAAGCTGCGTGTGCGCAGCCGGGTCGAGGCGGCGCTGCTCGCCTACCGTGAGGGCATCGCCCCGCCCCTGCCGGTAGAAGAAGAGGACTGAAGGCTCAGCCGGGTGGCCAGCCCATCTGGCGGCCGCCCATCAGGTGGAAGTGCAGGTGGGGCACGCTCTGCCCTGCGCCCGGGCCAGAGTTGGTCGTCAGCCGGAAACCGCTCTTGGCAATGCCCTCGTCACGGGCGAGCTGGGCAGCCACGGCAAACATCCGGCCGAGCATCGGTCCGTTGGCATCGGTCAGGCTCGCGGCCGACGTGATGTGGTCACGCGGGATGAGCAGGATGTGCACGGGCGCCTTGGGGTTGACGTCGCGGAACGCGATGACCTGATCGTCCTCGAAGACGATGTCGGCTGGAATCTCCATGCCCGCGATGCGGCAGAAAAGGCAGTCCTCGTTGGCCATGCCGGCGATGTTAAGGGGTGCAGGTCAGGCAGGCCGCTCGGCCACGAGCGCCACCCAGTCGGTCTCCGTCAAGCGGCCCACGATGCTCAGACCCGCCGCTTCGAACGCGCTGCGGACGTCGGGCTCACGGTCGCGGAAGATCCCGCTCGCCACCAGCCGACCTCCCGGTCGCACGGCATTCGAGAGCGGGACGGCAAGGTCGACCAGCAGCGAGGCGATCAGGTTGGCCAGGACGATGTCGAAGGCCGTCTCGTCAGCGAGCGGGACGCTCCCCGTGCGCACCTCGATGACATCCGAAAGGCCGTTGAGGCGGGCGTTGGTGCGCGTCGTCTCGACCGCGAGCGGATCGGTGTCGACGCCCAGGATCGGCCGCGCGCCAAGTAGCCCCGCGGCGATGGCGAGGATTCCCGATCCGCAGCCGACATCGAGAACGCTCGCGTGATCAAGCAGTCCATCGCCGGCAAGGTCCTCGATGAGCGCCAGGCACAGGCGCGTCGTCGGATGCAGGCCGGTGCCGAAGGCCATGCCCGGATCGAGGCTGATCACCACGTCGTCGGCCGTCGGCTCGTGCTCGCGCCAGGTTGGCCGGATCACGAGCCTGCGGCCGACGCGCATGACCGGGAAGTGCTGCTTCCAGGCCTCGGCCCAGTCCTCCTCGTGGACGACGCGCGTCTCGAGCTCGCCGATCGGCCGGATCTCGAATGCCTGGAGGTGGGCAAGGTCGGCGCGCGCCCGCTGCACGGCCGCGCGCGCGGCGGCCGGGTCAACGGCCGAGACGTAACCACGGACAGTGGCCGGCCGCCGCGTATCGACCCGCGCGGCCAGTCCCTCGTCGACGAGCTCGAACGGTGCCTCGACGGTCACTCCACCCGGGCAGACGCGCGACAGGATCTCGCTGACCTGTTCGACCGCCTCGTGGTCGGCGCTGACCGACAGCTCGAGCCACGTTCCCGCGGCCGACAGGCCCTCTTCGTCGGTCAGCTGATGGCGTCCCGGAGCCGGTCGCTCAACCCGCGACGGCGGCGGCGGCGGCCGGCGCGAGGTCGGTTGCCAGCAGCGTCCGCCTCGGGCGCAGCAGCCGCGTCTTCCGTCTCGCCCATCTCGACGGCGAGCTGCTCGAGCAGCTCCCTCTGGCGCGCGCTCAGCTTGGATGGGACGCGAACCTCGATCATGACGTGCAGATCGCCCCGTGACCCGGCGCGGCGCAGATGGGGCACGCCCTTGCCGCGCAGCCGGATCTCGCTCCCGCTCTGCGTGCCCGGCCGGATCTCGATCGCCTCCTCGCCGTCGGCGGTCGGGATCGCCATCCGCGCGCCGAGCGCGGCCTGGGTGATCGAGATGGGCAGGTCGAAGTAGAGCTCGGCGTCGCGCCGGCGCAGCTGCGGGTGCGGCGTGACGTGGATGACCACGTACAGGTTGCCCGGCACGCCGCCGCGCGGCGC
>CAYYVV010000102.1:0-3992 GCA_964475245.1 uncultured Anaerolineaceae bacterium | reverse complement strand
CGAACGGCAGGACGCCGATTGGCCCCGCGACGACGTACATCGACGCCATCAGCCACGCCAGTGGGGCCATACCTAGAAAGCTGAAGCCAAACTGACGAGAGTTGGCGAAGAAGACTTCACGAGACGAGCGGCCGTCGCGGACGGCTGAAACTTCGGACGCCATGGCGTTGTTCGCAGTGAAATGAGCCAACCCAGCCAAGCAAACGGCGGCAAGTGTCGGGACGGTCGGAGCGAAGGATGGTCCAGGCACCATGCAAATGATCCCGGCGAACGCGGCAGGGATCGTCGCTTCGCCGTGGTTGTACAGGGTCCCGTACCAGGGCACACCGCTCTTGGTACCAACAAGACCGCGGATTTCACGCCACTCGAGAGTGCCAACCGCCGCTACGACGACGGCAGCCGCGGGCCCGCCTAATGCCGCAGCGGCGAGAAGTGGTGCGAGACCCACATTCACAATGGCGCCACCCGGCATTCGCACCGGCATCGCCGCGCCCAGCGCGACCGCTGCCGTCCAGAAGAGCACGCCCTCCCACCCGCCGATCCTCGGCCCGAGCGGTACTGTGACGAGGACGACGCCCGCGATCACGAGTGCCGTGAGCGTCACTGCCGTTATGAGCGTCTTAAGTTTCGCGGGCAACGGCTAGTCCCCTGATCTACACCTCACGACACAAAAAAGTATGGAGGCACTTGAGCGCCTCCATACTGGCTGTTTCGTACTGGCCCAGAGCCCGGACCTATAGTGGCCTCACGCTCGCTCCGGCAGCGGCGACAGCCGCCGCCAAAGTGGCAAGGACCCCGATGAACCTTGCCATTCTTCGGGCCATTCGCCTACCAGCTCTTGATCGTTCGGTTCGGCTTCATCCCCGTGCTCCTCTATTAGGTCCCGAGGGGACCCGTGCCCGATGCCGCGCGCGCCTCTCAACTTGGAGGGCTTCCGGCGTACTGAGGAGAAGTTAGGAGCGGTCGACGCCTCCACCCAATACGCAGTGCGACGTATTCACCGACCGAGTGGGAGCGGACCCTCAAGCAGCGCAGCAAGGGGAAGTGGCTCTACGCCGTCAGCGCGGTCTCGACGCTCGACCTGCTCGTAGAGGCTTCGAGCGGCCGACACGATGCCCATCCGACCGTAGATCCAGACCAATCTCACCTGAATGTCCGTCGCTGAAGGATCGACTCTCAGTACGTGCGCGGCCACATCGCGGGCGAAGCTCAGTTGATCTTGTCGGACGAGTTGATCGATCACAGAGTGCGCGCTATCCAGGAACACCGCATGGATGGTTCCGCGCCAGGCCATAGCCCACTCCTCATACTCGAACTCCGGAGCGAACTGCCCGGCGTATGAGTGCACGACACCACTGAGCTCGGAGAGGTCCATTGCCCGCCGTTGTGCGGCAGCAAGGAAGTCCGCGCTCTCTGCCGAAACAAGATCGCGATCAAGCCAGACCAGGTCACGCTGAAGCTCGACATAGTCGACGGACAGGTCGTCCTCGTACCACGGATCGATCTCTCGACGAAGGAAGTAGAGGGACTGGTTGAGGTTGTTGATTGCGCTGTCTGGATCAGCATCCGGCCAAAGTTCGTCGACAACCTGCTCTCGGTTCGCCGAGAAACCGGGCCTAGTCACCAGATACATCAAGACTGAAGCCGCCTTGCGACGGATACTCGTTGCCATCACGGTGCGATCGCCGATCGCCAGGCGCGTGGGTCCAAGGTCAAGGACGCGAAGGGCCGGACTCGTTCGCCGCGCCAAGCGCCTCCCCAGAGATTTCCCAGGCCCCTTTCGAATGTAGGTCTTTGCGTAGGCGCGGAGTAGACCGACATCCTCGACCGCTCCGTACTCCTCCAACAACGCGGCAGCGGCGCGGCCCTTGGGCGTGTTGCCACTCTGGATGGCACGCCGAACAGCTGGCAGCCAGCGGCGCGGATGCCGTCTGATGGAGCGGTCCATAGCGGCTGGAATGGGCAGCACCAGATCGATGCGATCCAACAGTGAGTCGGCTAACTCCAAGATTGCGAGCGAGCCGAGTTGCTCGGCCGCGTCGAGCTCTGCTAAGGGACCTCGAGTGCCGGCGATCAGTACCGCCAGTATCGCCAGCCGGGCCTGCGCCCGCCTCGCACCCCGCGCCGTTGCTTCACCAAGGGCCTTCTCAATTAGATCTCCAGCACGGTCATCGTCGTGGCTCAGCAATAGTGCCTGAGCCAACAGAACGTCGCGCTCAAGTGAGTAGCCGAGCTCGAGCGGGCCATCGAAGGCGACCGCCGTCAGCCTAGACACGGCGCGAGGTAGGTTGGTCCGGAATTCCATCTGGGAAATGGCGCAATCTAGTAGCGCGTCCCCGACCGTGTCAGATTGATTCTGCCGCTGAAGGCCCTGGGCCCGGAGGACAAGGTCGCTTGCGGCGTCCGTATCGCCGGTAACCACGGCGAGTGATGCGAGTTCTGCTGGGACGTCAGCCATCTCGTTGCCAGACGACAAAGCGGCAACACGATGCGCTGTGGCGCTAAGGTCGTTCCCGAGTTCTTCCTCACATACTGCCATCACCGTGTGTGTAGACAGTTGTTCCAGCGCGAAGAATGTCAAATGTGAGAAGCGTTCAAGGGCTTCGGACCCGACTTCGAGCGCCGCCCGAAAGTTGCCGGCATTAAGGTAGGCGATTGCGCTGTTATGAAGGGCGACCGCGGAGTAGAACGTCAAGTTCTCGTTTGCCATCGTGTCCGCCATATCGCGGAGTCGTTGGGCCAATACCGCGAGTGGTTTCAGGGGCGACGCGAAAGGACTTGCAGCCAGCATCAACTCGGCCATCTCGCGAATAACAGGTGGTGTTTCAGCGTCCGCGTCGATGTCCTCAAGGGCGCGAAACATCTGTTCTCGGTTGCCAGTCCGCCATCCCAGCGAAAGCATCGTGTGCCGAAACACGGCACGGACCTCCGCAGACGCGTCTGTAACGTCGATTCCGTTCAGCAGTGCGGAGGCTTCGGCCAATTCACCTTCCTGTAGCAGTTGTCTAGCCCGAATCGTCGCCACGGCGGGATCGGCAGCAAGACCCGCGACTCTGGAAAGCAGCTGAGACGCGACGCCCCAACGACCGCTGCCTATCGTTAACATCACAGAGGCGCCTAGACACTTCATCGCATCGGCGTAGGCGGCTGCTTCGACGTAGTGATGAGCTGCGGTCAGGGGATCGCGGGCCGCCGTCGCGCGCGCGGCACGGACATGCATCTCCCGGATGGCGTCGCTGCTCTCGCGCTGCTGCAACTGCCCAAGCAGGAACTCGCGGAGTAGTGGGTGGAGCTCATGGGCATCCCCCACTGTCGACGACCGGCTTAGAAGGGCGAGCCGGTCGGCTTCTTCGATCAACCTGTTGGCTGCGTCGGTCGAGCCGCCCTCGTCATCCGAGAGGAGGGAAGCCGCGCTAATCGAGTCGATGGTCGTAAGAAGCGAGGAACGAATCAAGAACAGCTCAAGATCAGGCGGTAGCGACGACAGCACCTCCTCGGCGAGGAAGTCGTATATGGGACTGCTTGCGCCCGACAATGCCCGCGCCATCGGGCGAATCGCGCTCGATGGCCGGCCTCGGATCGAGCCGTAGAACAGTTGGAGACTTGCAATCCAACCCTTCGTTCGTTCATCGAGATCCCTAATGACGTCATTCTCTAGGGGCGTTTGGAACTTGTCAGCAAACAGTTCGATCGTTTCATCGATCGAGAAGCGCAGATCCGTGGTCGTAATCTCATCGACGTCGCCGGATGCGCGCCAACGGCTGACTTCGAGATCCGGGCGACGACGGCACGAGATGACAAGCGACAACCACGGTGGCGAGTCCCGCAGTAGCCTCTGGACGAACTCAAGCACTTCTTCGCTTGTGTCGACCTCCTGGAAGTCGTCCAGCACGAGCACCGTTGGGCCTGAATCGATCGCGCTAAGTTCGGCGATGACGCTCGTGATGAATGCTGACCTTGGGGGGCCGCCGGTGGTGAGTTCGTTCATCAGT
>CAYYVV010000101.1:0-4011 GCA_964475245.1 uncultured Anaerolineaceae bacterium | reverse complement strand
CGAACGGCAGGACGCCGATTGGCCCCGCGACGACGTACATCGACGCCATCAGCCAGCCGACAGGTACAAGCCCAGCGAGGCTGTATCCGAACTGACGGACGTTGGACGCCAACACAGCCCGAAACGGGCGCCCTTCGCGGATTGACAAGGCGCCGGCGGTCAGGGAGTTGTTTACGGCGAAATGCAGCCCACCAGCACACAGCACTCCCAGTAGCGTGACCGCATCGGCATGGAAGACGGTACCTGCGATTCGAGCGTAGACGAGGCTCGCGAGCACGGATGGGATGAGAACTGCAGCATGGTTGTAGGCGGATCCGTACCACGGGACCCCGCCCTTCAGCCACGGGATGAACCCGCGGGCCTCCCGCAACTCCAAAGTACCTATGGCAGACGCCAGTGCTGCAGCCGCGGGCCCGCCCAGAACCGCGCAGGCTACTAATGGCGCTATACCGACATCCACGATCGTTCCGCCTGGCATGCGGACGGAGGACGACGAGCCGAGCAGGACCACGCCGATCCAGAGTGCCAGGCCAGTGTCACCACCGATCGAGGGCCACAAAGGAACCCCCACGATAGAGGCGACACCCACAACCACACCTGCCACCGTGACGGCGGAGATGTATGCCCTAAAACGGGGGTCCATCAGACGCGAACCAGGGATTCGGCACAAAACAAGTATGGAGACGCGAACTGCGTCTCCATACTGACCACAAGGTACTAAGAACCGACCGGACTAGACCGGTCTCACCCCCGCTCCGCCTGCGAGTGCCAGCGCGGCAATGCTGGCGATAAGCACCACCACGCGGGTGGCGCGGGCGCGCACTAGAAAACCTTGGTGTTCTGGTTCGGCTCCATTGTGCCCTACTCCTCTAACGGCTGATGCCGCTGTGCCCTGCCTTCCCTCTGCTGGGCGGGATGGCTATCCCTAGTACTTACGTACGAAGGCAACTAGGAAGTTAGGGTGAGGGGCGGTCTTGTCCCAATACGCATGGCAGCGTATTCGTCGGTTATGGAAGCTCTCCTTCGACGGTCTCCTCGAGTGTTGGCGGATCGATCCCGTCCCTCTCGTCTGCGTGCGTCAGATGCTCGTGATGGGCCGTAGCGGCCGACTGCGACCCCACGCGCCAGAAGAGCCAAACGAGTTTGCGCTCGATGTCAGACGCGCCTGGATCACGGTCCAGTCCGAGCAGCGCTAGGTCGCGTGCCGTCTCAAGAGCCCCAACCTTCACCGCGGCCTTGATCGACGCATTGGTCAACTCCAGGAACAGAGCGTGGACGCGAGTGCGCCATGAGATGGCCCACTCCTCGTATTCGAATTCGGGCGAAAACTGTCCGGTGTACTGGGACATGACTGCCATCGCCTGCGCCAAGTCCTGACCCTGAGCAATTGCGGCTCGTGCCCGGGCGGCAAACTCCACACTTCGCACACGCGTCAAAGCTGGATCGAGCCAGACGAGGTCGCCCTGGAACCCCACATACTCGACAGACAACTCATCCTCATACCAAGGGTCGATGTCTCTTCTCAGAAAATAGAGTGATTGGTTTAGGTTGTTGGATGCTGAGTCAGGATCGGTTTCCGGCCAAAGAGCGTCCCAGGTCTGTTCACGGTTGGCCGCAAACCCAGGTCGCGTTACGAGAAACAGTAGCAGCGCAGACGCCTTGCGGCGAATGGCTCCGACCTCTACGACTCGGTCACCGATGGTCAAACTTGTCCTCCCCAAATCCGAGATTTCAAGCGATGGAGCAACGCGGCGGGCTAACTTCGTCCCTAGACTCGGCAAGCTCTTGGACATCTTCCGGTAGGCTTTGGCGAATGCCTTGAGACGAGTGAGATCACTCGACTCGCCAAATTCGTCCAATAGCTTGGCAGCTACGGCAGCATTTGGAGTGCCACCGCTATTGAGTTGTCTTCGAATAGCTGGCAACCACCGCCCCGGCCATCGTGCGATCGACTGACGAATCTCGATGGGTACTTCTGGGACGAGCCATAGGGCTGCGGCAACTGCGTCTGCAACAGTCAGTATTGCCAACTCGCCATTTATGGCTGCTCTCGCGAGTGCCTGCCTCATCGCATCCGGATTTGAGTCCGCCATCGCGAGTATGAGGTCGAGTCTTGAGACTGTCCGCCCAGCACCTCGCGCCCGTGCAACTCTGATGGTATTCACCGCTATGGTACGTGCTGAAGCGTGGTCCTGCGAAAGCAGATACGTCAACGCAATGAACATCTGGCGATCGACTTGGTATCCCAAGTCGAGTGGCATGGAGTCTGGTGTTTGCAATAGCCAGATCCGCGCTTCGTCCGGTGCATCGCGCATTTCGACGAGTGATTGAGTAAATGTGTGAAGAAGTTTTCCACCAAAGTCAGTTCGGCCGACCGCCTCGAGGTCGGTTGCAGTAAGGAGGAGCTGCATCGCTCGGTCCGTGTCTCCGAGGATCGCCAGAGTGTGGGCGCACTCCGCATGGACATCGCCCCGCTCCAATCCTGAAGAAAGCGCTGCACGTGTCTCTCTCTCGCCCGCGGCGGAGTCGCCAAGCTCAAATGCAGCCGCGGCGAGAACGGCGTGGGTCGAGTACTTCTCGACGTCCGCGTGGGGAATATCCTCGAAAGCGGCCAATGCCTCGACCCCCAAGCGACGGGTTTCGTCGTAGCGCCCGGCGGCCAGCATCGTCTGTGCGGCGTTGTGCAGGCTGATGGCCCGGTAATACATCTGACCTGATTGCCCCTGCACGAGCCCCATCCGCTCCATACGCTCCGCAAGGGCGGAGTACGTTATCGGTCGATGTGACAGCGGACTGGCGTCGAGGTATATCTGAAAGATGTCTGCCAGAACGGATGGCGCCTCCGGATCGTGCTCAATCTCGCGAAGCGTTTCGAACATGCTTTCGCGGTCGCCATTGCGCCACCCAAGAGCGAGTCTGGTGTGACGTACGATGGCCCGAACATCTGGGCTGGAGTTCGATATGTCGATTCGGGACAGAACCGCACTGGCAGTATCGAGATCACCTTGTTCCAGGAGTTTTCGTGCGCGAATCGCGGCAACTGCTGGATCTGAAAGAATCCCCTTGATTCGATCTACAAGGTCTGAAGCAGTGCCGGCCTGTCCAGTAGCCATCGTCGTCAAGGCCGACGCGGCGAGACACCGAGTCGCCTCGTTGGTATCGCCGGCCTCCAAATAGTGGTGCGCGGCGCTAAGCGGCTCGACCACAACGAGGGAGTTCGCCACCCTCATATGCATCAGACAGATCGCATCCTCGGTCTCATGTATCCGCAGCTGACGAATCAAGAAATCGCGAAGCAATGGGTGTAGCTGCCGTACGTCGCTGCTCTGACTGGATCGACTGAGGAGATTCAATTTGTCAGCTTCGTCGATCCATTGGTGAGCGTCCTGCGTCGTTGGAGGCGAGGCGACCTCGGCGAACAGCGCCGTGACTAGCTTTGGCGTCACAAGTTCGATAAGCGATGCTCTCAGCAGCAATCGCTCAAGGTGGTGCGGCAGATTGGCCAGCACTTCTTCGGCTAGGAAGTCATAAAGGGGGCTGGCGGCACCCGACAGCTGGCGAGCCAGTGCCCGAACTGCTGTCGACGGTCGACCGCGAATCGATCCGTGAAACAGCTGGAGGCTCGCTGCCCAACCGCGCGTCTTTGAGTCGAGATCTAGCAAGACATCATCGTCAAGAGGCGTTCCGTAGCTGTTCGCGAAGAGTTGGAACGTCTCATCTCGAGAGAATCGAAGATCGTCAGTAGTTATCTCTGAAAGGTCGTCATTTGCGGCCAGTCTGCCGACTTCGATGGCGGGTCTCGATCGCGATGAGATCACGATCCTCAACCACGATGGGCCGTCCTTGATCAAGTTTGTGATGAGGTCACGAGCCTCCGGGCGGTCATCCACCGCGTGAAAATCCTCAATGACGAGGATCGTGGGAACTGGGTCGAGGTCGGCTAGCTCGCCTATTAGGCTCGTGATGAATGCTGACCTTGGGGGGCCGCCGGTGGTGAGTTCGTTCATCAGT
>CAYYVV010000100.1:0-4025 GCA_964475245.1 uncultured Anaerolineaceae bacterium | reverse complement strand
GTTGATGACGTTCGGCTCTTACCGCTCGAATGGGCGCCTGAAAGCATTGCCCCGGAGGTGGCATATGCGTCTCATCAGGGCTGTTTTCGTCTTTTTCGTGGGCGCCGTCGTTTCGCTGGCGCTGACCTACACCCTGGTCATTCGCCCGCGCGTGCGGGCATGGGGAGTCGATCCGGCCGAGGCTGACCTGGCTCTGCCTGGCGACGATCTCGTCCCCGAGCCGACCGCGACCGAGACCCGCGGCGTGACGATCGAGGGTCCGGTTTCCAAGGTCTGGCCGTACCTCGTGCAGATGGGCTTCGGCCGCGCCGGCTGGTACAGCTACGACAGGCTCGACAACAAGGGTGCGAGCGTCGAGGAGATCGTGCCCGAGTTCCAGCACCTGGCGCCGGGCGACATCATGCCGGTCAGCCCGGGCGGTGGTTTCGAGGTCAAGACGGTCGACTACGAGCAGGCGCTCGTGCTCTACACCGACACGGCGATGGTTCGCGCGCAGGCCGAGAAGGCTCAGGCCGAGGGCACCGATGAGCCTCCGACGCCAGGCCTCAAGGCAAGCGGCGCGATGCTCAACGCTTCATATCCCGAGTTCTCGGCATCCTGGACTTTCTTCCTCAAGCCGACCGAGGACGGAATGACGCGCCTGATCGAGCGCGTCCGCATCAAGACGCCCGGCAATGCCCCGGCCAATGCCGTCCTCGGCGAGGTGATGGGCACGGGCATCATCCTGATGACCCGCAAGCAGATGCTCCACATCAAGGAGCTGGTAGAGAAGCCCGCGCACCCGACCGAAGAGAACAAGCCGACCGAGGAGGTCGAGCCGACCGCTACAGCGGAGCCGAGCTTCGCGAGCTGAACCCTTAAGGGATCGGACCGGCCTCGTTCGTCCAGAACTCGATCAAGCCGGGAACGTCGGTGGCCTGTCCGGTCGCCACGCTCAGGATCGCGAGTTGGTCGTCAGTCCAGGTGATCGTTGGCGCGCCGTTCGGGTCATCGGCACACAGTCTGTGCCCCGCCGGCGCGCCATTCACGTTGTACGTGCTTTCGGCCGGCCAGGTCGAATGGTCCTCGCACGATCCGCTGTTGGCGTCGATCTGGACTGTGGCAAACGTCTCCTGATAAGCCGCGTTCATCGCATCGGCGGTGTCGTACTGGTCGTAGATGACGCGAATGCCGTTGGTCGTGGTGCACAGCGTCGTGAACTCAATGCCCGTGGCCTGGCCGCCTGTGCAGCTCGGTCGTATCGCGGCGGGGATATGCCGCAGAAACGCCTCGTAGGGCGTCGCCGGAGATGCTTCCGGGGTCGGTAGCAGCGAGGCGCCGGCGGTCGGTCCGCCAGTCCTCGGTGGCGCGCTGTTCGCGGGCGTCGGGGCGACATGCGACGCGCTCGTTGACGCGCCTGGTCCCGGCAGCGGGGTCGATGTCGGTCCGCCGCTGTTGAAGATCAGGTAAACGGCCGCGGCGATCACGAAAAGGGCGAGGACCGCGATCGCGGCAAGGAGGATCGTCGGGGGTCGCCGCTCGACCGGCTGGGGCGGGATGTAGCTGGGCGTCGGCGCTGCTGATGGCCGTGGCGCGCCGCGCGGATTCTGCGGGTCGAAGGACACGCCTCCGATCGTAGTCGAGGTCCCGATCGCCGGCCGTGGCTATTGACGATTAGAACATCTGTTCTATCATTCCCAGATGTCCGCTGAACCAGCGTTGAGCTCGGCACTCGCCCGGCTCGAATCGCGCTGGGGCAGTGCCGCGGTCAAGGTCGGCGTCGGCCTTCCTTCGAGCGATGAGCCGGTCGAGATCGACGCTCAGAGCGATGAGGTCGTGCCCACCGGCTTCGCCCGGCTCGACGCGCTGCTCGGCACCGGCGGCCTGCCGCGCGGCGTGAGCGCGTCGTTCCGCGGCGGCAGATCGAGCGGCAAGACCGCGCTCGCGCTGCACTGCCTTGCCCAGGCCCAGGCGCGCGGCGCGATCGTCGCTTTCCTCGACCTGTGCCGGGTCTTCGATCCGCTCGAGGCTGAGGCGCGCGGCGTGGACCTGCGCTGGCTGCTCGTCTGCCGGCCACAGGACGTCGCCGAGGGCTGGGCGCTGGCTGCCGCGCTGGTCTCTGGCCGCCAGGTCGACCTGATCGTGATCGACCTGCCCACGGGTTTGCGCGCCAGCCACGAGTCGGCGTTGCGCCGCCTGGCGGCCCATGCCCGGCGCTCGAACGTGCGCATGATCGTGCTCGAGCCGGTGAATCTCTGTGCGCCCGTCCACGGCGCGCTGGCAGAGTCGGTCGGCCTGCGCCTGGAGCTCGAGCAGCGTGCCTGGCTGCGTGCCGGGCGCGACATCGTCGGCCGCCAGGTGACGGTCAACGTGGCCAAGAGCCGCTTCGGCCTGCCCGGCCGGCAGACGGACATCGAGATCCGCTACCTCGCGGACGGCGAGCACGGCACGGCCATCGAGCGTTTTGCCACGGCCGATCAACCCGTTGCTGCCGGCTTGTACGAACTGAGAACTGCGATCGCTTGATCCACTGACGCGACCGACCCACAACCAAACGACTGCGGAAAGCGTGCCCTTACCGCTATGCGACTGCTCTACCTCGACTGGCCTCATCTTCCCCATCGGCTCGAGGTGGCCCGTGCGTCGGCGCCACTGCCCGAGCTGGTGGTCATCGGTGGACAGCCCTGGGAACCCGCGTCGGTGCTCGACGCGAGCCCAGCGGCCGTCCGTCTCGGCGTGCGCCGCGATCAGCCGCTGGGCACCGCCCACAGGCTTGCGCCGGAGGCTCATTTCATGCCTGCCGAGCGCGACCACTACCGGCGGACGATGGAGCGCGCGCTCGACGCGCTGGCCGCCTTCACGCCGGGCATCGAGGCGGATCCAGATCCGGACGAGCGCGCGTTCGGCCAGGTGCTGCTCGGCATAGAGGGGCTGCACCGGCTGTGGGGCGACGACGAGCGGCTCGTCGGGCGTGTGCTCGACGTGGTCCGCGACGTGCTGCCTGGTCAACCGCGGATCGGCATCGGCAACACCCGCTTCGGCGCGCAGGTCGCCGCGGTCATCGGCCGCGGCCGTCTGGAGAAGATCGCCAGTGGCGATGCCGGGGCGGAGGCGGCCTATCTCGCGCCGCTGCCCATCCGGCTCCTGCCGGCGGACGACGAAACGCGCGAGCGGCTGCGCGTCTTTGGCCTGACGAGCATCGGCGAGCTCGCCGCGCTTGCCGGATCGGCGGTCGTGGCGCGCTTCGGCGCGCACGGAGCGATGCTCCACGAGCTTGCCCAGGGCAGGGACGGCCGGCCGTTGCGGCCCCGGAAGCCGGTCCAGCATCTGCGCGCCGAAGCGGAGCTCGAGCCGTCAGTGGACACGCTCGATCCGCTGCGCTTCCTGCTGCACAACCTGTGTGGCGCGCTGTGCGAGCAGTTGAGCGCGCGTGGCGCAGGCGCCACGCGCGCGCTGATGACGCTCGAACTCGAGCACGGCCCCGGGCCACTCGTCCTGGAGCAGCAGCTGCCCGAGCCCGCGGCCGCACCGGACCTGCTCGAGCGGCTCCTGTTCGCGCGCCTCACGGGCTCGCCGCCGACTGCGCCGGTGACCCGGTTCGTGCTCGAGCTGCGCGGCGAGCAGGTCGCGGCCGGTCAGCAGTTGGGCCTGTTCACGCCCCAACTGGCACGTGCCGGACGGCTCGATTGGCAGCTCGTCGGCCTTGCCCTGCGGTTCGGACAGGATCGCGTGCTGCGTGCCAGGACACTGGATCCGCAACACATCGTGCCGGAGGCGCGCACGGAGCTCGTGCCCGCGACCTCGGCCCCGGGCGCGCCGGCTGCCACCCTGTGATCGGCGATGACCCGGCTGTTCGGCCACCACCCGATCATCGACATCGAGCTCGATTCACGCGGGCAGCCGGCGCGCCTGCGCTGGGACGGTGGGGCGGAGCAGGTCGAGGTCTGCAACCGCTGGCGGATCGAGGAAGCGTGGTGGCGGCGACCCGTCAGCCGTGACTACTACAAGCTCGTCGGCCGCGACCTGCTCGCGCTCGTCTACCTGGA
>CAYYVV010000099.1:0-4058 GCA_964475245.1 uncultured Anaerolineaceae bacterium | reverse complement strand
GACGTCTGTGCCACCGCTCCGGCCGGCAGGACTAGGTTCGCCTGGCCGGTCCCTCCTGACACAGCGACCGGAGCAGTACCCGGCTGATAGCCGTCGTGCCACCCATATGCCGTGTAGCTACCGTCAGCGAGGCCGTCAAGGTGGGCGACGCCGGCGTTATCCGTCGTAGCGGCGTAGCGCGTGCCGCTCGCGTCGATGACAACGACATCGGCGCCTGGGATCGTTGCTCCCCCCGTCTCTGTGACCGTGATCGCGAGCGATGGCGCGCCTAAAACTGGGATCACGGTTGCCGTCAGCGTGGTGGAATCAGTGCTCGTCCCCTGCCCGACCGTAAGTGTCACGGTCCATGTCCCGGCCTGGGTGAAGGTATGGCTGACGATCGCACCGGGCTGAGCCGGGGAGCCATCGCCGAACGTCCAGCTGTAACTGTCGATCCCGACGAGCGGCCGGGAGGCTGAGCCGTCGAAGCTGATCGCGGCACCTACCGTCGCAGTGATGTCATCGCCGGCCACCGCGCGAAGCGGCTCGCTCGATCCGACGCTGACGGTTGAGGTCTCGATCGTCGTCTCCAGGCCGTCGCTGACAGCAAGACGCACCGTCCACACTCCGCTGCTCGCATAGCGATGTGCAACCGGGGCGACTGGCAGTGCGCCACTGGCGACCTCGGTGCCGTCCCCGAAATCAAGCGTGTATGTGAGCGGGTCGTTGTCCGCATCGGTGGCGCTGACTGTGGCCGTCGTATCCAGCGGCGCCACACCGGTGGCCTGGCTCAGCTCGAGGGTGGCGGTCGGTACCTGGTTCCTCGTGCGGATCCGGAAGACTGTGGGCGGGTCAGACGCTGAACTCGAACCAGCGGCGTTCGTGGCAATCGCCGTGGCCGAGTAGGTGCCGTCGTCAAGCCCTTCGATCGTGCATGTCAGCGCGCCACTCG
The DNA here is from genome assembly GCA_964475245.1 of uncultured Anaerolineaceae bacterium. Lineage (GTDB taxonomy): Bacteria > Chloroflexota > Limnocylindria > Limnocylindrales > CSP1-4 > JALYGJ01. The sequence continues at coordinate 3,127 of CAYYVV010000099.1, read as the reverse complement.
TTGAGCAGGTCATACCGCCTGGCATGACCGTGGCCGTGTAACCAGTGATGGGCGAGCCGCCATCCGAGGTTGGGACCGCCCAAGAAATCACGACAGAGGAACCCGCAGCCGCAGCCAACACGGACGAAGGAGGAGATGGCGGCGCCACCACCGTCATTGTTCCCGGGACAAGTACAAAGACGTAGTTGGCGGCGGCGAGTGTGCCCGGGCCGATCGTGATCGGGTAGCTGCCGACCGGACTCAGCGATGTGGCCGTGGTGGCGAGGTCTGGGGTACCGGAAATGTCCGACGCCGTGTCGCCGTTGACGAAGCCGACATAGGTGGCCAAGAGGCTTGGCACCGTGCCGCCGTAAGTCATCGTGGCGTCAACTGCGGTGACAGTGATGGCCGCAGGTGCGACGGTGAAACTTCGGTTGACGTCTGGCGCTGCCTCCCAGGTCGCATCACCGGTCTGTGAGGCGGTGACCGTACATGGGCCGGCCCCCGCGACCGTCAGCGTAGGCCCCGCAACAGCGCAGGCGCCGGAGGCCGCGAAGCTGACCGATAGGCCCGAGGATGCGGTCGCAGCAAGGGTGATCGGCCCGACGCCATAAGTGACGTCGGGAAGCGGGTCGAAGGTGATGGTTTGGGCGGCAGCGCTCGACTCGGAGCAATCGAGGTGACTGGGCGCGCCGGTCGAGAGCGGCGTCAGCCCGTCGGTGTAATAAAGGTTCCCGAGGCACGCGTTGTTCCTGAGCTGCACACCGATACTGCCGCTGGCGTAGCCCGTGTGGTTGCCGTTGAAGCGGGCAACCTCGACGCCGTTCAGGTAGACGACGACTTCGGAGCCGTCATAGCTCGCGAAGAAGGTGTACGTCGTGTTGTCCTGGAAGTAGCCGCTCGGGAACTCGTGGAATACCGTGCCGTAGATGTCGTAGATCGTCCCGCCACCCGCGGGCCCGATCCCCAGGTACGCGTCCTCGGATCGATCTCCGGGAGAATGTGCATAGACCTCGACACCCCATTGCTGGTCGAGACTCGGTTGGAACATCGTTGTGAACTCGAACTGGACGCCCTGCGTCGAGGAATAGGGTCCGTTGTAGTGCTCGAGCCCGTAGCTCGGCGTCGAGACAGCCCCGTTGCCGGTCAAGTACAGGTAGTCGCCGGAGGGGTATTTGGCGTAAGCCGAGTTGTGCGCCTCGAGTGTCTGGCCGGCCGGGCCAGTGAACGAGTCATGGAAGAGGATTGTTGGCGCAACAGCGCCGTGGACAGTGAAGCTTCGGGTAACGTCCGGGGCCGCCGCCCAGCTGGCGTCGCCGGCTTGGCTCGCGGTGACCGTGCACGTGCCCGGGCCGCTGAACGTGAGGGTCGAGCCCGCGACGGAGCAGGCTCCGCTCGCTGCGTAGCTAACCGCCAGGCCTGAGGATGCGGCGGCGGCCAGGGTGATGGGGCTCGCGCCAAAGGTCACGTCAGGAAGCGGGTCGAACGTGATCATCTGTGACTGTTGAACAGTCAGGTCGCCGATGGCGACCAAAGCGTATTGGCCGGTGGAGGCAGTGCCGCCCCCGCCAACGTATAGCGTTCCATCGGATCCGATGGCGACCGACGAATCGGTCACCGGGGACCCTACGGAGAATCGCCAGAGCAGCGCGCCGTCACTGCCCCGCAGTGCGACGACATCTCCGTCGTTCGGTGAATTCGTCGAGATGCCGACATAGACCACACCGTTTGAATCGATCGCCGGTGCTGAGCTGATCAATCCGCCCGCCTCGTATCGCCACAACTGAGCACCGGTGTCTGCATCCAGGGCGACGACATCGCCCGCCTCCGAGGTAGCAATGACCGCGCCGTCGGCGCTGATGGCGGGATTTCCGCCTATCGTGCCGTCCATCTGGTGCCGCCAGAGAAGAACGCCCGAGACACCATCGAGCGCGTAAACGTATCCGTCCGATGCTCCGGCATAGACAGTTCCGTCCAGCCCGACAACTGGGGACGTGTTCAGTCCAGCGTCGATGGGAGTGCGCCACAGCACCGATCCATCCACGGGATCGAGTGCGTACACGTTGCCTGTATCGGGTCCGAAGTGACTGAACACGTCGGTTGTGATGAAGACGGTGCCGGCCGACGCGACAGCGGGTGCGGACCAGAACTGGACCATGCCTTCGACCGCCGCGGTCCATTTCACGCTGCCATCGGCCGCGTTGAGGGCATAGACGGAGCGGAAGTACGGGTCTCCGAGATAGACGGTGTTGTCGGCGAAGGTCGGCGTACTCCCGTTCGCGTAGCCCAGGACACTGAACCGCCAGCTATCACCGGCAACGCCGATGCGATCGACGCCGCGCGGCCCGAAATCCGAGTTCCCGTGACCGGTCCCGACGTAGACCTCTCCGTCGGGGCCGAGCGCGGTCGAGTAGCTCGGGCTGCTCGACGACGCAGAGCTCGATTTCTCCGTGCCGTTGCTCGGATCCAGCACGAACAGATGCCCGTCATTGGCGGTCGCGTAGATGGAGCCATCCGCTCCGATGGTCGGAGGCCGAATCTCTGGAGCAGTGCTCCCGACCGGTGGATCGAACACCCACTTCAGAGTCGGTGTCGTCGGACCGGCGAAGGGACTGCGCCCCGAGTGTTGGGGGTCATGGCCAAGCATTGGCCACGGAGCTGGTCCGCTCGACGCATCGTTCGCGATGGTCGGTGGTGTCTCCCGCGCAGCGGACGAGACGGTCGAGGAGCGAGCCGGAATCGGAGTCGATGAGGCCGCCTGTGCCGGCACGGGCCCGAACATGGACGCAAGAAACATCGCGGCCTGGAGGCCGACGGCGAAGCGATAGCGGCGCGTGACCAGACGGTTCAGGCCCAACACCGAGCGCCCTCCGGCGATGGATCCATGGACGCGCCGGTATGCCACTTGTCCAGTGACGCAACGCGGCTCGGGCGGGGCATGACGCGAACCATTCCCTTACGTGACGGTCTGCCTAGGGCACGGTATCGGCTCGCCCTGCGGGCCGCAACACCAAACGGCACTCGTTCGCCGTGCCGCAGGTCGCAAGGTGGCGACGGGTATCGCATCCAAATGGAGCTCCGAGCCTGGCGTAACGGCACACGCTGCGGAGATGGCGGAGAGGGAGGGATTCGAACCCCCGGACCTTTC
>CAYYVV010000098.1:0-4096 GCA_964475245.1 uncultured Anaerolineaceae bacterium | reverse complement strand
GGCGGCCACGCGTGCGCCGAATGACCGGTATCGTCCTGGATATTGAGTTGACGCGATATCTCGTTGGCGCTATATTCGGTGCATGGCGAACTGGTTGGACCCAGACCTAACGGATCAGGTAGCCGAGTTCATCGCCATTCTGCCAGACCACCCCGCAATGCCGACCAGAGCCATCATCGACGCGGTTGACTATGTGGCCGAATTCGGACCAGCAGTCGGGCGACCGCTTGTCGGTGAGATCAGCCTCGAGCCCGACTACCGCGAATATGTGGCGCTCTTCGGACGCCATCTAAAAGAGATTCGGCCGCTCGGAACGGACGTCCGAATCCTCTGCACCTTCAACGCGGATCGCAGACTGGTTCTCCTGTATGCCGGGGACAAGGCGGGAGACTGGACGAAGTGGTACCGCACTGCCATCGCCGCCGCCGCGCGGATGTACGAGAGGTATAGGCCGAGTCTGTAGATTTTGTTTATGAAAGGGGCTAATCGGTCATGACCACGCGATGGAGCGACGTCCGGCGCTCCAAGGTCCCCGATGAGGCGGCTGCCCAGGAAAGCGGCCGAGCTCTTCGGGAGGCCCTCGCACTTAGCGAGATCCGAACGGCAAGGGGCATCACCCAGGTGATGATGGCCCGCGCACTGGAAACCACTCAAGGCAGCGTTTCGGCTCTTGAGCATCGACAGGATGTGTTCCTGTCCAGCCTGCGGGAATACATTGAGGCTCTTGGCGGTGAACTCGAACTAACGGCTGTGTTCGACGACGATCGAATACCAGTGGTGATCGGCGAACACCCGACTGCATAGAAACTGACGACTGGAGAGCGACCCGCAATCAGCTCGCGGGCTGCGGAGCACCCGCCACGAAGAAGATCATGTCGATCACCTTCGCCCGGGAGTAGCCGCGGGCGGTCTCCAGTCCCGTTGCGAATTCGAGCGTCGGCACCCTGTACGCATCGATGACGGCAGAGTTCTCGCGGTAGAAGTCGCCGATGCGTGCCAGGGCAGACGCGTTGAACCCGTAGACGCCGAAGCCTCGCTTGAAGTACTGATCGAAGGCGGGGACGCAGCCGAACACTCCGAGCATCACCTTCGTGACGGTCGTATCGGATGCCCCCTCGGGGAAACATTCCCGAAGATGAGCTGCGACGTCGAGCATCAGCTCGATGCGTTCGGGCGTATAGCTGTCGGCGTCGGTCGACCAGATCTCGGCAGGCGCGTTCGCGATGACTTCAACTGGAGGCTTGAGGTAGGCGAGGCTTCTCTTGAGGCGCGTGGTTGATCCTCGGTACATGCCCCAGCTGGCCAGGTAGAAACCGAGCTGAAGACATGACATCTCTAGGTTCTCTTGACTTGTGAGTTCGGCGGTCAAGCCACGGTCGGACTGTTCCTGGAAGTAGTTGAAGCAGTAGTCGAACGATGCATACCGCTCCGTCGCGCGTCGATCGTGGAGGTACTCGGACAGGTTCGCCCTAATGTCTACTCGTGCAGCCTTGGGCAGATTGTTCAATCGGGGTAGCTGAACGGGGTCTCGGCGGCCTTGACGAGCCTGGCGCGCGGCGTTTCGATGCGGCTGAGGAAGAAGTCCCGTGTCGACGAATCGACGAAGTAGACGTAGCAGCCGCGGAGTCCTCGGGTCAGAAGCACACGGTAGGTGTTCTTGACGTAATCCGTGAAGGCGTCCCGCGAGCTCCTCTTAACGACCGGATCGCGCGACTGGTCGGGTTGACCGACCCATCCAACGCCGGGCCGGTACACGAGGTCGAGCCCGAAGATCACCCCGATGTAGTCGAACTCGAAGCCCTGAGCTGTGTAGACGCAGCCCACCTGGTCGATTCCATGTGGATCGCTCGCCCAGTAGTGCGACTTTGGGATGTCAGGCCCGAGCGCGCCGGAATCTGACTTGGCGTTCCAGGGCATGCGCCAGTCGCCGATGACGACGTCTGGTTCGAGCTCACCTGATGGCAGCGGGTCTGACCACGGCCAGCAGAAGCCAGCTGCAAGTCGAGCGCTGAAACCCGATCCAGATCGCGCGCGGATTCGCTGTTCGAGCTCGCCCACGCTGTCGACGACATCGAAGTCGAACGGATCCTCGTTCGGCCAAAGGACCTGTGGCGTCCGCGCCGTCTCGAGCGTGTTGTCCACCCATTCGACGAAGGCATCCGAGCCGTTCGCTCGGAACTGAGCCTCCAACTCGAACTCGCGCACGGGTATGCCACGCACCGCAGCGGTCTGCCTGATCAGTTCGGAGCTTCCGACCTCTTCTGGCCGAACGACCTGCAGGTCGTCGATGAAGAACACGGAGACTCGCCCAGCGTCGAGCAGATCCTCGATCTGTGACTTGCCGGTGCGCTTGGATCGAGGCGTAAAGCGATTGCCGCTCACCTCCCGGATTCTGTGAGCCTCGTCCAGGACTACGACGTCGAAGGGCTCCTTGGTTCCGGCAAGACTCATGAAGTAGCTGAAAAGAGCTGATGCCCGCATCCCGACCTTCTGGCGCAGGTTCTCAGTAAACGCCTTCGAGCCCGTTGCGTGGATCGCGCGGATTCCTCGGGCTGACAGCTCTGCGATCAGGTTGACGGCGATGACCGACTTCCCGGTACCTGGGCCGCCGCTAACGAGGAAGACCGTGGCCTGTTGGTTCTGCCCGGCGGCCCCGACCGCGGCGAGGATCGCGTTGTAGGCCACCAGCTGCTCATCGAGGAGGATGAAGGTCGAATCGCCCTTGATAACGCGAGCCACGTGATCGAGGAGCCGCTTGCTCGGCTTGAACGCCACATCGGCGACGCGGTCGACGATGGATCCGTCGTCGGGACCGGCGATGCGAGCATCCAGGAAGCCGGCCAGCCCGTCCGCCTGATCACCTGCGAAGGCTGGGTAAGACGCTGTGAGCTCGCTGAACTGCGTGCTCCAGATCGGTGACTTCGTGTCGAACGCGGCGTTGTGGAGGTATGAGCATGCCGACGCCCAGACGGCGCCGTCCGAGAACGCAGGATGCGTGTCCTGGAGGTAGCGCTCGTACTGTCGGACCTGGGCCGACGGATGCAGGTGATCCTTGATGCGATCGCCGAACGCGACGGTAACGCTCTCAGGGATGTTCGACCTACCGACCGCCGTCCATTGCTTTAGTTCGACGATCACTGCCGAGTCGCCACGATCTGGGTTCGATCCCGTGATCAGGCAGTCCAGGCGCTTCGACGTGAGCGGCAGCTGGAGCTCGACCAGGATCCCCTGATCGCGCAGGTCCGCAAGTTGGAGCACGTCGGCCATTGCGCGCAGTGAGTTCTGCCACGACCGGACTTCCGATTCGGCCGGCCGATAACGGTACTCATCAAAGAATCGATCCGCCAGGTGACCCGCGAGCCGCGCCCGCACGGCGTCGCCGATGAACTGCTCCGTCGATCCCCGGTAGAGGTGCACGAAACGGAGATTACTGTCGAGCGGCCCCGATCAGTGCACCGAATCGCTAGAGTCCAGCCGTGCGCTACTGGGTTGGCGTAACCGACTACGACTGGTTCCAGTTCCTGGCCTCGCTCCCAGATGTCGACGAGGTCAACTTCTGGCAGCCGAGCGCCGCGCGTCAGGCTGTGATCCTCCAACCCGGCGCGCAGTTCGTCTTCAAGCTTCATGCGGCCCGGGGCGGCTTTATCGTCGGTGGCGGGACGTTCGTGCGCTACACAAAGATGTCGCCGCGATGGGCCTGGGACACTTTCGGCGTCAAGAACGGCGCACTGTCGATGGAGTTGATGCGGACGCGGATAGCTCGATATCGCGGCCGATCCGTGGATCTTGAGACGGACGAGATTGGCGCGTTCGTCCTCGTCGAGCCGTATTTCCTGCCGCCCGAGCAATGGATCACCGCACCACCCGATTGGGCACCGAACATCGTCCAGGGCAAGACCTTCGACAGCACCGCCGGTACCGGAGCGGTGCTTTGGGAGCAACTGCAGCTGGCGCGCGCTGCTCTGGGTCCGACCATCGCCATCGAGCAACCAGCCGCATACGGCACCCCGATCCTCGTCGCACCGCGGCTCGGCCAGGGTGCGTTCCGCGTGCTGGTTACCGACGCATATGGTCGACGCTGCGCGATCACGGGCGA
>CAYYVV010000097.1:0-4154 GCA_964475245.1 uncultured Anaerolineaceae bacterium | reverse complement strand
CGATCTTCATCACCTGCTCCTGGTACAGGATCACGCCCATCGTCTCCTCGAGCGCCGGCTGGAGACTTGGATGGAGATAGGCGACCTCCTCCTTGCCCTGGCGGCGGCGCAGGTACGGATGCACGGCATTGCCCTGGATGGGGCCGGGGCGGATGATCGCCACCTCGACCACGAGATCGTCGAGCGTCGTCGGCCGCGATCTGGGCAGCGTCTGCATCTGCGCGCGTGACTCGATCTGGAAGACGCCCACCGTGTCCGCCGCCTGGATCATGCGGAAGACCTCGTCGATGTCCTCCGGTAACCGGTCAAGCACGACATTCACCGCGCAATCAGCAGCGATATCGCGCAAGGCGTCGTCAATCGCACTGAGCATCCTAAGGCCCAGCAGGTCAAGTTTGATGAGTTTGATTGTCTCGATGTCGCGTTTGTCGTATTGAACGACGACACGGCCGGGCATCGTGGCTCTCTCGAGTGGCGCGATGTCGATCAGCGGCGCGGCAGTGATGAGCATGCCGCCGGTGTGGATCGACAGGTGGCGCGGAAAGCCGTCGATCCTGCCGGTCAGCTCCAGCCAGCGCTCCCATGGCGACATCGCCACCGTCGACGGACGATCCGGCGCCGCGCGCACGAGCTCGCTCGACGCCGCCACGGGTTCGTCCCGATCAGGATCGATCGGCCGCGGCCGCCGGATCAGAGCCGGATGGACTTCGCCATCCTCTTCGTCGGCGAGGTGCTCCTCCTCGCGGCGCAGCCAACGAACGGAGACGGGCGTGTCGCCCGGGCCGCCTTCGTCGTCAGAGGTGCCACGCGGCGTGCGGCCCGGCCGCTTGACGTCGACCGGCGCGAGCGACGCGGGCAGGGCCGCCGGTCCGCGGCCGTCGTTGAGCTGGCCCATGCCGTCGAGAAAGCCACGGTCCTCGGCGAGCGCCGCCGACACGACCGCGGATACCGATCCGCCAACAGAGCCACCGATCGCCGGGGACGGCGTGAAGAAGTCGGCGAAGCCGCCCTCGGCCTCCAGATCACGCCGAACCATGACCGAGTCATAGGTTTCGAGCGCCTTGGCCACGCGATCGACGAGCGGCCGCGGAAAGCCCAGCGCGTAGCCCACCTCGCGCACGGCCGAGCGAGCGCGGTAGGTGACCAGGTTGCAGACCATGCCCGTGTGCTCAGGGCCGTAGCGCTCGTAGCAATACTGGATGACCTCCTCGCGGCGCGACGAGGCGAAGTCGATGTCGACGTCGGGGTACGAGGTCCGGCCCTCGTTGATGAAGCGCTCGAAGAGCAGCCTGTGGCGGATCGGGTCGACGCGCGTGATGCCCAGCACGTAGGCGACGATCGAATCGCCCGCGCTGCCCCGCCCCTGCGCCGGGATGCTGCGCTCGCGGCAGAAACGCATGATGTCCCAGCAGATCAGGAAGAACTCGGCCAGGCCGGTGCGCTCGATGACCTCCATCTCGTGCGCAAGCTGCTTCACGACTGCGGGCTTCAACGGGTGATATCGGGCGCGCATGCCCTCGTGGCACAGCGTCTCGAGGTACGAGAAAGGCGTCTCGCCGGAAGGAACCTCGAAACCCGGGAAGCGGTATTGCTCGAAGTCGAAGTCGACCGAGCAACCCTGTGCGATCTCCGCCGCGGCACCGATCGCCTGCGCCCACGCCTGCGCCACGCGCGCCCCCAGCGCGCCGCTCTGTGGCGGCAGCCCACAGAGCTGCTCAAAGCCCTTGAGGTAGTACTCGCCGTTCGGCCGGCGCAGGTGGCCGCTCTCCTCGAGCGGCTGGCCGTGGCGGATGCACACGAGCACGTCCTGCAGCTCGCGATCGGCCGGCAGCGCGTAGTGCGCGTCGTTGGTCACGACCAGCGGCAGGCCCAGCTCGTCGGCGAGCCCGACCGTTTCCGTCACGAGCCAGTCGTCGTCCGCGAGCAGGTGGTGCTGCAGCTCGAGATGGAAGTTGCCGTTGAACATCCGGGCCAGCCGGCGCGCGGCGTCCTTCGCCCCATCTCGATCGCCGGCCAACAGCCGCCGCGCGATCTCGCCGTGGCGACAGCCGGACAGCGCGATGAGCCCCTCCGTCTCGTCGCCCAGGCGCGCATGGGTGAAGCGCGGCGCGCCCTTGGTCCCGGCAAGCTGGGCCCTGCTAGCGAGCCGGCACAGGCTGCGATAGCCGGTCATGTCGCGCGCGATGAGCACCAGATGCGGCCCGAGCTCGCGCGCCCGAACGCCGCGCAGGTCCTCGCGCACGGGATCGCGGTGGCCCGGCGGCCGCAGCCGCTCGACCTGCGGACGAACGACGCGGCCGTCGAGTCGAGGCTCGGCCGCAACGATCTCGGCGGTGGGCGCGGGTCGCTTGCGCCTGCGCCGGGGAACGACGATGCCGTCCGCATCCGGGGCGACGGGATCGAGCAGCTCGATTTCCATGCCCACGATGGCGTTGAGCCCTGCCTCGTGCGCGGCCGTGGCAAAGCGGACAGCGCCATACAGGCCCAGGTGATCGGTCAGCGCGAGACCGGTCAGCCCGAGATCGACGGCGCGCTCGACGAGATCCTCGACGCCCGACGCGCCGTCGAGGAACGAGAAGTTGGAGTGGCAATGGAGCTCGGCGTAGGCACCCGTCACGAGGGCGATAGTAGAACGGATGTTCTAATCAGCCAATAGCGCGGCACAGGGATACGCGATGACCCTCGTCATGCAACGATTAGGGCGCATGCCCTGCCTCGAAACCATGATTCGGCGCGCCCGCCTGTGACCCCCGTACGCCTCGGGCTGCTCGCCGTTTCGCTCGTCGCGCTGATCGCCGCCGTGTACGTCGTGTTCGTCGGTGTCGATCGCCCGAGCACCGTGCCGCCGACGCTGGTTGCCCAGGTGACGCCGGGCGCCGGCGCTTCGCCCGCTGCTGGAGCGTCCACTCCGTTGTCGAGCGCGCTCCCCGCGCCGACGACGGCCGTTGGTGCCAGCCCGAGCGCGCAGCCCACGCTCAATCCTCTGGCCAAGTCGATTCCCGCCCACAGCGTCGATCCGGCCCAGCTGACCGGCTACATCTGGCCCGTCAACCATGCCCTGATCACGACCCACTTCGCGCCCGAGCCGCCGGCCGACGGCGGCTTCGTGATGATCGACGGCGTCTCGTACCACGACGGGGTCGACCTCGCGACACATTGCGATGACAAGGTCCGCGCCGCGCACGACGGCACCGTTTTGTACGCCGGCCGTGATTACGACCCGTACCTGGGTTATCAGGGCGACGCGGAGGCCATCTACGCTCGCCTGCAGCGCCTCGGGCGCACGAACGAGCAGGCCATCGTCGTCGTGATCGACGACGGCAACGGCTATCGCAGTGAGTACGTCCACCTCAGCAAGGCCGATGTGGAGGCGGGGGCAGTTGTCCAGGCGGGTGATGTCATCGGCCTTGAAGGCGAGACCGGTTTCGCGACCGGCTGTCATCTGCACTACTCGCTGATCCGCATGGAGGGAGCCTGGCAGGAGGTCGTGCAGTACCTCCTCAAGTTCGGCTATCCGCCGCTCGTGCGCGAAAGAGTCAACCCGCTCGACGTTCTGCCGTGGGCCGACCCCGACGCGCCGCAGGCTCTCCAGGACAAGGTCAACCCGCCCACCCCGACGCCTGAGCCATCGCCGACATCATCCACGGAACCGAACACCAGCCCTGCGCCGTCTGCATCCGAATCGCCCGCTGCTACGACAACTCCAGCACCCACAAGTCACTGACCAGGAGATAGAAACTGATGACCACCGGCCCCGTTCCCGCGGAGACCTACACGCGTCACACGCCGCGCAACCCGGCCGTCCCACTCACGATGAACTTGGTGCGTGCTGCTCTGCCGTTGATTCGCGCCCTCATCCTGGCCACGATCGTGACCCTGCTGATCATGATCGGGCTGCCCCAGCTGCTCGCCGCGGCCGCCGCCGCGGGCTGAGCGCCGCGACGCGACGCGCGTCGCGTCTCACTCGGCTCGGGGCGTGGGCACTTATCCTTGAGCCGTGCGCCCGCCCCGTCGCCAGATCCTTGCCGCCGCGCTCCTGGTCATCGCGCTCGCCAGCCTGGTGGTCGCGATCGTGCTGCTGACGATTCCACCCGGAGGCCCGCCCACTCTTCAGTGAGGCTGTGACCTGCTCGTAGGTTGGTTGCAAATCTGGA
>CAYYVV010000096.1:0-4227 GCA_964475245.1 uncultured Anaerolineaceae bacterium | reverse complement strand
GACGGCCTGCCCAAGGACGGACCGCTGATCGTCGTCTCCAACCACATCTCGAACGCGGATCCGCCTCTTGTCGTCGGCTGGCTGACGCCGGCGCTGGGCAGGCAGATGCACATCCTCGCCAAGGAGTCGCTCTTCGTCGGTCCCGTCGGGTGGTTTATTCGAATGGTCGGCGCCACACCGGTCAAGGCCGGCGGCAGCGACATCGAGGCGTATCGCGTCGCGCGCGCGGTCCTCGACCGGGGCGAGATCCTGTGCGTCTTCCCCGAGGGCACGCGCAGCCAGACGGGCGTGCTGCAGGAGCCGAAACCGGGCGTGGCGATGCTCGCGACGCGCTCGGGCGTGCCGATCCTGCCCGTCGGCGTCTCGGGCAGCGACCTCTTCCTCGGCCGCGGCCAGCGCATGCCCAGGCTCGGGACGCGGATCACCGTCCGTGTCGGCAAGCCGTTCACCCTCGAGCTTGATCCGTCACTCGCACGTCGCGACGCGATAAACGCGGCTTCAGATGATCTGATGCGCCATATCGCTGCCCTTGTCGACGCACGTCACAAAGGCCGCTTCGAGTCGACCGCGGTGTGACAGAATGCGCTCCGCTGCAATCGAGGGAGGACGACACGCCATGAGCATGCCTACATCTGGCCCGGACCAGCCGGGCAGCTACCCACCGCCTGGACCGCCAGGGCCTCCGCCGGGTTACGGCGCGCCACCGCCAGGCCCGCCTGCGGGCTACGGCGCGCCACCGCCAGGCCCGCCTTCATACGCCATGCCGACTGGCGTGCCACCCGCGAAACGGAGCCGTCGGACGGGTCTGATCGCGCTTGGTGTACTCGTCGTGATCGTCGTACTGATCGGAGGCGGCGTCTATCTTTTCCGGGACCGCACGACTGGCGGCGTGACCGATCTGCAGGTCGGCGACTGCATCGACACGCCGGCGGCGGGAACGACGACGGTCAGCGACGTTCAGCACCAGCCGTGCTCGGACCCTCACGACGCGGAGGTCGTCTACATCGTTGCGGACACCTCGACCTCGTATCCGGGCGCTGACCACTTCACGACGGTCGCGGATCAGGTCTGCGCGGATCAGTTGTCGCTTTACCTCGCGACCGACTTCAGCGCTCGCGAAGACGTGGACGGTGGCTTCTTCTACCCGACGAGCGACAGCTGGGATAGCGGCGACAAGGATGTGCGCTGCTACGTCTATCGAACGGACGGTCTCAAGCTCGTCGGCTCGATCAAGGGCATCGGAAGCTCGCCATTACCGTCGCCGCGTTAAGCGCCACGCCCTGACAGCGACCGGCGGCAAGTGCCGCCGGTGCCATACTGGGCAAGATGGGTAGTGTCGAAGAGGTCCGCATCGCGCGCCGGACCGGGTTCTGTTATGGGGTGCGCGAGGCGATCGACTACGCCCGACTGGCAGCGGCACAGGGCAAGCGGACGCATACCCTGGGCCAGGTCGTGCACAACGAGGGCGTCATCGCCCAGCTTGAGAGCCAGGGCATCGACACGGTCGACACGCTCGACGACGTCGACAGCGGCGCGGCCGTGGTCATCCGCGCGCACGGCGTCACGCCGGAGGTGATGGCGCGCGCGGAGGAGCGCGGGCTCGAGGTCATCGACGGCACGTGCACGTGGGTCATCCAGGAGCAGCGCGAGCTGCAGAAGCTGGTCGATGACGGCTACACGATCGTGCTCCTGGGAACGCCGCGCCATCCCGAGGTGGTCGGCCTGCTCGGCTTCGCGCCCGACGCGATCGTCGTCGACGAGGAGGAGGACTGGGAGCGCATCCCGCGTACCAAGCGCATGGCGCTCATCAGCCAGAGCACGCAGCCGCCGTGGAAGTTCGAGAAGCTGGCCGCGCACCTCGTCAGCCGGACGCACGAGCTGAAGATCATCAACACGGTCTGTCCGGTCACGATCCGGCGCCAGCAGGACACGATGGACCTTGCCGCGCAGGTCGACATGATGGTCGTCGTCGGCGGCCGCAACAGCGCCAACACCAAGGAGCTGACGCGGCTGTGCGAGATCGCGGGCAAGCCCGTCATCCAGATCGAGAGCGGGCGCGATCTCGCCGATGCCGCCGCGTTCAACGGCGCGCGCGTCGTGGGTGTCACCGGCGGCACGAGCACCCCGATCGAGGACCTTGAGCAGGTCGCCGAGCGCGTCTACGCCCTCGCCGGCACGCCGGAGACGCACGAGCGTGCCGCCGAGTTGGCGCGCAGCGCACTCTCCGCGGTCGCCGAGCAGGCCTATCGAAGCACCTCTCTCGACGAGAACGGCCGACACCGTCGCACCGTCGCCGCCGGCGCGGCGTAACCCATGGCGCGCCGCGTCCGCCGACCGACGTCAGGTCGGAGCGAGGACCTGCCCACCGCTGGCCTGCCCGTCGTGGCATTCGTCGGCCGGCCCAATGTCGGTAAGAGCACGCTCTTCAATCGCGTGGTCGGTGAGCGCGTCGCGATCGTCGAGGATCGCGCGCGGACGACGCGCGACCGGCTGTACGAAGTCGCGGAGTGGAACGGGCGGCGCTTCATCGTCATCGATACCGGCGGCCTGGAGCAGCGTCCTGGGGACGCGATCGAGGAGGGCGTCCAGGAGCAGGCGCGGCTCGCGATCGACGAGGCGGACGTCATCGTCCTCGTGGTCGACGCCGACGCCGGGCTGACGCCTGCCGACCACGAGGCGGCCGAGATCCTGCGCCTGGCCAAGGCGCCGGTCATCGTCGCCGCCAACAAGGCCGACAACCCGAAACGCGAGCTGCAGGCGGCAGAGTTCCACCAGCTGGGCTGGCACGAGACGCACCCGATCAGCGCGCTGCACGGCCGCGGTGTTGCCGACCTGCTCGACGTCATCGTCTGGGCACTGCCACCCGAGTCGGAGTCGGAGCTCGAGCGCAAGCGCGCGGACAAGGAGCTCGCGCAGGCGGGGGAGGGCACCGACGCAGAGCTTGGTACCGAAGACGAGGCGGCGTTCGCCTTCGACGACCGACCGGCGCGCCTGGCGATCATCGGCCGGCCGAATGTCGGCAAGAGCTCGCTGCTCAACGCGCTCATCGGCCATGAGCGCGTCATCGTCAGCGACATCCCGGGCACCACGCGCGACGCGATCGACACGTCGTTCGAGTGGGCCGGCCGAACCGTGCGCCTGATCGACACGGCCGGCATCCGCCGTCGCGGCCGCGTGGCTTCCGGTCCTGCGGCCGAGCGTTTCGCCACCCTGCGTGCGCTCAAGGCCGTCTCGCGCGCGGATGTGGCCGTTCTCGTGCTCGATGCACCTGACGGGCTGACGGCGCAGGACGCGCACGTGGCCGGCTACGCGCTCGAAGAGGGCATCGGCCTCGTCATCGCGGTGAACAAGTGGGACCTCGTCGAGGAGAAGACGCAGAGCACGTTCGACGAGTACGTCACGCAACTCCGGCGCGATGCGCCGTTCCTGTCCTTCGCCCCGATCATCTCGATCAGCGCCAAGACCCACCAGCGTGTCGAGCGCGTGCTCGAGGCGGCGCTCGAGATCGCTGCCGAACGCCGGCGGCGCGTGCCAACGCCGGCCCTCAACGCCTGGCTGCGCGAGACGACCCAGCGCCGGCCGCCTTCAAGCGTGCGGGGCAAGCAGCCGCGCTTCTTCTACGCGACGCAGGTCCAGGCCGAGCCGCCAACGTTCGTGCTCTTCGCCAACGGTGCCGCGCTGATCCACTTCAGCTACCGGCGCTATCTCGAGAACCGGCTGCGCGAGGCCTTCGGCTTCAACGGCACGCCGCTGCGCATCGTGATCCGCGAGCGCGCGCGCGAAGACATCGAGCGCCGCCCGCGGCGCCGCTCGGCGGTGCGCGCGCGGTGACCGTCGAGCGCCACGCGCGGCGCGCCGTCGTCGGTGCCGGGATGTGGGGCACGACGCTCGCGCTCCAGCTCGCTCGGCGCGGTCCGGTCGTCCTCCTCGCGCGCGACGAGGCACAGGCCCGCGAGATGACCACGGAGCGCCGGAATGCGCGCCACCTGCCCGACAACAGCATCCCGGTCGAGGTCGAGATCAGCGCCGACCCGGCCGCATTGAGCGCGGCGGACGAGCTCGTGATCTTTGCCGTTCCGGCCGCGGCGATGCGCACGACCGCCCAGCGCGTCGCGGACAGCGTGAATGCCAACGCCGTCCTGCTCTCGGTCGCCAAGGGCATCGAGCACGACTCGCTCGAGCGCATGACCCAGGTCATCGCGTCGGAGATCCCGTCCGCGTCGGGCC
>CAYYVV010000095.1:0-4240 GCA_964475245.1 uncultured Anaerolineaceae bacterium | reverse complement strand
CCGCGGCCGCTCGACTTCCGTCATTTGTCGGCTCTGTCGACGTTAACCACCGGCACCGGCCCCATCGGGCTGAAGTTCCGTCAATTGACGGGCCAGCCGACTTTACGCGGGAGTTTCGCCCGCCCACGCCTCGTCGCCCGCTGTTTGTGAGCGTGCCGTGGGCCGGCGGACGCGTCGGATCGCTGACGGATTCCGCTTAGTGTTGGCAGGACCACCATCTGACAGAAACCAGACACCGCCGATAGCTGCCGCCGGATCGTGCAGCCATGCGCGCAGCTCGCGCGATCGCACCGGCAGTGCCTGATCGATCACGGCCGCGTGCCTATCGACGGCGCGACGTGCGGTTCGGTCTTCGGGCAGCAGCAGGATCCGCCCGACGGTTTGCGCATTCCAGCCGAAGCGCTTGCGCACTATGGCCGCAGCAAGGCGGCACTTGACGTCGAACGGCCGCAGCGTGCCCTCGACCGACCCGAGCTCTGACTTGACCTCGACGACCACGAGTGCGCGCCGTGCCGCGTGCCAGCCAATGATGTCGACAGAGCCCCGATCGCCGTACTCGTTGAACGAGACCTCGACCCGCGTCTCCCAGCCAAGGGCTCGAAGGAGTCGAACGAAGGCCGCCACGAGCTGGGCATGACGCTCGTCCAACAGCCGGTCGACGGCGGCTCCCTGATAGCGGACGACCAGGTCGACGGTCGCATCGAGCGCGCCAAAGCATGCGTCCATTTCCTCGACCGTCAGCCGTGACAGCCGGCCGTTCTCGAGATCAACGACCTTCCAGCGACCCACACCGGCCGACTTCGCGATGTCTGCCTGCGTGAGCTTGGCGCGGACACGGAGGACGCGGTGGAGGCGAGAGACGATGCGGCGGTTCATGTCGGCGGCATGGTCGTCAGTGGCGCTTATCAGCCGCTTACACTCCGGCGCATGATTGATCTGAGTGGCAAATCGGCGATCGTGACGGGCGGATCGCGCGGCATCGGCAAGCAGATTGCGCTGCGCCTGGCGCAGCAGGGCGCGGACGTGTGCCTGTCGTACGTCAGCAATGCGGCCGCCGCGCAGCAGACGGCCAAGGAGATCGAGGCGCTCGGGCGCAAGGCCCTGGCGGTGCAGGCCAACGTCACGGATCCGGAAGCCGCGGAGGCGCTGGTCAAGGCCGCGCTCGAAGCGTTCGGCAAGGTCGACATCCTGGTCAACAACGCCGGCATCACGCGCGACGACCTGATCATGCGCATGACCGCCGAGGCGTGGCGCGAAGTGCTCGAGACGAACCTCTTCGGCGCGTTCTACACGCTCAAGGCCGTGACCCGGCCCATGTTGCGTGCCAAGCGCGGCCGGATCATCCAGATCACGAGCGTGTCGGGTCAGGCCGGCCAGATGGGCCAGGCCAACTATTCGTCAGCGAAGGCCGGCCTGATCGGCCTGACGAAGGCCGCCGCACGAGAGCTGGGCAGTCGGGGCATCACGGTCAATGCGGTCGCACCGGGCTTCGTGCTCACCGAGCTGACCGAGGGACTCTCCGACGACCTGAAACAGCAGATCACCGACCGGACGCCCCTTGCCCGCTTCGGCACGACCGAGGAAGTCGCCTACGCCGTCGCCTTCCTCGCGTCGGACGAGGCCGCGTACATCACCGGGCAGGTGCTCGCCGTCGACGGCGGCCTGGTCATGATGTAGGCGGTTCGGCCCCCGAATAGCCGAAGCGCTTCATGTAGGTTCCCAGCCAGAACTTCAGCCAGCGCCGCGGGAACGGACGAATGTGCTCGCGCCAGCGCGAGGCCGCGGCGCTGTCGAGGCCCTCTGCTCCCCAGCGAAAACCGTGGGCATAGACCTTGACCGCGGTCGGGTCGGGTGGTGGCGCCACGCCCAGGAACTCGAACATGGCGGGCAGTGTCCGGTCGGGGTCCGTGACCACGTCCTCGAAGCGCACCAGGCGATACCGGTCGGGATAGCGCTGCCTGAGATACCGATCACGCCGCGCGGCGCCGGCCCACGTCCAGGTGACCTGCACGAGGAGCACGGCCGACAGGGCGAACGGGATGCGAATCAGCCAGCTGTACGGCGCTCGACGCTTCGTCATGCGCCGGTGCAGGTCCGAGACATACACCGCGCGCGGGTCCCGGATCATGTGCACGACGCGGCCGTTGGGAAACCATTCGAGGAGCGTGTCGACGTAGGCCAGGTGCGCAGGCGTCTTCTCGCCCATGATCGGCCGGCCCTGGACGTCGGCGTAGACGCGCATGAACGCTGCCATCAGGCCGCGCTCGGTGCGATCCTCAGGCGCCAGCGCGATCAGCCGGCGCGTCATCTCGTCGCGCTCCACGTTCGCGGTCAGCCAGCGCCAGTACGGGCTGACCTCGCGCCAGCGCGATCGCCGCTGGAACTCGCCCGAATAGATCATGTCGACGATCTTGCGCAGCGTTTCGTCCTGCGCGAGGTCGCCAGCGTGGCGGAAGTAGTAGCGCGCACCCTCGCGCTCAAGCAGATGACCCAGGAAGTGGTTCTCGGGCGCGAGGGCGATGCGATCGGAGCGCTCGAGGATGTTGCGCATCAGTGTCGTACCGCTGCGGCTGACGCCGACGACGAAGATCGCCTCGGGCTCTCCTGGCCGCAGCTTCATCTCGTCAGTCCCTGTCATGGCTACAGCCCGCCGCGCGCGCCGATGTAGGCGACGATCTCGTCCACGTTGTCCTTGACCGACTGCCCGACAGTCTCGAGGCGCAGCTCCGGGCTGAGCGGCGGTTCGTAGGGATCGGCCACGCCCGTCATCTGCTTCACCTCGCCACGCTCCGCGCCGGCATACCAGCCCTTGACGTCGCGCCCCACGACGACGTCGAGCGGCGTATCGATGAACACCTCGACGAACGACCCGGGGCCGCCGGCCTGTTCGACCATCGCGCGCGCCTCGGCGCGCGCGGCCCTGTACGGGCTGATCAGGGCACAGATGACGAGTCCGCCGTGACGCACGATCTCTGCCGCCACAAAGGCGACGCGCCTGACATTCTCGTCGCGGTCCTCGCGTGAGAAGCCAAGGCCGCGCGAGAGGTGCGTCCGGACGACGTCACCGTCGAGCACCGTGACTGGGCGGCCCGACTCCGTGACGCGATCGACCAGCTCCTCGGCGGTCGTCGTCTTGCCCGATCCCGACAGGCCGGTGAACCAGATGCACAGCCCGCGCGGCGTCACGCCGCGGTCCGCCCGAACCAGAGCAGGCCCAGGTCGCGCCCGAGTTGCGTGCTGAGCAGCTTCACGTCGGGCATGAAGTCTGTCTCGAGCTGCCGCCGCAGCTCCGGCGGAATTGCCTCGCGCGCGATCGAGCGACGGCGCAACTGGCTCTTGCTGAACCTCGACACGAGCTGCCGGGCACGGACATCGCCGACGACGCGCGGCAGCGCCCGCCAGGCTGCCCACTGCATCGGCGGCGAGAGGAGCACTGCCTGGAGCACCCGGCTGCGGCTGCCGTGGGCGGCGTTGTGCGTGGCGAACGACGCCGGCCGCCAGTCGGGGTCGACATCAAGGAACTCGAGCAGCCGGCGGAATTGGGCGGCCGGGTCGGCGATCATGTCGTCGAGGACGATGACGTGGACACGGTCCTTGCCGAAGACGTCGAACCAGCGCGCGAGCTGCTCGCCGAAGCGCGCGCGGTCGCGATAGGTCGCGAGCTTGGGGTTGGAATGTGGCGGGATGCGCCGGCCGGCGTGGCGGTCGTCCTCGGCCGCGAGGGCCTGCGCGAAGTCGGTGATGTCCTCCGTCCCGGCGGCGACCTTGTGGTCGAACAGCGAATGGGCCATGTCGACCGGGTTGCGGACCATGGCCACAATGCGCGCGTCGGGCGAGGCGGCCTTGATCAGCTCCGGCGCGTCGTGCGAGTACAGGTATCGCGTCGAGCCTTCGCCAGCGCGCCTGGCATCGCCCGCGCCGTCGAACAGCGCGAGATAGCGCGCCTCGTCACGGCCGAAGCGCAGCGACTGCTCGCTCGGGTCCAGCGCGAGGTCGCGCGCGAAGTAGTTCGGCTCCTTGACCGCGGACATGAACACCTGCGGATGGCCTTTGAGGTACTCGAAGAGTGAGGTTGTACCGCACTTGGGCGCGCCGATGATGAACAGGTCAGGGATTCGGGACACACGCGCTCCGGCGGGAATGGCGGACGCGCTCGATCATAGCCGACCCTCGGCCAACGACGGCCGCCGCGCGGTCGAGGACGGCCGCCGGATCGTGCAGCCCCGCGCGCAGTTCGCGC
>CAYYVV010000094.1:0-4272 GCA_964475245.1 uncultured Anaerolineaceae bacterium | reverse complement strand
TACCGGGCGTCGATCTTCGGCTCGTTCGTCAGCCCGGCGCTGTTCCTTACCGCGATGGGCCTGGGCCTGGGCGGCTACGTCAGCGGCAGCTCGACGCAGACCTTCGAGGGCGCCACGTACCTGCAGTTCCTGGCCCCCGGGCTGCTCGGCGCGGCGCTCATGCAGACCGCGGCCGGGGAGTCGATGTTCCCCATCCTGGGTGGCCTGCAGTGGAACCGCATCTACCACGCGATGTACGCGACGCCCATCCGGCCGCGCGACATAGCTCTCGGCAACATCGTCTGGATCGCGATCCGCCTCACGCTCGTCGGCACGGTCTTCGCCTTCGTCACGCTCGCCTTCGGTGCGGTTCGTTCGCCGCTCGTCGTCCTTGCCGTGCCGGCGGCCGTGCTGACCGGCCTTGCCTTCGCCACGCCCATCGTCGCCTTCGCGGCCACGCAGCGCCGGCCGGACGTCTTCTCGAACATCTTCCGCTTCGGCATCACGCCGCTCTTCCTGTTGAGCGGCACGTTCTTCCCGATCGAGACGCTGCCCAACTGGCTCCAGCCACTGGCCTGGCTGTCGCCACTGTGGCACGGCGTGTCGCTGTGCCGCTCGCTGATGCTGGGCACGATCGGTGACGATCCACTGCTGGCCCTGATCCACGTCTTCGTCCTGGCCGCGATCGCCATTGCCGGCACGCTCGCCGCCTTCCGCACCTTCGACCGAAGGCTGGTGGGCGGATGACTGCCTTGCGCCTGACACCGATCTTCTTCGGCAGCCGCTGGATGCGCATGGTCGAGCGCAACCTGCTCGTCTACAAGCACGGCTGGCTCGTCCTTTTCTCGGGCTTCTTCGAGCCGCTCTTCTACCTGCTCGGCATCGGCTTCGGCCTGGGCCAGCTGGTGGGCAGTGTCCCCGGCCCCGACGGCAACCCGGTGCCCTACGCGGTGTTCATCGCGCCCGCCCTGCTCGCCGCCTCGTCGATGAACGGGGCGATCACCGAGAGCACCTTCAACTTCTTTTTCAAGCTCAACTACGACAAGACCTTCGCGTCGATCCTGACGACGCCCATGTCACCGGCGGACATCTCGATCGGCGAGCTTGCATGGGCGCTCATCCGTGGCGGGCTGTACGTGCTCGGCTTCCTGGTCGTGATCACGCTCCTCGGCCTGATCCGCTCGCCGCTCGTCATCCTGACCATCCCAGGCGCGCTGTTGATCGGCTTCGCCTTCGCCTCGGTGGGCATGGCCGCGACTTCCTTCATGCGCACGTGGCAGGACTTCGACCTCATTCAGCTCGTCGTGCTGCCCATGTTCCTGTTCAGCGGCACGTTCTTCCCGATCGACCGCTACCCCGACGCGCTGCGCCTGGTCATCCAGCTCACGCCGCTCTACCGCGGCGTCGACCTGCTGCGCTCGCTGTCGCTGGGCCTCGTCGGCCCGTCGATACTCATCGACATCGTGTACCTCGCGCTGATGGGCTTTGCCGGTCTCGCCGTCGTATCGCGCCGGCTCGACAAGCTGCTCCTGCGCTAGCGGCCCGGGGTCGGTCCCTGCCTTAAACCGAGGACGTTGCCGTCGGGGTCCTTGAGCCAGGCGCCGCGCGCCGGGCCGAGCGGCGCGATGCCGTTGACCGTCGTCAGGCCAGGCCCGGAGTACTCCTCGAACACGCCGCCGCGCGCGCGGATCTCGGCCATCTCCGCCTCGATATCGGCGACCTCGAAATGGGCGACCGTCTGGCCGCGCTCGACCGGCGGGCGCTTGTAGGTCGACAGCTGCGAGCCATCACCCGCCCCGAAACGGACGGCGAACGGCGTCTGCTCGAGCACGGTCAGGCCGAGCACGTCGCGATAGAAGGTGACGGCGCGCTCGAGGTCGGTGACGGGAATGGTCGGCACGACCAGCGCATTCGAGAGCATCTGTTCCTCCAGGGAGACTTGCTTTGCTTCGGCCCGATTATCCCTGTCGATTCGTCCGCCTGCCGTTCGTTGTTGTGTTGAAACGGTCGATCAGCGAGCCGTGAGAAGCAATTTGGCAGGAGGCCAGCAATGAGCGCCAAGATCGTTCACGTCGAGGTAAGGGGCAAGGACGGCCCAGCGCTGCAGAAGTTCTACAGCGACGTCTTTGGCTGGTCGCTCGACACCAACAACCCGGGCGGCTACGGCATGGAGCGCCAGGGCGACATGACCGCGGGCATCGGCACGGCACAGGACGGCGGCGCCGGTCTCGTGACGTTCTACGTCCACGCCGACGATCCGGCCAAGACGCTCGAGAAGGTCACGGCCAATGGCGGCCGCGTGATCATGCCCCTGACCGAGGTCGCGCCGCAGACCACCATCGCCCTGTTCAGTGACCCGGAGGGCCACGTCGTCGGCCTGATGTAGGCCGCTGCTCAAGGCGTCGAGGGGCGCCGGCGGGGAGTGCCGAAGATGCGCTTCGCTCCACCCGTCGCCGGCGCCCATTCGATCGTTGTCGCGCCCACGAACGACATGTACTCGCGGAGCGCCGCGCGCAGCTGCTCGGCGAAGCCTTCCGCGGCGCGCGGCGCGAAGCCCTCTTCCCACCAGATGCCGAGAATGCGCAGGTTGCGCGCGGCGCGCTCGAACCTTGGCTCGATGCGGCCGACGAGTCGATCGCCAAAGAGGATGGGCAGCACGTAGTAGCCCCAGCGCCGCTTCGGCTCGGGCACGTACACCTCCCACAGGTATTCGAAGCCGAACAGCTGTCTGACCAGGCCGCGGTCCCACATGAACGGGTCGAGCGGCGCGAGGAATGTCACCGCCGGCTCCGCGATCGGCGCCGCATCATCTGCGGCCGCCAGCGCCGGCCGCTCGGCGGCCGGCGCGTAGAGGAGCTGCTTGTGGCCCTCCACCTGGACAGGGACGAGGAGCCCGGCATCGGCCATCTCGAGCGTGTGCCTGCGCCGCTCCGGACCGTCGCCCGTGCCGATCATCACGTCGTTGCCTGCCGTCGGCCGCGACAGGCCGATCGATCTGTAGCGCGACAGCAGGCGGTGCTTTGCGGCCAGCTCGTCGGTCTCGGTCCGTGCCAGGATCTCGGCCGGCACGAGGCGCTCGATCAGGTCGTAGAAGCGCCTGTTGCCCTCGCGCCTGGCAACGCCGACCCGTCCGCTGACGAAGAGCGCCTCGAGGATCGCCCGCGACGCGCGCGTCGGTGCCCACCACCAGTCGACCGAGTGCGAGTGGTGGGCAAAGTCGGCAGTCGTGAGCGGCCCGCGCGCTTCGATCGTGGCCAGGATGTCGGCGGCGACGTCGGCGTGCTCACGCAGGATGCCCGCGCCGTACTCCTCGGCGTGACGCGCCCAGGTCAGCCGGTAGTGGGGCAGCTCGGCAAGCGGGACCATGTTCAGGCTCTTGTTGTAGATCTCGAACAGGCGCCGATCGGGCCCGTACAGCCACTGCTCGCACCAGCCGCGTCGGTAGCCTGCGATGCGCGCGTGGAGGACGAGGTCGTGGTTGCGCGCACCGGGCACTTCGAGCGGGTCGAACTGGAGCACGGCCAGGCGCTCGACCACGCTCAGCACGCTGTCCGGCGTGGCCGGCAAAGCGCGTGGCGGGTTGAGCAGGTGGCGATCGACCAGGAACCGGCGCGCGGCCGGCGCCGAGAGCTCGAGCGTCAGTTCAGAATGCCTCCGTCGTGCGCCGTGGGCGTTCGCGCCGGTGAAGTCCAGCCTTGCCTATACTCGGCTAACCCATGGCCACCCAGCGTGATTACTACGACATCCTGGGCGTGCCCCGCGGCGCACCGGACGAGGACATCAAGCGCTCGTTCCGCAAGCTTGCCCAGCAGTGGCACCCCGACGTGAACACGTCGCACGAAGCCGACACTCGCTTCAAGGAGATCAACGAGGCCTACCAGGTGCTATCCGACCCGCAGCGCCGGCAGGCGTACGACATGTTCGGCCACGCCGCGGCGGGTGCCGGCGCGACCGGGTTCGACCCCTACGGCGGTTTCGGCGCGGGCCAGGCGGGCGGCTTCCAGGGTTTCGGCGACATCTTCGACGCGTTCTTCGGCGGCACCGCGGGCGCGGGCCGCCGGCCGCACGTTCCGACCGGGGCAGACCTGCGCTACGACCTCCAGGTGACCTTCGCCGAGTCGATCGCGGGTGTCGAGAAAGAGATCGAGTTCACCTCGCTCTCGCGCTGCGAGACGTGCGCCGGCACGGGCGCCGAGCCCGGCACGTCAGCGACCACGTGCCCCAAGTGCCAGGGCACGGGCGAGCTGCGCCAGGTCCGCTCGACGGTGCTCGGCCAGATCGTCAACGTCGTGG
>CAYYVV010000093.1:0-4377 GCA_964475245.1 uncultured Anaerolineaceae bacterium | reverse complement strand
GCCCGAGCCAAGCGCAGCCCGCTCGCCCGAGCCAAGCGCAGCCCGTAGCACCACCAGTATTAGCCGAGCGACTGCCCGAGCCCTAGTCGACCAGACGCGATCGACGCGAGCCTGCCAGGCGCCCGACTAGGCGTTTATCGGCGCGCTTTAGCGCCGTGAGTGCTATCCGTGGCGCAGTCGAGCCGTATGGTCGGCGGTCAGCGACGCTAAGCGATCGGCTGACGCTGGCGTAATAGTGGACGCGCTAACGCTCGGGCCAGCAGCGCGGGTGACGCGGGCGACGCGGGTGACGCGGGCGGCGCGGCGACGCGCGGCCGCGGGTCAGTCGTTGCGCAGGCCGCGGCGGGCCATCTCCCACTCGATCTGGCGCTCGGCCTCGACGTACTGGTCGATCTCGCTCCGGACCTGGTTCGCCTCGGGCGTGTACAGGTGCATCTGCTGCTGGAGGACGTAGCTCAGCCGGCGGCTGGTCATGCGCACGTGGTCGAGGTTCTTCATGAGCACGAGCGGGTCCATCGACGCCAGGTCGTCGGGGTGGTAGAGCTGCTTCATCGGCCGCCCGAGTATATCGAGCACGACGCCCCGCACCGGGGGTCCGGCCGGTACTCGACCGCGCGAATGACCACCTCGCTTTGCAGCCAGTGCACAACTTTTCGGCCGTGGCCGCTGACCAAGTGGCGGCGGGCTCGGAAGCGCCAATTCGGCGGGGTTCGAGGGCTCCAAGAGTCCAAATGGGAAGTCTTCAAGGATTGCAAACCGCTCGAATCGGGTGTCGGGGAGCGCAGCGAGTCTCTCCCGAGACTCCTGCGGGGCCTTCCGGGCCGGGATCAGGTTCCCGGCTGCCACGGATCGAAAAAGTTGTGCATCAGCTGCAAATCAGCCTGGGGTCCGGCTCAGGGGGCCCGGCCTGGTTCGCACGATCTCCGTCCGCCGAACCGCGGAAGTGACGGGCCCCGGACAGCCAACTGCCCGATTGGCTGCCCGGGACCCATGGACCCCCTTACGCCGCCGAGGGCGACTCGGGAACCTGAGCGCCCGAGTCGGACGAACCCTCCGGCGCGCGGCTGAACCGGCGCCGGACGGAGTCCTTCGTGCTCTCGACGATGTAGTAGACGACGGGCACGACGATCAGCGTCAACAGAGTCGAGCTGAACAGGCCGCCGATGACGACCGTGCCCAGTTCCGAGGCGATGATCGAGCCCTGGTTGAGCCCGGCCGCGAGCGGGATGAGTGCCAGAATCGTGGCGAAGGCCGTCATCAGGATCGGCCGCACTCGCGTGCGTCCCCCTTCGATGATCGCGTCCTTCAAAGGCACCCCCTGGCCGCGCAGACGCTCGACCAGATCAAGCAGCACGATCGCGTTGGTGACCACGATCCCGATCAACATCAGGAAGCCGATCAGCGCGCTGACGCCCAGGGGCTGGCCGGAGACGAATAGCGCGGCAAACGCACCGATCGTCGCCAGCGGCAGGCTGAACAGGATGACGAACGGCGTGATCAGCGAGTTGAAGGCGAGGACCATCATCACGTAAACGAGCAGGACGGCCACGGCCATCGACGAAAACAGGCTGCCGAACGCCTCGTTCTGCTGCTGCGTGACGCCGGCGAGAGTGACATCGACTCCGGCTGGGATCGAGCCGGCGGACTGCAGGCCGTCGATCTGCTTCTGAACCTCGGTCGAGACCTTGCCCGTGTCCTCTGAAGTGATCTCGCCCGTGATCTGGGCGGCGGGTTTACCGTCAATGCGCGTGATGCTGCCCTGGGCATCGACCTGCTGGACCGTCGCGACCTGGCCGAGTGGCGCCGGACGAGTCGTGCCCACTGGAACCTGGCTCAGCTGCTCCACGGATGTGACCAGCGTTGGGTCCATCTGCAGGATCAGGTCCGCTGCGCCGGTGCCGGTCAGGTTGACCGTGCTGACCGTCGTCGGCGTGAACAGAGTGCGCACCTGTTGCGCGATCTGTGCGGCGGTCGAACCCGTCAGCGCCGCTTTCGTCGGATCGACATTGACCTCGATCGTTGGTGTTGCCTTGGCCAGGTCGCTCTTGACGTTGCTCAGGTCAGTGCGCGCGCTGATCGCGCCGAGCACGGCGTCATTTGCCTGCTGGACCGCGACCGGGTCGTCGCCGCTGACCACGACCGTTAACGTGTTGTTGGTGAAGCCCGCGGTCTGGGCGACGCTGATGTCATAGCCATCGCTCTTGACCGGCGCAAGCGCATCTGAAAGAGAGACCGCTTCCTGATTCAGGTCGACGCTCGGGTCGAGCTTGATCGTTTGAGTCGCGGAGTTCGCTGGTTGGCCGTTGAGTGCCGACAGGATGGTCGTGAAGCCGGAGTCGCTACCACTGGGCACGCTGGTCTGCACGATCTGGACGTGTGCCTGGGCGAGGAGAATGCCCTCTGCCTTGGTCGCCTCGGCCAGCACGGCCTGCGACGTGGCACCGGCCGGTGGCGCGAGGGTGACGCCCAGGATCTTGTCCGACCCTGCGTTGATGAACTGGGTCGGCAGACTCGAAACGAGCGAGAGCGACGCGATGAACAGCACGGCCGCGGTACCTATCACCGCATAGCGCGTCCAGCGGCTCCGCAGCGCCATCTTGATCGTTGGCGTGTAGGCCCGAATCCAGAACGAGTTCTTGGGTTCGCCGTCGGCGTCGACGTTGAGCTTGACGCGCCCGATGAACAGGTACGCGAGAACAGGCACCACAGTCAGCGCGCAGACGAGCGACGCCGCGAGCGCGAAGGTCACGGTTATCGCGAACGGCAGGAAGAGCTGGCTGACGATGCCGCCCACGAAGCCGATCGGCAGGAAGACCAGGATCGTCGTCAGGGTGCTCGCGGTGATGGCGCGGGCCACCTCGCGTGGGCCATTCGTGACCGCGCTGAGTCGGTCCTCGCCCATGGCTCTATGTCTGAAGATGTTCTCCAATACGACGATCGCGTCGTCGACCACCCTGCCGACGGCTACGGCAAGCCCGCCCAGGGTCAGCACGTTGAGGGTGATGCCGGCGACCTGCATGAGCACCAGGGCCGCAAGGACCGACAGCGGAATGCTGATCGCCGCGACGAGCGTCGACCGGACGCTGAACAGGAACAGGAAGATCGTGATGATCGCGAAGAGGGCGCCCAGGCCACCTTCGTGGAGCAGCCCGTCCTGCGACTGAAGGATGAAGTTCGAAAGGTTCTGGACGATGGTGACCGTGATCACGCCGGAATGCGCCGACTGCGCATCGTTCAGCGCCTGCTCGACCTGCTGCGCGACGTCGACCGTGTTGGCGTCGGAGGTCTTGGTCACGGTCAGGGTGAGGCTGGGATTGCCGTTCGTCCGTGAGTAGCCCGTCGTCGGAACGCTTTGCAGCTGAACCGTGGCGACGTCACTGAGCTTGACCGGTGTGGGAGCCGCACCGGGAGCCGGAGTCGCGCCGGGCGCGAGCGCGGGCTGGGAGGCACCGACTATGAGGTTGGAGATCTGGTCGACCGACGTCAGCGAGCTTTGGGTGGAGACCGGAATGCTGGCCCCGTTCGACTGCAGCTGGCCTGCAGGAACGGTGATGTTGTTCGCCTGCAGGACGCCCAGGATCTGCGGCGCGCCGATGCCCGCCGCGGCGAGCTTCTGGGGCTCGAGCGTTATGACGACCTGTTGCTCCACGCCGCCGGTCAAGTCCGCCGCGGCGACACCGTTGAGCGATGCGATCTTAGGAACGATTTCCTGGGTGACGATCTGGGCGGCGTTGTCGAGGCCGCTCTCGCTGGTCGCGGCGATCGAGGCGATGACCACGGGCGACGAGTTGATGTTGAGCGCGGCGACCTGCGGATCGACCGACGCTGGCAGTCCCAGGGTTGCGATGTTCTGCTCGATCGTCGACTGCGTCCCCTTGACGTCCGTGCCGAACTTGAACTGGGCGACGACCAGTGCGATCGAGTTGGCTGAAGTCGAGCGCAGCGAGGTCAACCCGGGAACACTCTGGATGGAGCGCTCGATGGGCTTGGCGACCTGGTCGGCGACATCGTTGGCACCTGCGCCCGGAAACGGTGCAACGACCGTGATGACCGGGAAGTCGATGTCGGGCAGCAGCTCCTGCTGGAGCGAGCCCCAGGCGGAGATGCCGGCGATGAACAGGGCGACCGCGAGCAGCAGCGTGACGCTGCGCTGGCTGACGGCGAGCTGGGACAGGCGGCTCATCGGGGCTCCTCCGCGGGCAGCTCCTGGGCCGCCGACATCAAAAGGTCAAGGGTTGCGGTGACCGACCGGATCTCGTCCGGCGAAAGGCGCAGCAGCAGGTCGCGCAGATGGCTGATGCCCACTTCCTGGAAGTAGTCGAGAAACGCGACGCCTTCGGCGCTGAGCGAGACGATGACCTGGCGCCGGTCGTGCTC
>CAYYVV010000092.1:0-4538 GCA_964475245.1 uncultured Anaerolineaceae bacterium | reverse complement strand
GCGTGACACGCACGTCCGCCGACGAGACGACGCGTACCCCTCGATGAGCTGCCCCAGTAGGCCCTTGCTCCGCTCCGGCGGAAGCTCGTCGGACAGGATCGCGGTCAACGAGACGCCAAGCCCTAAGTCATTCAAATGAACCTGTACGGAGCACATCGGCCATCCGCGGTGTTCGAGATTTAGTAGTGTTGGACTACACATGGCAAAAGCCACCGTGCACTTCGCTGCCCGTCGCCTGGCCCTGTGGCCAGCGTTAGCCCTGCTGGTGGCTTGCGGCGCGACGGCTCCCATGCCGCCCACCGCCACGCCTGAAAACCGCGCGACTACGGGTCCGAGCTCGCTATCGTTCCCGAGCGTGAGCCCAACGGAGCCTCCTGCCGAGACGCCTGAGTCACCTCCATCCGCGCCACCAACTTCAGGGGCGACGGTACAACCGTCTGTCGAGGCGACGGCGCCGATATCTGCGACTTCGATGCCATCTCCCCCGCCAACTGACGAGCCGTCAGCCACCCCTCGCGCCAATGACACCCTGCAAGCCACTCTCGGTGCCTGGTTGGCGAAGGATGGCGACCCGAAGCAGTTGCTGATCAAGGAACGATGGGTCAACGGGTCTGAACTTATTCGCTTCGGCTACGACCAGCACGGGCTACCTAAGGACTCCACCATCTACTTCGCATTGTTTCTTGGCGCTCGCGCTCTTTCGAACGGCGAGGCGATCGTCTTCGTCGGAATGGAGGACAAGGCGGGCAATCGCTATTTCGTTCCGTTCCGGGCAGGCGTCGGGTCAGCTATTCCGCAGACCGGGCACGTCGAGTTCAACTACACCTTGGGCACCTTCATTGGCGCTCAGGAAACTGGTGACTACAACATCGTGGTGCCTAATTCGTTTGTGACGGATGTGAATGGGCCTTTGCTCGAAGCTATCGCACAGGTCTGGGTGCCCAAAGTCGGCAATGCCTTCATTGCGCCTTGGTCCGGATTCGCCGGGGATGGACCGAAAGCTAATCGCGAGCTGAGGACGTGGGCGCTGGCCGCCCTTAAGTCGGATGTGTCGCACGGCAGCGCGCCATGGTTCATCAATGACAGCGACATCAACCTGACGAACTACGACTCAATCCCCACTTTTAACTTCTGCGACATTCCCAATAGCTTCACCTTCGGACAGACCCGAACCTATTGAGCCACGAGGTGTCAGGCTTCATTTTCACGTCATCGAGTTGAAGCAGCTCTGCGCCTTCCTCCAGCCGAACCCACGGCTTATGGACGTCCGCAACGGTCGCAGAGTCGACGCCTTCCCATGGCTCCCCGTCAACGGCTTCGACAACATTCAGCGGCAACGGCTCGTCGCCAGTTCGCCAGTCGCGCTCGCGCTTGTGTTCGCCGGCGGGCTCGCGATTAGTCGAAGGTTCCTCAGGCGCTGGAGTTCTAGTCGAGCGCGTTGCGGACCTCGTCGTGGTGCTCGCGCAGCCACTTGCGCGCGGCAGCCGCGCCCGGATAGTGCTTCTCGACGAGTGACCAGAAGCGCGGGCCGTGGCCGGCCCAGCGCAGGTGCGCTAGCTCGTGGACGACGACGTAGTCCAGCACGGTCGGCGGCGCGAGGATCAGACGCCACGAAAACGAGAGCGTGCCGCTGCGCGAAGCGCTTCCCCAGCGCGTGCGCTGATCGCGGATCGTGATGCGCTTCGCCTGCAGGCCCATCTCAGGCGAGCGTGCGGTGACCCTTTCCGTGATTGCCGCTCGCGCCGCGCGCCTCAAGCGCCGTTCGAGCGCGGCACGTTCCGCGGCTGTCGTGGCGCGGACGATCTCCGGCTGGCCGTTGATCGTCAGCACTCGGCCGTGGGCAAGCGACGGCCGAAGCGCGAGCGCGCGCCGGCGCGCCAGCATGCGCGACAGGTGCCGCTCGATCCACGTCCTGTGCCGCTCGACGAGCTCGTCCGCCTCGCGCGCCGGCGCGCGCGCCGGGAGCACGACGACTACCTCGGCATCGCCGGTGATCGTGATCCGCGAGCGCCAGGCACGGGCTGAGCGGCGGACGGTGTACTCGGTCGTTGGCAACCGCTCCACGCTCACCGACCGATCGTACGCGGTCCGAGGCCGGCCTCGTTTGCTAGACTTGGCCCTCGCATACGGGGCGATAGCTCAGCTGGGAGAGCATCTGCATGGCATGCAGAAGGTCCGGGGTTCGAGCCCCCGTCGCTCCACCACTTTCACGGGGTAACCTGCCGAACACCATGGCACAGCTGACGGATCGGACCCGCCGCTCGAGAGCGCGCCTCGCGCTTAGCGGGGTCGCAGACGCCTGAACGCGCGCCGCGCGACCCAAGATCCAGATCCGTCCGCTCCTCGAGCCCACCCTGAAGGCCACGCCATGACCACCGAGCCCCGCGATTCGTACAACCCAACAGAGATCGAACCACGCTGGCAGGCGCGCTGGGAAGAGCTGGGCCTCCATCGGACCAACCTGGACAACGATCCGCGGCCGCCGTTCTACCTGCTGACGATGTACCCGTACCCGTCCGGTGACCTGCACATCGGCCACTGGTACATCGTCACGCCGACCGACGCGATCGGCCGCTACCAGACGATGAAGGGCAACAACGTCTTCTTCCCGATCGGCTTCGACGCGTTCGGCCTGCCCGCCGAAAACGCAGCGATCAAGAACGGCATTCATCCACGCGTGTGGACCTACCAGAACATCGACAAGATGCGTCGCCAGTTCCGGACGATGGGGGCTCGCTTCGACTGGGACAAGGAGCTGATCACCGCCGATCCGTCCTACTACCGCTGGCAGCAGTGGATCTTCCTGAAGTTCATGGACAACGACCTGGCGTACCGCAAGATGGCGCCCGTCGACTGGTGCCCCAAGGACCTGGTCGTGCTCGCTCGCGAGCAGGTGCTCGGACCCGAGCGCGTGTGCTGGCGCTGCGGGACGCAGGTCATCAAGCGCGACCTCGAGCAGTGGTTCCTGCGCACCACCGCGTACGCCGACGAGCTGCTGTCCTACGAAGGGCTCGAGTACCCCGAGCCGATCAAGGTCATGCAGACCAACTGGATCGGCCGCTCAGAGGGCGCCGAGATCAACTTCGTCGTCGCGCCCGACGACCACCAGCCCGGTGGCCAGGAGATTCGAGTCTTCACGACCAGGCCGGACACGCTCTTCGGGGCGACGTTCATGGTCCTCGCGCCCGAGCACCCGCTGGTCGACGCGCTGACCGCGCCCGATCGGAAGTCGGAGGTCGAGGAATACCGATTCACCGCCCGCCGGAAGTCGGAGATCGACCGACTGTCGACCGACCGCGAGAAAACGGGCGTCGCGCTGGGCGCGCAGGCGATCAATCCGATCAACGGCGAGCGCATCCCGATCTGGATCGCCGACTACGTGCTGCTCGGCTACGGCACTGGCGCCATCATGGCCGTGCCGGCGCACGACGAGCGTGACTTCGCCTTCGCCCAGAAGTTCGGGCTGCCGATCAGGCAGGTCGTTGCCGTGCGCGGCGACGAAGCCAAGCCAGCGCTGGACCAGGCCTACGCCGCGCACTCGCCCGACGAGGTGCTGGTCAACTCCGGCGACTTCTCGGGCAGGCCCGCTCCCGAAGGCGCGCGTGCCATCACGGCCCGGCTGACTCATGAGGGCAAGGGCGAGCCCGCCGTCACCTATCGACTGCGCGATTGGCTGGTCAGCCGCCAGCGCGGCTGGGGCGCACCGATCCCGGTCGTCTACTGCGAGGCAGATCCGTCGTGCGGCATGGTCACGGTGCCCTACGAAGAGCTGCCCGTGCTGCTGCCGACGGATATCGACAACTGGCCGGCACAGGGCAATCCGCTCGAGACGCACGAGGCGTTCCTGCGCACGACCTGTCCGCGCTGCGGCGGCCCCGGACGGCGCGAGACGGACACGATGGACACGTTCGTCGACTCGTCCTGGTATTGGTGGCGCTACCTGTCGCTCGACAAGGAAGACGGCCCGATCGACCGCCGCCGCGACGAGGTGTGGTGCCCGGTCGAGCAGTACACCGGCGGCGCCGAGCATGCCGTGCTGCACCTGATGTACGCGCGCTTCTTCGCCAAGGCGCTCAACGACCTGGGCCTGGTCCATGAGCGCGAGCCGTGGAAGCGGCTGTTCAACCAGGGCCAGATCCTGGGCGCCGACGGTGAGCGCATGAGCAAGTCGCGCGGCAACGTCCAGGATCCGGACGAGCTGGTCTCGCGCTACGGCGCCGACACGGTGCGCCTGTTCCTGATGTTCATGGGCCCGTGGGACCAGGGCGGGCCGTGGAGCCCTACCGGGATCGAGGGCATCCACCGCTTCCTGCGCCGGGTGTGGAACGTCGCCACCGACCCGCACGGCACGGAGACGGGCGACGCGGATGCCGGCAAGCTGCCCGCGGGTGAGACTGCTTCGTCAGCAGCCGAGGCGCTGCATCGGCAGGCGCACCGCACGCTCAAGAAGGTCACCGAGGACCACGCCGGCTATCGCTGGAACACGATGATCTCGGCGCTGATGGAGCTGACCAACCGGCTCGTCCGGCTGCGCGGCA
>CAYYVV010000091.1:0-4759 GCA_964475245.1 uncultured Anaerolineaceae bacterium | reverse complement strand
TAAATTGCCGCGGCGTGGTCGACCGGGACGAAGACATCGCGGTCGCCGTAGACGAGCAGCACCGGCAGGCGCACGCGACGCAGGTCTTCGAACGTCAGCAGCGATGCCGTGTCCACGTCGTGGACGATCGCCGGAAGCAGCCGCTGCCAGGCACCATCACCCTGGTGCCTGTGGCGCCGCTCGAGCTGCGCCGCCCAGGCCGGCTCCTCGCGCTCGATGCGCTCCGGATCCATCAGCCGGCGCGCGACTCGAGAGCGTGGCTCGCGGACCGTGTCGATGCCGCTGACGATTGCCGTCCGTAACCGGTGTGGATGGCGCGTGGCGAACGTAAGGGCCGTCATCGCACCCATTGAGAATCCCACGACGTGGAACGTCTCGAGGCCCAGTGCGTCGGCGAATGCGAGCAGGTCGTCGACCATCATGTCGCGAGTGAAGCCGTCTCTGACGTCCCATTTCGTCCCGGCATGGCCGCGCGCGTCGACGAGATAGATCCGGAACGCCTGACGGAAGAGCGGCCGCTGCGCCGCCCAGTCTTCGGCCGCGGACGAGGTGGCGCCGTGGAGCATGACAACCGGAGGTCCGGCGCCATCCACCGTGTAGTGGATGTCCAAGCCGTTGGCGTGAACGTGCGGCACTAGCGGGTAAGACGCACGTCAGCGCAGCTTGTCGGCCTTGCCGAGCAGGTCGGCCGTGGCTGCGCGCTCGATGCTCAGATATCGGCGCCGGAAGTAGAGCATCGGCCAACCGACATCGTCCCGACACACCGTCTCGATGACCTTGCCGAGATAGATCGTGTGATCGCCCGCCTCGATGATGCGGTCGACGTCGCACGACAGGTAGGCGATCGCCTGCTCGAGGACGGGCAGTCCGGCCTGGCTGAGCTGGTAGTCGGCATTGCAGAAGGCCGAGCGCGGCAGAGGCGACGGGGCGCCGGCGAAGCAGTCGGAGATCTGCTGCGAGTCCTCGCCCAGGATGTTCACGCCGAAGCGACCCGTGCGCTCGATGATCGGGTGGATGGAGCGTTCGCGACCGATGGCGACCATGACCAGCGGCGGGTCGAGCGAGATACCCGTGAACGAGTTGACTGTCGTTCCCCAGGGCTGTGGGGCGCCGCCGGTTTGCTCGAGCGTCGTGACGACGGTTACCCCGGTCGCGAAGCGGGTCAGGGCCTCGCGGTAGTCCTGCGCCTCGATCGGGCGCAGCTCGGCAGTCTCGGTCGTGTCGGCCATTCGTGTGGAGTCTAGATCGGGCGCGCCACGCGGCTCGCTTACAGTCCGTCAGGTGGACATGACGATTCGTGAGGCGCGCGATTCAGACGCGACGGCGATCGCTTCGCTGCTGGGTGAGCTGGGCTATCCGACCGACGCTGACGCCGTACAGCGCCGCCTGGAGCGGATGCACGCGGAGGGCGGCCAATGGACTCTGGTGGCCGAGCGCGACGGCCAGGTGATGGGCACGGCCACGGTGATGATTCGGCACATGCTCAGCCGTGACGCACCGTTCGGCAGGGTCACGACCGTGGTCGTCAGCGAAGCAGCGCGCAGCCAGGGGATCGGCGGCGCGTTGATCGCACGTGCCGAGGCGATCTGCCGCGAGGCCGGCTGCGGCGCCATAGAAGTCACGTCGGCGGCGCAGCGCACCCGCGCGCACGATTTCTACCTGCGATTGGGATTCGAGGATCGGCCGAAGCGCTTCATCAAGCAGCTCTGAGCGCCTCGAAACCGGATAACAAGCCGGTTGGCTATCGAATCGCGACAGAAGGTGCGTGCGATTAGTGCGCTCGATGCGTGTACTAGTTAGAGGATGCCCGACCCCTACGTCACCGAGGCGGAGTTCGACACCACGTTTGATCGCTGCTGGCTTCCCGTTTTCCGTTTTGCGCTCGCCTGGACGAACGACTGGGCGTCGGCCGAGGACCTCACCCAGGACGCGTTCCTGAAACTGTGGGCCAAGCGCACCGAGCTCGACTGGAGCAAGCCACTGCTGCCCTGGTTGCTCACGACCACCCGACACTTGGCGACCGATCGCTTCCGGAGGTTGCGCACGTCGTTGCG
This sequence comes from uncultured Anaerolineaceae bacterium, assembly GCA_964475245.1. Classification (GTDB taxonomy): domain Bacteria; phylum Chloroflexota; class Limnocylindria; order Limnocylindrales; family CSP1-4; genus JALYGJ01. The sequence goes on along the minus strand of CAYYVV010000091.1, from coordinate 2,705 downwards.
CGCGAGCGAACGAGGTGAGGCCGCTGTCGGCGCGGTCGACTCCGACGCTCGGATGCGCTGGATCGACCTCCGCCCTCGTCTCGCCCAGCTTTCGGCCGTGCAGCGCAGCGCGCTCGTTCTCACGGCGCTGGTCGGGCTGACGCCCGAGCAGGCTGCCGAGACGCTCGGAACCTCGGCCGGAGCGGTCCGCGCGGCTGTCAGTCGAGCCCGCGCAAACCTGGCCGAGGCCGAGTCATGAGCGATCCCCTCGGCCAACTGATCAGCGACTTCGCCGAGGTTACGGCTGCGGCCCGAGTCTCACGACCAGACCGTCGCGCGCGGCGCTCCTACTCTCTCGCTCGCGCATTCATGGGTGCGCTCGTGGTCATCGTCGTGGCGAGCGTCGCACTCGTAGTTCTGGCGACTCGGGTGCCGCAATCGCCAGCAGCGTCGATGGCAGTTAGTCGAAGCGGTGACTTTCAGCTGACTCTCACCACAGATTCGACCGAATACACCCAGAGTCAGGACATCAACGCGGTCGCGGAGCTTGCCTACGTCGGAAGCAGCCCATCAGTCGAGATCGGCTCACTAGGGCCGCGGCCCATTGGTTTCGGCGTCCGCCAGATAGGCGGATCGATCGACTACGAACCTGAGTGGGAAGCGATGTGCATACCCGTCGATCTCACTCGGGACGACCCGCTCAGGCAGCCATTCACGAAGTCCGGCGGCTGGAGCAACAGCGATCCGAACCGGGACTTCTACGCGTGGTTCGTCGGCGACCCTCAACTCCATCTACCGTCGGGCAACTGGGAGATCTACGCGAAAGTGGACGCCGGACCGGACGGCAACGACTGCCAGGGCGAAATCGAGCTCCAGGCAAGCGTCACGATCACGGTCCTGCCCGGCAGTCCCCTACCCATCCCATCGCTGCCGACGCCATTCCCGCCGGGAGTCCCGACACCGCCGCCGGTCACGGCGGCGCCAACACCCACGACTTCGCCCGCTCCGTCACCCGCCGCAACTCCGGCCATCAGCGTTGCCGCCGACGGGACGAATTGGAGCGTCGTGGATGCCCAGGCCCTGCCCGCCACCAGCATCAGTTCGATCGCGGCCAGTGACGGCCGCTTCATCGCCTGGGCTGAATCCTGTCCAGACCCGGGGACTTGCCTGCTCACGAGCGACGATGGCGTCTCCTGGACGGTTGTCGGGTCGATCGCTGCGCCTCCAGCGGAGATAACCACGGTGATCCATGCCGGCAACATCTGGCTGGCGGGGGGCCGCGTCGGTGACGCGGAGACTGGTGGCGGCTTCTGGACGTCCGCTGATGGAGTGTCTTGGCAGTGGCGCGGGGGCGAGCCGGCCTTCCAGCACAGCGGTTGTCCGGCTGACCAGGCCGCCAGTGACGAGGTCTACGAGTTGTATGCGACCGACTCTGTCCTCGTGGCCGAGGGCGAGGACGACTGCGGTGCTCAGCGAGCCGACCTCGCTACATGGCACTCGACTGATGGCATCACCTGGCAGCGCGTCGACGCGCCGCAGATGTTCGGGGTCGCCAAGAGCAACGGAATATACGGCGGCAGCGGCCGCAACTCCAGCTTCCGATGGTCGACCGACGGCCTCGAATGGAGCGACGCTGTCAGCTTGAAGGGATGGTTCCAGTTCGCCCCGGTCGCGTCCGGGTTCGTCGGCCTGACCCCCAGTACCCCCGGGCTCAACTCGCACCAGATCGTCACTTCCAGCGACGGGTCAAGCTGGACTCACCAGCCGGACGTCTTCGGCAGCGCCGGGACCGAGAGCGACCTGATCTCCGACGGCTCGCGAGCAGTGGTCGTCGGCGGCGACTACCCGCAGATTCCCCACGAAGTCTGGGTGTCGTCAGCCAACGGCGCCGAGTGGACGCGCTTCGAACTGCCGTCTGATCAGGATCTGAACGGAGCGTATGCGGCGATCCTGGGCCATCGTGTCGTCGTGGTCGGAACTGATAGTTCGAAGCTCTGGACGACGGACGTGCCCTGAGCTCAGGCGACCGCACTCTCCGGCACGGTCCGATCTGCGCCTGCCCTACTGACGGCTACGGCCACGGCCACGATGCCGACGATGCTGGCGACGGCCGCGAACAGGAACATGCCGTGGATGCCGGTCACTCCGGCGATCAGGCCGGCCAAACCTGGGCCGATCGCCTGCGCCAGTCCTGTGACGACCCCGGCAAGCACGCCCTGAGCGGTGGCGGCACTCCCCGATGGCGCGTAACGGGCGACGTAGGTGACACCGCCGACGAGCAGCAGGGCGTAGCCCGCGCCGTGCAGCGTCATCGCCAGCGTGGCGATGTACGGGTCCGCGGTGACAACGAGTACGAGCACACGGGCGAGCAGGAGCGTCGCGCCAAGCACGATCAGCCGGCTGAGCCCAAAACGCGCGGCCAGCGCGGGAAAAGCAATCATCACCGGCACTTCGACAACTGCTCCAAGCGCCCACGCGCCACCGACCAATGAAGCGGGCGCGTTGAGCGAGACCAGGTAGATCGACAGGAAGCCGTTGACCATGGTCGAGGCGCTCCACGCGACGAGTGCCGCGGCAACGAACACAACGAGCGTCCTCGTGTGCAGGACGACGCGCAGGCCGCCCAGGCTGCGCTGGACGTGAGCGGAGGTTCGCGCTGGCAGTGCCGAGGCCAGCACCGCCGAGACGACCAGGCACAAGACCAGGACCACGAACATCGAGCGGAG
>CAYYVV010000090.1:1363-4953 GCA_964475245.1 uncultured Anaerolineaceae bacterium | reverse complement strand
CGACCAGCGTTGGCAGTGCCTCGAATGGCCGCTGCTCCGCGATCGGCATCAGCTGGCGTGCGATCTCGGCGACCGCCGCATCATCGCCGCTGGCCATCGTCGCCGAGGACAGTGGCGTCCCGACGTGCACCCGGAAGCGCCAACGGCCGTCGTCCGTGACGACGACGGGTACAACCGCCGCGCCCGTCATTCGCGCGATGCGCAGGCCGCCGACGGCCAGCCTCAGCCGCCCGCCCGGCCACGTCCCCTCGGCGGTGCGTCCCAGCTGGTGGTCGGCCTGGAGCACGAGGACCCGCTTCGGCGCCAGGTAGCGGACCATCTTTCGGGTGTCTCCGGCAAGGAACGAGCCCGAATCGGCTGTGTATTTCTGCCAGCGTGGATCGGCGCGCGCCTTGACGCTCTCCGGGCTGAGCCATCGTTCGCGATCGATGATCACTGACCCGACGCCCAGGCCCCGACTCGTGAGCCACCCGCCGAGCACGACCATGGCTCCCGTGTGCAGGGTGATGACCACGATCGGTCGCTCCGCGGCGATGGCATCGAGCTCCGCCGCACCATCGGCAGTCAACCGCTCGGCCCAGCGCTGCTTCGCCCACGCATCGGGCCAGAAGAGCGGCAGCCAGCGCTGGTAGATGCTGGCCTGGTAGCGCCAGCGGGTGACGAAGCCCGGGCTGCGGTCAGTCGGTCGCACGGGGATGTGCTTCGCCGGCACGTAACGCTTGGCCAGCGCCGGCCGCACGCCGCGAATCGCGGAGGAGGGGTAGAGCACGAAGTAGAGAATGTCGGGTGGCACGACGCCCGCCAGTGCGCGGCACGTTCCATAGAACACGCGCTTGAACGCGGACTTCACGCGATCTCCCTCCCTCGGCGCATGCGAGGGGTAATGCTACGCTGCGGCCCATGCTCGACCACGAAGAACAGTTCCTGTTCAAGGAAGAGATCCTTCATCTCGCCACGGCGCTGGGCGATGGCGGCATGCTCGACAACGTCGAGGACCTGCTGACCGACGTCATCACCAGCCCGCGCTTCGACTCGGAGGTCTTCACCCTCGAGCGCAGTCTCCAGGTCATGCTCGGGGCGCGCGCCGGAACGACCCTGGTCGGGCTCGTGACCGTGACCCCCGACGTGTTCGACCAGGTCGCGGAGGTGCGCATAGCGCCGGAGGTCCACGAGCGCCTCGTAGCGTGGCGGGCGAGGTTCGGCCTGGCGATCGACAACGCGCTCAACTTCCTGAACAACCCAGACGGGATCCAGGGCCACAACTTCTCGACCCAGATTGCCCATGTCGACGATCGCCGCGCGCTGCAGGGCCGTTTGACGCTCGTGCGCTACAACAACGAGCCGCAGTTCTTCGTCGCCGACGCGGCCGTCTTCTACGGCCTCATCGCGGACATCCTCGACCGCCTTGTGCCCCAGACGGACGACGAGACGATGGACCCCGAGACGCTGGGCAGGATCAAGGACGCCATCGCCGCGATCGAGCGCAAACAGATCGCGCGCGACCGTTCTTGATCCCGATCCGGGCGCATGAAACCCATCTGCAACCTTTAGTACTGCCTATTCGGTCAAAAGGGGCATACCAGTCCTAGGTGCGGGCGAGCAACATCCTCGAATGGCTCGCCGTCTCGCCGTACACGGCCTGGCCCTGCTGCTGGGCGTCGCGCTCCTGGCCCTGGCCGGCGGTGTCTCGGTCGCCGCCGCAGCCGGCGAACCGGCCGGCTACGAGTACTTCCACACCTACGCTGAAAACGAGGCGCTGATCGACAGCCTCGTTGCGGCGCACCCCAACATCGCGGCCAAGTTCTCGATCGGCAAGAGCTACGAGGGCCGTGACATCTGGGGCATCGAGCTGACCTCCAACGTCGGCGGCTCGACCAAGGGCAAGCCCGAGGTCTTCATCAACGCCCTGATGCACGCTCGCGAGCGCGCCTCGAACGAGCTCGCCCTGTACATGATGCAGGTCCTCGCCAACAACTACGGCCTGTCGGGCAACCTCGGCAAGAGCGTGACCAAGATCCTCAACTCGACGGTGGTCTGGATCGTGCCGATGATGAATCCCGACGGCGCCGAGTACGACTTCTCGGGCAGCACGCCAAAGAAGTGGCGCAAGAACCGCCAGCCCATCCCGAACTCGAGCCAGATCGGCGTCGATCTCAACCGCCAGTTCGGCTACACCTGGAACTGCTGCGGTGGCAAGACGAGCACCAAGCCGTCGAGCGAGTACTACCAGGGTTGGGCGGCCGAGGTCGCGCCCGAGGTGCAGGACTATGAGAACTTCGTCGAGAGCCGCGAGACGGCCAACGGCAAGTCCAAGATCACCGAGATTCTGAGTCTCCACTCCGCAGCCAAAGAAGATCTGTGGCCGTACTCGTACACGAAGACGGACGTGCCACATGACATGACCCAGGACGATCACGCCGCCTTCGTGGCCCTCGGCAAGGGTCTCGCCAAACGCAATGGCTACAAGCCGATGCAGGGCAGTGACCTGTACGTCGTCAGTGGCGACCAGGACGACTGGGCCTACGGCGAGCACGGGATCTTCGCCGTGACGATCGAGCTGCCCAAGGGCGCCACCCACCGCTACTACCCGAGCCAGGCAGAGATCAACAAGTTCAACGCCCAGAACCGCAGCGCCGTGCTGTGGTACCTCGAGCAGGCCGGCTGTCCGTATGCCGCGGCGGGCCTGGGCGCCAAGTACTGCGGAGGCGCTGCGGACCAGCAGTACTACAGCCAGTCCGTCTACGACGCGAGCGCGGTCCAGTCTCAGCAGACGGACTGCTGGTGCGCCGTTGCCTCGACGCGCGCCCTGCTCTCGTCGATCGACCCGTCGACGTCCGTGGCGCAGAGCGACATCAGCGCCTACATGACCGCGCACGACAAGAACGACTGGACCGACCCATCGTTCAGCGGCTACATCCAGTGCGCGCGCGGCTCGCCCAGCCCCAGCTACGCGCACGATGGACGGGGAATGGCCTGGGCACTGTGGAACTGGGCCACGCCCGACCACAGCGTCGGCTACAACGACTACACGAGCTCCAACCAGGCCACGATGGACTGGCGCATCGTGCGCGGCATCCGCGCTACAAACGAGCCAGTTGGCGTGATGGTCGTCCACGGTGAGCACGCGATCCTCGCCGTGGGCTACCAGACAGCGATCGATCCGCTCAATGATGCGGGACAAACCAACCAGCTCCTGGGTTTCAGGGTCTGGGACCCGTGGTACGGAACCGGTTTCGGCAATTGGTCGGGCTGGCCCAAGGGCGGCTTCGCCGGCAACTCGTTCGTGACGCTCGCCGACTGGAACTCGAAGTACTTCACGAGCGACCAGAACGAGGGTCCGTACTTCGCCGGCAAGTACGTCGCCATCCTGCAGAGCTCCGTCGCCGAGGCGCCCAATGATTCGCCGGCACAGAACTACGGCGACTGGCTCTACGCCCAGCAGACATCCCCGCCCACGCCGACGCCGACGCCGACGCCCTCGCCCACGCCGACGGCGACACCGTCTCCGACTGACTCTCCGTCACCTACCCCAACACCGAGCGCCGCGCCCAGCACCCCTCCGAGCGACACATCGAGCGACACATCGAGCG
>CAYYVV010000090.1:0-1263 GCA_964475245.1 uncultured Anaerolineaceae bacterium | reverse complement strand
CGATGCGCCAGCTCTACCTGGCCGCGACGGGCATGAACCGCGGCAAGACGACCGTCGCCCTCGGCCTCCTCGCCGCACTGGCCGACCGCAAGCTCGACATCGGCTTCACCAAGCCGGTCGGCCAGCGCTACGCGATCGTCGATGGCGAGCCAGCCGACGAGGACGCGATCCTTATGCGCGCCGCGCTCGACCTCCCGGACGAGCTGTCGGTCATGAGCCCGGTGCACATCCCGCGCGGCTTCACCAAGGCGTACATCCAGGGCGAGGTAACGCCCGATCTCGGCGCTCGGATTCGGCGCTCGCACGCGACGCTCGCGAGCCGCCACGACCTGCTGTTGATCGAGGGTACTGGTCACGCTGGCGTCGGCTCGGTGGTCGGGCTTTCGAACGCGCAGGTCGCGCGCATGCTCAGGGCGCCGGCGGCGATCGTCGCCGAGGCGGGAGTCGGGCGACCGATCGACGAGATCGTGCTCAACCGGGCGCTGTTCGCCCGCCATGGCGTCGAGGTGGTCGGCGCGATCATCAACAAGGTCAACGCCGAGGAGCACCCGACTCTGCCCGACGTCCTGCGTGACGGGCTGGCGCGCCACGGCATCGAGCTGCTCGGGTTGCTGCCCTACCGGCCCATGTTGTCGAACCCGACCCTTTCGATGCTCGTCGAGCAGGTCAAGGGCGAGGTCCTGAGCGAGGGCGACGACCAGGACCGCGTCATTCAACACGTTGCGATCGGTGCGATGCAGCCGCGCCACCTCATCGAGCGCGTCGGGCCCGGTTCGCTGCTCATCGTGCCCGGCGATCGGACGGACGTCATCCATGCCGTCGTTGCGGCCAATCGCGCGGCCCGGGTCAGGGGCGAGAGGCGGCGCATCTTCGCGCGGCGCCAGCAGCTGTTCGGTCGCGCGGTCGAGGAGGCCGGATCGGGCGAGCTGGCCGGACTCGTGCTGACCGGTGGCTACCGGCCTCGGCCGCGCGATCTCGAGGCAATTCGCGGTGAGCGCCTCTTTGCCATGCTCGTCGACACGGACACGTACGAGGCGGCCTCGCGCGTCCACGACCTGCTCGTCAAGACCCACCCGGCCGACCGCCAGAAGATCGAGCTCACGCGCCAGCTGATCAGCGAGCATCTCGACATCGACCACATCCTGTCGCGGTTCTCGGATGGTTCTGCCACGCCACGCGGTCGCCCCAAACCGACCCGCTCGGCCGTCCACACGATCAGGAGCTTGGGCTCTCGACTTCGGAGCTTGCCAAGGAGAGGCTGAC
>CAYYVV010000089.1:0-4957 GCA_964475245.1 uncultured Anaerolineaceae bacterium | reverse complement strand
CCGCGAGGGCGGCCACACCGTCGGTGCCGGCGCCATCACCGAGATCCTGGAGTAGCTGAACCGCGATGCCCAGAGCCGCCGTAAACCGGCCCGTAATCCTGCTCGCCTGCACCGAGTGCAAGGAGCGGACTTACAGCACGACCAAGAACAAGAAGAACGATCCCAACCGGATCGAGATTCAGAAGTACTGCCCACGCTGTCGGAGGCACACCCTCCACCGTGAGGCAAAATAGGCAATTCGCAAGTGGCGGAAACAAAACCGTGCAGCGTAGGCGTGTAGCTCAATTGGTAGAGCACCGGTCTCCAAAACCGGCGGTTGCAGGTTCGAGTCCTGTCGCGCCTGCCACCCCCATCGCCCAGAGGTAGTCGAAGAGTGACCCGTATCCGGCGCTTCATCGAAGAGTCGTGGTCAGAGCTGAGGAAAGTCACCTGGCCCACGCTCGAGCAGACGCGCAACCTGACCGTGCTCGTGTTCCTGGTGAGCGGCGCGGTCGGCCTGTTCATCGCGATCTTCGATGCCCTGTTCCAGATCGCGTTCAACCAGATCGTGTCGTTCTGATGGCCGAGGCAGATACCGCCGTTCGCGCGCCCGAGAAACGCTGGTACGTGATCCACACCTACTCGGGCTACGAAAAGAAGGTCAAGACCAACCTCGAGCATCGCATCGAGTCGATGGGCATGGAGGACAAGATCTTCCAGGTCCTGGTGCCCGAGGAGGACGAGATCGAGATCCGCAGCGGGCAGCGGGTGACCGTCCAGAAGAAGGTCTACCCGGGCTACGTGCTGGTCGAGATGATCCTCGACCCGGACTCGTGGTTCGTGGTGCGCAACACGCCCGGTGTGACGAGCTTCGTCGGCGGCGGGAACATCCCTGGCAGCCGCAACGAGCCCGTGCCGCTCGAGGAGCACGAGGTCAAGCAGATCCTGCGTCAGATGGGTGTCGAGACGCCCAAGTACCGCGTGGCCTTCCAGAAGGGCCAGAGCGTGCGCGTCACCGACGGCCCGTTCGCTGAGTTCATCGGCACGGTCGACGAGATCAACCCCGAGCGCAACAAGATCAAGGTTCTGGTCAGCATCTTCGGCCGGGAGACACCCGTCGAGCTCGACTTCCTACAGGTAGAGAAACTCTGAGATGGCAAAGAAGATCCGAACAGTTCTGACGCTCCAGCTGCCGGCCGGCAAGGCGACCCCTGCGCCCCCGGTGGGTACGGCGCTCGGCCCGCACGGCATCAACATCGTCGAGTTCTGCAAGACGTACAACGAGCGGACGGCGGCGCAGAGCGGCCAGATCATCCCGGCTCAGATCACGATCTTCGAGGACCGAAGCTTCAGCTTCATCCTCAAGACGCCGCCGGCCGCGGACCTGCTGCGCAAGGCGGCCGGGGTGGACAAGGGCTCGTCGACGACAGGCCGGGAGAAGGCCGGCTCGGTCACGCGCAGCCAGGTGCGCGAGATCGCCGAACAGAAGATGGCCGATCTCAACGCGGTCGACATCGAGGGCGCCTCGAAGATCATCGAGGGCACCGCCCGGTCAATGGGTATCGAGGTGGTCGGCTAGCGGGCAGGTCCGCGACTGGCCACTTGGACCGCACACCCCGCGGCACAGAGGGGAGGCTCCGGATCGGAGCCGTCACTGAAGGAGACACATCGAATGCCTCAACGGGGCAAGAAATACGAGCAGGCGGCCGCGCTGGTCGATCGGACCAAGATGTACCCGCCGACCGACGCAGTCGAGCTTCTCAAGCAGACGAGCTACGTCGGCTTCGACGCGTCGGCGGAGGCCCATATCCGCCTCGGCGTCGACCCGCGCCACGCCGATCAGATGGTGCGCGGCACGGTCGTCCTGCCGCACGGCACGGGCAAGAAGATCCGCGTCCTCGTCTTCGCCCAGGGCGAGAAGGCGCAGGAGGCGCTCCGCTCCGGCGCCGATGAGGTCGGCGGCGATGACCTCGCAAAGCGCATCGAGGCCGGCTGGCTCGAATTCGACGTCGCTCTCGCGACGCCGGACATGATGGGCACCGTCGGCCGTCTGGGCCGCATCCTGGGCCGGCGCGGCCTGATGCCCAATCCAAAGTCGGGCACGATCACCTTCGATCTCGAGCGCGCGATCAAGGAGGTCAAGGCTGGCCGCGTCGAGTTCAAGGTCGACAAGGCCGGTATCATCCACACCGCCTTCGGGAAGGCCAGCTTCGAGCCTCAGCAGCTGAGCGAGAACCTGGTCGCACTGGTCGACGCGATCAACCGCGCGCGGCCCAGCGCAGCGAAGGGACAATATTTCAGGAGCCTGACGGTGGCATCCACGATGGGTCCGGGCATCCGGATCGACGTGCCGGCGGTTCTCGCCGCGGCCAGCGCCTAGACTCTGACAGCAACGACCCGCGGAAGCGCCGCGGGAAGAATTGAAGATCGTTCCGCCGCAGACAGCGCAGCGTCCTCAGGAATGGGGACTTAATTCGGCCGATGGTCGGGCTCGCCGAGGCAGGGATGACGTCGCGGGAGAGGCCGCATAAGCCTCGAACCCATTGACGCTGACAGGCAGCGCCACGACGCCCTCGCGCGGAACCAAGCGAGGGCGTCGGCGAGCAGCGCCGAGGCCCAATGGGAAAGGAGGCAGCATGCCGACGGAGGCCAAGCAAGCCACTGTCGCCCAGCTCAAGGAAGAGCTGTCCAAGGCAAAGGCGACGATCGTGGCCGACTATCGCGGCCTGACCGTTCATGACATCACCGCCGTTCGCCGCAGCCTGCGCGGCGAGGGCATCACCTACCGGGTCGTCAAGAACCGGCTGGCCAGGATCGCCGCGCAGGAAGCCGGCACGGGCGAGCTCAGCGAGCTCCTGACCGGGCCCAGCGCGATTGCCATGGGCAGCGGCGACGAGGTCGCCCTGGCCAGGGCTTTCCTCGACGCGATTCGCCCGTTCCGCACTGTGGCCGTTCGCGGCGCTGTGTTGAACGGCAAGCGCGTCGACGCCGACGCGGTCACACGCCTGGCGACGCTCCCGTCACGTGAGGTCCTGCTGGCCCAGCTGGCCGGTGGCATGGCCTCGCCGATGGCGAGCTTGGCGTCGCTCTTCTCGGCACCGCTGCGCAACCTGGGCTACGCCCTGACGCAGCTGGCCGAGCAGAAGGGCGCCGCCGCGCAGGCATAGGCACCGACTGGCACCACATCAGACAGGCAACGGAAGGAAGACATCACACATGGCAGCAATCACCCAGGATCAGATGCTCGAGGCAATCGACGGCATGACCATTCTCGAGCTGTCCGACTTCATCAAGAAGTTCGAGGAGCGCTACGGCGTCAAGGCCGCGGCGCCCGCGGCGGCCGCCCCGGCTGCCGGCGCGCCAACAGGCCCGGCCGCGCCCGTGGTCGAGGAGCAGACCGAGTTCACGGCGATCCTGGCCGAGATCGGCCCGAACAAGATCCCGGTCATCAAGGTCGTTCGCGAGCTGACCGGCCTGGGCCTCAAGGAGGCCAAGGACCTGGTCGACGCGTTCCCCAAGCCGGTCAAGGAGGCCGTGACCAAGGAAGAGGCGGACAAGATCAAGGCCGCTCTCGAGGAGCAGGGCGCGAAGGTCGAGATCAAGTAGCTCGACTCTTCAGGATCACTCATTGAAAGGCCGGTGGCGCAAGCCGCCGGCCTTTCGCTATGCCTCCGGCTGCTGAGTCGGAGCCTGCGCGGGGGCTGCGGCCGTGCCGGCCTCTGGGCCGGACAGCGGCTGCTCTGGCCGGCTCTCGTCGATCGGTCCGCTCCAGTGGTGGACGGGCTTGAGCGATCCGAGGTGGTCCGCGACGATGAGCGCCTCGTCGCCCGCGAGGAGCTTGAAGTCGGCGCTCGGGTTGACGTGCGTCTGGCCGAGCCGGCTGATCGCCAGCAGCGTGGCGTGGTGGTCGTCGCGGAAGCGTTGGCTGACGTCGTCGATGGCGAGACCCGGGTAATCGTCGGGGATCTTCACGCGGTAGAGCTCGGATCCCGCGCCGCCCGAGACCATGTCCGACACCAGGTCGGATAGTCCCGGATAGAGCGCCGCGCGCGCGACCAGATGCGAGGCCAGGCGCGGCGTGACGATGATCTCGTCGGCGTGGGCGCGCTTGAAGTGCTCGACGTGGCGCGGGTTGTTGACCTCGGCGACGGTACGCACGGCGGGCGCGATCGTTTCGATGGCCATGACGGTCAGGATCGATTTCATGTCCGCCTCGTCGGACGAGTTCGAAGGGAAGACCAGCGCCGCTTCGGCGACGTCGATGTCGGCACGCTTGAGATCCTCGCCATTCGAGGGATCGCCGCGGACGTAGTAGACGAGCTTCTCGGCCGGGTTGCGTTCGGCGTCGTGGATGAGCACGATCTTGCGCCGGTACGTGTCGCTGCGCAGCTCGTCGACAGCCTCGCGCGCGGTGGGGTTCCAACCGCAGATGACGATGTGGTCGTGAAAGCCTGAAGCGCCCAATCCCTGTCCTTCCTTGAGCAGGAAGTCAATGATGACGGCAATGATCGCGCCCGTGACAAGGCCGATCATGATCAGCCCGGTCCCGATCAGGATGACGTACAGGATGCCGCCCACCGGGCCCGACGCGAAGCCCGGATCGCCGTTGCCCATCAGTGACGTCAGCGCCCAGAAGAGCGACTCGGCGAAGTCGTTGACCGAGACCTGGCGCTCGGCCAGCATCTCGACCAGCGCCACCACCGCGACAACGGCCAGCAACGCGAGCAGAACGCGCCCGACGACTGAAGGGTTGAGCTGCTCCTTGAGCTGGCGGCCATACCACGCGATACGGCGCACGAGCGGGGCGTTGATCAGTGGCAGTCGGCGGCGTTCGGCCATCGTGGCGGAGTGTGCGCGAGCCTGACGCCCACGTCCAGATGCTTGTGCCTGACGTGGCGCCCGGGCTGCCCCAAATGTGAACCGCCGTAAATAGCACGTTTGACAGCCCAACGCAAGGTGGGTACTATGTGCGGTCGTT
>CAYYVV010000088.1:0-5014 GCA_964475245.1 uncultured Anaerolineaceae bacterium | reverse complement strand
ACCACCGACACCGCAACAACCACCGACACCGCACCGACCAGCGACCAATCGATGGCGCTGGAACCGGCGTCAGTCCCGCCTTCTGCAACGCCGGCCGAGTCGGTCGCGTCGTTCGCCCCAGGTGACAATCCGGGCGACAGCCCGAGCGCTGGCGCGAGTGTCGACAGGCCAGACGACGCATCTTCGGCCGCGCCGCCGCTCGGCCAGCGGGCGTTCACCTCCGCCTGAAAACGACGCTCGGCGTGTATTGCGCCGCGTGTAGCCTTTCCGCGAAATCCGTCCAACACGCTGAGGGAATCGACTCATGGCCCGAATCGTCCGTGGCGCACTGCTCCAGGCGGAGTGGACCGGCGACAAGGAATCGATGATCCAGAAGCACGAGAAGTACGCCCACGACGCCAAGGAGCAGGGCGCGCAATTCATGCTCTTCCAGGAGCTTTTCTACGGCCCCTACTTCTGCCAGGTCCAGGATGCGAAGTACTACTCGTACACCGAGCACATCCCCGACGGCCCGACGACCAAGCGCATGCAGTCGCTGGCGCGCGAGCTGGGCATGGTCCTTGTCGTGCCGATGTACGAGGAGGACAGTCAGACCAGCGGCATCTACTACAACACGGCCGCGGTCATCGACTCTGACGGGACGTACCTGGGCAAGTACCGCAAGACGCACATCCCGCACGTGGCCGGCTTCTGGGAGAAGTTCTACTTCCGGCCGGGCAACATGGGCTACCCCGTGTTTGAGACGGCCGTCGGCAAGGTCGGCGTCTATATCTGCTACGACCGCCACTTCCCCGAGGGAGCGCGTGCCCTTGGCCTGAACGGCGCAGAGATCGTGCTCATTCCGTCGGCCACGTCGCGCGGTCTGTCGGAGTACCTGTGGCGTGTCGAGCAGGTCTCGCACTCGCTGGCGAACGGCTATTTCGTCGGGACGATCAATCGCGTGGGCATCGAGAAGGAGATCGGCGACGACGACTTCTACGGCCAGTCGTACTTCTGCGATCCGCGCGGCCAGTTCATCGGCGACATCGGGTCACCCAAGGACGAGGAGCTGCTCGTGCGCAACCTCGACCTCGACATGATCGAGAAGGTGCGCCAGACGTGGCAGTTCTACCGCGACCGCCGGCCCGACGCGTACGACGATCTGGTCCGCCCGTAGATGAGGCGCCGGCTGACCAGCTTCCAGATCGGCGTCCGCATCGCACTGGTGGTCGTCTTCGCGCTGCTCATCTGGGGCACGGTCGACGTCTTCGTCATCCTCGACTCAACCTCGCACTCGGCGAGCGACACCCTGCGACCGTTCTTCATTGCCTTGGGCCCGGTCTGGCTGGTCGCGCTGTGGGCCGCGCGCATCTGCCTGCGCGAGCGCTGACCGCCCCGCCCCCAAATCGCCGGCGCGAGCTCCTCGGCCGCCGCTGCCCGATTTCCAATCAGATTGGAGAGCAACCCACGCAATCGTCGGGTGGCGGCCTGTCTCGCTGGCCGGCCGACCCGCGCACCGCAACGAGCGGGACGTCTTTCGCAATCAGATCACCAAAGGTGCGGAGGTCGAGTAGCCGGGCACGGCGAAAGCCGCCGATAAGTCGTCGCAAACTGCCGACAAAGCGCGGCGGCGTTCAATCCGATTGGAATGTCGCCACGCAAGAAGCTGCGCGAGGAGGCGCCTCTGATCGAGAGTGCCGTCGCGCAGCTTTGGCTGGCCTTTGGTCTCCAGGTGCGCGAGGCGCGGCGCGCTCGACATTGGTCGATCAAGGAACTGGCGACGCGCTCGGACTTGTCGCCGGCGTTTGTCTATGCGATAGAGGGTGGACGGTCGGGATCCGCCGAAGCAGCGGCACGAATCGCGGCGTCGCTTGGGCGGCGCGCTGAGCTAGAGCTCGTGGATCCACGCAAGCGGGAGGGTCGGCCGGGCCTGACCGCGGATCCGGTGCATTCGGCGATGGGCGAGCTCGAGGCGGCGCATCTCGCGCGGCTGGGGTTCAGGGTCGGGATCGACGAGCCGTATCAGCACTATCAGTTTGCGGGGCGCGCGGATCTTGTCGCATGGGACGTCGACGCGCGGGCCTTGCTGCACATCGAGAACCGGACGCGCTTCCCGGACTTCCAGGAGATGGCGGGCGCGTTCAACGCCAAGCGCGAATACCTGGCCGACTCGCTCGCGACGCGCGCGGGCGTCACGACATGGCAATCACAGGCGCACGTCATCGCTGCGCTGTGGTCGAGCGAGGTCCTGCACGTCCTGCGGCTGCGGACGGCCTCGTTTCGCGCGCTGTGCCCCGATCCCGCGCAGGCGTTCGAGGCGTGGTGGAAAGGCAGCCCGCCCAGAGTCGGTGCCAGTTCTACGCTGATCGTGCTGGACCCGGCGGCCGCGGGCAGGCAGCGCACCTGGATCACGTTGGACGACGCGATGGGCGCGAGAGCGAGGCATCGCGGTTATTCGGACGCGGCGGCAACCCTGGAGAGGAACGGTTCGACGGCCGCGGCGAGAAGCTCCGGGTAGTCCGTCGGGATCGTGTGGGTTGCGTCGACCACGACGTGGGACAACGCGTCGCCAAGCTGCGCCCGCAACAACGCGATCACGGCCGCGGAGACGAAGTTGCCGTGTTCGCGGCCCGCCTCGATCAACAGAGTTGGGCCGTGCCAGCCGGAGGGCCGCAGCGGCTCCTGCATCTGACGCCAGCCGGCCGCGACGGCGTCAGGCGCCACGACCGATCGGAGCAAGCCGTCATCGCCACGGGCCACGGCGACCGCGGCATCCAGCGCCGCGGACCAGAGCCCGTCGGACGTGCGGCCAACCGCGAAGTCCGCGAACGCGGCCGCCTCGTCTGTCCACGAGTGACCAACCGACGTGTACTCGTACAGCTGGCTGACCCGGGCGACCTCCGCGGACACGTTGATCGCCGGGTCCACGAGCACCAGTGCCGACAACGAATCCGGCGCGGCGCGCGCCAGCTCCCAGGCCAACAGGCCGCCGTAGGAGTGGCCCAACAGCACGGCTCCGCCGGTCAGCAGCGGCAGCAGGTCTTCGATGTGCTGCGCGACCGTCCACGGGCCGACCTTGGTTGATCGGCCGTGCCCGCGCAGGTCGGGCGCAACCACGCGGAACCCAGGGCCGAGTCGCGTGGCCAGACCCACGTAGCGCAACCCGTGCGACTCGATGCCGTGCAGGCAGACGATCGTCGGGCGTGCGCCAGGCTCGCCGAACGTTCCGAACCTTCCGAACGTGGAGACGAAGAGAGATTCGGTCGTGTCGTGCACGGTGTGGGTAATACCATGCCGCGATGGTCGCCACTGCCGTCACAGCACCGCGCCGCGCAGACGCGCTCGCCCCCGCGATGCACGAGCAGCCGAAGCCCGACTGATGGATTTCGGCTTCACGCTCAAGCCCGACCACGGCTTCGAGCGCACCGTCGCGCTGACCAAGAGAGCCGAGGCCGCCGGCTTCGGCTACGGCTGGATGTTCGATTCGCACATCCTGTGGCGCGACCCGTATCCGCTGCTGACGCTGATGGCGCTGAATACGACCAAGATGCGCCTGGGCACGTGCGTGACGAATCCCGCGACGCGCGAGCCGAGCGTAACGGCCAGTGCCCTGGCCACGCTCGACGAGATCAGCGGCGGGCGCATGGACCTGGGCATCGGCCGTGGCGATTCAGCGCGGCGCGTGATGGGCAAGCCGCCCACGACTCTCGTCCGCCTGGAAGAGGCGACCAACCTCATCCGTGATCTGGTCGAGGGCCGCACCGCGCACGACGACGGCACGGACATGCACTTCACCTGGACGCCGCGCGACAAATTGCCCGTCTGGATCGCCGGCTACGGCCCGAAGGCGCTCGAGCTGATCGGGCGCATCGCCGACGGCGTGATCCTCCAGCTCGCGGATCCGGACCTGATCCGCTGGTTCGTTGCCCAGCTCCGCGACTATGCCAGGGCCGCGGGCCGTGACCCGAAGGAGATCAAGGTCATGGCCGCCGCGCCGGCGCACGTCGGCGCCGTCGCGGAGTGCCGTGAACGCGTGCGCTGGTTCCCCGCGCTCGTCTCGAACCACGTCGTCGACCTCATCAACCGCTACGACCCGGCCGAGCTGCCGCCGGCACTGACCGGCTACGTCAGCGACAGGCAGGGCTACGACTACCAGCACCACGCCGAGGTCGGCTCGTCGAACGCCTCCTTCGTCGGCGACGAGGTCGTCGACCGCTTCAGCGTCATCGGGCCGGTCGACGCACATGTGGCCAAGCTGCGCGCGCTGGCCGAAGCAGGCGTCGACCAGTTCAACATCTACCTGATGAACGGCGACGAGGAAGAGACGCTCGACGTCTACGGCCGCGAGATCATCCCCCAGCTGGCGGGCGTCGGCGCCGCCTAGGTTTCAGACGGCCCACCGTATCGAAGGCAGGCGCACGATCGTCGTATCGGGTTAGGAGTCTGTCGCGAGAGGAGCGAGACGGCTCAAATGACGATGCGACCTATACTCGGTAGTCCATTCGACCTTTGGCGCTTTGGGGATAAACGTTGATCTGCCCTAACTGCGGGCGGCGCAACCCAGCAGGCGCCACCTTCTGCAGCCGATGCAAACAACGGCTTCCGCTCGCCACCCGCTACAGCGGCCAGGGCTACAAGCGAGCCGTAATTGCCGAACCAAGTGGTGGTGGCAGCGGAGGTGTGCTCGTTCTGGGCGTGGCTCTGCTCGCCGCGTTCATATTCATCGGCGGCGGTGCCGCCATCTACCTGTCGACGCCGCCGCAGCCGCAGCAGTCGTTCGGGCTGATCGGCGACACCGGCACGCCCGGACCTTCCCTGGCCGACTTCACACAGGAGACGCCCTCGCCGCAGGCGACACCGGCACCGACCCCGACGCCCTTCTTCTTCTCGCCCGATCCGGGCTCGTTCACGCCCCTCCCGACCGACCTCGTGTCACCGACCCCGTCCTTGGACGTCACCCCCACGCCAACGACTTCAGGTCCGACTCCGACGCCGACACGGACTCCCAAGCCAACACCCAAACCGACACCAAAGC
>CAYYVV010000087.1:0-5236 GCA_964475245.1 uncultured Anaerolineaceae bacterium | reverse complement strand
GCCGAGAACCAGCTGCTCCAGGCGCAGAAGCTCGAATCGATCGGCCGGCTCGCCGGTGGCATCGCCCACGACTTCAACAACATGCTCTTTGCGATCCACGGTTATGCCGAGCTGCTGACCCAGGATCTTGCGGCGGCGGATGGGGCCAGCTTCGACGCTCAACGCCTGCTGCTCAGTGTCAACGCCATCAGCCATGCGGCCGAGCGCGCCGCCGCTCTGACCGCGCAGCTCCTGGCATTCAGCCGCCAGCAGATCGTCACGCCAAAGGTGCTCGACCTCAATGCCACCGTGACGCTCATCGAGCCGATGCTTGACCAGCTCATCGGGGAGAACATGCGCCTGGTCCTGAAGCTCGACGCCGCGGCTGGTCATATCCGCGCCGATGCGGGGCAGATCGATCAGATCGTCGTCAACCTCGTGGTCAACGCGCGCGACGCCATGCCCAGCGGTGGCAGGGTGACCATCGAGACAGGCAACGTTGCCTTCGAGGCCCCGTACGCGATAGAACACATCGACGTGAAGGCCGGGCCGTACGTGCTCCTCGCCGTCACTGACACGGGCGTGGGCATGGACCGTGCCACGCGCGAGCACATCTTCGAGCCGTTCTTCACGACCAAGCGGGTCGGCATGGGCACGGGTCTCGGCCTGGCCACGACGTACGGCATCGTCCGCCAGGCGGGCGGCCACATCTGGGTGTACTCAGAACCCGGCCGCGGTTCCACGTTCAAGCTCTATTTTCCGCGCGTGGATGCCGCGGTGGAAGCGCCGCCGCCTGTCACAGCCCACCCGACCGTCGGTGCCGGCACGATTCTCGTCGTGGAGGACGAGCCGGCCGTCCGCGACATGACCACCCAGCTCCTCAAGCGCGCCGGATACGATGTCGTGGCCGTCGGCGACGGGGCTGAAGCAATTGCCACGGCGGGGTTGGGCCAGTCGTTTGACGTGCTCGTGAGCGACGTCGTCATGCCGAACCTGTCGGGCATCGACCTCGCCGTCGAGATGATGGACCGCTACCCGCAGTTGGGCGTGGTGCTCCTTTCCGGATACACCGCCGAGACCCTCGACCTGGAGCGCGTCACCGCCCGCGGCGCGACCTTCGTGCCCAAGCCGATCACCTCGAACCAGCTTCTCCAGGCCGTGTTGCACGCTGTCGCTTCGCGGCGTGCGGCGGGCAATCGGGGATGATCTCGCCCCTCCCAACGGCAGTCCTCGTGGTCGACGACGATGAAGCGATTACCGGTCTCGTGGCCTTCGCGCTGCGACGTGCGGGCCTGACGGTCTTCGAGGCGGGCAGTGGCCAGGCGGCCCTGGACCGCGTGGCAACCGAGAGCATCGGACTGGTCGTGCTGGACATGGCCATGCCGGGGATGTCCGGCACCGAGGTCGTCCGGGTCCTGCGCTCACGGTCGGAGACGGCGACGTTGCCCATCCTGCTCATGACCGGTTCCGGTGACGGGGACAGCGTCATCGAGGGTCTGGACGCGGGTGCCGACGACTTCCTGCCCAAGCCGGTCCGCCTCGACGAACTCGTTGCCCGCGTGAACGCCCACCTGCGCACCCGGACCGCGTGGTCTCATGTGGTCGAGGAACTCCGGGTCCGCGCCACAGTGGTGGCCGCACTCGGCCGCCTGACCATCTCGTCCGACCCTGCGGAAGCGGCTGACGCCGTCGTCGACGAGCTCGCGAAACGGACGGACAGCGATCTTGTGGCCGTCCTTCAGCTTGGCGCCGGCGGCCAGCTGCACGAACTAGCCACGTACGACCGATCCGCGGGCATCCGCGGTGGCGGACACGCCCTGTCCCCGGCCGTAGCTCGCCGTGTGCTGGCTCGCGCCCACCAGGGTCCGTGGGTCGAGGAGGTCGGCGCGCCGGGCGTCGGCGACCCGATGTCGGCCTTCGCGCCAGCCGCGGCCGGGCTCGCGGCGGGTGCACCCATCTACGCAGGCGACGACCTCGTCGGCATCCTGACCCTCGGCGTGCTGCGCGATGGCGGTACGTCGGCGCGGGTCCGCCGGGCCAAGCTGCTGGCGGCCGCCATCGACTACGCCAACGTCCTGAGCACGCGGGCCGGATCCGCGTTCGCCGATCGGCGTGACGTCGCGGCGACCCAGGCGCGCCTGCAAGCGGTCTTGACCGCGCATCAGTTCCACCCGGTCTTCCAGCCTATCGTGGACCTCGGGACGGGCGCGATCGTCGGCTTCGAGGCCCTCACTCGCTTCGATGACGGCACACCGCCCGATGTCCGCTTCGCGGAGGCGTTAGGCGCCGGGATCGGGCGGGACTTCGAGCTGGTGACGATGCGCGCTGCGCTCGATGACGCAGCGCGATTGCCAGCTACGGCGTTTCTCACCTTGAACGTCTCGCCCTGGCTCTTGCTCCACGGTGATCGTCGCTTCCGTCAGCTCATCGAGGCCCCGCCACGGCCGCTCGTCCTCGAGCTGAGCGAGCATGTGCCCATCGATGATTACGGCGCAGTTCGGAAGGCCCTCGCCAGACTTGTTGGTGTCGAGCTGGCCATCGACGACGCCGGCGCGGGCTATGCCAGCCTGCGGCACATCCTCGAGCTGCGGCCGAGCTTCGCCAAGCTCGACATCAGCCTCGTTCGCGGCATCGACTGTGACGATCTCCGCCAGGCACTGGCAACCGGTCTGCAGTTCTTCGCCTCCAAGTCCGGTTGTCGTCTCGTCGCCGAGGGTGTCGAGTCACGCGAAGAGGCGGACACCCTCCGCCGACTGGGCGTCCAGTTGGGACAGGGCTATCTCTTCGGTCGTCCGGAGCCCGTGGTCTGACTCGTGGCGGGTTCGTTGCCGTTCGGTCGGCTATGGCTGAGCTGAAGGAGCTCGGCTCGGCCGCATTATTCGACAGGGAGGTATTCGATGGGCGAGACGAGATCGAACGGGCGTGACGGCGGCAATGGCCGCAAGACGTCCGAGAGCGTTCGGCTGACGACGCGACAGGGTCATCCGATCACGGACAACCAGAGCCAGCGGACCGTGGGCAGCCGAGGCCCGGCGACGCTCGAGAACTACCAGTTCCTGGAGAAGATCAGCCACTTCGACCGAGAGCGCTCCCCGGAGCGGGTCGTCCACGCGCGCGGCTTCGTCGCCCACGGCTATTTCGAGGCCTACGGGATGATCGGGGATGAGCCGGCGTCGACCTACACCCGGGCCAAGCTGCTCCAGGAGAAGGGCGGACGGACGCCGGTCGTGATCCGCTTCTCGACGGTCATCGGTGGGCGCGACTCGTCCGAGGTCGCGCGCGACCCGCGCGGGTTCGCGGTCAAGTTCAAGACCGAGGACGGCAACTGGGACCTGGTCGGCAACGACCTGCCCGTCTTCTTCATCCGCGACGCGATCAAGTTCCCCGACGTGATCCATGCGCTCAAGCCAGATCCGATCACCTTCCGTCAGGAGCCCAACCGGATCTTCGACTTCATGAGCCTGACGCCAGAGTCGATGCACATGCTCACCTGGCTGTTCAGCCCGCGCGGCATCCCCAAGGACTTCCGGCACATGGATGGCTTCGGGGTCAACACCTACAGGATGGTCAACGCGAAGGGCGAAGGCGTCCTCGTGAAGTACCACTGGAAGAGCCAGCAGGGAGTCGAGTCGCTTACCCAGGCCCAAGCCGATGCCATCCAGGCGACCGAGCTTGGCAGTGCCTCAAAGGACATCTACGAGGCGATCGAGCAAGGTGATTTCCCGCGCTGGGAGCTCAGCGTCCAGATCATGTCTGACGATGCGCATCCAGAGCTCGACTTCGATCCTCTCGACGACACCAAGACGTGGCCGGAAGACGTCTTCCCGCTGCGCCGGGTGGGCTTGATGACGCTCGATCGGAACGTCGAGAACTTCTTTGCCGAAAACGAGCAGGCCGCCTTCGGCACGGGCGTCTTGGTCGACGGGCTGGATTTCTCGGACGACAAGATGCTCACCGGAAGGACCTTCTCGTATTCCGACACGCAGCGCTACCGGATCGGTCCGAACTACCTCCAGCTGCCCATCAACCAGCCGCTCGTGCGGCCAGCGACCAACCAGCGCGACGGTCAGATGGCCTATTCGGTTGACGCGTCGGGCTCGAACCTGCACGTGAACTACGAGCCGAATTCGACCGGCGGTCTTCAGGAAGCCGAGCGATCCGCTCCCGACTACGAGCCAGAGATCCGGGGACGGCTCACTCGCTCGAAGATCGAGCGAACGGACGACTTCACCCAAGCCGGTGAGCGCTACCGGACGATGCCGGACTGGGAGCGCGAGGACCTGATCCTCAACATGGTGACGCTCCTGGGGAAGTGCGAGCGCCAGATTCAGGAGCGGATGCTCGGTCTCTTCGCCAAGTGCGATCCCGATTATGGGACGCGAGTAGCCGCCGGGTTGGGCATCGCCCCCTCCTTGGCGGAGGCAGCCGCCCGCTTCCCATAGCCCGACTGCGCTATGGAAAGGCCGATCAGGCGCGGCTAGCGTGATTGAAGTAGTCGCTCCGGAGGGTGAAGCTCCATGCTCCGCGTAATCATTCGCGCGTGGGCCGTTGCCCTGGCCTGGACTCTGGTCCTGACCATCACCAGCCCCACTTACGCCAGAACCAGTCACTCATCGGTCGTCTCGCCGTCCGGCGCCAGCCTGCCGGCGTGCGGCACCTACGCTGATGTCATCACCCCGCTCGCCGCGTACAGCGACTGGAAGTCCGTGTTGGTCGACACGACCTACATGGTCCCCGGCAGCTATGTGCCGCCTGATCTGGTGTCGCTTACAAAGGCACACATCGGCGGCACGGGCAAGGTTCGCTCGGTGATGATCGACGACCTCGCGGCGATGGCCGCTGCGGCCAAGACGGCCGGCAACCCGATCGCGGTCGAGAGCCCCTACCGGAGCTATGCCAGCCAGGCCTCGGTGTTCAACGGGTGGGTCAACTTCTACAACGGCAATAGAGGCAAGGCGCAGATGGTCAGCGCCCGCCCCGGCCACTCCGAGCACCAGCTCGGCCTGGCCATCGACTTCAAGACCGCAGGTGGTAGGCCGCCCTGGACCTACACCAACTGGGCGACCACGTCGGCTGGCAAATGGATGCGCAACTACGCTTGGCAGTATGGCTTCGTGCTCAGCTACCCCAAGGACGCCACCGGCCTGACCTGCTATGGCTACGAGCCGTGGCACTATCGCTACTTTGGCCGTGAACAGGCTGCCGCCATGCGCGCCTCGGGCTTGACCACGCGCGAGTACCTGTGGACCCAGGGCTC
>CAYYVV010000086.1:0-5263 GCA_964475245.1 uncultured Anaerolineaceae bacterium | reverse complement strand
CGGCGCTGGATCTCGGGCG
Source organism: uncultured Anaerolineaceae bacterium (assembly GCA_964475245.1). Lineage (GTDB taxonomy): Bacteria > Chloroflexota > Limnocylindria > Limnocylindrales > CSP1-4 > JALYGJ01. The sequence continues at coordinate 5,244 of CAYYVV010000086.1, read as the reverse complement.
CCAGCTTTTCGTCGATCGGCATCAGATCCTCTGCAGCGGGCCGATCGAGATAGAGGTGGTTGAGCTCGAGCAGCCTGCTCAGCTCGTCGACCGGGCTCGGATGATCGTCGACGCGCAGGTCGATCCAGCGATCCGACCCTCCGCCGTAGCCGCCACCTTCACGCACGACGAGAAGCGCCGCGGACTCCCGACCGCGCCGGTCGCCGCCCGCGACATCCGCCGCCTTGAGTGCCTTGAGCAGGAGCTCCGGGAACGCGGCGCCGCCGGCCTGGAACGTCTCGATCAACGCGTCGACGACGTCGGCGCCGGTCAGGATGTTGCCCTGCGCTGAAACGTTGTCCGCGGTCCGGCCGCCGGCCCAGTCGATGCAGCCACTGCCGGTGTAGGTCCATGCGCGGCCGTGCGCATCGACGATGCCCAGCTGGCGGTGCTCGCGTCCCTCGTCGGCCTCGGTCAGCTCGCGGACGGCCTCCTCCGGGGAGCGGCTGCTGCGCAGCAGCGCGAGGCCGTCCGGTCCGTAGCGGTAATTCGCCGCCGCCTGCGTGGCGACGGCGCCGACGCCGGCGGCGGCGTGCGGCACGACCGCCCCGACGGCCAGGAACTTGGATGCCACGGCCACGCCCAGATCACCTGTCTCGGGATCACGGGCAACTATCGAAAAGGTCATCTCTCACCTCGCCAGGAGCGATGTCGTTGACGCTTGACAACCGTCCGTCGGCTGCCCTAGTCTGCTAGCACTCTCACCACGAGAGTGCTAAAGCCAGTGAGGTTGTGTTCGCGGCCGCTGGAGCGCGCCACCCATCAGCGCCGCGCGCCGCGACAGAGATCATCGACAGGAGGGTAACGCGTTGGCGACTGCCACTGCGACGAAGCTTCGGCCGCTCGGCGACCGGGTCGTCATTCAGCCCACTCCGCGCGAGGAGATGACCAAGAGCGGCATCGTGCTGCCCGACACGGCCAAGGAAAAGCCGCAGGAGGGGAAGGTCATTTCTGCGGGTCCGGGCCGTCTGACCGACGAGGGCAAGCGTGAGCCCATGGACGTCAAGGAGGGCGACGTCGTCCTCTACGCGAAGTACGCGGGGACTGAGTTCAAGATCGAGGGCGAGGAGCTGCTCATCGTCTCCCAGAAGGACATCCTCGCGATCGTGGAGAACGCCTGACCGATGGCAAAGCAACTGATCTTTGACGAGACTGCGCGCCGCAGTCTCAAGCGGGGCGTCGATCGCCTCGCCGATGCCGTGAAGGTGACGCTCGGTCCCAAGGGCCGCAACGTCGTCCTCGACAAGAAGTTCGGCGCGCCCACGATCACCAATGACGGCGTGACCATCGCGCGCGACATCGATCTCGAGGATCCGTTCGAGAACATGGGCGCGCAGCTGCTCAAGGAAGTCGCGACCAAGACGGACGACGTTGCCGGCGACGGCACGACGACCGCGGTGGTGCTCGGCCAGGCACTGGTGACCGAAGGTCTCAAGAACGTGACCGCGGGCGCCAACCCGATGATCGTCAAGCGCGGCATGGACAAGGCCGTCGAGCGCATCGTCGCGGAGCTCAAGAAGAACTCCAAGGCGGTCGACAACCGCGAGCAGATCGCGGCCGTGGCGGCGATCAGCGCAGCTGATCCCGAGGTCGGCGAGACGATCGCCGAGGTGATGGACAAGGTCGGCAAGGACGGCGTCATCACCGTCGAAGAGGGCCAGTCACTGGGCCTCGAGAAGGAATACACGGAAGGCATGCAGTTCGACCGGGGCTACATCTCGGCGTACTTCGTGACCAATCCCGATCGGATGGAGGCCGTTCTCGAGAACCCCGCCATCCTGATCACCGACAAGAAGATCTCGAGCATCCAGGAGCTCCTCCCGGCGCTCGAGAAGGCGGTCCAGCTCGGCCGCCCGCTGTTCTTCGTCGCAGAAGACGTCGACGGCGAGGCGCTCGCAACGTTGGTCGTCAACAAGCTCAAGGGCACCATCTCCGTGCTCGCGGTCAAGGCTCCTGGCTTTGGCGACCGGCGCAAGGAGATGCTCCGCGACATGGCCATCCTGAGTGGCGCCAACGTCATCAGCGAGGAGCTCGGGCGCAAGCTCGACAGCGTCACGCCTGAGGACTTCGGCAACGCCCGGCGCGTCGTCTCGACCAAGGACGACACGACTCTCGTTGACGGCGCCGGCTCGCCCGACGCGATCAAGGGGCGCATGACCCAGATCAAGGCGCAGATCGAGGAGACGACCTCGGACTACGACAAGGAGAAGCTGCAGGAGCGACTGGCCAAGCTGGCCGGTGGCGTCGCAGTCATCAAGGTCGGTGCCGCGACTGAGGTCGAGCTCAAGGAGAAGAAGCACCGCATCGAGGATGCACTCTCGACCACCCGCGCGGCAGTCGAAGAGGGCATCGTCGCCGGCGGCGGCACGGCACTGTTGCAGGCCATCCCGACGCTCGATGAGCTGAAGCTCGACGGCGACGAGATGATCGGTGTCAACATCGTCCGCCGCGCTCTCGAGGCCCCGGTTCGGCAGATCGCCGAGAACGCGGGCCAGGAGGGCTCGGTCATCGTTGCGGCGGTCAAGCTCCTGCCGATCGGGCAGGGCTACGACGCGCTGCGCGGTGTCTACGTCGACATGTACGACAAGGGCATCGTCGACGCGGCCAAGGTCACGCGCTCTGCCCTGCAGCACGCGGCTTCGATCGCCGGCATGGTGCTGACGACGGAGACGTTGATCACCGACAAGCCAGAGAAGAAGGAATCAAACGGCGCCGGGCATAACCACGGCGACGACATGGACTACTGATCGCGCAGCGGCGCTAACGCACGAGGCCCGGGCCGAGATATCGGCCCGGGTTTCTTTGTGTGGTCGGTGAAGACGTTGTCTAGTACCCTGCGCCGAACGCGCGACGAGTGTCGGCGGGGTGCGCCGTCGGGCTCCCGGGACGCCAAGAGGTGATGCTGTGATGTTCCGCCCACGAGTCGCGTTTCCCGCGATAGCTGTAGCGCTCGGTGCGCTCATCGCCGGCTGCACGAGCATCGGACCCGCCGCGACTGCCGGTAGCTCAAGCGCGCCATCCCCGACAGTAGACCTTCCCCTCGCCTGGCACGTACAAGGTCCGCGTGGTGGTCGATCCGGACAACTCCGTGGCCGAGTTCGACGAGACGGATAACGAGGGCAAAGCCGACGTGACGGTGCCATGATGACGCACGCCCAACGATTGAGCGTCTTGCTTGCCACAGGGGCCGCCATCCTGTTGGCCGGTTGCACGACCATTGCACCGTTGTCGTCGCCGGCCTCACCGAGCGCTCCGGCCGAGGAGAGCCCGGCCGTCTCGACCCCCGAACCCACACCTTCGACGTCGTTTCCGAACGTGACGCCGACGGAGACGCCGACCGAGACGCCGACGACTGCGCCCAAAACCCCCAAGCCAGTCAAGTCTCCCACCGGACCGACCCTGCCCAACCTGGTGATCACGAGGTTCACCACCAGCGACGATCCCGTGGTTGTCGGCGCAAAGACTGACGGCAAGGTCACGATCAAGAACACCGGCACGGCCGACGCAGGCGCGTTCAGTCTTGGCCTGAGCTGGAACAATGACAACGGCCTTGGCAGCGGGGCCGACAGCCCGGTCGCCGTTGACGGTCTGGCCGCCGGCGATTCCGTTCAGGTCACCGTCGATCTGTCGCTGACGGATGCCGGCAGCTTCACGTTCACGGCCGAGGCCGACTCGAGCCACGCCGTCGCGGAATCGAGCGAAGACGACAACACGAAGACGCTGGCGACGACCGCTGTCAGCCTTGCCAACCTGTACTTCGCCGTACCAGTGTCGGTCGTTTTCGAAGACGGCGGTTACGACGTCAAGTTCAAGGTCGGCAACAGCGGTACCGCTGATGCGAGCGGCGTCTACTTTGACGTTTTTGCCTTTGACTCGGCTGGTATCCAGACCGACCTTGGTAAGGAACCGGTCTTCGATCCCATCGTTGCGGGAACGACCGCTGGTTTCGTTCAGGGTGTCGACTTTCCGGCATCTGGCGATTACAAGTTGTACGTGCTGCTCGACCCGGACAACACGATCGACGAGTCGAACGAGAACGACAACGAAGGCGGGACCGACGTAACCGTGCCCTGAGGCCGCCGGCGAGCTTGCTGATAGCCCCGCCTGTCGGCGATTTTGTCTCGCAGATCCAGTGGTACCACGCCAACCAGCGTGCAGGAGTTTTCTAGCGTCGCGATCAGTTGCCCGTAGTAGCCTCACGCGAATCGGCTGCGGGCCGCGAGCAGAGGAGAGTTCGATGAGGGTCACGGTCGCTGCCTTCGTGGTGGTGATGTCAGTTCTGGCTACGGGCTGCACAACGGTCGCTCCGGCAGCCTCGATCGTCATCTCGGTCCCCGTGCAAACCGCCTCAGCCGGGGCGTCCGGCGCTCCCAGCGCTGTGCCGTCGACTGCATCGGACTCAATCGAGCCAGCGGTTTCCGTCGAGCCAAGCGCGGCTCCGACTGCACAATCGGCGACGCCCACTCCGAAGCCTTCGAAGAGTCCCAAGCCGAGCGTCGCCGCCATGCCGAACCTGGTGGTCGCCAAGGTCGCCCTTGGCGCCGACCCGTGGCTGATCAACACCGACACGCCGCTCAAGGTGACGGTCAAGAACGACGGCTCGGCCGACGCGGCCAAGTTCCTCGTCGAGGCGGAAGCGGTCTCTGTCGACGGCAACACCACGAACGACCTCGGGCAGATGCCTGTCGGCTCCCTCGCCGCCGGCGCCTCGGCCGAGGTGACCTTCAACGCCAATGTCGCCACCGCGGGCGATTACACGATCACGGCGACCGCCGACTTCAATGGCGACATCGACGAGTCGAACGAGAACGACAACACGAAACAGCTGAAGGCTGCGGCAGCCAGCCTGCCTGACCTGACGGTCACCGATCTGACCGATGAGCCGATCACCGGCGGTCCCAACGAGTACGAGTTCAATTACACGCTGCGCAACCTGGGCACGGCCGACGCGAACAACTTCTCGGTGCTTGTCTTCTACGACGCTCCCGACGGCTCAACCGGCCAGATCGACAAGTACGAGGTCACGAACCCGCTGCCCGCAGGTGACAACATTCTCAAGTTCTCGGACGGCACGCTGCCGCAGTCGGGCACGAACCATGTCTACATCGATGTCGACTACGGCAATCAGGTCGACGAGTCGGACGAGGACAACAACGAGGCTGGAATAGACGTGACGGTCAAGTAACGAGAGGCAGTCCTCAGGGG
>CAYYVV010000085.1:0-5274 GCA_964475245.1 uncultured Anaerolineaceae bacterium | reverse complement strand
CCGACCCTCACGCGCTCCGGAGAGATGTGGCATCGATCGGAGCGAAAGGATTCGAACCTTCGGCCTCTTGAAACCCCATTCCAGTCTCGGACCCTCACGCGCTCGTCGACGCAGCATGGACAAGCACCGGAGGGCGTCTCGCCAGAACCGAGAATGAGGGGACCTTGGGAACGGCTATGGCATCATCGACGTGCGTCGAGCCATCATCGAAGAGCACGCTGAGCAGAGATCGCAAGCGGCCACAGTAGCCGCCTAGCGACATAAGCCGCATTCCGCCACATACCTCGCGGGATGACAATCGCCAGAGTGGATGCAAACGTTCTTATTGCAATCGCCTCGATCGTGGCCGCGTGCGCCGGCGTCGCCGCGATCGTCACGTCTTACGTCCTTGAGAATCGACGACGTCAGGATGCGAGGCGTGATCGTCTTCTCGAGGAAAGGCTGTCAGCTGCGGTCGAGTTCGATGCCGCTGCTCAGGAAGAGTTCTTCGTTCAGGTTCTCAGCCCGCCACGCTTGCCGGAAGCTTTTCGAAAGAGTGTCTATCCGTGGCTTCATCCGCTGTTCCAGCGTTTCCTACCACTCCGTCCTCTGCAGCCGTTTCTTTCTGGTCTCGAGCGATCGCTGAGCCGGGTTCTGCTTGTGCTTCCCGAGGTCACTGCCGAGGCGATCGCCTACTCCGACCAGATTCATGAAGCGCGCGGCACCGCCTGGAAAGACATCCCCGCCGTGACGAGAAGAATCGCGGCGACGCGAACGAGCTTCTTGGTCGCTGTCAGGCGTGAACTTGGGCTCTCGACCGAAGAAGCCGGCCCCAACGGGCCGGCTGGCCCAGCCTGAAGCTGGTGACTCTACTCGCGCAACGCAAGTAGAGACTGGCCTACAGCAGTTCGCGCTCGTGGCCTCCACTCTCCGTCTTCACTGAGCCGCGGCGCTCGGTGACCGGCTACCGCGGCAACACACGCGAGGCCGATGCCCGCGACATGCGCGACTGGCTGACCTGGTGCGCAGCCGCGGGTCTGAATCCATTGCACGTTACTCGTGCGCACTGCAAGCTCTACGCGCGCGCCATGGACGGGCAGCGTGGTCTGTCTGCCGGCACGATCGCGCGCCGCCTGGCGGCGATGAGCTCGTTCTACGCCTGGTGCCTCGACGAGGAGCTGACCGCGCGATCGCCCGTCGCTCGAGTGCGGCGGCCGCGCGTCTCGAAGGAATCGCTGACCGAGGCTCCCGATCGCCACGAGCTCGCGCGCCTCCTCGAGGCGGCGAAGGCATCGAGAACGCGCGACCACGCGCTGATCTGCCTGCTCGGTCTGAACGGGCTGCGCATCAGCGAGGCGGTCGGCATCGACGTCGACGACCTCGCGATCGACCGCGCCCACAGGCTCGTGAAGATCACCGGCAAGGGCTCGAAGATCGCCCTGATCCCGATGGCACCGCGTACAGCGGACGCCGTCGACGGACTACTGAAATTAGTCGAGCCGCTAAATAGATACTCAGGACAGGCCGCTGTTCCGGGTCCCCTCGGGCAGGCGTTTGTCTCGGAGCGCGGCCTACTCGATCGTAAAGAAGCTCACCGCGGCCGCGGCGATTCGGAAGCGGATCAGCCCGCACAAGTCTGCGCCACGGCTTTGTGCGCATCTCGCTCGAGGCCGGTGTTCCGATCCGCGAGGTGCAGCAGTCGGTCAGGCACGCCTCGATCGGCACGACGCAGCGCTACATGGACCAGATGCTCGCGCTCGATCGACACGCGACCTACCGAGTGACTCAGTTCCCGAGAACTAGCCGAAGGACTTGCCGTAGGTATCGCCAAGCCCGAGACGACTGTTGGCGCCGCAAGCTACGAGAAAGAGGGCATATCCAGGATCCTCCATGCCGCGGTTCCCCCTCAGCTCCCGGCTTCGGCCGGGGGCTCTTTTGTTGTGCGCGGATCGGTCAGCAAATCAGCAATGTCCTCAAGTAGATGGCGGGAGCGGACCTGCAGGTCTGCCTCACGCTCCTTGACGTCGTCGCGTCCCTTCCACCAGTATGCAGCTCCGGCGACCGCGATAACCAAGAAGACGACGCCGACCACTAGCGAAACAGCCTGCCATTCGGCCGGTGTGACCAAGAAGCTGGGGAACCAAGCCAAGAATGCGAGTGCTGCGCTAGCCGCGAAGCCGCCCGACGCGTAGACGCGACGCTCTCGACGCGGCAACGGCGCGAAAAGTTCGTCAGCTCGTCGTTGGATCTTCTGCAGCTCTCGGACTGGCACGTTGATTTCCTCAGGCGGCTCACGAATAGTCAGGTTCGGAGGAACCTTCCTGCTGATTCTCGGCCCATCTGACCTAGAAGTCACGATGGCGTGGCCCGCGAAGCTCGATCGGCCAGTTCACGAATATCAGAGGCAGTCAGCGGCGCGGGCTGCGTGCTGGGTACTACCCCGGCGACGATCGCGTTCACGAATACGCTGTAGCCGCATTTGGTGCAGGTGACGACGATGAATGGGTAAACGCTCTTGTTCGAGAAGCCAGCGACGGGGCCGTAGGAGCGAGCCTCGGCCAACACTCGTCCGACGTACCAGTCTGTTGGCCCGTGAAACGGGCAGTCCGAGGTGCCCCACTGCGTCGTGATCCAATCGACGGCCTTGTCGTAGGCCTCCTGTGAAAGCTCTCCTGCCGGGCGCCCTTCGAACCCCCTGCTCATTCACTGCCCCTCGTGAAATCCGCGATGTCGCCCTCGACGATGCGAGGATGCGTCGGCGTGCGCTCGGCCTGCTGCGCGCGGTAGCGCGCGTAGAGGTCACTATCGGAGGGAAGCTTGAAGAGCTGAGGTCCGACCCCGATCAACTCCATAATCGCCTTCCCTGATTGCTCTCCCCACCAGCCGCCAGTCGCGTCGTCCCCTTCCCGGTCCGTGCCGACGTAGCCGATGGCGTTCATCGTGGTTGACTCGATGCGAGCCAGATGGAATTTGTAGAAGTAGAGGATGTCCCGCTCGGACGCACTCAGCCTCTCGTCCTCGAGCCACCCGTCGATAGCTAGTTGTTCAGTCCGGGCCATGTCCCGGCAACGCAACATTCCGGCGACGTTGCGCATGGGAAGTTCTCCGGCCTCGTGGCGATCGAGCACCTCGATTGCGCGCTGAGCGAACCGCTGGAGAGATGCGAATGCCTTGAGTCGGGGCGAGCCGGCGGCGGAAAGCTGTTTCGCTACGTCGGCGACCTCGATCACGTACCGAAAGACCTGCTGCGTTGAGGCGTCGTCTGGAAGTGGCTCCGGAAACTGCGGCAACTGAACTCGTTCCGTCATTTCGGGACCCTCCCCGCGCTGATCTGGACCACGCAAGCCATCTTCCTCATCCCTTCGGCGGGTATGGATCTGGGCCGTACGAGTTGCGCTCGCGGATCTTGCCTTCCTCGCCCTGGACGATCAGCTCGCTCTTCTCGCGGATGGCCGTGTCGCGGGCGGCCGCGATGGCGTCTGACTGGCGCTCGACCACCTTCGTGACGCGGTCGTTGCCCTCGCCGCGCTGTGCCCAGCCGCCCTCGTGCGGGACGACCCACTGGTTATTGCCCATCGAGACCTCCCGTCCTAGGTTCTTCCCCATCCGCCTGCGTCGAGCTCGGCCCACTGCTTCCGATGCTCACCGCAAAGGGCGACCAGTCCCTGGCGATTGAGTTGTTCAAGGCTTAGCCATCGCCAGCGCTCCTTCACCCAGTTCTGCATCCGAGGCAGGAGCACCACATCCTCGAGCCCGCTCCGCAGGCAGTCCTCCCATATGCATGGGCCGACCGTCGGCTTGTTATCGGTCAACCAGGCACCCTGCCCTCTCTGATGTCAGCGAGGTTCGTGCCCACTACGGACCTCCGTTCGCCGGTGCCCCGGCTTCGCCCGGCGTCCCTTTTTCTGTGTCGGTCACATCATCGATCTCGGGGCCTCGGACGAGTCTGCTTAGGACGACCGCGCGGTGAGTGTCATCGATCACGACGCCGAGCACGATCGCGACCAGCACCCCGACACCCAAGAAAGCAACAACCACGATGCTCTCGATCAGCTGCGTCGCTGTTCGGTCGTCTGCATACTCGGTCAGTACAAGCCCGAATGCGGCTGCTGCTCCGACCAGCAGCGTCACGATCGTCACGCCGAGGACAAGCAAACCCTCGACCGCGAGCATCAACGTTCGCCATCGGTAATGCTCGAACGACTTGGGATCGAGTTGGACGCTGCGCGCTCTTCGCCGGAGCGCTCGGTCGCGTGCGGCTAGCTGAGCGGCCTGCGTGTCACTCCGGGCAGCTCGCCATTTCTCAAGCCGCGGCCGAATCCACACCGCGGCGCCCAACGTGGCGAGCACCGTGACCGCGATGATGATGGCGTCATGGATCGAGCTGTCCATTAGCGCGCCGCCTTCCCCTGGCTGACCTCGGCCACGCACCTGGCCATCTCCTCGAGGCACGCCTGTTCGGTCATCCCGACCGCCGTCCACTCGCGCGATCGGTGACCGACCCTCGGCCGCTCAGCCGGGTCGAAGGCGTACTGCGACCAAGGCACGGCGCGGTGCGGTTCGAACGCCGGTCGGCCGACGAACCAGCCGTGCGGCGTCGCCTCGTGGATGCGCTCCCAGGGCTCGTCACTGGTCATCAGATTGCGGCGATCGCACACTCGTCGTTCTCGCTGAACTTCGGGTAGTGAGTGCTTCCGTCGTCGAGAGCGCGAGTCGACTTGAGCTTCATGTCGACATTCATCGAGTGATCTTTGGCCAACACCCCGGCGTCGTAGAGCCACTGAGATTCCCAGCCGCCGTCGACGGCGTCATAGAACATCGGGCCCCAGTAGCTTTTCGGGTTAGCGATGGTCTTCCCGTCGACTGTGACCGTGATCGTGACGTAGCGCTGGTAGTCGTGGACCTGGGTCTTCGTCTTTGCCAGCCATGCCGTCTTGAGGACCTGATCCGTTCCGCCCGGCACCGATATGGCACTGTTCCGCTCGTATGCGCAGTACGGGATGTAGTCGTACGACTTAGCGGCTGCAGCGGACGCCGGCAGGGCCGCACAGAGTGTCGCGACCGGGGCCAGAAGTAACACGGAAACTCGGGCAGTCATTTCCCTCTCCTATGTTTGGCCCAGATTGCGTGACAACCACCGTGTCACCGCTCGTCACCTATGTGGAGCGCTGGATTGAGGAGAGCAGCGTCGACGAGGGAGCGCCCTAGAGACGAGTTTCTGGCGTTGCACCCTAAGGTCGTTGGTCGGGGCGAAAGGATTCGAACCTTCGACCTCTTGAACCCCATTCAAGTGCG
>CAYYVV010000084.1:0-5441 GCA_964475245.1 uncultured Anaerolineaceae bacterium | reverse complement strand
ACGTTGGTGTTGCCCACGTCCACTGCCACGATCACGCGCCCGATCATACGCGGGCGGACGGCCGGATCAGCGAGGCGCAGCCGAGCCCGCGATAGGGTCCTGGTCGTGGGCTCGGGTTGCCAGCGCTGTGAGAAGCCCGCCGACCAGCAGTGCCGCCGAACCGACCATGACCAGCAACGGCGCCGCAGTCGTCTGGATTGCCACGAATTGGGAAACGTCCGCGATTCCGCTCACCCACTCAGCGGCGGCAGTAGCCGAACGTGCGCCGTCGATCGTGATCAGGGCGCTCGCCCCCGCAATGACCCCACCCAGCACGAGTGCGCCTCCGGCGATCAATGCGGCCCGTTGGCGCGTCGCCGCCACCGTTGCCGCGATCAACGCGATGCCACCTCCCAGCGCAATTCCGAAAGCCGAGGTCGCGTTGATCGTCGTCGCGGCGATGGGGATATCGAGGGCGATACCGAGGAGTGAGCTCACCATGGAGCCTGCGCCGATCGTGGCCCACGGAACCACGAGGCCAAGAATCACTGCCATCGCTCCAGCGAAACCCAGCGCGATGCCGACAGGCCGGAGCATTCGTGCCGTCTGAGTCACGTGCTCATCCGGTTACCGCACCATTTCCAGCGGCCTTCGCTTATGTCCACAAGGAATACCGCCCACTACGTTCCTCTGCCTCGATGTCAATCTGAATTATCAGTTCCGTAAACGCATTTGGCTGTCTACAACTTTGTCGTAGACCCCACCAGACCCAACCGATACGATCAAGGTGCCTGTGATTCTCGTGCGAGGGCAGGGGATCGGCATCGCGCAGCGGCAGAGGGGAGATCTTGGGCGGGGCGCCGAGAAATTCAGCGACCGGAAAGGTCGAAGACAAGCCGTTGGCGCCGCGCGGCGACCTGCGTGTCATCACGCCCACTGGGGTCGTGGCCGCGCATGGGCACCGGCTCCGACTGGGCCGCGATCCGTCCAACGATGTCGTCCTCGACCATCCGTCCGTGTCGCGATTTCACGCGATCATCGAGCCGCGCGACGACGGCTGGGTCCTGGTCGATACCAGCACGACGGGCACCTATTGCGAGGGGTCGCCAGTCCACGAGCGCATTCTGTCCCAGCATCGGACTAGCTTCGAGATGCCGCGCAATGGCGTTCCCGTCGAAGTCATCTGGGATACGGAGGGATTTTCAAAGCCGGTTTCGGAGGCCGCCGGGACCGGGTTCCCGAGCTCAGCACCCATTCCGGCAGTAGACGAGCTTGGCCGGCTGACCCACGTTACGCAAATCGGAGCCAGTCAGTCGTTCACGATTGGCCGCGCCCCCGAAAACGACGTGGTGCTGGCCAACGACCTCGCCGTCTCAAGGCTGCATGCGGTTCTCCAGGTAAAGAGTGGCGTAGCCGTCATCACGGACCGCAACAGCTTCAACGGCACGTTTGTCAACGGCGTTCGCGTCCGACAGGTGAGCTTGTCGCCCGGGGACATCGTCAGTGTCGGCAGCGCAACGCTGCGCTATATCGATGGCCAGCTCGAGCAGTACGAAGATAGTGGCGCGGCATGGCTGACGGCTGAAAGCATCAGCGCGCGGCGAGGCAAAGCCATCGTCCTTCGCGACGTCAGTCTCGCAATTGCCCCGTCCAGCCTGGTCGCGGTAGTCGGCCCGTCCGGTGCGGGAAAGACGACGTTGATGGAATCGCTTACGGGCATCGTGCCGCCGCAGTACGGGACGGTCCGCTACGGCGGCCGACGGATGGCCCGCGATGCGGACGAATGGCGGCTCCGCCTTGGATACGTCCCCCAGGAGGACCTGATCCACGGCCACTTGACGATCAAGCAGGCGCTCGACTATGCCGCGCGACTTCGCTTCCCACCCGACGTATCCGAAGCTGCGCGGGCCTCACGAATCAATGAGGTGCTGAGCGAGCTCGGGATCGTCCACCGGGCAAACCTGTCGATCTCCCAGCTGTCTGGTGGCCAGCGCAAGCGAACGAGCATCGCCGTCGAGCTCTTGACCAAGCCTGGCTTGCTCTTCCTGGATGAGCCGACCTCCGGGTTGGACCCAGGTAACGAAGAGCACGTCACGCACCTCCTCAAGGACCTCGCTCGTGAAGGCCGGATCGTGATCGTGACGACCCACTCACTGAGCAGTCTCGACTTGTGCGATTACGTGCTGTTCCTTGCCGTCGGGGGTCACGTTGCCTACTACGGTCCGCCGAAGGAAGCTGGCCGTTACTTCGCGTCACACGGGTGGGGCGAAACCTGGCCCGAGGTTTTTCAAGCACTCGACGAGCAGCGCCGCCAGGACTGGGCGGATCAGTACGGTCGGGATTCGGCCTATGCGCGCTACGTCGCGACTCCGCTCCAGCGCCGCCAGAGGGCCGACCAACCGGCCCCCGGCCCGGCGGCCGCGCATGGCCGACCGTCGGTCGCGAGGCAGACCTCGATTCTCATGCGGCGCTATCTGGCGATCCTCGCTGCCGACCGGCGAGCCCTGCTGTTGCTGCTCGCCCAGGCGCCGGTATTCGCCTTTCTGATCGTCCTTCTGTTCCCTTCGAACGTCATGCTCGCAACGGGCAAGGCATTCGACGCGACCATGCTCATCTGGCTGCTCGTGGTCGCGGTCACCTGGCTCGGTACGTCCAACGCAGTTCGCGAGATCGTCAAAGAACGGCCCATCGTCAGGCGCGAGGCGAATGTGGGCGTGTCAATGACGGCCTACTACCTGAGCAAAGCGATCGTCCTGACCGTCATCACGGCAATCCAAACGATCGTCTTCATCACGCTCGCGATGCTTCCGCAGGCACTGCCGGCGACTGACCCCAGCAATGTTGTGTCGATCGCAACACGGGGGATCGTGGCGGGCGACCAGAGGCTTGAAATCGTCTTTGCTCTGCTGCTGGTGGGCTGGTGCGCGGTCGCCGTGGGCCTGCTGCTCTCCACGCTCGTCAAGACATCCGATCAGGCGATGTTGCTGCTGCCCGTGATCCTGATGGCCCACGTCGTGGTTTCTGCGCCGGCATTCGCCGCGCCCACGGGAGCCGTTGCTGTGGGCGCGCTTGCGTCCAGCGCGAGCTGGGGCATGGATGCTGCCGCGGCGACCGTAGATCTCAACATGGTTCGAGAGAATTTCCTCAGCGCGGTGAACAGCGGCACGTCGGGAGCACAACCACCGACCACGCCGCAGACAGGTGCCCAAAGCAGCACAGATGCAAGCGGGAACTCACGGGCCGCCTGGAATCACACGATCGGAGCCTGGGCAAGCGCGGTCCTGGCTCTTATCGCTCTATTCGTCGGGGCCAGCGCAGCCGGCCTGCTCTTGCTGCACAGACAGATGAGTGGACGGCTTATCAGTGAGCGGCAGGCGTGATGGTCCGGGTCGTTGAAGGCGAGCTGCCCCATGGCTGAGATTGGCGACATGATCGCCACCTATCGCCTCACCGGGGTAATCGGTGGTGGTGGCATGGGCACCGTCTATCGCGCCCACGACGAGCGCCTCGAGCGCGATGTCGCGCTCAAACTGCTCGCTCCGCAGCTGTCCGCGGACGCCTCGTTCCGAGCTCGCTTCGAGCGCGAGGCACGCATCGCCGGCGCGCTGCGCCATCCAAATATCGTGCCCGTCTTCGACGCTGGAGAGTGGAACGGCCAGCTGTACCTCGTGATGATGCTGGTAGAGGGTCCCAACCTGGCCACGGTCATCAAGCGCGACGCACCGCTCTCGCTCCGTCGCGTGACGAGCATCGTCGCCCAGATCGCCAGCGCGCTCGATGCGGCCCACGCGCAGGGCATCGTTCATCGCGACGTCAAGCCCGGCAACATCCTGCTCCTCGAGCACGCCGCGCCCGACGGCGGCGACCATGCCTACCTGGCCGACTTCGGCCTGACCCGCTCGGCCGGCGGGGTGACGCAGATGACGCGCGCGGGAACCTTCCTGGGCACGCTCGACTACGTCGCCCCGGAACAGCTCCAGGGGGAGCACGTCGGCGGTCGCGCCGACCAATACGCGCTCGCTTGCACGACCTTCGAGATGCTCAGCGCGACGCCGCCGTTCCGACGCGACAGTGAAGTGGCCCTGATCAGTGCCCACCTCTACGCCCCGCCTCCATTGCTCGCCGACGTCCGGCCCGACCTGCCGGCGGCGCTCGGCTCCGTCCTCGCCCGGGCCATGGCCAAGGATCCCGAGGCACGCTTTGCGACCACTGGGGCATTCGCACAAGCAATCACCCAGGCAACCTTCGGCGTCGCCGTAGGGCCGCCCACGATCGTCCGTCCAGTGGCGCCTACGCCGCCTCTCCAGGGTGTCGTCCACGGCGGCGCGTTGCCCGAGCCGCGTGAGAGCAGCAACCGGCCGCTGGCCATCGCCGTGGGCGCGGTGTTCCTGGCCGTCCTGCTTGGTGGCGGCGCCGTGCTGGCCATCAATCTCGCCGGTTCGCCCTCTGCCACGCCGACGCCGGGCACCGGAGTACCCTCCACCCAGCCGATCGCCGCTGGCCCAACCGCGGCTCCGACCGACCAGGTTACGGTGCCGCCGGCCACTCTCGCCATTCCTACGGCGCTGCCCACGACGCCGCCGATACCGGGCTTGACGCTCCCGCCATTTCCGTGGGCGATCTCAGTCAATGCGTCGTCAACATCGCTACCCGTCGGTGAGCTCGTGACGATCCAGGCCGTCACCAATGCCGACATAGCAAGCGCGGGTTACGTGATCGAGATCTCCAGCTATGCCAGCGGCAAGCCCTTCAACACGTGCAGCTCGGGAACAACCTGTCAAACGCAGGGTGCGCCGCTTCAGCCGCGGATCACGACCTACCTCGCGACGGTCGGTCCCCCCGGAGGACCCCCAGTTGCGCAGGCGACCACGACGGTTTCGTGGTTCGTGCCACCGGCCACACCGACTCCGGTCGCGCCTCCGCCCGTGACAGCGCCTCCAGTCGACGTTGGCCCAACCCTTGCGGCCGGGGATTGGAACGTCATGCACACTCTCAATCAGGTTGTCTACGGCGACCCTGACTATCAGCCGACGTCGATTCCACGGACCTACTCGCTCTCGAGCTATGAATGCGTGTCCGATTACGACTGCACCGCCAAGTTCGTGACCAATCAAAACATCACGGCGGTGTACCACTGGAACGGCAGCTCATTCCATTACGGGCCCAGGACCTATGACGAGGGGCGCACCTGTTCTGGCATCGGCGGCGCCTACACGGTCAGTCAGGAAGTGGACGTGACCCCGGTCGATTGGGACGGCGTCAGCGATATCACGCACCTGGTCGGTCAAATGACGATAACCGGCACCACCACCCAAACCGGCGTCGACGCCGGTTGTTCCGACTATCAGCTCCTGTACGACACCGACATCGACCACTTCTGAGGACGATTGACACAAGTCGTTGCGCCTGCGGCACCGTGGCTCGGAATCGGTGCGATTCGGCCTTACGCGCGGCGCGTTGCC
>CAYYVV010000083.1:3321-5766 GCA_964475245.1 uncultured Anaerolineaceae bacterium | reverse complement strand
GTCGCTAGCCGACGGTGGGGTCGGTGATGACCTCGAAACTGCCGTCGGGGACGATATCGATGTTGCACGCGTGTCCGTAGAGGATGTGGTCGCTATCGCCGACGTCCGCAAAATTGCTCGTGATCGGCAAGCCGCCGATGGTCGTCGCGGCGACCAGCGGATCGGTCCCGAGCGGAACGTCGTTGGTGGTCTGAGCGAATACGTAGGTCGACCAGAGCCCCAGCTCCTCGTCGGGCGCCAGCGTCATTCGACCTCGGTAGAAGCACGCGCGGGCAACGTCGGCCTCGGCACACACGCTGCGTAAGGACGCCTCGCCAGCGCCCTTCAGCACTATCCGGTCGATTCCCTCACCAGCGAGAGCCAGGTCGACGCTGGTCGGCACGCTTTCCGCCACAGATCGGGCTTCATCGACTCGCTCGTCACCCGCGTACGCGACTGCGCTGATCGGTTCACTGGCGTTGAGCTCGACCGAGAGCGTCACTCGAGCGCTGGCTCGAGGAAGCGTGATGGTCAGCCCATGGCGCGGAATAAGGAGTGCGATGCCACCGCCGCTGGCGGCGACGAAGCGCGCGATCGAGTGACCCGGGTCGTAGGTGATGCCGTCGATCAGACGTGGGCCTGACAGCTCCTCGCCGATCTTGAAATGGTCGTAGCCGTAACAATGGCGCAGCCACTGATCCTGGACCGAATGGCCGGCCTCACCGTACGTTATGGCCACACGACTCTGGCCATCGCGCGCAAAGTCGAACGGCCTCAGGATGACCTTGTGCGCGCGACGATGCGATGGTGAAAGCGCGGCCGCGGTAACGAAGTATCGGTCGCACCGCTCGCGCTCGCGCTCTGGACCCAGGACGGCCAGCAATTCGACTACGGCGCCCCGCGGGTACTGCCGTCGGTCAGTTACGAGGTGCTGAATGTCGATGACATGCGGGTTGCGCTTCTCTTCCGAAACGGCGTGGTCGAGCACGCGGCGATCGGTTTGCCGACTGTATTTCCAATCCACTCCGAGTGGATAGGGAGTCCCGGGAAGCGGTATTCGCGGATAGTCGATGCTCATCGAGACTGTCTCGCGCAGAGTCCGCTCGGAAGGATCCGGCACGGTCGCGTCCTGGCCGCGCCGGTGCGGGTCGATCTCATCCGACGCCGCGGCGGCAATAACGGCCGCTGCGAAGACGGCTGCGGCGGCGTCGACTATGGGATTGTCGACACCGCGGTAATGGAGCACACCGTTTGGACAGCAGGCGGCGCTGTCGAGCGAGACCTCGCTATTCAGGTAGAAGCGCGGCTGTTGGACCTCATCACCAATCTGCCCGTCGCCGTCAAACACGAGCACGTGCTCGTTGGTCAGGCCGACCATCCGCCCGTCGCTTTGGGCGAGGAGCGTCATCGTCAGCGTGCCGTAGGCATTGAGGTCGGCGTTGCCGACGGCGATTCCGCCAACCAGGGTGTCGAACATCTGGCTGCGGGTGTTCTTCTCGTCGACTGACCCATGTGCGCGTTGACGCGCGAGGACGACATCGGTCGGAACCCCGTCGACCGATGCGGGAACCGGCCGGAAACCGCGTTCGGCGAGCTCGTCGGGCGCAACCTTGTCCGTAACGTAGAAGCCGATCACCAGCGAGTCAGGGTTGACCCGTCCGGAGCTGACCTTGAGCACTGGGCGGATGCCGAGCAGATTCGCTTCGCCCGACCAGTCCGGCCCGATGCGCGCGATGATCTGTTCGATGCGCTCGAACGACCCAGGGTCGCGTGGATCGAGACCGCTGACGACTTCATCCGTCATCGGAGTCGGAGCCCCATCGTCGCCAGAACGTCCTGGATGGGCGACGTTCCGCCGTTGCCCGAGTGCAGCAGCCCGACGACCTGATTCATCGAGCTGGGTTCACGGGACAGCACCGGCGACCCCGAGTCGCCGTGATCGTCGAACAGTTCCTCACCAAAGGCAGGATCGGCACTGATCGAGAACTGGTCGTTGGTGAAGACCAGGTCCGGATGGTTTGGGTCGGGCGTGCCGTTATTGCCGCGGCTCTGCGTGAAGGGGCCGAAACCGGTGATGATGCCGTGCGTCAACCCGGTGCGCGAGCCGGACTTGTAGACCAGCTTGCCTACGACCGCGGCGGATGTCAGCACCGGGAACGCAACCTGGGGATCGATCGGGATGACCGTGTCAAGCCCAATGATCGGCTGGTTGTTCGTCTCGCCCGTGATGACATCGGCGACCTTCTGGATCGCCGGCCGGCTGCCGTCGAGCTCGATGATGCACGCGTCGGTGGCGCTCCGGTTCGAAGCACCGACCGTGCCGATGCGGCGCGGATGGTCGCCTGTGTTCCCCCAGCCCGTCAAATCGGCGACGATCGAGGCTATGACTCCGACCAGCCAGGCGATGAGCGCGATGATGAGCAGCAGAACCTTCCACCACGGATCCTGATATGGCAGTGGCCCGTA
>CAYYVV010000083.1:0-3221 GCA_964475245.1 uncultured Anaerolineaceae bacterium | reverse complement strand
ATCAGGCGCCCGATCTCACGCTGCGACGTAGTGCCGCCGCTCGAGCTCCTGACCGACCGCACAAGGTTCCGGCACAGTTCCGCTATGGCGCGCTGGTCAACCATCAGCGACTGCAGCCGCAGCGTAAGGCGGCCTTCGGGGACGTTGACGATGGCCTCGCCGCTGGCGCTGTCGTACGCCACATCGGCGATGAAGATGGCCCGCGAGTTGTGACGTATGGCGTTGCCGGGATCGGGAGTGCCGGCCGTGTTGAGCAGGACGAACTCGACGTCCGGCTTGCCGCGCCGCGCGGCACCCGCATCGACCTGGAAGTAGACCGTGGTCGATTGACCGATCTCGAGTTGAGGCAATCGAATGGAACGGCCGGTGACCGTCTGGTCGGTCGCCGCCAGTGCGCCCTGCGTCCACGTGTCGACCACACTGATGCCGAACGTCGCCAGGGTCGCGCGTCCCAGATCCGAGATGTCGAATAGCAGCTCGTCCTCGAAAGCCTCGCCCCAGGTGTTGCGAACCTCGACGCCCATGTACTGCTCGCCGGACAGCCCGATGAATACGCCATCGGCAAGCATCAACAGGCTGTCGGCATCGACCGCGTACGGTCGCAGCGGCAGCTCGAACATGGGACCGATCTTGTCGAGGCGGATGACGAGGTCGTTGGGGTCGTCGTCGCCCGGCGTGAAGTGGTCTTTGGACCGGACGACCTGACGCATGTCGGCGCCGATTTCCTGCATCGCATCAGCGACGACAGCCTCGTTCTCGACCCATCCGGTACCCGGGTTGTGCTCGACGGTCAGAGTCCAGGTATCACCGTCGACGTCCTGGCTCGAGCCAATGACCCCTGCCATCGCACCCGCGCCGCTCGAGGCGCCACTGATGACGACACGCTGATCCCAACCGGAGTCCTTGCCGGTGACGGTGACTCGCCAGCGCCCGCGGTACGTCAGCAAGATAGTTTCCCTGCGAATTGCACGTACGCAAGCGTCACGGCACGTCCCTGGCTTCATTTCGTCGCTGCCTACACATCCGGCAAGCGGCGACGATCCTACGCGAGTCTCTTGACGGTATACCTCATGTCAACAGCAACTTACCCCAAACAAGGCCTAGCCGGAATTGCGATCTCCAGCTCGCGCTGCGCCGCGCTTGGCTTGGACGTCCGTGAACTCGTCAACTTGGAGAGGGCTTGTTCTCTCTATAGACGTTCCAGGCCAGGAAGAGAGTTACGAGTAGTACGACAAAGAAGACGTATTCGAGGAAGTCAATTGCAGGCGGTGTAGGCACTGAGAAGAAGGATCCAGTCCGGTCGCCGACGATCGGGAAGAAGAAGAGCAACGAGGCGACGATCGCCAGGCCCGATGCCAATCTGACTCTCCTGAAGAGAAGGAGGAATGACGCGACGTCCAGGGTGAGACCGGTAAAGATCGTGGCGATCGCTATCAGGCCAACGGTCTGCAAAGCGGATTGCGGGCGGTTCTCAAAGCCGAGTGGAGTCAAGAGAATGACTATCACGACGTTCACGACCAACGCGCCGGCAAGCGCCATGACGTTTCTGGGGAGCTTCATCTCGAGGACCTCCCGGCGTGTGGGTAGATGTGTAAGTCAAGCCTGGGGCTGCTCAAACTGAGACAGCCTCGCTTTGCCCGTCATCGCGACGCGCAGCGTCATGGCGCCGAGGTTAGCGTTGATGCCTCCTCAGTTGGGGTGGCGACGGATTGCGCCATTGCCTCGGCGTCGCTGCGGTGAAGTTCTCGGTGCAGCTCGGCGATGTGGTCATGCCAGTTTCCGCGCTGCCTGGTGCCCATCCGGTGCCGGTGGCTACCCATGACCAGCTTGGCCAGCCCCACAACCGCGATCACCTTGAAGATCTTCTTGCCGTTCATGGAGGTCACCCCATCTGCTCTTGTTTGTTTGGATCAGTGGATCATGGGCCGCAGATATGGGGATGATGTGAACGCGCTGCGGTCAATCAATGAAAGGAGGTCCGCATAGAGTTCGCGGTTCGACGCTAGGTCCAAGCCCGAAACGTCGCGCCAACGTAAGCCGCGTGCCAGCCATTACGCTGCGCGCATGGCTCAGGTGATCGATTACGTTGAACTTGCCGTTGACGACCTCGAGGAGGCCAAGGCCTTCTACGTGAAAGCGCTGGGTTGGACATTCACCGACTATGGACCCGAGTACGCGGGCATGCAGGACCCCATCCGACCCGGGCAGGAATTCGGTGGGATGTTCGTGCAGCCGCCGACCGCCCGCGGTGATGGCGGCGTCCTCGCCCTCGTCCGAACCGACGACGCTGACGCCGCCTTGGCGAGCGTCCTGGCTGCCGGCGGCCGAGTCGTGGCCGACCTGCACGACTATCCCGGCGGGCGGAGGTTCACGTTTGCAGACCCATCGGGAAACGTCCTTGGGGTGTACCAGCCGGACGCGTAGCTAGGCCAGCGAAGTCGTCTCCGCGAGGATCGCTTCCATCTGGCCGACGGTCCACTCGAGGCCCTTGTCCATGTCCATGTCCAGGGCGAGCTTGAGGGCTTCCGCGCTGGGGAATTTGCTCTCGATGGACATTCGGGTCTTGCCGTCCGCGATCGGCTCGAAACTCACGGTGAACGTGGACGGACCTTCGTCGACCGGCACATCATTCGCGTCGACGATTGCGTCGCGCAGGACGAGCCTGTGCGGATGGTCGGCCTCGAGGACGTCCCAAACGTTGTTCGGCGTGTCGCCCTCAGGTCCGCTCAGGTGGTATTCGACCTTGCCGCCCTGGCGCATGTCGAACGCCGTCGCCTTGGCCGGGTAGCCCGGCGCGCCCCACCAGCGCTCGAACTGGCGCGGATCTGCCCAGAGCTGCCAGACGCGCTCCGGGGGTGCATCAAGCTCGGCCGTAACGGTCATGGTCAGATTGGCTGGGTCGTTTATGACACTGGTGACGGTCACGAGTTGGCCTCCGTGGGTTCATTGAGGATGTCGGTCATGCGCTCGATGCGGCCGCGCCACAGCTCCGCGTAATCGTCGAGCAGCCGCTGGGCGACGAGCAAGCCCGACTGCTGGGTGCGGACGACCTTGCGCCGCCCGATGCGCTCCTTGCCGACCAGGCCCGCCCGCTCGAGGACGGCCACGTGCTTCTGGACGGCGGCAAAGCTCATCGGGTAATGCGTGGCGATCTCGGCGACGCCCTCCTCCCCTGCTATCGCCCGGCGCACGATGTCGCGCCGCGTGGCGTCAGCCAGGGC
>CAYYVV010000082.1:0-5954 GCA_964475245.1 uncultured Anaerolineaceae bacterium | reverse complement strand
CATGCGGAGAGATGGCTCTGGCCGCAGGCCCCGGCGGCTATGACTGCGAAGACGCAGTATCAAAGATTGCTTGGTACATTAACTTGATCGTGATAAAGCAGATCAATCTATACCTAGATGTCTTACGTCTCCCTTGGTATGACAGGGTAGATGGTTTGCCAGGCACCATAATAGGTCACCAAGACTTTATCCGCCATCAACAGGAGGCGCTGAAGAATTATCTTAAGGGCTTTGATAAGGGGCCTTGCCGTGGAGACTTCAACAACGCCGTGTCCGACATTGGCTGGGAAGTCGCAGATATGCCGGTCGCAATACCGCTCACTCGAGGGGTGCCACCCCAGGGCCAGAATTGGGCAACACCGGTATACGTTCCCGGCGACGGCCTACTCCCAGCGCCACGCCTAACCGTGCCAAGCCTGCAAAACTTCCTTCAGGAGTTGTTCGGCCCCGGCGGCGACTTAGAATTGGTGATGGAATAATGGTGCCCAGCAGTGCGAACGAGGGAGTGGCTAATTGAGCCATCATTACTTCGACCTTGTACACTTTGCCGAAACGGTCGCGCTACGGTCGTGTCGGACGCTGCTGCCCCTTGTTGGCCTTTCGCCAATCGTAGTCGATGCGTTCCGCGACCGGTGGCGGCAACTGTTGGACAGGTCGTACGACTTTCCTGACTTCATCGTCGATCCCAGATCATATGATCGAGAGGCACGCACCCTCGTCGCCGAAATGGATCTAGCTTCAGGAGATTACTGCGCAACGAGATCGTTCTCGTGCGGATTTGAGAGCGAGTTGCCGTGGAGTTCAGAGGTTGACCCATGGGCTGACGCACTTATGCGCTTCGCGGCCTTAGGCATCGGTGCGGCAGAAAGAGGTCCTGCTCTTGATGTCTGGGCTGACTACGGGGTCCGCGAAAATGCGGTCGCGGTCGCACAAGCCTCGATCTCAGATGTTTGGGACGCCAACTTGGTAAGTAAATGGGCGGCGCCAAGTGCGGGGCTTGGTGCGACGCCATTTGACATGGTACGCCGAGCCATTCTGCGAGTGGATGTATGTCGCGCAGTAGTCGAGCTCCAGCGGATGGGACGCCTGGAGACAATGGTGAAGGGTGCGAATCTTGACGAGGCACATGCGCCCGCGATCGCACCATGTGGCGAGGCCGTGAGTGGGCGACCCATCTAGGAGGCGTGTGACTAGCAGGACCGAATGACGATGTCAAAGCGGATTACATGTGGCTGCTCACAGCGTCCTACGACGACGCCACATTCTTGGACCATGCATGACGCATACGGCCGGGCTCGAAGACCGTCGGGCAAGCGGCGCGATGCGCTCGCGCAGGCGACTGCCGCCACTCCCCGCATGTCCATCGGTTGGATCGATGGCTCGTCCGCGAAACCAGTCCGTCTCGGTTCCACGCATGGTTAGTTCGGGGATGTCGGTTCCCCGGGTCATGGCCTCGACCCCATCCGTATCTGCGTGGCTGATCTCGATACGGCCGATTACCGGCTGGTAGGCGAACACTTCCTAGACACGATGCACGCATAGTGTCGATGTCTCCATCGCCGTGACGGTCCTCCCGCAATGCCCCTGAGCGGGCTAGCCGGCCGTGGCCGAGATCGGACGTCGGGGCGGCGGCGGCGCCGCTCCACTCCTCGCAAGCAGCCCGATCACGACGGGGAAGGAGCGTCGGCGCACCTGCCAGGCGACACCGAGGGCCAAGACGTCATCGTCGTGATAGCCGCTCGGTGCCTCGGGCCGGCCGTCATCGGTCCACGCGAAGGTGGCGAACTGGTCGATGGTGCTGGCATCGTGCAGGTGCAGCTCGCCGAGCCGTAGCGCGGCCTCGAGCTGGTCAATCAGGATGGAGCGGTTGGCTGACGTCGTCAGCCAGCCCTGACGGCCGTCCTTGGCGCGGTAGATGTTGTACGGCGCGCCAGCGCCACGTAGCTCGCGCAGCCGTTGCAGCACGGCGTGGCCGTGGTTGTTGCGCTCGACGCCGACGATTACCTTCGTGTCCCAGTGGCCCTCCGAATGCTTCCCGTAGTGGCGCGCCAAGTCGTCGATCTTGGCCGCGAAGATATCCGGCGTCCAGCGCCCGCGCAGCTGCGCGACCTGCTCGCCTGAGTCGCGTTCGAGGACGACGGCGCTCGACCAGTCGGATGTCGCCAGTCCCTCACCGACGTCGGCGCCGATGATGTACATGGGACTAGGTTGTGGCGCGCGGAATACGACCAGACCAGGTGGACCAGAGGAGCCTGGCTCGATGGTCTGCCGAACGAGGTCCTGGGCGCGGAAGACCGGCCGCCCGGTGAGCGCGATCGCCTCGAGATCGTTGTCCGGGTACTCCTGCGCGAACTCGGCATCGGACACCTGTGAGAGCGCCGCCCGCTCGCGCTCACGCCAAGCGGGGTCGAGCCGGTCGGGATGGGCGCGCGCCGGGATGAACACTGCCTGCCAGCCGTTGGTGCCCGCCTTGGCCGCGACGTATAGCTGCGAGTGCAGCGCGCCCGGACCGTTAGCCGAGCTGATCGACAGGATGCGCCCCTTCTCGGCGACGGCCATGACCGCGAGCAGGATCTTGCGCGCGAAGGGCTGATGGGCATGCTCGTCGAGCACGACCAAGGCCGCCGTGCGTGAGCGGCCGACGTTCTCGGTCGCGGGCAGCGCCTCGATGCCTGAGCCCTGGTCGGCAAAGCGGATGCTGCGCATATTGACCACGGCGCGTGGCTTCCATGCTGGCAGATGGGCATACAGGTAGGCGACTTTGTCGAGCAGCTTCTCAGCGTCGGCCTGGTTGCGGCTGATGAGCAGCACCTCCTGGCCGGGCCGGCGCACAGCCGTCCACAGGGCGAAGATCGCGGCCAGCCAGGACACGCCCAGTTGGCGTGCCTTCAAGACGACGACCAGGCGGTTGGCGGCCCATAGCCGGAGCAGCTCTGTCTGCCACGGCCAGCCGACATCGGCGAAGCGCGCCGGGTCGCCTTCGGCGGCGGCGATCACGGCGTGGCGGGCGAAGGCCGCGATGTCGGCGTAGGCTGCGGCGCGCTCGTCCTCGACGCCCTCGGCCAGTGCGCGCTGTCCGCGCGCGCGGACGATGAGCGCACCGAGCACGAGCGCCCGGCGCGCCTCGTCGGCGGGCAGGCGGGCGAGGCTCAGCGGCCCGCCTCGGCGACCAGGCGCTCGGCCTCGGCAATGGCCGCCTCAGGATCGATGCCGAGCTCAGCAGCCAGGCGCTCGGCCTCACGGCGCAGATCGATGCGGATGGTCTCGCGGAAGCGCTCCGGGCGGTGCGCCTTCAACAGGAACATCAACAAGTTGTCGCTGACCGTCAGCGCCCGCCGACGCGCCTCGGCCTCGAGCACATCGACTGCGTCCGCCTCGGCCTGCGTCCAGGCGGCGGCGAAGTCAGGGTCACGTTGGCGGCGGCGGTAGGCGGTGTCACGGTCGATGCCCGCGCCATCGGCCGACAGGCGCACATTGGCCGTCTGGCGCACGAGCTCGATGAAGCGCGGCGCCCAGTCGGGCTTGCGCGCTCGGCGCGCAGCGGTCTGATCGCCTTCGTCAGCCATCGCTGCGCACGGCCTGGCGCCCGGTGTACGCCTGCCAGCGCTCGATGGCCAGTTGCACGAAGCGCGGCTCGATGTCCATGACCAGGGCGCGCCGGCCGAGGCGCTCGGCGGCCATGAGCGTTGTGCCCGAACCACAGAACGGGTCGTAGACCGTCTCGCCCGGCGCGAGGTGGTTGGCGATAGGCGTCTCGAAGAGGAGCACCGGCTTCTGTGTCGGGTGGTCGAACTTGTCCTCCTTCGAACCCGCCATGATCATCTTGGGCGACGGTGCCGGCCAAACCGTCGACTGGTCGCGCGCGCCCATGAACGGGACCTTGGCGCCGTGCCGACGCACCACCCAGCACGGCTCGTGACGCCAGTGGTACCAGCTCCGGCCCATGGCGAAGAGACCCTTGTCCCAAATCACCTGGCTGACGATGTCGAAGCCGATCGCGGCCAAGCCATCGGCCACCTCGGCGGCGTGCTGGCCGGCGTGCCACACGTAGCCCACGACGAGGCTGGGCACGAGGGCGAAGGCAGCCGACCAGTCGACCCGCGTGTCGCCCGACACGACCGTGTTGCGGTGGCCGGCGCTGCGCATCATGTATGGCTTAGTCGCGGGACCCTTGGTGTTATACACGTCGTCGCGCCAGGTCGAGTCGAGCTGCACGCCATAGGGCGGGTCGGTCGCGAGCAGCGTCGGCCGATCATCACCGAGCAGGCGCTCGACCGCGCCGCGATCGGTCGCATCGGCACACGCCAGGCGGTGCTCGCCGAGCAGCCACAGCTCGCCTGGTTGGACATAGATCTCGGCCTCCGCTGGTAGCTCGGGCAGTGCGTCGGGGTCGCTCAGCCCCGTGCCGCGGATGCCGTTGCGTTCGGCGAGCTCGGCGAGCATCGCGGCAAGCGCGCCATCCGCCGGCGCAAGTTCCTCGAGCAATGCCGCGAGGCGCGCTTTGTCGGCATCGGCCAGCGCCGCCAGCGGATCGAGCGTGGCCAGCACGAGGCGCTCCTCCGCTTCGGACAGCTCGACGTAGGTGACTGGCACCGTCGCTTCACCCCGGGCGAGGGCGAGCTTGACGCGCAGGTGGCCGTCAACGAGCCTGCCCGTGGTCCGATTGACGAGCACCTGCTGCACCCAGCCGACCTCGTCGAGGGCGCCCGACAGGGCGCGCTGCTGCTCGCGCGGGTGTGTCCGCCAGTTGCGCTCGTTGGGCACCAGGTCAGCGGGTGGCTCGGCGCCATGGCCGACGATCCGGCTGCGCCACGCGGCAGGCGCCAAGCGACGCGCCACGCGCTTGCTCGCTGGAGCGCCGGCGGGTGCGATCGCAGCGCCTGCCCGTGCGGCTGTGCTGGTACTCATGGACGCACGGTGATGGAGCGCGTAGCGCTGTGCAAGCGTCCGATCGACGCGCGTGCACTGGGCGCACAAACGTCTACCGACCTGACCGATCGAGAGGGCCAAGCGGGAGCGCTCTCAGGCCTGACCGGCAACCGACAACCGGACCTCGCACAAGCCCGGACTCGTACCACTCGCTTGAGGGTCAACGCTAGGTCGGCCGCGCCGCTGCGACGAGTTCGTCATGCAGACGCCATACGGCCTCGGCCGCGTTCGCTGCCCCGAGCCGTCGACACAGTAGAGAGATGCGCTGCCGGCTGGTCGACTCGCTGATCCCGAGGCGGTACGCGGCCGCCTTGTGCGAGCCGGTCTGGACGTACGCCAGCAGGGTGACGATCTCGCGCCGCGGGACGGGCTCAGCTTGGGCGGCTGGTCCGCTCATCGCGGCGTTTCCCAACTTCGGCCTTGCATCGTCGCGCGCGCCGAGTGATGGATGTGCGCCGTACCACCAGATGGGTGGTCGTAAGCCAAGGAGTGAGTGACATGGCAGATCTGCGCAAGTGCATCGGCTCGGCCAAATTCGGGATCGAGGCGCACCAAGCGCCCGTTGGCGACTTCCCGCGGCAACCGAGCCAGAAGGACGGCCTCGGGCGCATGTGCCGAGCCCACTGGAACGAGTACACGACGGCGCTGCGCAAGGCGGCGCTGGCGCGCAAGGAGGTCGTACGTGCGGTCGTCGACGCGATCGACGAGAAGACACGGGCCGACCCCATCGCCGCGCCGGTGAGCCTCAACGACAAGCGGCGCGCAAAACGCGCCCGACACACGCCGACCGTCGGCGAGGTGGGGCACGAGCCGCCCACGGCGTAATTTCGCCGCCTGAGGCGAGGACAGTGGCCCTGGGCGCAAGCCCAGGGCTTTCTCGTGCTGCGCGACGCTGGCGCAGGGCGGCTGTGTTATGCGACGTACCACGCGAGTACGTCCTCATCGTCAGACAGCGGGAGGGTGTCCGAGCCCCCTTGGGGGCACCACTGTCCTGAGTCGCGACACGAGCGACACATGATGCTCAT
>CAYYVV010000081.1:0-5987 GCA_964475245.1 uncultured Anaerolineaceae bacterium | reverse complement strand
CAGATCGCGCAGCCGTTGCAGCTGTCCTTGATGCGCGGCGCGGGCAGTGGCCCGGAGGGCCAGGCACGGGTCAGGGCCGCGCCGCGAATGTCGGCCACAGACTCGTAGCCGTGCGCGTCGAGCCACTCCCCGAGCTCGCGCGCGATCCGGCCGAACACCTGCGGGCCCTTCAGGATTGCCGCCGTGCATACGCCGACCGCCGTTGCGCCCGCCATGAGCATCTCTACGGCGTCGCGGCCATTTGACACGCCACCGACACCGACTATGGGCAGGTCTACAGCGCGCGCGATGTCACGCACGCAGCGCACGGCGAGGGGCTTGAGTGCCGGACCGCTGATCCAGCCGTAGCCGTTCACGCCGCCCAGCCGTGGTGTCGCCGTTTCGATGTCGATCGATAGCACCGGACCGAAGGAGTTGATCGCGACGATCCCGTCGGCGCCGGCCTCCGCGGCCGCGCGCGCGGCCGCGGCCATGTCGTCGCGGTGCGGCGAGAGCTTGACGAGGACCGGCACTCTCAGGGCGGCTTTGGCCGCGCGGATCGCGCCGACCATCGGCTCGGGATCCGTGCCGACGTAGTGCGTCGACAGCTCGACCGCGTCCGCGAAGGGTGCAACACGAGGAGCCAGCTCGGCGATTTCGTCGGGCGTGTAGCCCAGGCTCACGATCAGCGGCAGACCAGCGGTCCGTGCCAGCGCGTACTCCGTGGCCAGCCATTGCTCGGGCGGCATCTCCGACCACAGCTCGGTGTTGACCATGCCGTGCGCGATCTCGGCCATGTTCGGCGTGGGCGGTGCGGCGGCGCGGGTCGAGATGGTCTTGGCGACGAGTGCACCCGCGCCGCCCGCGGCACAGGCGAGGAGCGCTGCGCCATCGCGGCCGGGTGGCCCGGCGGCGGGCATGATCGGATTGCGCAGCAGGAGCCCGAGCAGGTTCGTGCGCAGATCGGCCATCACGAGAGTCCGGCCGTCGCAGGCGCGCGCGACGTGACCGGCTCGAATGTGTGCACGGGCGTGTCCTCGACCCGAGCCCACAGCGCGCGCGCCTGCCGCCGTGCGAAGCGGTCGATGTCCGCCTCGTCGACGCGCGTCAACATCCGGTCGCGGACGACGATCTCGCCGGAGACGACCACGTCGGTCACGGCCGCGGCCGAAGTCCCGAAGACCCAGTGCGCATAGAGATCGTTGGCATCGAGCAGCGTCGGCGGCGAATAGTCGAGGACGACGAGATCGGCCGGAGCGCCGACGCTGATGGTCCCGAGCTGCGGCTCGTCGAACAGCCGCCCGACGAAGGTCGCTCCGTGCGCCAGGGCATTCACCACCCAGTCCATTCCGGCGTCGGGCTGCCCCTCGCGCTGGCGGAAATACGCGGTCATGGCCTCCGCCCACATGTCGGAGCCGATGCCGTCAGTGCCCAACGTGACCCGGTCGCCCAGCAGCTCGATCGGCGCATGGCCGACGCCGTTGTTCATGTTTGACCGGGCGTTGTGGGCGACCACGACGCCGCGCTCGGCAAGCTGGTGGGCTTCGTCCGAGTCGACGTGGATGGCGTGAGCCGCCAGGAGACGGCTGTTCAGCGCGCGCGCCTGCCCGAGCCTGCGGATGGCACCGGAGTCGATCGCGTCCTCGCCGGCGTGAATGTGCAACCCGCAGCCACTCTGTGCGGCCAGCCCCACGCACGCCTCGAGGGTCGCGTCGGACAGCGTGAACGAGGCGTGGGCGCCGACCATCGGCCGGCTGATCGGGCAGTGCAGCCAGCTCGAGGAGCGCATGAAGCGCTCGTTCTCGGCGAGGCTGGCGCGGGCGCGATCTGCTCCGTCGCGGTCGGAGACTTCGTAGGCAAGCACCGAGCGGATGCCGACCTGGGTGAATGCCCCGGCGATGATGTCGAGCGAGCCGTCGATGGCGTTGGGCGAGGCGTGGTGGTCGACGAGCGTCGTGGTCCCAGCGAGCAGGGCGTCGCGCGCCGCGACGAGCGCCGACGCGCGGATCGACTCCTCGTCGAGGGCGCGGTCTAGCCGCCACCACAACCGCTGCAGGATCTCGAGGAAGCTGCGCGGCGCAGCTACGCCGAGCGGCATGCCCCGGGCGAGCGCTGAGTAGGCATGCGTGTGGCTGTTGACGTTGCCCGGGACGACGAGACAGCCGCTCGCGTCAATTCGTTGAGCAGCAGTCTCGTCCAGGCCTGTGCCGATCGCCGCGATGCGCGTGCCATCGACCAGGATGTCGGCGTGCTCGATGAGCGGTGGCGACAGCCGGCGCACGACGCGGCCGCCCTCGATGAGCAGGCTCATCGAACGGTCTCCGCGAGGGCGCGCCCGCGCGGGAGGCGCTCGAGACGAGGGACGGCGGCGCGCGCCGCGGCGGAATCGCGCATCGGCAGCGCGCGCCGCCTGATGCCGTCGTACGCGTAGAGGGCGCCGGCGACCGCGGCCGCGGTGGGCACTAGGACAGCCTCGCCGGCGCCCTTCGCGCCGTACGGCCCTTCGGGCTGCTGCTCCTCGACGAGGATGACCTCGACCGGAGGCATTCCAGTCGGCGGGATGATGTTCAGTGACTTGAGCGTCTCATTGCGCGGCCGCCCGCCTTCGACCGCGAATTCCTCGGACAACGCGTAGCCCAGGCCCATGTGTACGCCGCCCTCGACCTGGCCCTCCAGCACCTGGCGGTTGATCGCGCGGCCAACGTCGTGCGCCGCGACGACCCGCGCCAGCCGCCCTTCGTCGTCGAGGATGACCACCTGCGTCGCCCAGCCGTACGCGATGTGCGTGCGCGGGTCCGGCTCGTCGGAGCCCAGCTGGGTCGTCCAGTCGACCGTGAACTCGCCTTGGAACTCGCGGCCGACGACCTCGTCCCAGCCGGAGCGCTCCACCTCGCGGCCCAGGGCGCGCGCGGCGCGAAGCACCGCCTGTCCTCCGAGCAGAGTCGCGCGCGACGCGGTCGTCTCGCCCGTGTCGAGCTCGCGTTCCGTGTCGACGACGACGCGGATCTGCTCCGGGTCAATGCCCAGCTCGTGCGCGGCGATCTGGCGCAGTGCGGTGTGGATGCCCTGGCCCATCTCTGTCCACGAGTGGCGCAGCGTGACCGTGCCGTCAGCCTCGGGACAGAGCAGCGCGCGGCCCTTCTCGACGACGCCATTGCCGATGCCCGTGTTCTTGACGCCACAGCCGATCCCGGCGAACCGCGCGCTGCGATAGGCGTCACGGACGGCGAGCAGGGTGCGCTTGATGCCGACGCCCGGGCCGAGCACCTGGCCGCTGCCGAAGCGATCGCCCTCATCGAGCGCGTTGCGCCAGCGCATCTCCCAGCCGTCGATCCCCACGCGCTCGGCGAGCTCGTCGAGGAGCCCCTCGAGCGCGAACGTGACCTGCGGCACGCCGAAGCCACGCATCGCGCCGCACGGGGGGTTGTTGGTGTAGACCGCGCGCGATTCGATGTCGACGTTGGGCACGCGGTACGGCCCGCAGGCATGGCCTGCCGCGCGCTCGAGCACCTTCGCCCCGACGCTCGCGTAGGCGCCGCCGTCGCCGACGATCCGCGCGCTCACGGCTGTCAGCAGGCCTTGTTCATCGCAGCCGACGGCGAAGTCGAGCGTCATCGGGTGGCGCTTGGGGTGGAAGCGCAGTGAGTCGGCGCGCGTGAATCTGACGAGGACGGGACGTCCGGTCAGGTATGCGAGCAGCGCTGCCGGCCCCTGGGGGCCGAGATCCTCCTTGCCGCCGAAACCACCGCCCGTGGCGACCTGTGTCACCCGGACTGCGTCTTGCGCGAGGCCGAGCAGCGACGCGATCTGGCGCCGATCCTCCCACGCCCCCTGTCCCTGGCTGAACACGCGCAGGCCGCCGGCTTCGGGCTGTGCCAGGGCCGCCTCAGGCTCCAGGAAGGCATGCTCGATGCGCTGCGTCGTGAAGATCGCCGTGGCGACGTGGGCCGAACCGGCAAGCGCGGCCGTGGCGTCACCGTCGCGGACGACGCTCGTCGACAGGAGGTTGCCACCGGGGTGGAGGAGCGACGCGCCGGGCGCGAGAGCGGACTCCGGATCCGAGACCGGCTCAAGGACTTTGTACTCGACCTCGATCAGCGCCGCCGCCCGGCGCGCCGCCTCACGCGTCTCGGCAGCGACGAAGCCGATCATGTCGCCCACGTAGCGCGTCTCCTCGCCCTGTGCGACGAGCACCGGCCAGTCCGCGACGAGAAGGCCCTGCATGCGCTCGCCGGGCACGTCGCGCCAGGTCGCGACACGGACGACGCCGGGCACCCGCTGCGCGGCGGACGTGTCGATCCTGACCACGAGCGCGCGCGGGTGATCGCTGAAGCGGACCGCGCCCTGAAGCATTCCCGGCGCCGACATGTCGCCGACGAACTGCTGCTCGCCGAGGACCTGCTCGCGGCCGCCGTAGCGCGGGGCAGGCGAGCCTATGTCGGAGCTCGCAGCCTTGCTGTCAGTCGGTGCCGAGTGGTCGCCAAGAGCAACCGCGCGGATAGCGTCGACGATCTTCACGTACCCGGTGCAGCGGCACAGATTGCCGGCCAGCGCCTGGAGAATCTCATCGTCCGAGGGATTCGGCACGCGTCGGAGGAATGCCTCGGCCTTCATGACGATGCCCGGCGAGCAGTAGCCGCACTGGCTGGCTCCCCTGGCTACGAACGCGTCAGCCCATTGCGCGCGCCGCTGCGCGGGCAGGCCTTCGAGGGTGAGCACGTCCCTGTCGGAGAATCTCGACGCCGGCTGGGCGCACGACACGACGGCCCGGCCATCGACGATCACGGTGCATGCGCCGCACGATCCCTCCGGGGCGCAGCCGTCCTTCATCGAGCGCAAGCCAAATCGCTCGCGCAGTACATCGAGCAGGCTCTCGCCCGAGTCAGCCTCGAACTCGACAGTCTGTCCGTTCAGTGTCAGCCGCATTACGGTCGCCCTTGCACGGTCCGATGGGCCAGTTGGCCCTATCGGAACCAATGGCCTAATTCCGACTCTCGCGGTGGGGGATGCGCCAAAAGCGTGCCGTTGGTCCCGACCTCGCGGGCCGTCGGTCGCCAAGGCGAGCACAGCGCGAGGAAGGACGGACGTGGATCGACCAGGGCTGGCCAGTGACGTAGTCGACGCGGCGACCTACGACCGCGCCGTGGATCGCTTCCGCGAGCAGCGCGTGGTCATGCCGACTTTCGCTCAGCTTGCCAATCCTGCCCTGATTCCCGAGTCGGCCGTAGGCGACGCGGATCCCGACAGCGCCGACCCGCGCAACCTGTTCCGCGTCCATTGGCACAACGCCGCCGACCGACGCGGGCGCGTCGCCGTGCCGGCGCACATCGTCCTGCCCCGGGCGCTGACCGGCGTCGACACGCCGATCGTGGTCGCGCTCGCGGACTTGTTCCCGATGATCGCGTCGCACAAGGTGCTGGCTGCATACGCGTGTCTCGCGCCGCGCATCGTGACCGGCCAGTTCGATCCCACGGCGCAGCGCGCCGTGTGGCCGTCAACCGGCAACTACTGCCGCGGCGGCGTGGCCATCAGCCGGATCATGGGCTGCCGCGGCGTTGCCGTGCTGCCCGAAGGCATGAGCCGCGAGCGCTTCGACTGGCTCGAGTCGTGGGTCGCCGATCCCGCCGACGTCATTCGCACGCCGGGCACCGAGAGCAACGTCAAGGAGATCTACGACCGCTGCGCGGAGCTGTCACGCGAGCCCGATGCGGTCATCTTCAACCAGTTCTCCGAGTTCCCCAACCATCTCGCCCACTACCTGGTCACCGGGCGCGCGCTCGAGACCGTGCTCGAGGCGGTCAACGAGGACCGCAAGCCGGTCCGGCCGTTCGCGTTCGTGTCGGCGTCGGGTTCGGCCGGCACGCTCGGCGCCGGCGACTGGCTCAAGGAACGCCTGGGCACGAGGACCGTCGCCGTCGAGGCGCTCGAGTGCCCGACGATGCTCGAGAACGGCTTCGGCGAGCACAACATCCAGGGCATCGGCGACAAGCACATCCCGCTCATCCACA
>CAYYVV010000080.1:0-6220 GCA_964475245.1 uncultured Anaerolineaceae bacterium | reverse complement strand
CGGCAATCGCGGATCCGCCAAAGCTGATGGCATCGACGATGAATGCGGGGCCGGGCCCAAAGGCCGCCACGACGACGCCGCCCAGGGCCGGGCCGAGCAGCGACACGGTCATCCGGCGCAGGATGCCGAACAGCGCGTTGGCCTGGGGGAGGTCCGCATCGGGCAGAACGTCAGGGACGATCGCGGTCGACGCCGGGTTGAAGAACGCGCTGGCGCCGCCCGCGATGGCCTCGACGAGAGCGATGTGCCAGAGCTGAATCTGGCCGCCGATCGAAAGCAGGCCCAGGGCACCGATCGCCACGCCGCGGACGATGTCGGCACTGATCATCAGCAGGCGCCGGTCGTAGCGGTCGGATAGCGCGCCACCCAGCAGGAGGAAGACGACGAGCGGGATCGAGCCGGCGAGGAAGACGAGCGACAGCGCGCCCGGGTCGTTGCTGATCAGGTAGACCTGCCAGGCCAGGGCGACGAAGAAGAATCCGTCGCCGACGAGTGAGACGGTACGGCCGCCGGTCAGCAGCGCGAAGTCGCGATGGCGCAGGGGCTGCACGATGCGCGCGGCCGCCAACCTGCGGACGATGCTCACGGCACCGACTTTAAGCGAGCAGCCGGGAACGGGCGCTCTCTACACTCGGCGGCATGGCAGAGGGCGCCCAGGGGCTGATCGACACGTGGCCGCTGTTCGGTCTTGTCGTGCGCAGCGAGCGGCTCGAGTTGCGCCTGCCGCGCGAGGACGAGCTGGTCGAGCTGCTCGCCCTGGCCAGGTCGGGCATCCACGACGCCGACTTCATGCCCTTCGGCTTCGCCTGGACCGACAAGGCGAGCCCGGAGTTCGAGCGCGACTTCATGAAGTACCACTGGAGCACGCGCAGCTCGTGGTCGGCGGACGAGTGGGTGCTCGATCTCGGGGTCTGGCTCGATGGGCGCCTGGTCGGCTCGCAGGGCGTGCGCGCCGAAAGGTTCGCCGTGTTCAAGAGCATGGGCACTGGGTCGTGGCTGGCGCGCGAGCATCAGGGGCTCAAGATCGGCCGCGAGATGCGCTCGGCGATCCTGTCGTTCGCGTTCGATCATCTTGGTGCGGAGCAGGCCACCAGCGAGGCGTTCCTTGACAACGCGCCATCGATCGGCGTGTCTCGATCGCTCGGCTACGCGGATAATGGCTATCAATGGATGGCGCCCCGCGGTGTGCCTCGGCAGGAGCAGCGTTTTCTCATGACGCGCGAGATGTGGCAGTCGCGCGAACGGCCTCCAGTGAGCGTCGAGGGGTTTGACGCGTGCCGGGAAATGTTCGGAATCTGAACCGCGTGCGGCGCGTCGCGGCCGCGCTCCTCGTAGCGCTCATGGCGCTCGTCGTTGCCGTCACGCCCCTGAACGCCGTCGTCCACCCGGGCGATTTTGAATTGCCGATCCGAAACGCTGGCTTCTGCGGCAATCGCCAGGCAGCGGCATTGCTTCACGACGAGACAGGCTTGGTTCAAGGTCTCGCGCTGTCCATGCCTTCGGGCGCATCACAGCTCGCGCCGACACGGGCACTGCTTGTCGACTGGGAAGGCGACTCGGATGTCACCACGATCTGGATGGAGTTCTATGCGCGTGACGGAGGCTACAAGCTGGCCATGACGACCAGTGCGGCGCAGTGCTCGATTGGCACTGCCCTCACGTTCAGGTTCCTCGTGCTGCTGCGCGCCCCCGTCGATCCGGCGCAGGTGGTGATCGTGCGCTCCTGATGGGAGCAGCGGTAAGTCGACAGAAACTCTGACGGCCGGTGGCGGTGTGACACACAAGCTGTCACAGGCGTCGCTCAAAGTTCGTGGCGTGAGCAACACGCGATGGTCGACGGACTTCACGCTGGGCGGGCTTCCCGTTCGGCTGGCCCTGGTCGGCGAGCGCTGGTTCGCTCGCGTCGGAGAGAGCGTCGCCGTTGGCAGCGGTGCCCTGCAAGTGCTCACGGCGGCGCTCGAACCGGTCGGGCCGGCGAGGAAACGTGCCCTCCTCGCTGACCTTGCCCTCCTCGCGCCCAGCCTCGAGATCGCGATGCTCGGGCGGAGGGAGCGGGCCGGCTGAAACCTCGCTACCAGAGCCTGAGCTGGCCCGTTCGGCGAAGCCAGAACAGGGCGACAAAGCCGAGCGCGAGGCCGGAGAGCAGGAAGAACCACTGCAGCCAACTCGTCTCCGGCATGATCGCGAGCTGGACGAGGATCCAGATGACGAGGCCCACGCCGAGCGTGCCCATCCACCACGGCGCCGACCAATGCCGGGCCACGATCAGGGCGATCAAGCCGATCATGCCGACGCCGTTCATCAGTAGCAGGTAAAGACCGGGCACCAAGTACGAGCCGAAGATCGAGTTCGCGATCCATGAATTAGGCAGGCCGATGCCGGCGCCGCTGGGATCAGTGATGAGGCTCACGCCCACGGGCAGCGCACCGAGCGCCGTGACGGCGGCGATGGCGGCGCCGAGCCAGACGAACAATGGGCGTTCAATGCGGCCCGGTGCCGCGAGGTGCCAAGTGATCACGTCAGAACCTCAGCTTGAGTTATGAAGCGTTGTTCCGAGCGTGGTCCGCGCAGGCGCTTCAGTCGAGGTCCGAGCCGCCCGGAGCGACCGGGCGCAAGGTCACTCCAAGTGCCAACCTGTTTCGGCTGCCCAATGCTCGGCACGTTCGAGCTGATCGAGGATGAAGTTGGTCTTCGCCTCGTTGTAGGCGATCCGGTCATCCGGATAACGCTCCGCGGCGTTGCGCTTCATCGCGGCGTAGGCGTGAGCCGCTTCGGGGTGCGTGCGCAGGTAGTCGCGGAAGAGGAGATGGACGCGCTCCCAGTCGGAGCCGGCGTCGCGTACGTGGATCTGCACGTCGCGCGGGTGGTCGCCGGCCGGTCGAAAGTAGCGATGCTGGCTATCGCGCGAGCGGAGTGCCACGCCCAGCGCGTCGATCGCCGGGGCGTACATGGCTTCGTCGGTCATGTCCGCAACACTGACCTGGATGTCGATGACAGGCTTCGCCGCGAGGCCGGGTACGGACGTCGAGCCAACGTGCTCTATCCGCAGCGCGACCGGCCCGAGGCCGCTGGCGAGACGGTCCCGCCAAGATTCGAACTGCACCGGCCCGTCCGGGTTGTAGTCGACAACGGCCACCGGATCGCGCACGGAGCGGTCGGAGCCGCCCACGATCTCGAACTCGGACCAGTGCGCCTCCATGACCTGCCTCGTTAGCCGCGCGCGATCCGCCTCCCTTAGCGAGTCAACGGGGATCCCGCGCGCGTCCGCTTCCAATGAATAGCGATCCAACAGCGTCGCGCGCGTGCCGAAACGGTCGTGCAGGTGCTGCCAAGCCTCCCCAGGGTCGCCGAACGCGTCAGGATCCACGCCCGCCTCGCGTAACCTTCGGCGCAGCTCGTTGTCCAGCAACATCTCGTCCACAGGCCGATCATGGCATGGCCCTGATTGGCCGTTAGGATTGTCCGGCCGAGACAAGTGAGGCTGGCGTTGGGGACGGGCCATCGAGGGCTCCGTCATCGACCGCAGTTTCCACACCGGCAGCCGAGAATTGGCGGCCCTCGTCCGGTCAACAACTTGATTAGGAACTAGAGCTAGTCCGAAGCGCTCATGTCCGGGTCGAGAGGCCGAACCATCGGCGGCAAAGATGGTGGGACACGCTTCTCGTATTCTCGGTGTGAACCCGGCATTCACATTCGCTTTCGCGGCATGTCGGGAACTCGGGCGATGGGTCGGGAGATGACTTCTTACGATCGAGTGTTGACAGTGGAAGACAGCCCCACGCTTGCGAGGGTGTCCACACTGCACAGTCACGTTGCGCTGAGAAGTTGTCGCGGTCTCCCAACCGATCGTGGTCGATCCGACTACTAGTAAGTATGGAGTCGCGAGTCAGTGACGGGTGTAGGCAGCGAGGGCACGTCGGGACAATGGGCCTAACAGGCGATCTGGCGGCCTTTTACGCCCTGGTGGCGCCGCACCTCGACAAGATGTCGAGGGTAGCGGCGAGGCTGGGTGGACCCGAGAACCGCGATGATGTTATTCAAGACGCTCTCTTGAGCGCCTGGCAGCACCGAGACCAATTCGATCCCGAACGCGGCTCGCTCTCTGCCTGGCTAGTCGCAATCACGGCTCACAGGGCAACCACAGTCCGCCGAAAAGTCGTTCGACGTCTGACCGCACCATCTCCGAACGATGCGAACGACATCGAGACGCGGCTGGATCTTGCTGACGCGATGCGTTCACTGACCCCACGCGAGCGCCTCGCAATCGACTGTTACTACTTCGCCGGCCTGTCAGTCTCGGAATCGGCGAGGGTTATGGGCTGCTCTGATGGCACGGTCAAGTCGACTCTGGCAACGGCGCGCGATCGACTTCGCGCCCAAGTTAGGTGACCGCATGAACACTGATGACGAGCTCGACGCCCTCCTCGACGATGCAGGGCGCAAGTGGCGAGACTCTCTCTCCCCGTTGGGCGATCAGTTGGCCCCTCTTCAGAGCCGCGTTGCCGATCGCCACCGAAGCGTGCACGCGCGGCGGCTGAGCTTTACATTCCTGACTGGCGCCCTTCTGATCGGTGCGGTGGCGTTTGTAACCGCCACCCGACCCACCCCGAACTTGATCGCAGTCGGCTCGCCGACCCCGATCACCCAGACTTTCTTACCGACCATCGGGCCAGAGCCGTCGGAGTCGACGCACCCGGCCAGCCATGCACCGACTTCTCCTCAAGCATCGGTTCCAGGGTCTCAAGAGCCACAACCGAACTCGTCGCCGAGCGAACCGGTCACTACGCCTAGCGTCGCACCCTTTGCTCCATCCCCCGAGCCCTCGATCAAATCGCCACTTGCGGGTTTTCTGAATCTTGGGCCGGCCGACGATGTCGTTTGGTCACCGGACTCAAGACATTTGGCCGTATTAAGCGGCGGCAACACCGTGGTGGTCGACGATGCCGGCACAATCGTCGCCAGTTACGCTGGGGCTGACGAGGCCGTCTGGGAAGATGCCTCCCATCTCCTCCTTCGCGATTTGGATTCGCCGCCGGTGGCGGGCGCTCCCGTCGCGGCTGACCATGGACCAATCTACGAGGTCACGCTGGGTGCCGACAACTTCACACTAATCGGCTACGCCGATGGGGCAGCGCTATCGGGTGGAGACGGATCCGTAGCTTTCGCGACTTCCTCGGAACCTTATTCGTTTAGAGTCTGGGATCATGGCACTTGGAGTCAGGCCACGGCTGGCTATCCCGCGCAGTGGTCAGCGAACGGAGATCGACTAGCGGTTCTCGACCAGACGGACACCGGGATCAGTATTGAAGGTACACCTACGGTGCTCGCCTGGCCTACGTTGGCTACGGTGGCGTCTGACACTACCCACATAACGGCCGTCGAAGGAGTCCACTTCAACGTCGCCGGGACATATCTAGCTTACCCATCGTACGGCTCGATCGATGTTCTTGACATCGCCTCGGAGACGGTGACGGCAGTCGGGCCCTCAAATCCGTCCGGCTGGATCGCCTGGGATGCAAATGGCGGTTTGGTTATTCCATCAAGGGACAACCGAACGGCAGCGGCGTATTCGACGGCAGGCGCAGGACTGCATGACTGGGGCAGCGTCGGAGACGCTGTCGTCGCGTCTTCTGACGGCTCAACCTTGATCTTCTACACCAATGACTATGCGAACAAACCACCGCCCATGGAACTTATCTCAGACGGTAAGAGCCGATTAGTTGACGTCACCAATACGAGCGGCCGCCGACCTGTCCTAGCACCCGACGGGCACGCATTTATCGTCGGTGTATACGAGGGCAACGACGAACTTCTTCTCTTGAGTCGATGACCTAGCCGGCACAGTAGGGTGGGGCGTAGCGGCTCGTCACGCCTATGGCAATCCTAGCGATAGACCGGCTGTCGCCCCATCTGCAGGCTGACCTCCTGCCCGCCCATCGTGAAGTAGCGCGCGCGTCCTGTCGTTGGGTCGGCGACGGCCGCCAAAGGATCAAAGGGCCCACCGCCCTGATCAGTCCACGCCCAGCCAACATGCGGAGTGGACGCGATGCCCTGTGCGCCGACGAGGGATGTGAAATTGACGGCCGTCGGCAGGGCGGAAGGGTCTTGGACGGGCGCGAGCCCCGCGAACACATAACCTTCTGACGTTCGGTTGACCATGGCTGTCGCTACTGGCACTCCAGCCACGTTCAAATTCACGAGTGTGTACGGAGTCAAGCCG
>CAYYVV010000079.1:2890-6557 GCA_964475245.1 uncultured Anaerolineaceae bacterium | reverse complement strand
GTCGCCGTCGACGGCGCCCTGCCGCTCCTGGTCGGAGCGGTGCTGGTGGCCATCGTGGTTCTCGGCGGGGCGCGACTGCTCGGCCGCCGGGGCGTCGCCGTTCAGCCCGTGGCCGTTGGCGCGGCGCTCATCCTCGTGCGCGCCGCGATCGGCTCGTTCCTTGCGCCGGCGGCACTGCCGCCCGATGCGCAGGCGTCCGCGGCGCGCCAGCATGCTGCGGTCGTCGTGTCCGTTGGGACGCCGGACGGCGGGCTGCAACGGGCGATCGTCCAGCTTGGGCCGCCCGAGCCCGCCGAATTCGTGTACGTCTGGTTGCCGCGCTACCCGCAGATCGCCCAGGCCGACCTGATCAGCTTCGACGGTCCGCTCGAGCAAGCGCCCCAGACCGGCACCTTTGCCGATTACCTGGCGCGCAGCAGCATCTCGGTCACAGCCCGGGCCACGACCCTGCACGTCCTGGGCGGCGACGGGTCGCCGGTTGCCGCGCTCGAAGGCCTGCGCCGCGGCGCCGCGGACCTCGTCACGCGCGTCCTTCCCGAGCCACAGGCAGGCCTGGCCACGGCGATGGCGATCGGCCTGCGCGACGTTGTCAGCAGCGACGTCACGGCCGACTTCCGCGTCGCCGGCCTGAGCCACGTCGTGGCCATCAGCGGCTGGCAGATCGCGACGCTCGGGGCGGTTGTGGCGGCCCTGTTCGGCAGCCTGCCGCGCAGGCCAAGGTCCGTGGTCGTCCTCGTCGCGATCTTCGCCTACACGCTTCTCGCCGGGGCCGCGCCGAGCATCCTGCGCGCCGCGCTGATGGCCGGCGCCGTCATCGTCGCGCGCGAGTCGGGCAGGCGCGGCCAGGCCGTATCGGCCCTCAGCCTGACGTGCATCTGCCTGCTCGCGCTGGACCCACAGACCGTCACCGACGCGGGCTTTCAACTCTCGGCCGTGGCGACTGCCGGCCTGCTCGCGTGGGCGACGCCGCTCCGCGGCTGGCTGGCGCCGCGCGTGCCCAAGCGCACGCCGGCCTGGCTGCTCGAGGCCATGGCCGTATCGCTCGCGGCGCAGGCCTCGACGCTGCCCCTCGTCCTGCTCCAGTTCGGCCAGCTGTCGCTCGTCGCGCCGCTCGCCAATCTGCTGGTTGCGCCCCTCGTCGCGCCGGCGATGGTCGTGACGGCAATCTGTTTCGTCGCCGGCGCGGCCCTTGGCCTGGGACTGCCGACGCTCCTGATCAGCCCCGTCGCGCTCATTGGCTCGCTCCTGGTCGGCGCTCTCATCGCGATCGCGCACTTCTGCGCGTCCCTCCCCTTCGCCTCGATCCAGCTGCCTCCGCCGCTCAACTACGTCGGGGGTGCCGTCTGCGCGCTAGTCATCTGGGCATTCGTGCGGCACAGGCGAGCTCGCGAGCCGTCGAAGAACCCACCCGCGCCGGCGCCGCCAAAGCTCCCCAGTCTCCGGCTGTCTCGCTCGCTGCTCATCGTTCTTGGCGCGGCCGCGGCGATGTCCCTGCTGCTCGCCGTTGTCGTGGCCGCGCGGCCGGATGGCCGGCTGCACGTCACCGTACTGGACATCGGGCAGGGCGATTCCATCCTCCTGCAGGGCGCCGACGGGGGCCGCATGCTGATCGACACAGGCCCGGACCCCGACCTGTTGATGACCCGGCTCGACGCGCGGATCCCGTCCTGGGACAGGCGCATCGATGTCGTCCTGCTGACCCATCCGCACGAGGATCATGTCGGTGGCCTGGCCTTGCTCCTCGAGCGTTACCGTGTCGGAAGCGTGCTCGAGACGGGCATGGTCGGACGCGGGCCGGGCGACGCCGCGTACCGACGCGAGATGGTGCGCGAGCAGCGCACGAGCACGATCGTTGCGGCCGGCGATCGACTCATGCTCGACGGTGCGCGACTCGACGTCGACTGGCCACCGCCCGATTCGGTTCCGCCACTGGCGCCCGACGACGGCAAGAAGGTCAACGACGAGTCGATCGTGCTCGAGCTCCATTACGGCAGCCGCACGATGCTGTTCACGGGCGACGCCGAGGAGGAGATAGACCCTCAGCTACTGGCTCGCGGGCTCGCGGCACACCTCGGCGGCCACGTGGATGTTCTGAAGGTTGCCCATCACGGCAGTGGGACAGCGACGACCAACGCGCTCCTCGACGCCATCCAGCCGCGCATCGCGATCATCAGCGTCGGCGCCGGCAACCCATACGGTCATCCGGCACCCGCAACCATCCAGCGCCTCGAGGATCATGGCGCCGCGGTCTATCGCACCGACCTCAACGGCTCGGTGGAGGTGGCGACCGACGGGCGCGATCTGACGGTCAGGCCGGAGCGTCAGCCAAACCGGCCGACGCCAACATCGACCGCGTCATTGGCACTGCCCGCGGACGTGGAGCGACGGCGGCAGATAGTCCTGGCCCGTCGTCCGCGGCTCCAAACCTACAATCTGTGGGATGTCCGTTCCGTCGAGAGTCGCCGCCGCCGCGATGGTGCGCGCCCTGCGGCCGAACGCGCGGCTGCTGCAGCATTCCACGGCCGTGGCGGAGGTCGCGTCGTTCCTTGTCGCAGCCATGGTCCGCCGCGGCGTCGCGGTTGACGCCACGCTCGTCGAGACCGCGGCGCTGCTGCACGACGTTGACAAGATGCTGCCCGACGACGATCCGCTCAAGGCCCTGGGCCATGGGGCGGCCGGCGCCGAATGGCTCCGTCAGAGAGACCATGCCGAGCTCGCGCCGGCCGTCGCCAGCCACCCGGTGATGGCACTGGGCACGGCGCCGTCGTACGAGGATTGGGCGACGGCCGCGGGTCTCGCCGGCCAGATCGTGACCTACGCCGACAAGCGCGCTCGACAGGAGCTCATTTCGCTCGACGACAGGTTTGCCCGCTGGCACGAGCGCTACCCGGACAGTCCGGATCTTGATGTGGCGCACGAGCGCGCGCGGCGCCTCGAACGCGAGGTGTGCGAGATGGCCGGCGTGCGCCCCGAGGATGTCGCGCGCGCCGCCTGGGTCGGTGAGGCGCTCGGTGCCGCGGCCTGAGCTGGCCTACTTCTGGGGCGAGGACGCCTGGTCGATCGAACGCGCCGCGCGTGATTTCCGGGCGAGCATCGAGAAGGACGCCGGTCTCGAGCTCGACGTGTGGCGGACAACCGGTGACGAGGACGACTCGGCGGCCAGTGCCGGGGCCGAGGCGGCCGGCGGACGTCGGCGCGACCGCGTGATCGATGCCATCGCCGAGCATCTCGCGACGGCGCCGATGTTCAGCGGCGGCACGCTCGTGATCGTCCGCCAGCCGGGCTCGCTGATCCGCGAGACGGCCGCTCGCGAGAGACTGATCCGGCTCATCGCCGAGATGATGCCCGGCAACGCGCTGCTCTTCACCGAGCTCATCGCGGCCGGGGCGAGCGGCCCGGCACAGCAGGGAGCGCTGCGTGACGCCATCGGCGGCGCCGGCGGCACGGTCCGCGACTTCCCGGCACTGTCGCGTGAGCGGATGGAGGGCTGGGTCGGCACGCGCGCCACGGAGCTCGGTATCGGGCTCGCGCCGGGTGCCGCGCGGCTGCTCGCCGAGCGAGTTGGCGCGTACGTACGAGAGGGTGACGTCGACCGGCGCCGGATGAGCGAGCTCGCCAACGGCGAGCTCGAGAAGCTCGCGCTCTATCGGCCCAACGGGACGATCGC
>CAYYVV010000079.1:0-2790 GCA_964475245.1 uncultured Anaerolineaceae bacterium | reverse complement strand
GGATCGCCGCGAACAGTCTCGGACGATCGGTCGCAGCTGGCGCTGATCGCGTGGATCGGCACGAGCGTCGCGCGCAGCGGCGACGCGCAGCGGGTCGCCTAGGGGTTCGTTGCCGTGGAGTTCCTGGAGGGCCACGCCTCGCGCGTCAGGACCGCGTCGGTCTCGATGGCGAAGGTGCAGCGGCCTTCGGGCACGGCCAGCGTCTCGATCAGGTCCGGATCGAGGTAAAGCTGCTGGCAGATCTCGCACAGGCTGGCCGGAAGCCCGAAGAAGAACTTCTCGCTGCCGTCCTCGAGGCGAAACGTGGCGTCGAAGCGGGAGTTGAAGAGCTTCCGATTACAGACCGGGCATCCACCGCCCAACCGAGCCATGAGGGGACTCTAGGTACGCTGCAGTGCACTCCACACGACCCAGCGGTACCGGGTCGTGTACGCCTTCCTTCCTAGTTGCTACTGCAACCGGACGAGCAGCGGAGCTTCAGCCCACAGGCGCTCGAGCTGGTAGAAGTCGCGCTCGGGCGGGGCCATGATGTGGACGACGACCGAGCCGAAGTCGAGCAGCACCCAGTGCGCGCTCGACGAGCCCTCGCGCCCGATCGGCTTGACGCCCTCGTCGCGCAGCCCCTCGGCGATGCCGTCGGCGATCGCGCCGACCTGCCGCTCGGACGAGCCGGAGCAGATCACGAAGTAGTCCGCGAGCGTGGTCAGCCCGTAGATCTCGAGCAGGACGATATCGGCGGCCTTCTTGTCCGAGGCGAGGTCCACGATTCGGCGCGCCAATGCCAGCGCCTGCTCGTCGGGTGCCTGTTTCGCGGGCGTTGCCTTGGCGCGCGCGGCTCGTCGGCGCGTGGGCAGCCCGCGAATGTTCTCAGGCTTCTGGTCGGTCATTGGCTCCATACAGCGAATGTTCTCCGATATAGCGTTCGACGGCTGGCGGCACGAGGTACCTGATCGAGCGGCCGGCCGCCAGCCGTGCCCGGATGTCGGACGACGAGTGGCCGAGCAGTGACGTCGCGACGAACGAGAAGCGGTCGACGCGGCCCGGGAAGTGCTTCTCGAGCCATTCGCGCGACAGGTGGGCGTGGCCCAGGCGCGGCACGACGGCAATCTCTGCCAGGTCGATCAGCCGCTCTGGCTCGTGCCACTCGGGCAGGTGCGCGGCCGACTCGGCAGACAGGATGAAGAAGTAGGCGTGCCACGGCCGCTCCTCGACGAGCCGGGCTACCGAATCGGCGCTGTAGCCCGGATCCGGGCTGTCGATCTCGACGCGGCTGACGGAGAAGCGCGGGTTCTCGGCGATCGCCAGCTCGACCATCGCGAGCCGGTCCTGGGCCGGCACGAACGCGGGCGAGCGATGGACCGGCACTTTCGCCGGGACGAAGATGACGCGGTCAAGCTCGAGCGCGTCGGCCGTCTGTTCGGCGATGGCCAGGTGCGCGTAGTGGATCGGGTCGAATATCCCGCCCAGGATTCCCCACCGCTCGGGCGTCACCCGACTCTACCCATTGTTCTCGTCCTC
Source organism: uncultured Anaerolineaceae bacterium (assembly GCA_964475245.1). Classification (GTDB taxonomy): domain Bacteria; phylum Chloroflexota; class Limnocylindria; order Limnocylindrales; family CSP1-4; genus JALYGJ01. Next base: position 1,272 of record CAYYVV010000079.1, on the reverse strand, counting down.
CCATTCGAGCTCCACGGCACCGATGCGCACGCTGTCGCCCGCACTGACGCCCGCGCGCACAAGCTCACGCTCGACGCCGAGCCGCGCCAGGTCGCGCTGGAAGCGCGCCGCCGATTCGGCGTTCTCGAAGTTCGTCTGTGCCGCGAGGCGCTCGATGCGGCCGCCGACGACGCGGTAGGCGTCGCCCTCGCGTTCGACGCTGAAGACATCTGGCCCCGATTGGAAGCGGTGGACAACCACGCCAGCGGATTCCGCGGGCCGCGCGAGCTCGTCCGCGTCCGGCAGGAGGTGGGCGAGCTCGCGCATCAGCTTGTCGATGCCGGTTTCGTGTTGGGCTGAGATTGGCACGACGGGCAGGCCGTCGCGCGCGCGGGCACGCTCGAAAGCCGGCAGGTTTTCGCGCGCGGCGGGCAGGTCCATCTTGTTGGCCACGACGAGCGTCACCTTATCGAGCAGCTCCGGCTCGTATTCCTCGAGCTCACCACGGATGACCTGGTAGTCACGTTCCGGATCCACGGCGGCCAGGTCGACGACGTGAACGAGCAGGCGCGTCCGTGCGACGTGGCGCAGGAACGCGTGGCCCAGGCCCGCGCCGCTGCTCGCGCCCTCGATCAGCCCGGGCATGTCGGCGACCGTCGCGCGCCGCTCGTCGGCGGGATCGACGGCGGACAGGTCGAGCACGCCGAGGTTGGGGCTGAGGGTCGTGAACGGATACGAGGCGACCTCCGGGTTGGCGTTGGAGAGTGCGCCGAGGAGCGTCGATTTGCCGGCGTTGGGCAGGCCGACGAGGCCCACATCGGCGATCAGGCGCAGCTCGAGCTGCAGCCGGCGATCCTGGCCCGGTTCGCCCTTCTGAGCGTGGGTCGGTGCCCGGTCGGTGGCCGTGGTGAAGTGGACGTTGCCCAGGCCGCCGCGGCCGCCGCGGGCGACGATCACCTCTTGCTCTCGGCTCACCAGATCGGCGATGAGATCCATGGATGGGAAGTCGCGCACGAGCGTGCCCGGCGGCACCTTGAGATACAGATCGTGGCCGGCCTTGCCGTGCCGCTTCGAGCCCTCGCCACCGCCGCCCGGTTCTGCCTTGAACTCGTGCTTGAAGCGAAAGTCGCGCAGCGTCGTCTCGCCGACGTCGACGCGCAGATAGACGCTGCCGCCCCGGCCGCCATCACCGCCGTCGGGACCGCCACGCGGCACGTGCGCCTCGTGACGCATGCTCGATGCACCATCCCCGCCCTTGCCGGCGCGGACAGTGATCGTTACCTCGTCAAGGAA
>CAYYVV010000078.1:0-6799 GCA_964475245.1 uncultured Anaerolineaceae bacterium | reverse complement strand
AGCAGCGCGTTGGCTTCCTGAAGCGTGGCGTCGCTGGCGACCTCGCGCACGAGCCCGGTGGTGGCCGGGCTGGAAAAGGCGCCGGCGGTACCGAAGGCGACCTGCAGCACCACGACGGTCAGCAGGTCGGCACTGCCGGAGAAGAAGAGCACTGCCGTCAGCCCCTGGGTGAGTGCCTTGACCACGTCCGTGCTTACGAGGATTGTCCGCCGCCTGATCCGGTCGGCGAACACGCCGCCCAGCAGCACGAAGACGATCAGCGGCACCTCGCGCGCGAGAAGGACGATGCCCAGATCCGTGACGCCGCCCATGTCGAGCACCGCGAACGCAAGCGCCACGGTCGACATGCCGCTGCCCAGCGTGGAGACACTCGAACCGATCAGGTACCGGGTGAAATTGCCGTCGCGCAGGAGCGCTGGAATCCGGATGCGCCGCACCGGCCGGAGTCTATGTCGGAGCGCCGCTTACGGGCAGACCGGAGCGAAGTACGACGGCGGCGGGCACGTGGCTCGCCGCACAGGCAGACCGCTGCTGCCATCGATCACAGCGCGGTTGCCGAGCGGATCGATCAGCGTCGCCGACGATTCGTAGGCGTATCCCTCGTCGGTCGACGGACCGAGCGCAAAGAAGAACCCACTGACGGTGATCGTCACGCTGGTGGCGGCCTCGACCACGCTCGTCACGCGGACGTTGGCGCCGGGGCCGTTGACCGTTCCGAGCACCAACGTCCGGTCGTCGACGACGCGGTAGTAGTAGATCCAAACAGGCCGATCGAGGATGCGGTAACCGACGAGCCCGAAGGCGACGACGAACAGGACCGCCGCCGCGACGAAAAGCAGCCGTCGATGCCGCCTTGCTGTCGTCACTGCGACCAGCCGAGCAGCGCGCCGGTCGCGAGCGTCGACGGTGGCGAGGCGCAGCAGTTGCACGCCGCAAACAGACAGCGACAGGCGAACAGGAGTGCCCGGGCAAGCACCGCGATCATGGCGACAATGCTCGGCCACTGAAATCGCCCGTCAAGTGCTAAAGGTTGCGAATCGTCCCCGGCATGATTCGGGCCCGCCCATGTCGATTTGTCGCGCGCCCGACCCAACCGATCGGGTCCTCGGTGACTACTAGACAATGTGATCGCAGTGGTCTCCGATGCGCCCGAACGTGATGCCGCTCGTCTCGATGTCGTGCCCCAGGACGTTGAAGGCTTCTACCGAGCGGTAGAACCTCACGTCGAGAAGATGAGTCGTGTCGCTGCCCGGCTGGGCGGCGTAGGCGAGAGAGACGACGTTGTCCAAGCTGCGCTGCTGAACGCATGGCGACACCGTGATCAATTCGACCCATCGCGTGGGTCGCTTTCCGCGTGGCTCATGGCCATCACCAGACACGAGGCGCAGCGAATGTCCCGGCGCCTTGGCAGATTCATTCGGCCGAATTCAGAGGTTCGCGACGATACATCCGCGGACCTGATCGACCTGCACGAAGGCATCAAGCGTCTTTCAGTCCGGCAACGACTTGCCGTCGACTGCTACTACGTCGCGGGTCTGACCGTCGGGGAGACGGCGACCGTGATGGGGTGCTCAGAGGGAACCGTCAAGTCAACACTCGCCGACGCTCGCGCGCAGCTGCGCGTTTCCCTGAGGTAAACGAATGCCTGAACCAGATGACATCGATCGCGAGTTGTCCGATTTCGGTGTCAGGTGGCGTGCGTCGCTGCCGCCAGTCGCCGATCCACATCGAGCCTTTCTGGCCCAGGCTTCCGTTCGTCGACATCCCGCACTGTTGAGTCTGGCTTCGTCGGCGATCGTGCTGCTAGTAGTCGCAGCCGTTGCGTTCGTCTTTGTGTATCACGGGCAGTCGCCTGTCGGCGTGGCATCTCCGTCCGCGCTGGTCGCGGTTGCGGACTCGCCGAGTCCGTCTCCGTCGGTATCGCTGCCTCCCGCGAGCACGCCTCCCGGGAACACGCCTTCCGCGAGCCCGTCTGCAAGACCATCACCGGGCGCGATGGGCCAGTTCGAGTGGCAACAGATCGCCAGCGGCGACGGTATTTCGGCGCTCTGGGCGCCTGACGGTCGCCACGTAGCCATTCAGATTCCAGGCGGTATCGAGGTATTCGATGCGTCGGGGAATTCCGTTGGCACCGCGGCCGGCGTTCGCGATCCTTTCTGGTTGACGGCGTCGACAGTCGAGGCTTACAACGCAAGCGCGTTTCCACAGACCTCACCGACAGGCGACGGGATAAGCGACTTCGAGATGGTTGCCGGCATAGCCATCGACGTCGGCAACCCGACGCCTGTCCCGGTCACTGTGCCCTGCTGCTATCCGCTGGCAAACGGCGCCGGCGCGGTAGCCCTGACCAGGTACCTGCCGCCTGCTGACTCAGGACTTGTACGGCCTCAATATGTCGTTTGGCAAAACGGCCAGGAAAGCGAGACGCGAGACGGGATGCCTGTTGGCTGGGATCTCGCAGGCGACAAGCTCGTCGTCTCCCATCCGACTGTCGCCGCCTTCGACCCGATGGGCTGGCTGGAGGTCGTCTCCTGGCCGGATGGCGCGACTTTGTTCGTGAGCGACCAGAACGAGGCGGTTCCCTTCAACGGCAGCGAATTCGACTCATCTGGCGCGTATCTGGCCTACCCGTACTTCTATCGAGACAACTCGGGCGTCTGGCAGCACCAGGTAAAGATCGCGGACCTGACCAGCGGAGCGGTCAGCGGCGTCATCGCGGGCGGCGGTGATGGTTTCACCTGGAACGGCGACGGTCAGATAATGGCACTTAGCAACGGCGGTCTGAATGATGGGACGTTCACGACCGACGGGACCAAGGTGGATCAACAGAAACTGCCAGTCCCGACCGGCTTCACGGGCAGTGGCGACTACGCCACCTTGGTTAGTCACCAGGTCGATAGCAACGAAGACCTGACCAACCTCGTCGCGTACCGAGACGGAACATCCGCGGAGCTAAAGCCACCGTCCCCGGTACACCACCTGTACATCTCGCCAGACGGCCTGAGCATCGTGATCACCGTTGGCTCGCCGTCCGGTGAGGACGCCTACCTAGCGAGTGTTTCCCAATAGGTCGGCATTGACTTAGCTCGGAAGCAGCTCGACCGAGGTGACATTGACCGCGCCCGGAAAGAGGTCATTTCGGTGGCAACGGACATCCTGAACCTGGCGGCTTGACGGCTAGAGTCCAGGACACCCCGTTCTCTGGGTGGCCGTGCGGACGAGCCCTCAGGCGCCTTATGTCGCGGGCTACAAACCCGCGAACGCAGTGATGTCCGCGGGCACGTCGGATGTGAACGAAAGCACGGCACCACGTCGCGCGCCCGGATTCCCGCAGTCGGTCCGGTCCGCCGCCAAGAGCAGGACGGCCATCCGGTTCGCCGTAATGGTCACGGTGACGCTTCGATCCGAGCCGCACTCCGCCATGACCACGAGCACCGAGCGCGGGTCGTTCGGCAGCACCAGAGCGGCAGCGTTGCTTCCATTGCCTGTCTCGCTGCCGGGCAGTGCCAGCTCCGCGTCGGTCGCTGGCCTAGCGCTCACCAGCTCGCCGCTCCAGTCAACGATCGAGGCCGCGAGATCGCGGAGTCCGTTTCCACTCATCGAGGCCGCTACGGCCTCGGGCAGAGGAGGCGGTGAACCCGCGGCCGGCAGGCTCGGGTCGCCCGAACCAGCGCCCATCTCATCCGAGCTCGTGCGCCGGCCGTCATCCCACAGCCGGTAGGCAGTCCCGTTGACGACGGAGAAGGTGATGCCGCCACCACCGGCGTCGATGTCGAAGCCAAGGCAGACGCGCCGGCCCATGGGCAAGCTGAAATGACGTCCGGGCAAATTGGGATCGACGCCCCACTCGCCTAGCGAGACGACATCCTGCGTGACGACTGCCCAGGCGTGACCCTGGAAGTCCATCGGGATGTTCAGCGTGTCGGCGGTAGTCCAGCCGACGAACGAGTAGGGCACGTCACCGGCGCACTGCTTGGCGTCGAACAGGCCGGACGGCGCCGGCGATGGGAAGGGAGTCGGGCTCGGGCTGGGCGGAGGAGTGGGCGCCGATGTCGGGTCGTACACGAGGATCGACTCGATCACGAAGGTCTTGCGGCACTGATCGCGGACGTCTGGCACGCAGTTCGCGGCGTCTGGGTCGTTGAAATGCCCGGTAACAACGACGGGCACGGGACCGATGGGAACGCTCGGGGAGAGGCGCGTCATAAGGTCGCTCGGAACGTAGGGCTCGATCAGAGGACCCGATGTCCGCGACGACGTGCTTTCGACGCCATTCGAGGTTGTCGTCCAAGCCATCTCGTAACGCTCGGTGATGCCGAAGCCGGCGCTGCAGTAGAGCTCCAGCTTGTTGGGATCGCGCGTCGGCGCGGGACAGGACATCATGATCGGGTTGTCCGACCAGTAGCCGCCCACGTCGATCGTTTGGCCGCCGATCGTGCCTGCGTCACGGGCCGATATCGCCTCGCTGACGGAGAGGACATGGTCGCCCGGGATCGACGGCACCGGGGGCGGAGACCAGACGCCCGGCGGGGCCGATCCGGCGGGCGCTAACGGAGCCCCAGATCCAGACGCTATGGGCGAAGCGAATGGTGCCTCTGGCCCGCTCGAACTCCCCGGGCTCGGATTTGTCCCGCCGACGCTGCACGCGACAACGAGCATCGATGCGAACAGAACCAGGACCGCGCGCCGCCTATGCATAGCCCCTTCACCCCGCGCTACTGCTTGCGTTCTGTGGCTGAATGACGCGCTTGGCCTTGTGCCGGTTGCAAGGTGCAAAAGCGTCCCCGACAGGAGTCGGGGCCGGCTATGCATCAGGCCATTCGGATCCCGATTCTCGGCCGCGACGAATGGTTGACGGCAGCTCGATCCTCGGCCCAAACGGGGCCAGTCCCGCAACCCGAGCAGACTGCGCAGCTGCCCCGTCTCAGCCGTCTCCGGGCTTCCATGTCGGCAGTCGGATATCGCTGGCCTCAACCAGGAATGTATTTCCGACATCAGCCCACATGGTGCAGGAGCCGATGATTAGGTCACCTTCGTGTCCGACGACCACGCCGCTCGCGTCAGCTAGCTGGAGGTCGGGATCAAACCGCGCCTTGTAGCCGAGAGGCCAGAGAAGTGCAACACGAACTCCGGTGCCGTTGTCAGTTGCCCACGTAACTTGGGGGTCTGCCAGCGAACCATGAAGGATCGCGTCGCGACCAACGCCCATCGAACACCCACCGCGCCACCAGAAACTCGCCGGAAGTGCAGGGTTCGGGCCGAACGAGAGGACCAGGCCGAACGGCACGAACACGAGGACTACGCCGAGCAGCAACGCGAGCGTTCGCTTCGTCATTTCATGCTTCCATCAGCGAAAGCAAGTCTGACTCTTCGTCGGTCAAGGCTCAACCGATTGTTGATCCGCCCGCGCTCGATAACGAACCGTTCTAGAAGCGTGCGAATGCGCAGAAAAATAGAGCCGGCCGTGCGATTCCGGGGTGAGCGGGGTGTATATAGGTGTGCAGGCGGAGGTCGCCGTGAGCGAGCCGGTCGAGACGGCGTACCAGCGCACCTATGACCGGTTCTCGGGCGACGTCTTTCGCTTCGCTCTCGCCTGGACGAACGACTGGGCCTCCGCCGAGGACCTGACCCAGGAGGCATACCTCCGCCTGTGGCGGCACCGAGCGTCGATCGACTGGGAGCGGCCGATGCTCGGTTGGCTGCTCGTGACCACGCGCCGCCTGGCGAACAACAGGTTCAGGTCCCTTCGCCGCAGCCTGGCACCGACTCATTCGAACCCCCCATCGGACGAGTCGATTCGCGCCCGCTGGCTCGACGTCCGACAGGGGCTCCGGACTTTGACTCCGCTCGAACGGACGGCATTGATCGTGACCGCGGTCGAGGGCTGGTCGTATGCGGAGGCAGCCCATGCCCTGGGGACGACGGAGGGCGCGCTGAGGGCGGCTGTCAGCCGCGCCCGTGACAAGTTGGAGGTCGCGTGATGGCCGAATCTCGCGTCAAAGAGATCCTGGATGAGTGGCGGGCGGTGGCAAATGCCGCGCCGCGGCCAGTTGAGGCACCGCGGCCGCCCCGGCAAGTCGGTTCGTTCGGCATCGCCACTGGCGCCGTGGCGGTGGTCGTCGTGCTCGTCGCGCTGCTGATACGGGGCGGCCAGCAGTCCGGCCTACCGGGCAGCAGTGCGCTTGGATCGCAATCCCCAGCTGCTTCCTTGGTCGCCGACGTCGCGTCGCCGATTCCACAGGAGAGCGCCTCCCCGAGGCCGACGCTGGTTGCTTCTCCGATTCCAACGGAGAGCGCTTCGCCGATTCCGACGGGGGTGGCGTCCTCGGCGCCGCTGCCCAACCCCGGGGGAACGTGTTCGGCCAGTCAGTTCGTCGTCGGGCAGGCCACGAGTCAGTACGAAACCAGTGTGATCGTCGCGAGCCATGTCGGTGTCCGCCAGCCAGTGCAGAACACCGGTGCTGATTGCGTACTGGAACTGCCCAAGGTGATCGGATTCGCTGATCAGTCAGGCCCGTTTCAGGCGGTCGTGGTTCCCAACATGGGGCAGGTCACCTGCAAGGACACGGCCGCTGGCCGTGAGTGCAAGTACGTCTACCCCACGTCATTCCAGGTCAAATCCGGGCAAACGGTGACAATCGAGTTCAACGCCAGCTGGTTCAACGGCAATAACCCGGGATTTGCGCCGCCACCCTGTGCCGGCACAGTCAGCGACGTCACCCGGTCAGAGTTCCCACTCGCTTCGGGCTCCATCGAAATCGTCTGGGACACAGCCCTGCTGGAGGTCTGCACCTCCCCG
>CAYYVV010000077.1:0-7015 GCA_964475245.1 uncultured Anaerolineaceae bacterium | reverse complement strand
AACCTAAGGGTCTCGGGGTGTAGCGCAGTGGTAGCGCACCTGCTTTGGGAGCCTTTCGTGCCCGAACGGTGCAGGCAAGCGCCTTCCAGCACGAATTCGGCGAGCGACAGACCGTCGATTATTGTGGTATTCGACAGCCCGACGACAGAGCGCAGCCGCCGGCCACTGACACCCGGCGCCTCCTGATGCTCCCGACGGAATCGTAGCCGGACGTAGGTAGACTGCAGCCAATCGCAGAAGGTGCCCTAAATGACGGATCCCAGCGCCTACTCGCGGGCCGATCCTGTTCGACTCGCCGTAATCCTCGCGTTGGTCACAGCCCTCTCGATTGCCATCGTGTACGTATTACTGCCCCAAGATCCAACCAACCGTTACGCTGAGTTGTTCTTCGCGGCAGCTCCCAGTGCGGTCGTCGTCCTGCTCGGGTTGCCGGTCGCCTACTTCCTGCTCCGGCCGAGCAGTCGCTATGGACGTGCTCGCGCCGACGCAGTTGCGGACCGCGTCGTCGAGCGTCTTCCGGACGTCGCACGCCTGCCGCAGGTGATCGATTTCAAGGACACCTTCCGCCAGATTGACTGGGAGTCTGTCATCGGTCACGCCACGAACAGCTTCGATATCGTGGTCTATTACTTCGACTCGTGGACGCGAAACAACATCGAGTCCATTCGGACGTTCTTCGACCGCAAGACGTCGTCAATGCGAATCGTCATGGCAGACCTCGATGTGCCAGAGAACATGGCGATGATTACCCGTTTGTTTCCGGAATACGATGAGGCGACCCTCAGGACCAAAGTCGAACGCACGGGCCGAAGACTTGCCCAGGCACTTTCCGAGTCCGGCGGGCCCGCGAGTCGTCTGCAGGTCTACTACTGCTCTCATCCATTACCCTACTCGGCTCAGTGTCTGGATGGCAAGGTTCTGATCATGTCGGTTTTCGAGGCGTACCGGAAAGGTCAAATCGACTCCCCCGCCATCCTGATTGACCTTGAAAGGTCGGAACATCTCGCTCGGTATTGGTCGAAAGAGATCGATGGGCTGATCGCGGACTCCCACGCCGTGAGGCCAATCCCCCTGAATGCGTGAACCCCTGCCATTCCTGACGCGCGTGAGTTCGCTTGTCGCGCAACAAGCGACGATGCATTGCCGATAGCGTGTACGACGTGCCCGCGGCGGAAGGTCCGATTGCCGTTGTCGGTACATCAGGTGCCGGCAAGTCCGCGCTCGTCACCTTTCTCGGCGAGGCGCTGGGCTGGCGACCCGTAATCGAGGATGCGACATCTAATCCGTACTTGGTTCCTTACTACCGAGATCGATCTCGTTGGTGCTTCCATAACGAAGTCTGGTTTCTCACGAAGCGCCTTCTGCAGTACCAAACTGCGCTCGCCAGCGGGCGCGACTTCCTGCAAGAGAGGAGCTTCCAGGAGGATCGTGACGTGCATGCGGCATACGCCCACGACACAGGCGTCCTGTCAGACGCCGACTGGGCCACCTACTGTCAGTTGTTTGAGGCCCTCACGATCGGCGTACCGCGCCCGCGTCTTACCCTCTACGTCTACGCGACGGAGTCCACGCTCCGCAGACGGCTGTCGATGCGCGGCGAGTACGGGGACTCCGAGTACCCCATCCAATTCGCGTCAGGGCATAGTCCGTATTACGAGCGTTTGATCGGAGAGGCAGTCGAGTCAGTGCTGCGTCTTGACTCCGATCGCTTGGACTGGGTTTCCAGCGGCGACGACAAACGAGCGGTGGCACGGCAGGTTGGAGCGGCTCTCGACAACCTACATCGGGCCGAATAGAGCCGGATGCGGCCCGTCCGTAGCCGGCGACCTCTGCATTTGTGCGCCTCTCTCATTCACGTGGCCAAATGTGTGCTCACGGCGGCCACGGCCCAGCGAAAGAAGCTCAGCATCGGCCTCCACGCGCTGTTCTACTAGAAGCCGTATTTGAGTCGTCGCATCTCGAAGGCCTCGCGCCCACCTTCGAGGATCTCCTCCACAAGTTCACGGACTGTCGTGGAATCGATCGAGCCCTCGCAGTCTGCGGGAATCTCCGCATGGCCGCGACCAGCTTCGCCCGACGCTGAGAGCGCAGCGATGAGCTCGGCGTCGCCAAGCACTGGAATGTTCGCATTGTGTGTCGCGAAGATGAATTGTCGCCGCCGCTTCTCCTCCCGCATCTTCGGCACCACGCCCTCGGTTATGAAGCGATTGTCCAGGTCGTCCTCAGGCTGATCGACAATCAGCGGCGCGTCAGACTCAAGGAGCACGAGAAGGAGGACGGCGGTTGCTTTCTGGCCTGTGGACAGATCGTCGAGCGCCTCCCACACCGGATTGCGTTCATCTGAACCGACGTTCAGCTCGATGGTCGTCGTCGGTGGTAACTCCAACTCCTCCATCTCCATCACGACGTCGGAGGTAGCCTGCACAAGCTTCTGCGCTTGTGCGGCAGGCAGCCCGAACTTCTTCTCCAACTCGCTTTGGCCGCCCCGCCACGCGTCGGCCAGCGCAGCAAGCGATAGGTCCGGCTTGTCGGCTAAGGCATCGACCGTCTCGGACAGCCGCCCCCCAACCCGTTTCTTCAGTAGCGCCGCCAGCGGTTCGCGGTCACCAGCGTAGGCGACGCGCACGCGCACCCGGCCGCTGAGTTTCTTGCTCACTTTGCCCGCCGCACGGTCGAGTCGGCGGAACTCCTCGGTCTTGGCGTCCTCCCATGCGGTTCGCAGCTCGCGACGCTTCGCGAGGAGTTCCTTGAGTTCCAGCTCCAGCTTGACTTGGCGTTCCTTGAGCGGGCGAAGCTCCTCAACCTGCTTGCGCATCTTGATGAATTGTTCGCCTTCAATCTTCGTCTCTTGGAGAGCCCGAAGCGTCTTCTCATAGGCTTTCTGTACGTCGTCTCGGCGCAGCCCCCATTGGATCGAGACCGTGTCGATGCCCTTCCTGGCACGCTCTAGAGCCTGCTCTATCGACGTGGCCGCTCCGTCTAGGCTGGCGTCCAGTGCGTCAAGGACGGCAACGAGGCCCCCAAGTGTCTCGGCGGCAGGCAGCTCCTTCATTGCATCCCCGGAGACGAAGGACGCATCGACTGGCAACTTCCTGCGCAAATCGGCCGCGACCTTTGCGAATGGCTCAAGCCGGTCCGTCGCAGTCCTGAGTACCTGCTCCTCGGTCACCAAGAGGCTGCGATCTCTGAGCTGTTCTTGGACCCCGGCCGCCTTGAACCGCTTGAGTCGCTCTTCCAGGCCCGGCAGGGCCGCGAGTTGGTCCTGAATATCGGCCATCTCGCCCTGGACCTCCACAATCCTCGTCCGCGATCGCTTCAGCCCGCCACGGACATCGGCCTTCCTAGTCGAGGCTGTGTCATCAATCACTACGAAACGATCTAGAAGGCGCGTGAGTTTCTCAGGACTCTTTGTCAGCTCCGAAATCTCGTGCTGGCCATACACCTCCGCCCCTGGAACGACGTCGAGTGGGCGAAGGTCCGATGTCTCTCCGGTCTCGGCCCGCACCACTGGCGGGTTTGGTACCGTCCGCTGCACGAGGTACTCATACCGGGTCGGGCGGTGGGTCCGGATCAGTAATGACACCTTCGTTCCAGGCCTGAGAACGTTGCGGATGATTCCGTCGTGTGCCTTGGATGCTTCGTCTCCGAGTGGCTCCATACCGAGTGCGTAGCGGAGGCTCTCGACTATGGTCGACTTTCCCGTGCCGCGCCCGCCGATAAGCACGTTGAGGTTCTCGCTAAAACGGATGGCGGCGCCATCGAGGAAGCCACCCTCCCAGGTCATCGCCAAGAACTCCGAATGGACCTCAGGCACCGGGTCGCTGACCAGGCGAATGCGCGACGTTGGATCAAGGAAGGCCTGCCGCAAGCCCTCGATCGATACGTCCGACATCTTGATCCAGCAGGTCGCTCCTGGCGCGCGCAGCTCCTCGGGGGCGCCCGCATCGCTTGCGTTTACGACTGCCACAGGCTGGTTGCGCCTGTACGCTGGGTCCTTGTTCTCCAGGATCTGTCGGAGATCAGATGGCGCGCCAGACACAGGGCCCGGCAGGGAGCACGCATGAAGGTCTTGCGATGTCCACGCCGCGATTCTTGCCGCGCCAGACAACGTCTTGAGGAGGCCCCGGCTACCCGCCACGTGAGCGGCTATGCAAAGTGCTCCCCAGCCCCGGCTCTCGCTAAGAAACTGCTCGGCTGTGTACTTACCCACTGGCGACGCAATCGACTCCTTGTGAATCCCGCAATCGCCAAGTACGCGCTCCAGTTGCCCTAGGGTCGTCCCCGGCTCGAACAGACAGAGTAGATGAACGCCATCCTTAGTGGCCGCCTCGAACCCTGGAAATACGATCAGTCCGGCTGCGGCAGCAACCTCCCAGAGACTCTCCGCCGTCTTGACCCTGTAATGATCGGTGACGGCCAGTACCTCGATCCCCTGCGAGAGGCATGTCTCCACCATCGCCTGGTTGTACAGAGACTCATCGGCAAACGCGGGTTTCTTCCCGTGGCGACCGTGGTATTCAAATGGGTTCACCTGGAACGCGCATTGATAGAAACGCGCTCCACCTGTGCGCTCAAGTGCCGCTTGCATTGGCTCTGGCCACGTCATGGCAACGTGTACCTTAAGCTGCTCACAACGGAATGCCAACCGCACCGGCAATTCTTGAGCGGAATTCTGACCAGTCGTCGCCCTGTCGTCCAAGGATCTCAGATGCGTCGAACCATGACCGAGTTGTTGGCGACTCCGATTTCAGAGTCTCCATATCAAGTCCTATCTTCGCGATGATTGTCCAGAACTCCCGGTATCCGCCAATTCGTGCCTTCTGATGGGACTTCTCAGCCTCGCCGGCTCGGTTGTGAGCATTGCTGCGGTCGGTGCCACCCTTGATTTCGAGCGCGACACTCGGCCGGAAGTCCGTCCCGAACTCCTCGTCAATCCGTACGTCGGGGTCGCTAGCGAGTGTGATTCGAACACGGCGATCGGAGGAATTGCGAACGACGAAACTTGTTTCGGTTTCTGACACGATGTACTGGGCGACAATCTCGCGGATCGCCGCGAATACGGCTTGCGTCGCCTCGGCGCCGATCGCATTGTTGTTCAGACCCTGGAAGTAAGAGCCGAGCGTCAGTAACGGAAGCTCGCTCACATCCCGCGGAGTAACAGTCGGTGCGATCTGGCGTATCAGGTCGGCGAGAGCGAGAATCATCGCGGCGCACAACGCCTCGAGCCGATCGTCCTGCCGCTTCGTCAACTTGCCGGTTTCCTCTGCTGACGCGAACAGTCCGCGGCCCGTGCCGCCGCCGTAGAACGTCTTTCTTGGAACACCTAGAAGCAGCCGGTAGTAGGCAATGAGCGACGGTTTGGCGCGGATCAGGACGGGAGTCGGAAAGATGTGCTCGTCGCGGATTCCGGCGCCTGCCAACATCGCCTGGACGTCGGCTGGGACCATTCGGCTGATCTCAGCTTTGAGCGCGTTTGGATCCACGGATGTCAGCGCCTCGTCAAGCGCGTCTCGCAGCCACCTCGCACGCGCTCCGAGGAGCAGTTGGTGAAAGCGCACCTGGCGCGCCGCATCAGGTGCCTGAACGGCTGGGATGGGCGTCGCCGGTTCAGGCGATAGCTTGTCGGATGGCACCGTTCAGTCGGTTCTCAGCGATGTTGATGTATTCCGGATTCAGCTCGATCCCAACGAAGCGACGATCCAGGCTGAGCGCGACATGCCCAGTTGTGCCGGATCCTATGAACGGGTCGAGCACAAGTGAATTCGGCGCAGAGGTCAATGCGACGCAAGGCTCGATTAGCGCGGGCGGGAACGTCGCGAAATGAGCCTCAAGATACGGCCGCGTCACTACGTCCCAGACGGTTCTCAAATTCCGCCCATTCGGTCCGCGGACGGCGTCCGCGTCGTAGAGGTAGTGCTCTGACTTCGAAAACAAGAAGAGGTACTCGTGGCTCCGGGTTGGCCGGTCCTTGACGCTCTCTGGCATGGCGTTGGGTTTGTTCCATATGACGTCTGCGCGGAGGTACCAACCAGCCGCTTGAAGCGCAAGCGCGAGGCGCCAAGGAACACCGATCAAGTCCTTCGGCTTAAGGCCTTCGGGCGTTGGCGGGCGCACGTTCATTGCCCGAATCGGATTCTTCTTGTCAGGCGCCCGCCAGGTACGGCCGCCGGACGTGTACGAATCACCAATGTTCAGCCAAAGCGTTCCGTCATCGCGTGTGACGCGGCGGACCTTCTCGAAGATCCCCGTGAGGCTTGAGATGTAGTCGTTGACGGACTCTTCGAGGCCGATCTGCCCTCCGATCCCATAGTCGCGCAGAGACCAGTACGGCGGCGACGTGATCGTCGTCTGAATCGCGCCGGAAGGGAAGCTATCGAGGACGCTGCTCGCGTCACCGATGATGAGCGCCGAGTCGCTGGCACCATCCGCGAATAGGAAGCCGTGCGTTGGGTCGTGACCGTCTTCACCTGGGAGGACCCAGACTCGCCGACCAAGCACCGGGCGAACCGCCTCCGTTACCTCAGGCGCGCCTTCGCGATGCTCCCTCACGCGATCGAAGTCTAGCCGTTCTTGGCCTGGTGGAACGGTCGCCCGAGGCTTTGTCGCCGATCCGCTTGACATCCAGTGGAGCAACTCGCGCTTGGTCATGACCGGCTCACGGTGCGATTCCGCGGCGAACGCCCAGATGAGACGGACCTTTCCGAAGGAATCCCCACGGCCAGGGAGGAGCCTGCCAAAGTATTGAACGCATCGCGTTTCTCTCGGTGTGCGGCGGGCAAAGACCATGCGGATCGTATTGACAGCGCGTGTCAGCTTCTCTGTCACGACCGGCCGCCGTACCGTTCTGGACAAGGCAGCGGTGATCCGACTTAGGCCGGCAGTGGGATCGACGACGGGCCGCAAGGGTCATGTGCTGGTATCGGGCGCGGGCCGCTGAGCCCAGAGCTGAGCCCGGGCGGACGGCTCCGGCCGGGAACTGCGGCCGGCTCCGGCCGGGAACTGCGGCCGGCTCCGG
>CAYYVV010000076.1:0-7260 GCA_964475245.1 uncultured Anaerolineaceae bacterium | reverse complement strand
AGATCCATCGGCGACACCGACCAGTTCGACCCACGGCGGGACCAGTGACAGCGGCACGCACCCGAAGCACGGCTCAGGTCGCTCAGCCGGCGGCACCGCGCAGGACGATCCTCACGGCTCGGCCGGTCCCGTGCTTCCCGACACGGCCGTGGCGCCCACGGCTCAGGCGTCGGCCGACAGCTTCTCGCACCCCATCTTGTTCATGCTTCTGCTGGCCCTCGCGTTCGGCGCGCTTGCCGTCGGTCACCGCATCCGGCGCTCGCTCGTCAGGGCGTAAGGATTTCGACCTCGAGGCCGGGCTCGGCGAGGTCGATGTCGCCGGCGAAGACCTTGGCGGCGGCGGCGCGCGCCGCGGACTCGGGCCGATCGTCGAGGATGTGAGTCAGGATCAGCTTCCGGGCGCCACCGCGCGCCGCCGCCTCACCGGCCTGCGCCGCGGACATGTGGATGGGCACCTCGATCTTGCCCGCGCCCCAGGCGGCTTCGCTGAGCAGGGTGTCGCCTTCGCGCAGCAGGGGAAGGAGATCGTCCGCGGCGGCACAGTCGCCTGAATAGACCAGGCCGGCACCGCCGCCTTTCGCGGCCGACACGCGAAACGCGAACGAGTCGGGAATGTGCGCGACGCGCCCCGCCTCGATGCGCAGGTCGCCGACCGCGAAGGTCCGTGGCGCGAGCGGCTCGCCGTGCAGGTCGGAGAGGAAGTCGGGCTCGGCCTGGTATTGGCCGATGCGAGCGCGCAGCTCAGTCGGTCCGTAGAGCGCCGGGCCGTAGCCGCGGTTGGCGTACTTGACCCAGTGGCGCAGCGGGATCAGGTCCACGTTGTGATCGGCGTGCATGTGGCTGATGAACACGGCCGCGACCTCGCCGAACGATGTGTAGCGCCACGTTTCCGGGAACGAGCCCGCGCCAAGGTCGAGGACGATCCGCGTCGAGCCATGCTCGACGAGATAGCTACTCGACGATCGGCCGGCGCGGACCGTGTACGAGGGCGCGCAGCCGACTACCGTCAGCTTCACGACCACACCTCGGCGATGCGCTCGACGAGCTCGGTCAACGAGTCGATGACGAGCGTGCCCGCGGGAATCTCGCCACCGCCGATGACGCCCCATGGTCCGCGGCGCAGGTAGACGGGTCGCATGCCCACGGCGGCGGAAGGTCGGACGTCGTTATCCAGTCGGTCGCCCACGTAGGCGACCTCGCTGGCGTCGGCGTGCATGTAGGCGAGCGCCTTCACGTAGAACTCAGGGTCGGGCTTGTTGACGCCCAGCTCGTCGGACATTGCCATCACATCGGGATCGATCCGCAGAGCGCGCAGCTCGGCGGTGCGCCGCGCCGGCTGGTTGGCGAAGATCGCCAGCTTGTAGCCGTCCGCGCGCAACGTCTGAAGCGAGGGCACTGCGTCGGGGTACAGGTCCTCGGCCCGGAACCCGCCATACGCTGCCGAGAAATCCGGATAGAGCTTCTCCCAGTCGGGCCGGCCGACCATCTGAAAGACGTCGCGGTGGTCGTCACCATCCGCGATCACGGCGCCGAGCGCCGCCATGAACGTGAGCCGCGTCACGCCGAGAAGATCGGCCCAGATGCTCCAGACGCGGGTTTCATCGATGAGTGTCTCGCCGACGTCGAAGCAGACCCAGCGCTGGTTCAAGTTCGTGCCCCGCTACTAGATGAGACGGAGCTCGCGGCCCACCTTCTCGAACGCGTTGAGGCACGCCTGGAGGTCGTCGTGGGTGTGCTCGCTGGTCACGATCGTGCGCACGCGCGCCTTGCCCAACGCGACGGTCGGGAAGACCACGGACGTGGCGAAGATGCCCTCGTCGAACAATCGCGCGGCCAGCTGTTGGGCCTTCGCCTCGTCGCCGGCCATGACCGGCGTGATCGGCGTCTCGCTGATGCCCGTGTCAAAGCCCAGGTCCTTCAGGCCCTTCTTGAACAAGGCTGTGTTGTCCCACAAGCGCTGGATTCGCTCGGGCTCGTTCTCGAGCACGCCGATCGCGGCAATGCAGGCGGCGGCTACGGCCGGCGGCTGCGAGGTCGAGAACAGCAACGGACGGCAGCGCTGGGTGAGGAAGTCCTTCATGTGCTGCCGGCCGGCTATGTAGCCGCCCATGACACCGACGGCCTTGGACAGCGTGCCGACCTGGATGTCGACGCGGCCGTGGAGGTCGAAATGGTCGATCGTGCCGCGGCCGTTCCTGCCCAGCACGCCCGACGCGTGCGCGTCGTCGACCATGACCGCAGCCTCGTAGCGATCCGCGACATCGCAGATGCCGGGCAGTGGCGCGATGTCGCCGTCCATCGAGAAGACGCCGTCGGTGATGACCAGGATCGCGCGATACGGCCCGTTCGGGCCGCCGTTGGCACGCGCCTCGCGCAGCACCTTCTCGAGCCCATCGACGTCGCGGTGCGGGAATACCGCACGCGAGGCGCGCGACAGCCGGACGCCGTCGATGATCGAGGCGTGGTTCAGCTCGTCGCTGACGATCAGGTCGTGATCCGCGGTCACGGCCGGGATCGTGCCGCTGTTGGCGGTCAGCCCCGATTGGACGGTGAGCACGGCCTCGACGTGCTTGAACTCCGCCAGGCGACGCTCGAGCTCCTCGATCAGCGTCGTGTCGCCGGCGATCGTGCGCACCGCGCCGGTCCCGACTCCGAAGTCGCGCACTGCCTTGAGCGCCGCTTCGACCAGCAGCGGGTGCGTCGTCAGCCCCAGGTAGTTGTTCGACGACAGGCTGATGACGGGCTTGCCGTCGATGACCGTGTGCACGGCCTGCGGTGCGCTCATCTCGCGCAGCGGCCGGTACAGGTTCTTGGCGTGCAGCTCCCCGAGCTCCGCGTCCAGATACTTGAGCGGATCGGCGCGCATCGTCTTCATCTGGAGCTAGCCCTCCTGAGGCAGGAGCACGATCTTTCCCGCGTGGCCCGCGGCCACGAGGTCGAAGGCCTTGGCGTAGTCCGACAGCGGCATGCGGTGGGTGATGATCGGCGACAGGTCGAGGCCCTCTTCGAGCAGTGCTGTCGTGCGATACCACGTGTCCCACAGCTGGCGGCCAGTGATGCCGTAGATGCGCAGGCCCTTGAAGATGACTTCTTTGGAAAGGTCGATCGTCGCCGGCACGGCGTGCGTCCCGAGCAGCGACACGCGCCCGCCATTGGTCACTGCTGCCAGGCCCTGGTGCAACGCCGACGCCTGCCCGGACATCTCGAGCACGATGTCGACACCGTTGCCGTCGGTCTCC
Organism: uncultured Anaerolineaceae bacterium; assembly: GCA_964475245.1. Taxonomy (GTDB): domain Bacteria; phylum Chloroflexota; class Limnocylindria; order Limnocylindrales; family CSP1-4; genus JALYGJ01. The sequence goes on along the minus strand of CAYYVV010000076.1, from coordinate 4,021 downwards.
GCGCGCAGCCGGCTGACCACGTCTTCTCGGGCGTCGAGCACGAGGTCGGCGCCCATCCGCTCGGCCATCTGTAGCCGTTCCGGGTTGATGTCAGTGGCGAAAACGGCACGCGCGCCGGCCTTCTTGAGCACGGCGATGCTCATCAGGCCGATCGGTCCGCAGCCGGTAACGACGGCCGTCTGGCCCGCCACTTCCTCGACGAAGGCGCTGAAGACGGCATTCCCGAGCGGTTCCTGGAGAGCCGCGATCTCGAACGGGTAACCGTCGAAGACCCACGCGTTCTGCTCGGGCAGGACGACGTACTCGGCAAATACGCCCGGCACGTGCACGCCCAGGATGCGCATGTTCTGGCAGACGAAGGCGCGGCCCGTGCGGCACTGGTAACAGCTTCCATCGACGATGTGCGTCTCGGCAGCAACCGTGTCGCCAACCTTGATGCGCGTCACACCCGGGCCGCGCGCCACAACGACACCGGCCATCTCGTGGCCGAACGTCATTGGCACCGGCCCGAAGTTCTGCTGCGCCCACGGGTCCCAGCGCTCGATATGGATGTCCGTGCCGCATACGCTCGCGGCCTGGACGCGGACGAGCACCTCTGTCGCGCCCGGCTGGGGGACCGCGATCTCGCGCAGGGCCGCGCCGGGAGCCGCCGTCTCCTTGACCAGGGCCAGCATGGTCGTTCCAATCGGCGGGGCTTCGAGCACTGCCGCCGATTGGGTCGTCATGCGCGGATAGTGATCTCCGCGACGCGCGCCGTCACGGTCGTAATGGCGGTTATCGGGAGGCTATTGAGCACTTCGCGCGCGCCTCAACAGATCGTCTTCTCCGGCTCGCTGCCTGCGTCCATCCATTGTTGGGCGAAGGTGAGTGCCGTGTCGAGATCGAAATCGTTGGTCAGCAGCGCGCGACCCCAGGCGAGCTCGGCGAAGCGCGTGTTCATCGAGTCGAAGCGAGCAACGAGGACTTCCTTGTTGCAGCCCTGAGCAGGATCCGGCGTTGGGGCCTGGTCGTACCAGGATTGGAGCTGCTGCATCTCGGCGTCAGATGGGCAGTCGGTCGGCCCGGTGCACCGGTACAGGACGACGACCCAGCCGTGCTCCAGGTTGTGCACCCAGCCGCCGGGCGCCTTGGGCGTGTTGTTGGGGTAGACGGCGGCCTGGATCGGGCCGACGCCGGCGATGTTGTAGTGGTCGCCAGACGTCGGCGGGCAGAAGCCGTACTCGATCGTCTGTGCCGGGTTCGTGATGTGGTTGCGGCCCAGGACCTGGGTCGTGAAGCCCAGGCGCAGGGTTGGCGCCGGCGCCGGGGTTGGGGCCGCGCTTGGCGACTCGTCCGCGCTTGGCTCGGCTGCGCTTGGCGCGGCGGACGCTGACGGAGCCGCCGACGAAGACGGAGCGCCCGACGAAGACGGAACGCCCGACGCTGACGCAGCAGCCGAGCTGCCCGCCTCGCCCGATGCCGCCGCGGCTGACGGAACCGAAGACGGCGTCGCAGGCGCCGGAGTGATGCTCGGCAGCGGCGGAGGCAGTGTGTCGGACGGGCCGGGCGTCAGCAGGGAATCACATGTGTACAGCGGCCCAGCGGCCACGGGCGAACCCACCGGCCCCTGGTTACTCGTCAGGAAGTAGTAGCCAAGGATCGCGACGACGAGGACGCCGATGCCGGCGATGATCGGCACCCGGAAGCGGTCGAAGAAGCTGGGCTGTGCGGCCGCGACTGCGCGCCGCGGCCTGTTCGAAGGCCGGGTGCGCGTCGACTTCGCGCGTGAAGTCGGCGGTCCGGGCGGCGTCGCTGGCGGAGTGGACGCGGCGTCAGTGGAGACAGTCGTGTCCGCCGATTGAGGCGTTGTCTGCCCGGACCCGCTCGGTGTGCTGCTGGTCGTCGAGGTCGGTCGCGCGATGGGCCGCGTGCTCGGACGGCGTGAACGTTTGGCCACTGGCTGGAAGTCTCCTGTGGGCGCGATGGCGCGCAGCGCGCGCGGGCGTCGGGCGAAAGCCTAAAGGAGCGCGGCCTTCCGTGCCAGGCGGCGTGGTGACTGCGCGGCGTTCACGGCTCGCTGAACCACGTCCGGACGTGCTCGCCGCGCAGTGACGAGAAGAGCAGCCCGGCAAGCGCGAGGCCGAAAACCAGGCCCAGGAAGCCCGCCCCGAACCAGAGCAGCACGGCGAGCGGCACGGCCAGCGAGGCCAGCCCGAGCGACAGCATCCAGGCCGCCTGCTTGCGTTGGAGGATCAGCGTCAGCGAAAAGACCAGGTACGCGAGCAGGAGCATCCACAGAATGCCGAGTGGCGAGATGGGCGAATCGATCGCCTGGTTGATGACGAGGGGGAGAGTCAGCCCAACTCCGGACAGAAGCAGGAACCCCCAGCCGAGAACGATCCTCACCCCGGCGGGCATGGAGCGCAGAAGATCAAGCATCGAGATGTGATTCTCGCATCCTCCGGCCGTCCCTCTTGACATCCGTTTCCGTTCCTGACTACGGTTTTGTAAACCGGTTTGCAAACCGCCCTTTGGGGAGATGGCACTGCTCGTGGTCAAGGTTGCATCGGACCACTCGACACGGGCGCGCATCGCCGATGTCGCACGCGAGGCCGGGGTCAGCAAGGCCGCCGTCTCGTTTGCCTTCAATAACCCGGGCCGGTTGAGGCCGGAGACGGCGGATCGCATCCGCCAGGTGGCCAGTGCTCTCGGCTACCGACCGGACCCGGTCGCCCGCATGCTCACCGCCGGCTCGACCGCGACGATCGGCATCATCTCCCCCCAGGCGCTGTCGCAGGTGTTCGCCAATCCCTTCTTCTCGCTCTTCGCCGAGGGCGTCGCGACGGTCACCGAGGACCGCGGCTTCGGGCTGCTGTTCATTTCTCCGCTGCAGGGGTCGCTCGAGCGCGCGATGGCCCGCGCGACGGTCGATGGCGTCATCGTGATCGGCCTGGACCGCCACCACCCGGAGGTCGAGTCGATCCGGCGCGTCGGGCTGCCCACAGTGCTCGTGGACGCGCCGGCGTGGCCCGAGCACGGCGCGATCGAGGTCGACGACACGTCGGGTGCGCTGGCCGCCGCGAAGCACCTGCTCGAGCTCGGTCATCGCGACCTGCTGGTGGTGACCATGCAGCCTTCAGAGGCGCAGGACGACGCGTCAAGCGTCATGGCGCGACGCATGCGTGGCTACCGGCTTGCGCTCGAGGAATACAACGTCAAGCTATCGCCCGAATACGTGCGCGTCGCTCCGGCGACGTTCGAGGGTGGTGAACAGGCATTCCTGCGTGCCTGGGAGGACGGTCTGCGGCCGACTGCGGTGCTGTCGATGAGTGACGCCGCGGCCGCGGGGGTGCTCCAGGCCGCGCGCCGACTGGGCCTGTCCGTGCCTGACGACCTGAGCGTTGTCGGCTTCGACGATCTTCCACTCACTCGCTTCACCGACCCGCCACTGACGACGGTGCATCAGCCGGTGCGCCGCAAGGGGGAAGAGGCGGCGCAGATGCTGCTCGCGGCGCTGAGTGCCGGAAGCAACCGCACCGGCGAGCACCGAATTCTGGAGACGCGCCTCGTTGTCCGCCGCTCGACGGCGGCCGTGGCGAACAGGACTGCCTCGTGAGCGGTCGGTCATGAGCCCGCTGCGCTGGGCGCTGACGATCCTTGCCGTGGGTGCCGGTCTCGTGTCGGTGTTCGCCCTGTTCCTGGACAACGACCAGACCAAGCTGCCGCTGCTCGTGGCCGCACTGACCGTTTTCGGCATTGCCATCGGCGTGCTCGGATTTGGGCTGGCAAGCACGGCTGTGCGCATCGGTGAGGAAGCGCGCCTGGGTCGCGCCCTGGGCGTCGCGTTCGTCGGCGGACTGTTCGTCCTGACCGCCGCCGGCTCGCTCGGCCTGGCCATCGTCCTCGGCATCCTCGCCGGCGGACTCTGACCGTCGCGGCTTCGTCTCATTTAGACTCGAAGGTGCCCGCCCCCATCGTCTAGAGGCCTAGGACGCCACCCTTTCAAGGTGGAGACCAGGGGTTCGAATCCCCTTGGGGGCAC
>CAYYVV010000075.1:6338-7483 GCA_964475245.1 uncultured Anaerolineaceae bacterium | reverse complement strand
GCCAACTGGTGGATGCCCGCGCGTCTGCGGCGGCTGCTTCCACCCATCGCCCTCGCGCTCGTTGCCGTGCTGTTGGTCGGCTGCTCGCCCTCCGGCCAGCTCCTCGCCAACCCGCTGCCCGCGACATCGCGACCAGTGACGCCGGCCCCGACTATCAGCCAGCTGCCCGATCCACAACCAATCAGCCTGCCGCGTGATGAGGCGCCCCACGACCGACTGACCGAGTGGTGGTACTACACCGGCCACCTGGTCAGCGACACTGGGCGAAGGTTCGGTTTCGAGTTCGTGATCTTCCGTGCCGAGCGTGGCGAGTTCCCGGTGACATGGGCGTCGCACCTCGCGCTGACCGACGAGCAGGGCAACCGATTTCTCTACGACCAACGCTCCGAGATAGGGCCGCAGGTCGACATCGGCGGGCTGCTCGGTCAGAGCGGTGGCTTCAACCTCCAGATCCACGGCTCGACCGACAGCGGAGTGGTCGCCGACGACCACGCCTGGTCGATGAGCGGCATGGGCGGCAACGACTCGATCAGTGCGGCCACGGCCGACTTCGCGCTCGATCTATCGCTGACGTCTGTGCGCTCGGCGCCGGTACTTCACGACGAAAACGGCTGGGTCGACTTCGGCCCCGCGGGCGGCTCGTACTACTACTCGTGGCCACGAATGACGGCCGTTGGCTCAATCGTGCTCGACGGCGTGCCCATGTCGGTCACGGGCGAGGGCTGGTTCGACCACCAGTGGGGCGATTTCATCGCCGTTGGCGGCGGTGGCTGGGACTGGTTCGCGGTCAACCTGGCCGACGGCACGGACCTGACGCTGTCCCTCGTCCGTGCCGCGAACGGATCGTATCCACTCGTCTATGGCACGTATGTCGCGGCCGATGGGACGGTGACACATCTGCCGCAGAGCGCGTTCACCGTGACCGCCACGGGCTCGTGGACCAGTCCGACGACTGGCGCGACCTACCCGGCGGGCTGGCAGATCGCGATCCCTTCGCAGCAGCTGGGCGTGACTCTGACGCCGACTGTCGCCGACCAGGAACTCGATACGCGCGCCACGACGGGCGTCGTCTACTGGGAAGGGTCACAGCACGTCACGGCCTCGCGGAGCGGCCAGTCACTGGCCGGCGAGGCCTATGTCGAGCT
>CAYYVV010000075.1:0-6238 GCA_964475245.1 uncultured Anaerolineaceae bacterium | reverse complement strand
AGCGCCTCCAGGGTTACGCCAGCGTCAGGCGTGTGGCTAGCGAGAGTCTGACGGGTGCTTCGGGTCGCTTGGCGCCTCGACTAGCGCTCGAAACCGGCGTTCTCAGCAGCCCACATGCTGAGAACTCGATAGCGCGGCGAGTCGATCGCACGCCGGCAGGGACTAACTCTCCGCTCCCTGCCGAAGTAACCCTGCAGGTGCTACGGGTTGACGGTCACCCAGTAGCCGTCGAACTGGGGCGAGTCGGGATCGTCGAAGACGTGGAACGGCGAGCGGAACTGGTCGAAGGTGAGTCGGGAGTCGGGCGGCATGTCGAAGTAGCCCTTCTGCTCCTTGGGGTAGAGCGGCCCGAGCACGTAAACGCGCGTGACCTCGAAGTTGTTCGTCGCGGCCGGATCGGCCGTGGCGTCAAAGCCGGACAGCACCCAAGCGTGGCGGCCACCCATCACGAGCAGCCCAACGGGCTTGCCGGTCCGGCGCAGCGCCTTGACCGCGCGGCGCACCGCCTGGCGGAAGTTGCTCGAGAGGACGGGGTGGTAAGTCCCACCGCCACCGAAGTGGTTCAGGGCGTTGGCGAACCCGGTCGCATCGGAGCCGCCCGTATCGCTGTGCGGGAAGCCGTCGTGCTTCATCGCGTACGTGACGAGCGTCTTCTGGCGAGCCAATGAGGTGTCGGACCTGTCCTGGATGATGTTCAGCATCGCCTGCGACGACGCGCCGACACACCACGTCATGCGGTATTGGGTCGCAAAGCTGCCCTTGCGGTACAGGTCGATGTGGTACGTCGTCTTGCCCTGTGCCGGCGCGGCAGCGACATTCGTCGCCCCGACCCCGGACACGCACAGCACAGCTGTCAGCAAGGCGACGAGGCGCAACGCCACTCGTGCCATCTGTGTTCCTCCCACCGCGGCCCGTCTCACGGCAGTCGGGCCGTCGGCACATTGTCGCTGGTGCGTGCAACCCCTACCGGACGAAAACAAAGCTGGCGACGAGCAGCGCCAGAACGGCCAGGGTGATGACCGCGTAGAGGGCATCGCGCTCGCGCCAGAAGCCGACAGCCGTGACCGCGACGCGGACGACGGGGGTGGCGATCAGGACGACCAGTCCGGCCTGGGTGAGCGCCAGCGGCTGGAGGCCCGCAAGCCGGGACAGCAGCCCGCCGAAATCGGTGGCGTCGGCGGCCTGGAGCGCGGCACCGGTCAGCGAACCGGTCCAGCCGACGGCGAACGACGCCGCGAAGCCAAGCGTGATGAGGATTGCGCTGACGATGACTCCGATCGCCAGCACAACCGACATGAGGCGCTCCAGGCGCGCGTCGGTCATACGTTGACTCCCAGCCCGCGCAGCAGCGTCTCGAGGGCGATGATCAGCAGGACGGGCACGAACACGAGGCGCACATGCCTGTTGGTCAGCCGCGGCAGCATCCGGGCACCGACGACGGCGCCGATGAGGATGCCCAGCGTCACCGGCGCTACGAGACGGGCATCGACGTAGCCACGGGCGACGTAGATGCCGACCGATGCTGCCGCGGTCACGCCGATCATGAAGTTGCTCGTCGCCGAGCTGACTTTCATGGGCAGGCGCATGAGCCCGTCCATCGCGAGCACCTTGAGCGCGCCCGAGCCGATCCCGAGCAGTCCCGAGATCACCCCGGCGACGGCCATCATCGCGAGGCCGGCGCTGACCCGCGCGGGTCTGTATTCGAGCTCGCGCTTCAGACGCAGGCTGAAGTAGCTGCCGCCAAGGCGGAAACGATCGGGGGCAGCCAGGGGGACGTCCGTGCCGGGCTCGTCGTTGAGTCGCGCCAGCTGCATGGCGACCGAGATGAGCAGCACGATGGCCAGGGTCAGCAGCAGGACCTGGACCGGAACGTCCGGCGCGACTAACGCACCGACGATCGCGCCGATGACCGTGGCGATCTGCAGGAACATAGCGATCCGGATGTTGGCCCAGCCGTCGCGCAGGAACGCGACCGCCGCTCCGGAGCTCGTGGCAATGACCGAGACGATGCTGGCGCCGGCCGCGAGGTGGATGTCAACGCCAAAGCCCAGCGTCAGCACCGGGACGATGATCAGTCCGCCGCCAACGCCTCCAAGCGCGCCGAGCAGCCCGGCAGCGACGCTGACGACGAACAGGACCAGGTCACCCGAAGCACCCAGCGTCATTCCAAAGCGACGCTATCAGCCGCTTATCAACTCTCCTCCGTCGATGCCCAGCACGTTGCCAGTCAACCAGTGCGTGCCTTGACCGGAGAGCGCCACGATCGCCTGGGCCACGTCGTGGACGGTGGTCATCCGCCCCATCGGGTTGCCGTCGATCGCGTACTGGATGAGCTTGTCGTGCTCCGGGATCTGCATCAGTGCCGGAGTCATCGTCACGCCGGCGCGGATCGCGTTGACGGTCACACCCGAGCCGTTGCGAGCGAACTCCATCGCCAGCTGCCGGCAGTGCGATTCGAGCGCCGACTTCGCCGCGCTCACCGCGCCGTAGCTCGCGACGACACGCGACGAGCCCTCGCTCGTCATCGCATAGATCTTCGAGCCCTCCCGGAACAGGCCCGCGCGCCAGACATCCTGGGCCCAGTAGACGAGCGAGTGGGCCATGACGTCGAGCGTCATGTCCATGTTCTTGCGCGTGATGCCGTCGGTCGAGTCGGGCGTCAGGAACGGCTTGAGCGTGCCGAACGCGAGCGAGTGGAGCATCACCCGCACGTAGCCGTCGTCCCCCTTCGCACGGACAGCCTCAGTCAGGCCCCCGATCACCTTGGCGCGCTGCTCGTCGTCCGCGGCGTTGCCGTTGAAGTAGAGCGCCTGTCTGCCCGCCGCACGGATCTTCGCCTGGATCTCCTCGACGTGGGCCATGCCCTGGCGCCGGTCGAGATGGACGCCACAGATGTCGTAACCGGCGGCCGCCAGCGCCAGCGCGGCCGCCTCGCCGAAGCCGCTGCTCGCGCCCAGGATCAACGCCCACGGCTGGCCTGGAAGTGGCGTCTTTGGCATGGCTGGCGACTCTCCATCGGTCGTGGCGGCATCGTGGGCAGGTTCGGGCTGGCCGAGTCTAAACGCCCTTTCGGCGCACGCTCCTTATGATCCGCGCCATGCCGGATCGATTGACGCTCATGACCGTTCATGCCCACCCCGACGACGAGACGATCAGCACAGGCGGCGTGATGGCGCGCTACGCCGCGGAAGGAGCGCGCGTTGTGTGCGTGACGTGCACAGGTGGCGAGCACGGCGAAATCGTCGTGCCCGAGATGGACACGCCCGAGAACCACGCCAGGCTGGGCGAGATTCGTGCCGAGGAGCTGCGCCGTGCGCTCGCTGCGCTGGGCGACGTCGAGTCGCGCAAGCTCGGCTATGTCGACAGCGGGATGATGGGCACGCCCGAGAACGACGCGCCCGAGAGCTTCTGGCAGGCCGACTTCGACGGCGCGGTGGAGCGCCTGCTACAGATCGTGCGCGAGGTGCGGCCGCAGGTCGTCGTCGGCTACAACGACTTCGGCGGCTACGGCCATCCCGATCACATCCGCTCGGCGCTGATCGCCAAGGCCGCCTTCGAGCGCTCGGTGGCCGAAGACGGCGACGCGGCGCCGGTCAAGCTGTACGAGACGGCGATGAGCTTCAGGCGCAACGAGACAATCGCCAAGCGGGCCGAGGAACGCGGTGTGAAGTCGTGGTGGACGCCGCCGGAGGACGAGACCGACGAGCAGCGTCAGGGGCGCGAAGAGCACATGCGCAAGATGGCCGAGGCCACGGGTCCGGTGACGACGTCGGTTGATGTGCGCGACTACCTCGAGCGCAAGGGCAATGCCCTGCGCGAGCACGTCACACAGCTCCAGCAGGACGGCTTCTTCCTGGCTTTCACGCTCGACGACTGGAAAGAGCTGATGCCCAACGAGGACTTCACGCTGCGCGTCTCACGCCACGGGGTCAGGATCCCCGAGAACGACCTGTTCGCTGGCCTGCGCTAGCCGGAGTCGTTATTTCGGGGGCGTATTTCCAAAATCCGGCGCCGGGGTGCCACCCCAGTCGAGCTTGCCCGGCACTGACTGCCACTTCATGACCTCGAACGCCCACTGACCGTCACCGTTTGGATCGGCGAAGTTCGGCTGAGAGTCGACGTTGAGCAGCGGGTGGACCCAGATCTGGGCCGGCTTGCTGCCATACCAGGTCGTCTCAACCACGAGGCCCTGGAGCGTTGTCTGGCGGAAAGTCTGGTCGAAGATGAAGTTGCCCATCGAAAGCATGGCCACGTGCCCGTTGTAGTCGTAGATGCCGCCGGGGAAGTGGTTGTGAGAGCCGATGATCATGTCGGCGCCGGCGTCGAACCACTCCTTCGCCATCGCGAACTGATAGGCGACGGGCGGCTCGTACTCGATGCCCCAGTGCGGGAAAACGATGATCACGTCGACGCTGCTCCGGATCTGTTGGATCGTCTGCGTGACTGACCCGGTCTTGCACGAGTTTGTCCCGATCTGGCCCGGCGCCTTGGTCCAGTACCCAGGATTCACCCCGTCGCAGGCAATGATCGCGACCTTCTCGCCGTCGATGGTCGTGATCGCTGGCGCCGCCGCGGCCGCCGGTCCGACGCCGGCGCCAGCGTGCAGAATGCCCAGCTGATCGAGCGTCGAGATGGCAGTCGCAAGAGCCTTCGGGCCACCGTTCTTAGCGTGGTTGTTGGCGTTCGAAAGGAAGTCGAAGCCGCCGTCTTTGACCGCCTGGAGGTAGCTCGGGTCCGTCGTGAAGGTAAACGACGTCGGGGGATGGAGCGGCGCGTTGACAACGACCCCGGACTCGAGGTTGGCCATCGCGAAGTCGGCGTTCTGGATCATTTTCTCGACCGCCCCAGCGTTGCCCGTGCGCGAGACGACTGGATATTGGTAGCCAAAGAACGAGCAGCACTTGAGCGCATCGACCTTCGAGGTTCCGCCCTTGAACAGGTAAGACGGGTTCCCGCCGTTCTTCTCGACGGCCGTGCGCACGCCACGGTCGCCCATGATGTCGCCGGCCGACACGAGCACCCAGTTCTTGCTCTGATCCCACGTCGTTGACGACTGCACGGTCGCCGACAGCGGCCACTGGGACACGTCCTTGATGCGGCCCTCACCGAACAGGTTGGCATCGTCGATGCCCAGCGCGCGCACGTCTGGTTCAACGTCGGTGGCGCGCATGAAGCCGAGGCCGCCCGCCTTGACCGCAGCAATGATGTCGGCGACAGCGCCCTGCTGGACGGTCGTGCCGAGAGTTACGCCTGCCGCGGCCGCGATCGCCTGGGCATCATCGGTGGGCACGATGATCGTGGAGTACTTGGCGCTCGTGCCCTGGAGCGCGGCCTTTACCTCGTCCATCGATATCGATGTCTGCGTCGACCAGAAGTTGATGACCGGGACGAAAGGCATCGACACGGCGCCGGCCGGCGGCGGCGTCGGGCTGGGAGTTGGAGTTGGGCTCGGTGGCGGCGTGCCGTTGGGTGTCCCGTTCGGCGTCGGCGTCGGGCCGGTCACAACCTGGGCGGTTGGGCTCGGAGTGACCGTGACCACGGCCTGCGAGCCGCTCGGAGCACGTGAAGGAGCTGGCGGACCGGACGCGCCGGGCGCGACCGTGGGCGGGGTCGACGAGCCGCACGCCGCGAAGACCAGGCCGACGACCGCGCAGATGACGAGCCGAGTTGAGACCAACCGATTTATGGCGGGGGACCTCACGGACTGTGATGCAGCAGAATGACGAGACTGGCCAGCCCGACCGGACGCGAACCGGCGATGTCCAGCGTGTGCAGGCCGGCGAACGGTCTGCAGGGACATCCTACGTCATCTCTACTGGTTCCCTGGTCGCGCCAGGACGCTCCTGGCGCGACTCTTCTGAGTGCGACTCGGCGGGTCGGGCCCGGAGCCGGTCCTAGGCCTCGACGTCCTCGTAGTACTCGATGCCGAGGTGCGTGATCTGCTCCTCGCCCATCATGTAGCGGAGCGTGTTCTTGAGCTTCGTCTGCTGGATGAAGAGGTCGTGTTCCGGGTACAGCCCCGGCGCGTGCTGCGGGCTCTTGAAGTAGAACGAGAGCCACTCCTGGATGCCCTTCATGCCGGCGCGCTGGGCGAGGTCGAAGAAGAGCGCGAGGTCAAGTACGAGCGGCGCCGCCAGGATCGAATCGCGGCACAGGAAGTCGATCTTGATCTGCATCGGGTAGCCCATCCACCCGAAGATGTCGATGTTGTCCCAGCCCTCCTTGTTGTCGCCGCGGG
>CAYYVV010000074.1:0-7670 GCA_964475245.1 uncultured Anaerolineaceae bacterium | reverse complement strand
CGCGTCGAGGGCTACAACTTCGACATCCGCAAGCGCGTCGTCGAGTACGACGACGTGATCAACAAGCAGCGCGAGACGATCTACGCCGAGCGTGACAAGGTCCTGCGCAACGAGGACCTGACCGCGACCGTGAGCGATTTCGTCGACGACGAGCTCAACCTGCTGGTCGACCAGCACCTCATCGGCGGAGTCACCGAGTGGGACCTGGACGCATTGGCCCACGAGCTGACCCAGATGGGCCTGCCGGTCAAGGAGGTCAGCGCCGACGCGCTGGCCGAGATCGGCGTCCGCGAGGACATCTCCGAGCACCTCAAGACCGTTGTCGACGAAGAGCTCGAGCGGCGCGAGAAAGAGCTCGGAGCGGACGTCTGGGCGCAGGTCGAGCGGCTCGTCCTGCTGCGCACGATCGACACGTTGTGGGTCGACCACCTGACCGAGCTCGATGACATGCGCCGCGGCATCGGCCTGCGTGGCTACGGCGGCACTGACCCGCTCAACGAGTACAAGCGCGAGGCGTTCAAGCTGTACGAGGAGCTGCGCGGCTTCATCAGCCGCCAGGTGGCCAACAACATCTTCCGAGTCCAGGTCCAGCAGGTTCCGCCGCCGCAGACGTTTCCGATGCCCGTCCCGGCGCAATTCGGCGAAACGAGCACCGACGGCAACGGGTCCCAGGTCGATACGATCACGCCCGTGGAGGGCGGCCACGTTCACTCCGACGGAACGTTCCACGCGGACACGGCTGCGCCCGCCACGGCTGGCGCCAAGTCCTTGGCAGCCGCCAGCGCATCAGCCGTGCTCCCGGGCCTGGGCGCCACACCAAGACGCGCAGTGACACTCCAGCACGGCGAAGAGCCTGTCGCGGACTCGAGTGGCATGGCTGCTGCACCGGCCAAGGCAAGTTCGGCTCCCGCCAGCAGCGGCCCGAAGCTCGGCCGCAACGACCCGTGCTGGTGCGGCAGTGGCAAGAAGTTCAAGCGCTGCCACGGGAGTTGAGCAGACACCAGGCTCTGACATCGCCGATGGCCGGCGAAGAGCGCATCCTCGACTGGGAGGGCGCCCTCAACGCCCGTGACACGGGCGGCTTGCCGACTCATGACGCCGGCCACATCCGGCACGGCGCCCTCGTCCGCTCCGATGTCATCTCGCGTCTGACTCAATCAGGCCGTGCCGCGCTCGTCGCTCACGGCGTGCGCACGATCGTCGACGTCCGAACCAGCGAGGAGATCGGCCGCGATGTCGACTACCCGTTCCGTGGGACCGCTGGCACGGCCGACCCGAAATACGTCAACGTATCGTTCGTCACGCCGCTGACCGACGAGGAGGAGGCGCGCGTTCGCGAACGGCGTGAGAATGCGACGCAACTGGCTGAGCTGAACAAGATGGACGTCGAAGTCCATCGCACCGGTATTGGAGCCGTTATTGCCGCCGTCGCCGAGGCCCAGCCCGGTGGCGTGTTGATCCACTGCTACGCGGGCAAGGACCGAACGGGCATGACCGTCGCCCTGTTGCTCGCCGTTGCCGGCGCGAGCGACGACGACATCGCCGATGACTACGCGCTGACGATGCTCAACCTTGGGCCGCTGATCGACGACTGGCTGTCGACGATGGACGAGGCCGAGCAGGCACGCATGCGTGAGCTCGCAACGCCACGCCGAGAGGCGATGCTCGAGACACTCGCCTACGTCCGCGAGCGTTACGGCAGCATCGAGGCTTACCTCAATGCAGCAGGAGTCAGCGACGACCAGATCGCGCGTCTGCGGTTGCGGCTCGTGGAGCGACCAGCGATGAGCGGGGAGGGACTCGATGGATGACGTCGCGCGCGAGTACCTGCTGATTGCGCTCGCGCTCGGAGAGCTCGAGGAAGGCATCGTCGACTCGTACTACGGCCCGGCCGAGATTCGTGACGAGGCGCGCGCCGCCAAGTCCACGCCCGCCGAGCTGCGCGCTCGTGCACGGGGGCTGCGGGCGCGCCTCAGCGGTGTCACCGACGCGCAGCGCGCCCGCTGGCTCGACCGACAGCTGGTGGCGCTCGAGACGCTCGCCGGACAGCTCGACGGTGAGCAGCTGCCCTACCGCGAGCTCGTCGAACGCTGCTTCGACGCCGCTCCGGAAGCGACCCCAGCCGATGAGTACGAGAGAGTCAGAGCCGAGCTCGAGCGCCTCCTGCCCGGAGGTGGCAACGTGCGCGAGCGCCTCGAAGCACACGACGCAGCGCTGACCGTTCCAGTCGATCTCCTGGCCGGTATCGTCGAGTGGCTGACCGGCGAGTTGCGCACGGCCGCCCGCCAGGCGTTCTATGTTCCCGCCCGCGAGGACCTGACGATCAGCCTGGTCAAGAACGAGCCGTGGGGTGCCTACAACTGGTACGACGGCGACCTCCGCTCGCGCATCGAGGTGAACACGGATCTGCCGATGCGGGCGCCACGCTTGATGGACCTGCTCGCGCACGAAGGGTTTCCGGGCCACCACCTCGAACATGCGACAAAAGAGGCCAAGCTGGTGCTCGAACAGGGGCGCTTCGAATCGAGTGTCCAGCTGATCAACACCCCTGAGGCATACATCAGCGAGGGCCTGGCGGACACGGGCGTGCGCTTCGTGGCGCCCGAGGAGCGCTGGCAGGAGTTGCTGCTCGGCATCTGCGAACGCGCAGGTATCCCGATGACCCGCGATGAAGCGAATCTCAACTGGCGAATCCGGAGCACGCTCCAGGGCCTGCGCGGCAGCCAGGGCGATGCGGCCCTGCAGCTCCATGGCGACGGCCGGTCAGTGGACGATGTCGTCACGTTTCTCGAGCGCAACGCGCTCGTCACCCGCGAGCGGGCGCAAAAGATGCTCGAGTTCATCACCCATCCGCTGTGGCGCGCATATGTCTTCTGCTACGCCGGCGGCGAGCGCCTGCTGACGGCCTGGATCGAGCAGGCAGGTAGCGAGCAGGGCGAGCGCGAGCGGTTCGGTCGGCTGCTGAGCGAGCAGCTCACACCGTCAGGTATTGCCCAGGAGACGGCCGCAAGCGCCTGATTAGCGCCAAATCGGGCTATTCAGGGCCATTTCACGCTCAAAGAGACGTTTTACCCCCTTGAGCGCGGCCGAATCGGCTGGCATACTCGAAAGCACCCGCTTCCGGAGGCCGTGCCTCCTCCGGTGAATGTGTCGTAACCACGTTCCCGGGGTCGAGGGTGGCCCGGGCCGAATAGGGAGTTTGGCCGTCGTGAACTCCAAGCCCGCCGAGGAGGCACTCGACGATCAGTTCGTCGACCTCATCGCCTGTGAGCGCGAGTGCCGTTCGTGCAGTTACGCCATGACGCTCGACTGTGATGGAAACTGCGGAGTCTGTCCGCACAACGGATACTGTCCGTGTGTCAACCCCGTCGTCGCCCGGAGCAAGACCGCGCTGCGCATCATTGAGCTGCGTCCGATCATGCTCCAGGAATTGCGCGCCAGAGCAGAGGTAGTCGTCGGCTGATGGAGATTTCCAGCCTGCGCGACCTCGTCGAGCGCATTCGCGCGACCTCGGGGCGTCTTTGACCTAGCCGCAAAGAAGGCGCGCGTCGACGAGCTCGACGGACTCACGGCCGCACCGGACTTCTGGAGCGACCAACGCGCAGCGCAGAAGGCGCTGCGCGAGGCGGAAGGCTTGCGTGACGAGCTGACCACCTGGCAGGGCATCCTGCGCCGCGCCGACGACCTGCTCGAGCTGGCGGAGCTCGCCCAGGAGTCAGGCGACGACGAGATGACGGCCGGCATCGACGACGAGTACACCGCTCTCAACAAGGACTACGAGCGACTGCGGACGTCGCTCATGTTCTCCGGCGAGTACGACCAGAACGGCGCCATCCTGACTATCACCGCGGGGGCGGGCGGCACGGAGGCGACCGACTGGGCAGAGATGCTGTTGCGCATGTACCTGCGCTGGGCGCAACGCCATCGCTACGGGACAGAGATCATCGACCAGCTCGAGGGCGAAGAGGCGGGCCTCAAGAGCGCGACCGTGGCCATCGACGGGCGTTGGGCCTATGGCCACCTGCGCGCGGAACGCGGCGTCCACAGGCTCGTGCGCATCTCCCCCTACGACTCCCAGAAACGACGGCACACGACCTTCGCGTTGCTCGAGGTGCTGCCCGAGGTCGAGGACGACACGGAGGTGGGCGAGATCCCCGAAGACGAGCTCAAGATCGACACCTTCCGCTCTCAGGGCGCAGGCGGCCAGCACGTCAACAAGACCGATTCGGCCGTGCGCATCACGCACATTCCGACGGGCATCGTCGCCCAGAGCCAGAACGAGCGCTCGCAGCACCAGAACCGCGAGTTCGCGATGAAGGTGCTCCGCGCTCGCCTGCTCGAGCGCCGGCTGCAGGAACGCGAGCGGGAGCTGGCCCAGTTGCGCGGCGAGCACGTCGAGGCCGGCTGGGGCAACCAGATCCGGTCGTATGTCCTGCACCCGTATCAGATGGTCAAGGACCATCGCACGGATTACGAGACCAGCGCGACGGGGGACGTCCTCGACGGCGATCTCGACGCGTTCATGCTCGCCGAGCTCGAGCGCGAGGCGACGACTGAACCGGTGGCCGCCGGCTCGTGACGTCCAATCCGCGGCCAACGGCCCAGATCGCTTATCGCCTGGCAGTCCCCACAGACCTCGATGCTTGCGCCGACATCCTGTACGTCGCCTCCGACGCGCTCTCGGCCAGCCGCGGCCTGCCCGCAACCCCGCGCAACCGCGAGGCGACAGTGCGCCTCTTCGCGCACATGCACAGGTTCGCGCCGGATCGATGGTGGGTGGCGGAAGACAACGAGCGCATCGTCGGCTTCGGCGGATCGAGCACGTACCAGGAAATGGTCTATCTGGGCTTCCTGTTCGTGCTCCCGGACACGCAGGCCGCAGGCGTCGGTCGCCGTCTGCTCGAACTCTCGATGCACGACTCGTCCTACCGAGCCGTGGCCATCGCCTCGTACCAACCGATCTCGGCCGCGCTCTACTCGTGGTACGGCATGACGCCGCGGGTGCCGATGTACATGCTCAGTGGAAACCCGCGGACGGAGTTGCCGACGCTGCCGGCGGGATTCCACCTCGGCAGGCTCAAAGCAGGTGCGGCCGAGCCGCTCGACATGGAGGTGTGCGGGCTGACGCGCGCCCGGGATCACGAATGGTGGGAGTCGCTTGGGCGCAGGCGCTTCGGTCTGTTCGAGGGCACTGAGCTGGTCGGCTATGGCTACATCCAGGAAGTCGGACGCCTCGGACCAATCATCGTGCGCCGCGAGGAGCTTCTACTGCCGTTCGCGGGCCGGCTCCTCGCGGAGATGCCCGATGTCGAAACGTGGCTCGTCAACGTTCCCGGCGTGGCCAGTGAGACGTTCGTCGCGCTGCTTCGTGCCGGCATGCGCCTCGAGGGCCCGCCCGCGATCTATTGCGCGACCGAGCAGCGCATCGATCACAGCCGCTACCTGCCGGCGTCATTCGCTCTTCCCTGACCATCGCCGCGACGCCTGAGCGAATCGGCCGCCACGCCTAGACTGCCCGCACTGTCAGTCGAGGTCCCGTTTCCACAGATGTCCGATCCCTCCGATCTCCCCGATTCAACCGCTGAAACAGATGCGCCCCAGTCACCCCGCGGGCGCGGCGGACGGGTCGGCAGCGTTATCGCCGTCCTGCTCATCGTGGCCATCGGTGGCAGCGCCCTGTTCGTGTCGGGCTTCGCCCTCGGTCGGCTCGCCGGATCCACGCCCGGAACCTCCGTCGACAACCAGGATCTGTTCCAGCCGTTCTGGGACGCGTACGACGACATCGTCCAGAACTACGTGGGTCCGGCCGATCCGCATCTGCTGGTTGAGGGCGCGATCGGCGGACTGTTCACCGCGCTCAACGACCCGTTCTCGCAGTACCTGACCGAGGAGCAGTACACCCAGACGTTAAGCGGGCTGTCCGGCGAGTTCACCGGCGTCGGCGTCCAGATCGCGACCCAGGACGACTCGGGTGCTTCATGCGACACCGTGTCCGACACCTGCCACCTCGTCATCGTCCACGTCGTGCGCAACTCTCCGGCGCAGAAGATCGGGATCCTGGACAACGACCAGATCGTCGCCATAGACAATGCCGCGACGACGGGCATGACGGTCGACGATGTCGCCGGCAAGCTGCAGGGCCCAAAGGGTACGACCGTTTCGATCACCGTCGACCGTGCCGGGACCACCCAGGACTTCAGCGTGACGCGCGACGTCATCCAGCGCGAGGACGTGACCACCCAGGTGCTCGCCAACGGCAAGGTCGGCTACCTCAAGCTCGCCGCGTTCAGTTCAGGATCGTCGAGCGACTTTCACGACCTGCTCGACCAGCTCGTCAACCAGGACAAGGTCCAGGGCCTCATCCTCGACCTGCGCGACGACCCGGGCGGTTACGTCGACGCCGCGCAGAAGATCGCTTCCGAGTTCGTCGGCGACAAGCCGCTCTATTACCAGCAGACTGCGACCGGCCAGCCGGATCCCCAGCAGCCCATTCCGGGTGGAGTAGCCACTGATCCCACTATTCCAATCGTCGTGCTCGTCAACGGCGGCACGGCGAGTGCCTCGGAGATCGTCTCGGCCGCGATCCAGGGCGACGGCCGTGGCGAGCTGATCGGCTCCAAGACGTACGGCAAGGGCACCATCCAGGAGTTCAAGGAGCTGTCCGGTGCGGGCGGCTACCGGCTGTCGGTCTACAAGTGGCTGACGCCCGACCTGACCTGGATCCATGGCGTCGGTCTCTTCCCGAACATCGAGGTGACGCCGCCCGACAACCAGCCTGCCGGCCAGGACGCCGTGCTGGACAAGGGCCTCCAGGTCGTGCTCGACCAGCTCGCCAACCCAGCGGCGACGTTCCCACCGCCGGTCACGCCCGAGCCGACGACGATCCCCGCGCCGTCCGCTTCGCCCGTTGCGGTCACCGACCAAACCGGCGGTCTCCAACTGTCGCTTGCAGTGCCAATCGTGCTGGGTTAATGTGTTCGAGAACGAAAGGAGGTGATGTGCAGTGTTAGATAAGTCAAGCTGCACCACCTCCCGGGGGTCGCTTTAGTTAGCTGACACCCGGGTTGTGGTGTAAGCCGCCACGAAGCGCCGGCCCGCCTTGGGCCGGCGTTCGTGTGTCCAGACCTTCCTTTCCATTCCGATCCATCCCAGGAGCTGAACCGACGTGGCCGAGACCGTGGCGCTCAACCGCAAGGCGCGTCACAACTTCTTCATCACCGATACCTTCGAGGCGGGCCTCGTCCTGACCGGCACTGAGATCAAGAGCATCCGTGCCGGGAAGGTCAACCTGTCCGACTCATATGCCCGGGTCGAGCGGGGCGAGGCATGGCTGATGTCCGCCCACATCGCGCCGTATGAGCAGGGCAACCGCTACAACCATGAGCCGCGCCGCGACCGGAAGCTGTTGCTGCACAGGTCCGAGATCGACCAGATGCTGGGCCGTGCCGCGGCCAAGGGGCTGACGGTCGTGCCGCTGCGCCTGTACATCAATGACCGCGGCAGGGCCAAGATCGAGCTTGGCCTGGCGAAGGGCAAGCAGCTCCACGACCGGCGGCGCGATATCGCCGAGCGGCAGTCGCGGCGCGACATGGAACGCGAGCTTGCCGACGCGCAGCGTGGCCGGCGCTAGGTTGTCGAACAGGCGTTCTACAGGTAGGATTACAGGTCTG
>CAYYVV010000073.1:0-7713 GCA_964475245.1 uncultured Anaerolineaceae bacterium | reverse complement strand
GGCAACTGGAGCTTCGGCGACTACTTCAAGCGCGACGCGATCAAGTGGTCGATCGAGCTGCTGACCAAGGTCTACGGGATCCCGTTCGAGCGCATCGGTGCCACGACATATACGTACGACGACGAGGCGTGGAACATCTGGCGCGACGAGATCGGCATGCCCGAGGAGCGCATGGCGCGCTGGGGCGACGCCGACAAGGGCGACGACCACAACTTCTGGCGCATGGCCGACACAGGTCCGTGCGGCCCATGCAGTGAGCTGCATTACGACCGCGGCGCGCACCTGTCGGAGGGTCCTCAATGCGTGCCGGACCACTCCGAGACCTGCCCGCGCTGGCTCGAGATCTGGAACCTCGTGTTCATGGAGTTCGACCAGCCCGCGACCGGCCCGCGCGTGCCGCTGCCCTTCAAGAGCGTCGACACGGGCATGGGCCTCGAGCGCCTGGCGAGCGTCATGCAGGGCGTGCTGACCAACTACGACACGGACCTGTTCACGCCGATCCACGCCTGGATGCGCAACCTGATGGGCCATGACCCGGAGACGTTCCAGGCCGAGCGCTTCAGCTACCAGGTCATCGCCGACCACGTTCGCGCGTTGACGTTCCTTGTCCCGGACGGCGTCCGGCCCACGAACGAGGGTCGCGGCTACGTCATGCGCCGCCTGCTGCGCCGCGCCGTGCGCCACGGCCGCCTGCTGGGACGCCAGGAGCCATTCCTCGCCGATCTGTCGGGCGTCGTGATCGACACGATGAAGGTCGCCTACCCGTTCCTCGAAGAGCGGCGCAAGGAGATCTACAGCGTCATCGCCGCGGAGGAGCGCCAGTTCGCGCGCACGCTCGACGCGGGCGTCATCCAGTTCGAGGAGGCGCTCATCCCGCTCACCTCGTCGGAGCGCGTCGTCGGTCGGCGCGAAGAGGAGCTGGGCGCCGACGCACCCGTGCTGCCCGGTGATGTCGCATTCCGCCTGCATGACACCTACGGCTTCCCGATCGACCTGACCGTCGAGCTTGCCGCCGAGTACGGCGTGCGCGTCGACCGCGCAGGCTTCGAGCGGGCACTGACCGAGCAGCGCGAGCGCTCCCGTGGCGGGCGCAAGGCGGACCTCGCCGGGCACGCCGAGGCGCAGGCGCTGTACGGCCAGGTGGCGTCGAAGACGGGCGAGACCAGGTTCCTGGGCTACGAGACGACCGCCGCCCAGGGTACGGTCGTTGCCATCCTGCGCGACGGGGTGGAATACGAGAACCTCGAGGCACTGCCGGAGGCGGAGCTGCGCGCGCCGGCCGACGCCGAGGCAGAGATAGTCCTCGACCAGACGCCGTTCTACGCCGAAGGCGGCGGGCAGGTGGGCGACGAGGGAGTGCTCAAGGCGGCGGACGGCGCGCCTCTCTTCACGGTGATTGACACGCAGCGGCCGTTTCCCGGCCTGATCGTTCATCACGGCCGGCTGCACGGCCGCGTCGCCGTAGGCGACACGCTCAGTGCCGAGGTCGACGCCGAGCGCCGGGCACGGACGATGCGCAACCACACGGGCACCCATCTGCTGCACCGCGCGCTGCGCAACACGATCGGCGACCAGGCGCGCCAGGCAGGCTCGCTGGTGACGCCCGACTACTTGCGCTTCGACTACCACGGCGACCGACCCCTGAGCGACGCCGACAAGCGTGCGGTCGAAGCGCAGGTGCGGCGCATCGTTCGCGACAACCGGACCGTCACACCCAGGTACATGGGCATGGCCGAAGCGATCAAGGAAGGCGCCGACGCGTTCTTCGACGAGAAGTACGGTGAGCAGGTGCGCGTCGTCTTCGTCGACGGCTTCAGCCGGGAGCTGTGCGGCGGAACGCACTGCTCGGCGACCGGCCAGATCGGTGGCTTCGTGATCACCGGCGAGCGCTCGGTGGGCAGCGGCATGCGCCGCATCGAGGCACTGACCGGCGATGCCGCGGACGCCTACTTCGATGAGCGCGTCGCGCTGCTCGACCGCGTCACGGACGCGGCCGGCGCACGCGGCCCGGAGGCGGTTCCGGATCGGGTCCGCGAGCTCCAGGAGCGCAACAAGGATCTCGAGCGGCGGCTGCGCTCCGGTGGCAGCAGCCGCCAGCCGACCGATCTGGCGCGCAGCGCGCTGCCCGTCGACGGAACGAGGTTCGTCTCCTATTCGGCGGAATTCGACTCGATGAAGGACCTGCAGTCGTTCGCCCGCGCGCTGCGCGCCGAGCTGGGCAACGGCGTCATCGCCCTCGGCCTCGAATCGGATGAGCCGCAGCTCTTCGTCACCGTCAGTGATGACCTGGTCGCGCGCGGCGTTTCGGCCGGCGCGCTCGTTGGGCACGGCGCGCCCGTCTTCGACGGGCGCGGTGGCGGCCGCGCTGAGATGGCCCAGGCGCGCGGCACGCGGCGCGACCGGCTGCCGAGCGCCCTGACGGCCATCCGCGAGCAGCTCGAGCAGACGCTGCGCGACGGCGACGGCCGGTCCACGCCCCCGGGAAGCGAAACCGCCTAGCGTGGCCTTCTGGCGCCGCTTCCTGCAGCGACCGGACGCGGAGCGCCTCGCGGCGTGCACCGCGCTGGACATCGGCACGGAATTCGCCAAGGCGCTCGTCTTCGACATTGCCGAAGACGGCAGCGCAACGGTCCGTGGCGTGGGCCGCAGACGGCAGGGCCTGGCGCACATGCAGTCGGGCACGGTCGCGGATATCGGCGCGGTCGTCGAGAACTGCCACGTCGCGCTCCAGGAAGCCGAGGAGATGGCCGGCTTCCGCTCGCAGCAGGTGATCATCGGCATCGCCGGCGAGCTGGTCAAAGGCTTCACGACGAGCGTCAGCCAGGAACGCAAGCGGCCCGACCAGCAGCTCTCGACGCGCGAGCTGGATGTCCTGATGCAGGCCGTCCAGCACGAGGCGCTGCGCGAGGCGGAACGGACCGTGACCTGGGAGACCGGCCTGCCCAACGTCGACATCCGCCTCGTCCACGCAGCCGTGACGGGGGCCTCGATCGACGGCTACACGGTCACCAACCCGGTCGGCTTCCACGGCCGCCACGTCCGGCTCAGCGTCTTCAACGCGTTTGCGCCGCTGATCCATCTCGGCGCGCTGCAGACCGTGGCGAGCATGCTCGACCTCGAGCTGGTGGCGATCGTCGCCGAGCCGTACGCCGTCGCGCGATGCATGGACGACGACCAGGTCCAGCAGGCCGGTGCGCTGTTCATCGACGTCGGTGGCGGGACGACGGACGTGGCCCTCGTTCGACAGGGCGGCATCGAAGGAACGCGCATGTTCGCCCTTGGCGGACGGGCCTTCACGAAGTCGCTCGCCGATCGGTTGGAGCTGCCCTTTGCCCGCGCGGAGGAGGCGAAGGTCGACTTCGCCAGGGGCGTGCCGGTCGACCGTGCGAAAGAGATCAAGGAGATCATCGACGAGGACGTCGCCGTCTGGCAGGCCGGTGTCGAGCTCGTGCTCGAGGAGTTTGCCCACACGGGCATGCTGCCCGGCCGGATCTACATCTGCGGCGGTGGCGCGCGGCTGCCCGAGATCGGCGCCGCGCTGCGCGACCCCGAGTTCGCACGCCACGTGCAATTCGCCCGCCCGCCGCAGGTCGAGGCGATCAAGGTCGCCGAGGTCGCCCAGGTCTCCGACGCCACGGGACTGCTCGTCGACGAGCAGGACATCACGCCAATGGCGCTGGCCCACCAGGCACTCGAGATGAGCGAACCCGAGACGGCGTTGGACGCTGCCTTGCGGCGCGTGCTGCGCCAGATGAAGGTCTGAAAATGGACTCTGTCGCCGCCCGAGGCTCGTGATGGCCGTCTGCTACCTCGAGGTCGACGACGAGATAACCACGGCCATCGGCCGACTGCGCGCGGTCACGGACGGCGAGGCGATCGTCGTCGTCCCTGTTGGCTCACGCATCGCGACGAGCCGGATCAACTTCAAGCTCCTCGCGCGCGAGGGGCTCGAGCGGCGCATGAACATCGTCGCCGTCAGCGAGGAGCCCCAGGTCCGGGCGCTGGCGATCTCGGCCGGACTGCCCGCATATGACTCGATCCGGACGGCCGAGCAGGCACTGACGACGTTCCGCGACCAGGACCGCCGTCTCGCCGAGCGGATCCGGCCGACGATGCCGCGCGAGCATCCCGACGCTTCGCTGCGCGACGCCGGCGCCACGCGCGTCATGCCCGGCAGT
Organism: uncultured Anaerolineaceae bacterium; assembly: GCA_964475245.1. Taxonomy (GTDB): domain Bacteria; phylum Chloroflexota; class Limnocylindria; order Limnocylindrales; family CSP1-4; genus JALYGJ01. The sequence continues at coordinate 3,535 of CAYYVV010000073.1, read as the reverse complement.
GCCTCATCGACGGCCCGGCCGGAGCGTGCCATGAGCGGCGAAACGGCCGTGCTGCCCTCGTCGCTCGCGATGGGCGCGGGCGCGCCAACCGCAGCCGCGGCGCGGAGCGCCCATCGTGCGCGCCCGCGGCGCCGCGTGCGCACGGCGCCGGTGCTCGTTCTCGTGCTGCTCGTGCTGCTCGTGATCGGCGTCGGCTACGGTGCGTACGTCTTCCTGCCCACGGCCTCGATCACGGTCCGTCCCGTCGCGGCGCCGATCCAGGCGCCCTCGTTCACCGTCACCGCCGATCCGAACGTGGCCGTCGTCGACACCGTCAGCGGCGTAATTCCCGCGCAGGCGCTGACCGTGCCCGTCAGCGTCAGTGGCACCTTCCCGGCGACCGGCGTCCAGGAGCGCGACATTCGTGCCGCCGGGTCCGTCCGCTTCAAGAGCGAGAACACGCTCAACGACGTGCCCATTCCGGCCGACACCGTCGTCGCCACGAGCGACGACGTCGAGTTCGCCACCCAGGAGGACGTGACGATCGCCCGGGCCTCGTTCGCGAATGGCCCGACACAGCTCGACGTCGACGTCAAGGCTGTCAAGGGCGGCACGGCGGGCAACGTCGATGCCGCCACGATCACGGTCGTGCCCGCCGACCTTGCCGCGCAACTGATCAGCGTCACGAATCCCGACGCGACGACCGGCGGCAAGCACGTCCAGACGCAGGTCGTCAGCCAGGACGACTACGACGCCGCGGTCACCTCCTTGACCGCCGACCTTCAGGCCGCGCTCGTGACGTCCCTGGCAGACCCTGCGTCCGTGCCGCGCGGCCTCGTCGTCTACGCGGCGACGGCTCAGCTGGGCGCGGCGCAGCCGGATCAGGACCCAGCGACGGTTGTCGGCGTCGATGAGGCGACCTTCGCGCTCTCGATCGACACCAGCGCGCGCGTCGTCGCGGTCAACGAGTCGCCCATCAACGATGTCGCGCAAGCTCGCCTGCGCGCCATGCTGAAGCCCGGCCAGAAGCTCGTCAGCGACGTTACCGCGACGAACGACGGCGGCTCGGTGGTTGGCCAAACGATCGTCTACAGCGTCGTCGCGAGCGGCGTCGGCTACATCGACCCCGATCCACAGGCGATTCTGGCCGCGGTGCGCGGCAAGTCGCCCGCGGATGCTCGCGCTGCGCTGGCCCAGTTCGGCCAGGCCACCGTTTCGGTCTGGCCCGATTTCATCGACCATCTTCCGGATCAGTCGGCGCGCATCAGCGTCACGGTCATCGCGCCGAGCGCGCTGCCGCTGCCGACCACGCCGCCGCAGCCGAGCGCGCGGCCGCTACCGACCAGCACGCCTTCGCCCACTCCAGCGCCGACGCAGTCCGCCGTGTCCGCGTCGCCCGGTCCGGCCGCCTCGTGACCAGGCTGCTTGGCGTCGATCTTGGGACGCGCCGGATCGGACTGGCCGTGGGCGACACGGCCACGGGCTCGGTCGTGGCACTGACGACGATCCGGCGCGCGGAGGTCGAGCGCGACGCGCGAACCATCGCCAGCGTCGGCCGAGAGCAGCGCATCGACGAGCTCGTCGTGGGCCTGCCCCTCAACATGGACGGCAGTGCCGGCAGCCAGGCCGTGCAGACGCGCGAGTGGGCGCTGGCAGTGGCCGAGCTCGCGGCCATGCCGGTGTCGTGGCGCGACGAACGACTTACCACGGAGGACGCCATCGAGCGTGCCGGGCCCCAGTCGCGGGGCAGGTCGGGCGGACCGCCGAGCGGGTTCGCGCGGCGCGCGTACCGCGCGCGCCTCGATCGGATTGCCGCGTCAGCGATTGTGCAGGCTGAAATGGACGCTCGCCGGGCGATGGCCGAAACTGGCCTCGTGGAGGCCGACGAGTGACCGACCGACCCACGAACCGGCCGGGCAACGGACAGCAGCGTCCCAAGCGCGACCCGTCGCAGTTCATTGAGCGCTTCCGCAACCGCGATAAGTCGGATATCGAGGCGCATCTGCACAGCCACGAGCGCGGCGCCATCGACCAGCATCTCAAGGAGCGCGACAAGACGGCCGCCGCGCGCGAGCGCACGCTCAACGAGGCGCAGGCTCGCTCTCGCGCTCGCGCCGCAAGCACGGACGTTCGCGCGGCGGGCTTTACGCCACGCGGCACGCGGCGCAGCCGCAATCGCGTGGCGATCATCCTCGCGACAGTGGTGACCGTGCTGCTGGTCGGTGTCGTCATCGCTCCGCCGCTCGCGAACAGCTTCTTCCGCTCGCTGGCCGAGGCCAATCCGGACCTGATGCGCATCGGCCTGATATCCGACGCGGTCTCCTCGGTCATGGACGGCCGGCCCGACGCTCCGGCCGGGACCGACTCGACCGACGTCGACTTCGTCATCCAGCCCGGCGAATCGAGCGCCGATATCACCCAGGACCTGGTCAATCGCGGCCTGGTGACGGACCGCCTCGCGTTCACCTACGTGCTCGTGACCGACGGCGGCCTGGGCAAGCTCCTGTCAGGCACGCACGTCCTGAACCGGACGATGTCGCCGCGCGATGTGGCCAATACGCTGCAGGGCCAGCCGACCGCCGAGGGTGACCAGGTCCCGGTGGCGCTGCGCGAAGGGCTGCGTCTTGAGCAGGTCGTTGCCTACCTCCAGACGCTGCCGCTCGGCAACTTCGACCCGGAGCAGTTCTACACGCTGGCCAGCGACCCGCCGGCTTCGCTCAGGCAGGAGTTCTCGTGGCTCAGCGTCGTCCCCGCGGGCAACAGCGTCGAGGGCTTTCTCGGCGCCGGGCTGTTCAACGTGCCCGCCAACACCGACGCCCAGGGGATGCTCGAGATCCTGCTCCAGCGCTGGCAGGACAGCCCGTCGTTCGGGATCATGCAGCAGGCCCAGGCGCAGAACAAGGACTTCTATCAGGTCGTCATCCTGGCCAGCATCGTCGAGCGCGAAGCCATCCACGACTCGGACAAGCCGCTCGTCGCGGGGGTCTACCAGAACCGTCTCGACGGTCTGGGCGGCATCCGTACGCTCAACTCCGACCCGGTGCTGATCTATGCCAAGGACACGATGAACCTGCGCGACCTGCACGTGACGGAATGGCCGAACTACGTCTTCTGGACCTACGACGGCCTGGGCGCCGCGGCCAGCTTCGAGGTCGACCCGGATCTCGCCAGCTTCCAGGTCTGGCAGTCGCGCGGGCTGCCCGATTGGCCGATCGACACTCCCGGCCTCGCGTCACTCCAGGGCGCGCTCAACCCGGACACGCAGGACGGCTACCTTTACTTCCTGGGCAAGAACGACGGTTCGGGCGACCTCGTCTTTGCGCGCACGTACGAAGAGCACCTGCACAACATCCAGCTGTACCTGGGCGGCTCGCCCGCGCCGACCGATGAACCGTCATTCGGCGTCGCCCAGCCAACTCCAAACACGGAGGCCTCTCCTTGACCGACACCTTGATCGATCGTCCGGCACCATCGGCCGCCGACCTCGAGCGCTGGCTCGAAGCCGACCGGGTCGCTCGCCCGCTGCGCCTGGCGGGACTGCGCGCGCGGATGGCAG
>CAYYVV010000072.1:3581-7813 GCA_964475245.1 uncultured Anaerolineaceae bacterium | reverse complement strand
GCCGCGCTCGACGGCCGTGGCGAGATCGTGCCCCTCGTCAAGCCACAGTTCGAGGCCGCGCCGGCGGACGCGCCAAAGGGCGTCGTCCGTGATCCCGCCGTTCGGCGCGCTGCGGTTGATCGGATCGCGCAATTCGCGAGCGAGCTCGGCCTCCACGTCCGCGCCGAGATCGAATCTCCGCTGCGCGGCCCGGCGGGCAATCGGGAGTTCCTGCTTCACCTGGCGCAGGCCTGATGCGCCGCTTCGGCCTCGCCTTCAATCCGACCAAGCCCGCCGCGATCGAGATGTGCGAGCGCGCCGGCGAATGGTGCCGCCAGAACGGCGCGCAGGCCTGGGCGGTCGAGTCGGGCGAGACGGAGCTCCTCGTCACCCGCCTGGCGGAGGCCGACGTGCTGATCGTGCTCGGCGGCGACGGCACGTTCCTGCGCGCCGCGCGGGCGCTGGCGCGCGTCGACGTCCCCGTCCTGGGCGTCAACTCGGGCCGCGTTGGCTTCCTGTCCAAGGTCGAACCCGCGGCGCTCGAGTCAACCCTCGGCGACCTGCTCGCAGACCGCTATGAGATCGAGCCACGGATGATGCTCGAGGCGCGCCTGACGCGCACCGCGCACGAGGACAGCGGCGCAGCCAGCGGCACGTTCGCCGCGCTCAACGACGCAGCCATCGTTCGTGGCGCCGAGGCGCGCGTGCTCCATCTCGAGGTGCTCATCGACGGCTCGCACCTCGCCACGTACGTCGCCGATGGCGTCGTCATTGCCACGCCCACGGGCTCGACGGCTTACTCGTTCAGTGCCGGCGGCCCGATCCTCGATCCCACCGCGCGCAACCTGGTCGTCACGCCGGTCGCGGCATATCTTGCGGCCGTGCGCTCGATCGTGGTTGGCCCCGCGCATGCCGTCCGCGTCAGGATCATCGACGGCCCACCGGGCATCGTCAGCATCGACGGCCGCGACGACTACCCCATAGAAGCTGGCGACATCGTCGACGTCCGGGCTCTGGATCGGCCGATCCGCTTCATCACACCGCCCGGCTCGTTGCCGTTCTGGGAGCTGCTGCGCCAGAAGGCGGAACTGCTGCCCGCGTGAGCGGCGCGGGCATCAGAATCTGCTGATGCTGCGCGAGCTGGCCGTCCGCGATCTGGCGCTCATCGAGCGCGTGCGCGTCTCGTTCGAGCCCGGTTTGACGGTGATCACCGGCGAGACCGGTGCGGGCAAGTCGCTGCTCATCGATGCCCTCGGTCTCGTGATGGGCGCGCGCGCGGACACGGGCCTGGTCAGGCACGGCGCAGCGGGCGCGCGCGTCGAAGCGCTCTTCGACAACGACGCGGCGCCCGAGCCGCTGATCTGCGTCCGCGAGCTGTCAGCCGAAGGGCGCAGCCTGGCGCGCGTCGACGACGAGACGGTCACCGCGGCACGGCTCGCGCAGGTCGTGGGGCCGCTGATCGAGATCCACGGCCAGCACGAGCAGCAGCGGCTGCTCTCGAACGCCTGGCAGCGCGACGTCCTCGACGCGTTCGGCGGCCACGCCACGTTGCGCGAGACGGTCGCCGGCGCGGTGCGCGAGGCGCGCGCCAACGAAGCCGCGCTGCGCGAGATGGCCATCGAGCCGGCCGAGCTCGAGCGGCGTCTTGAGCTCGCCGGCCACGCGGCCGACGAGATCGACGCTGCCGCGCCACGCGAGGGCGAGGTCGGCGAGCTGCGCGCCCGACTCACAGTTGCGGGCAACGCCCAACGCATCGTTGCGCTGCTGGCCGAGGTTCACGACCTGCTCGGCGCGAGCGACGGCCGCTCGGCACGCGACGATGTCGCGCAGGCCGTCCGCGCTTCGACGGAGCTGGCGCGGCTCGATCCCGACACGGCCGGCCTGGCCGATCGCCTGTCAGGCGTCGAGGCGGAGATCGACGACATCGCCCTCGAATTGCGCCGCCGCCAGGAGATCGTTGCCGACGCCGCATCCGACAGCGCCGCGATCGAGACGCGCCTCGGCGTGCTCTACGGCCTGATGCGCAAGTACGGCGAATCCGAGGCCGCGCTGATCGCGTACGGCGAGCGCGCCAGGGCCGAAGTCGAGCGGCTGCGTGGGCTCGATGCGGAACGAACGCTGCGTGCCGCCGCGCAGGTTCGGCTGGATGGCGCGGCGCGCGCCGCCGCAGCGCAGCTGTCGGCGGCGCGCCAGACGGCCGCCCAGACGCTGTCGCGCGAAGTGACTGCGGCCTTGATCGAGCTCGGCTTTCCGTCCGCGGCGTTCTCGACGGCCGTGGCCGAATCTGCCCTCGACGAGTCGGGCGCCGACGCAGTCACCTTCCTGTTGGCGCCGAACCCGGGCGAGCCCGCGCGTCCTCTCGCCCGGATCGCTTCCGGCGGCGAGATGTCGCGCGTGGCACTGGCCATCAAGACCGTCCTGGCACGTGCCGACGAGACGCCCACGCTCATCTTCGACGAGGTGGATGCGGGCATCGGCGGGCGCTCGGCCGACCCGGTCGGTCGGATGCTCTGGCGCCTGGCGCGCGACCACCAGGTCGTGTGCGTCACCCACCTGCCCCAGATCGCCGCCTACGCCGACAGCCACCTGCGCATCGAGAAGCTCGAGCGTGACGGTCGGACCGTGACCCAGATCGAGCAGCTCGATCTGCCGGAGCGGCGCACGGAGCTGGCTCACATGCTCGGTGGCACGAGTGGCGCCAGCGCCGCGATTGCCGCGGCCGACGCGCTGCTCGACGCCGCAGCCAGCGCGCGTCTCGCGGAAGGCGCCACCGCATGAGCGCCGCAGCCCAGCCGGGCCTCCAGGTCGCGATCGACGCCTACCTCGATTACCTGCGCGTAGAGCGCGGACTGTCGCCGGCCACGATCTCGGCCTACGCCAACGACCTGCGCGGCTTCGTCCGCAGCGCTGCGGTCAACGCGCGCGACTGGCGCACCGACGCCGATGTCCCGATCAGCCATCTAGCGGCTCTGTCGCGGCCGCCGCGCGTGCTGCGTCCGGCTACGCACCGGCGCAAGGCGGCCGCGGTGCGTGCCTTCTACCGCTTCTGCTTTGCCGAGGGTCTGATCGAGCGCGACGTGGCCAGCCTGCTCGACCTGCCGCGCGCGGCGCGCGTCCTGCCCGACACGCTCGGCGTCGCCGACGTCGTGGCGCTGCTCGAGGCGCCTTCCGCTGAGACAGACGTCGGCGTGCGCGACCGCGCGCTGCTCGAGCTGCTCTACGCCTGCGGGCTGAGGGTGAGCGAAGCGCTCAATCTCGACCTCGAAGACCTCTCGCTCGACGACGCCACGGTGCGCGTCATCGGCAAGGGCGACCGCGAGCGCAGGCTGCCGGTGGGCGACGTCGCTGTGACCGCGCTCGGTCGGTATCTCGACCATGTCCGGCCGCGCCTCGTGGCCAAGGCATCGGCCGCGGACGGCAACAGGCGCGGCGGCCCGGTCTTCGTCAGCCAGCGCGGGCAGCGCCTGACACGGATGGCCGCGTGGCGCACGATTCGCAGCGCGGCGCTGGTCGGTGGCGTGCACGGCCATGTCACGCCGCATACGCTGCGCCACAGCTTCGCCACGCATCTGCTCGAGGGCGGGGCCGACCTGCGCGTCGTGCAGGAATTGCTCGGACACGCGAGCATCACGACCACGCAGCTGTACACGCATCTGACGGGGGAACGCATCAAGCAGGTCTACGCGCGGGCTCATCCCCGTGCCTAGGTGAGAGGAGGAGGGAATGGCTCGCTACGCGGACAGCCTTCTGACTGAAGGCGAGACCGTCGTCTACCGCAGTCGGCAGCACTGGCTTGCACTGCTCATCCGGGCACGCAACGGCGTGGCCGTGTTCATCGTCGGGCTGCTCCTCCTGCTCGCGATCGCAGTCCTCAACATCACCGACACCAACATCCGCAACCTGATCAGCATCGTCGCGCTGGCCTTGCTCGTGGTCGGCCTGGCGGCTTTCATCTATCGCTGGTGGCAGTGGTCGAACCAGGACTACGTGATCACCAATCGCCGCCTGCTCAAGGTGACCGGCATCCTCAGCAAGCACTCGGCCGACAGCTCGCTCGAGAAGATCAACGACGCGATCCTGGACCAGCCCGTGCTGGGTCGGATGCTCAACTACGGCGACCTGACGATCCTGACGGCGGCCGAGGAATCGGTCGATCGATACCACATGCTCAACAATCCCAAAGAGTTCAAGAAGACCATGCTTTCCCAGAAGCACGATCTCGAGACGGGCTTCATGTACCCGGCCGCGATGCC
>CAYYVV010000072.1:0-3481 GCA_964475245.1 uncultured Anaerolineaceae bacterium | reverse complement strand
CGACGATGGCCGGCGCCGCGGGCTCGATGCCACTGCCCTCTGATCCGGCAGGTGCCGCATCAGAGGGTGCTTCGCACATCGCGGCCGAGCAGATGGCTGGACAGGACAAATCGCTCGAGGTGACCCAGACGCTGTCCAGGCTCGCCGACCTGCGCGACAGTGGCGCGATCACGTCCGACGAGTACGAGCAGAAGAAACAGGAGCTTCTCGGCCGGCTGTGAGTCAGCAGCTGCTCGAGGAGCTGGTCGCCGTCGCGATCTTCATCCTCGTCGCCTTCCCCGTCCACGAATTCAGCCACGCCCTCGCGGCTTTCCGCCTGGGCGATTCGACGGCGCGCTGGCAGGGCCGCCTGACGCTCAACCCGATCGTCCATTTCGATCCCTTGGGCGGTGGCCTGCTCGTTGTCAGCGCGCTGATCGGCGGCGTGTTCATCGGCTGGGCCAAGCCCACGCCGGTGAACCCGTACAACCTCAGCTATGGCCGGCGTGGCGAGTCAATCGTCGCGCTCGCCGGGCCGCTATCGAACCTGGTCATGGGCGCCATCGTCGCCATTCCGGTTCGCATCATCGCCATGAGCCCGTCGATGGTCGACACCGTCTACTCGAATGCCATCTCGGCCTTCGTCTTCGAGACGGCGGGCTACTTCGTGCTCATCAACGTCTTCCTGATGGTCTTCAACCTGCTGCCCATCCCGCCGCTCGACGGATGGCGGGTGCTGCTCGGCCTTGTCGATGCGCGAACGGCCTACAACCTGCGCGCCTTCGAGCAGTACGGGTTCCTGGTCCTGATCCTGATCATCTTTCTTGCCCCGTCCTTCATCGGCAACATTGGCCTGAGCATCTTCAACTTCCTCATCGGGGTGTGATGGCTGGCTGGTGGGCCGCGAAAGTTCGGCGCTTCGGGCGCTACTTCATCGGTCGAGTCGGCGATCGCGAAACCCATGAGCTGACGAGCTGGCTGACGCCCGCGCAGCTGCGCCTGTTCGAGTCGATGCACCGCGCCGACCAGCGGCATGGGCTCGACGTCGTGGCCTCATTGCGCGCCGACGGACAGTCCGATCCCGACCTGCTCGTGGCCGGCCTGCTCCACGACTGCGCCAAGGGCCGCGCACTTCATGTCTGGCATCGCGTCAGTTGGTCGCTCGCCGAGCATTACGGCCGGAAGGTGGAGCGGCTCCTGCTGCGCGTGCCGACGTTCCCGGCCGCGTTCCGGACGCTCGCGGCACACGCTGCACGGTCGGCCGAGATGGCGCTCGCTGCCGGATGCACCCCGGCAACCGCGGAGCTCATCCGCAACCAGGCCGAGCCCGCCGACGACAAGCTGGGCCGCGCGCTACTGCTCGCCGACGAGGCGAACTGAGAGGTGATGACCGGCGGGGTGGAGATCCGCTTCGCCGACGCGCGCCGGCCGGAGGACGCGACGCACGTCCATCTCGAGTCCTTCGACGGGCCAATCGCGCTCCTCCTGGCGCTCATAGAGCAGCGCCAGCTCGACGTGCTGAGCGTCCGCCTGGGCGACCTTGCCGGGGCCTACCTCGAAGCGTTGGCACGCATCGAGCGTGGCCGCCTCGCACTGCTCAGCTCGTTCGTGACCGTCTGCTCCCAGCTCATCCTGATCAAGTCGCGCGCGTTGCTGCCGCGGCCGCCGGCGGCGGCCGCGGCCGACGGGGCCAATCAGAACGAAGGGCTGGATCCTGAAGAGGAGCTCCGCCGCCGGCTGATCGAGTACCGCATGTATCGCGATGCGGGCCGCGCGCTGGCTTTGCTGCTCGACGCTGGTGTGAGCCTCTTCCATCGTGAAGCGGCGGTCGCGGTGGCTGCCGGCAAGGCCGGCGCGCGACCCGACGACGGTCCACCGCTCGATGCGTTGCTGCTCGCGGCGGCGCTCTCGGCGTCCGTGCGCCTCGTGCCGCCAGCGCCGCCGCCGGCGGAGATCGTCGCGCGCGCAATCACGCTCGACGAGCGTGCCGCGGTCATCCGCTCGGCTCTGCTCAGCGCGCCCCAGATCGTGCTGCAGGAACTGCTCCAGGACGTCACCGACCGGATCGTTGTTGCGGTCACGTTCCTGGCGATGCTCGAGCTGGCCAAGGGCCGCGAGGTTGCGATAGAGCAGATCGAGCCGTGGGGACCGATCCGGGTGACGCCGATCGCCGCGGGTCAACGGGGGGCGCTGCTCGATGGATGACGCCATGGTCGCGATCCCGATCATGCCGGAGGAGGCGGAGCCAACAGCGACGCCGGAGCCGACCGAGCCGCCCCACGTGCTCAACGCCGCGCAGCTGGAGGCGCTGCTCTTCGTCGCCGAGCGGCCATTGACGCGGCGCGAGATCGCGACGCTCGCTGGCGTGGATCGCGAGACGGTCGACGAGCTGCTCGGCGATCTCGAGGTGGTGCTTCGCGAGCGCGGTCTGCGCCTGATTGCGACGGGCGACGCGGTGCAGCTCGTTACGGCGCCCGACGCAGGAGCGCTGATCGCGCGCTACGTCGGTGCCGACGCCACGCGGCTGTCGCCCGCCGCACTCGAGACGCTGGCCATAGTCGCGTACCGCCAGCCGGTGACACGAGGCGTGATCGAGCGCATCCGCGGCGTCGACTCCGACTATGTCGTGCGCACGCTGCTCCACCGCCGTCTCGTCGTCGAGCAGGGCAGGGCCGACACGCCCGGCCGGCCGATCCTGTACGGCACTGGCTTCGAGTTCCTGGAGCGTTTCGGCCTTACCTCTCTCGACGACCTGCCGCCGCTCGACCCGGAGGCCGCGGAGCGGCTCGTTGAGTGAGCGCGTCCGGATCCACAAGGCGCTGGCCGACGCCGGCGTCGCTTCACGTCGCCGAGCGGAGCTGCTCGTCGCGGAGGGGCGGGTGACGGTGAACGGTGCCCCCGCCGGCGTCGGCCAGCTCGTCGACCCGGCACGCGACGTGCTCGCGGTCAATGGCGCGACCATCGCCACGGCCGACCGGCGCGTCTATCTCGTGCTGGCCAAGCCTGCCGGGGTCACGAGCACGGTCAGCGACAGTCACGCGACGCGGACCGTGCTCGATCTTGTGCCGGCGGAGCTGCGTGCGCGCGCCGCACGGCTCTACCCTGTCGGCCGCCTCGACCGCGACTCGGAGGGTCTCCTGCTGCTGACCAACGACGGCGACTGGGCGCAGCGCATGCTCCATCCGAGCCACGGCGTCGAGCGCGAGTACGCGGTCGGGCTCGACTTCCCGCTCAGTGGTCGGCAGCGCGAGCTCCTCGAGCAGGGCGTCGTGCTCGACGAAGGGACCGCCCGGCTGTCGGACCTGCGCGCGGCGTCGTCGGCCGACGTGCGACTCCTGGGCGATCTCGTCGGACGCCAGGCGCACGACGTGATCTGGTACCGGGTGACGCTCCGGCAGGGCATGAAGCGCCAGATCCGGCGAATGTTCGCCGCTGCCGACGCGCCGGTCCGCCGCCTCGTCCGAGTCCGCTTCGGCACGCTGCGCATCACCGGCATGCAGCT
>CAYYVV010000071.1:0-7846 GCA_964475245.1 uncultured Anaerolineaceae bacterium | reverse complement strand
GCCCATCACCCACGCCGACGCCATCACCTACGCCGACACCATCACCAACGCCGACGCCAAGTCCGACATCAACTCCGTCACCTATGCCAACGTCAAGTCCAACGCCATAACCGACATCGAGCCTCGGTCCGAGTTTGGTTCGTCCATGGCCTTGGCCTGGGGCAGGACCCCACCGTCACGTGACGGCTGTCTGGTCCACGGGCGGCCTAGCCCGTCCGTCAGCTGGTTTGCGGCGCTGTCAACCGGCTAGATCAGGCGGGCGACGCGAATGTCGACGGGCGCTGCTCTGCATGTGGGCGCAGATGGATGGGGCCGAGATGATTGTCGGGAAGAACCCAAACGCGCTGACGGCCGACCGGCGCTACCAGCGCGGTGCTTTCGTTCCCTGAGCCCGGCGCGCTGGCGGTGTGACGGTAGGGGCCTGCGGATGCAGCCCGAACCGGAGCGCCTGGTCCGGCCACTCCGGATCGTCAGGCATCCAGGAGTGCGTCACGGAGTCGTCAGCACCGATCTGGTCGATCGAGCCATCGATATTGAGGACGAGCTTGCCGTCCGCGAGTTCGAGTTCATGTCGCTTGAACCGGCGGCCTCGTGGGACGTGCGGCCGCTCGGCCTCCGGCCCCGCGATCTCGTCGTTCATCGTGGCCCGCGCCGTCCGTTCAGCGCGGCAGGTAGCGTTTGGCAGGCGAACCGGCAAAAGTGCGGATCCGGGCGAGCAGCTGGCGCTCGGTGATCGGACCGCTCTTCTCGATCTGGATCCGCCGCTCGCGGCCGTGTTTGTCGTCGTCATCGCGGACGTGGTTCGCGAAGTGCTCGACGACCTCGCCGTCACCTACCAGCAGTAGGTCGTCTCCAACCGGCAGCACTTTGGCGACATCAGCCAGGAAGGTCCGCATGTGTTCGTCGCGATGGCCTTCGCCGCCCGATGGCCCTTCAGTGGGTGGCTGACCGGTTGAGCGGTGCCGGCCGGGGACGGTGGAGACGATCAAGTGACGCACGGTCAGCTCAGGGCTCCAGGACAAGACGGTGGCCGAGTCGGCGGTCATCCAGACACCGGTGGCGCCAGGGGTCATGGCGGGGCCGGATGAGTGAGGCGGACGTGCTGGCACGTGCTGATGGTATCCGTGGGCACGGTGCCCGCTCTAACGCAGCCGTCGAGTGCCTCCTGTGGACTGACTTCTCCTGAGGCGCCGCCAGGCCCGCGATCGTTCGCAGTCGCAGCGACTCAGGACGCGCGAGCATCGCTTGAGACTCGTCGGCGTCTTCGCGGGAATCCACGACGAACACAGCGCCGCGGCCCCCGCCGCGGAGCGCGTTGGAGCGCTCGCTGTCAGATCGCTGTCAGGAGTCGGTGAAGCGGCTGCGAATGCCGGGAGATCGGGCCGAGCGCCCGTTCCCGTAACAAACCAGAAAGGTTCGCTTTCCACGATGTGCCCGACAACGCAACGAGTCCACGGCTGCAGGTCGATCCATCGACGCCACGTGGCGGCCGCGCCAAGTGAGGAACGCAAAGCGCATGAAAACAGTGATTACTGGGTTGGTCGCCCTGGCCCTGGTCCTCGTCGGGCTCGGTGTCGCCGGATATGCCGTCCTCGGCGCCAACTCCGGAGGCAGCGCCTCGACCCGCTATCTGACTTCGCAGGCCACGCAAGAAACGGTTGCGCAGACCGCCGCGGCGAGTGGCAGCCTCCTGTCGGCGACAACCTATGACCTCGCGTTCGGCGAGACACCGACCGCGATCGACAACCTCGCTACTCCGGCCGACAGCACGACGTCGTCAACGACACCAACCTCGACCAGCAGCACAACGACAACCTGGCCGGTAACGGCCGTCAACGTCGCTCTCGGTGACGTGGTCCATGCGGGCGACGTGCTGGCAACGGCCGATTCGACGGCGGCCCAGCTGGCCCTGACCCAGGCCCAGGCCAACATCGACAAGGCCAACCAACAGCTGGCCGATGATCAGGCGGGCGGTAACGCGGATGCGCAGGCCAGCGCGAGCGACAGCCTGACTAGCGCGCAGCGCAACCTGGCCGACGCCAAGGCGAGCTACACCACGACCACGGCGCAGTCCGCGCTGTCGTTGAAGCAGGCCAAGCAGACCTTGTCCGACGCCCGCCAGCAGCTCGCCGACGATCGCGATGCCGGCGCGCCGAGCACTGTCAAGACGCAGGATAAGCAGGCCATCACACAGGCTGAGCAGGGCCTCACATCAACCAAGCTCCAGACCGCGAGCAGCAACCGCCAGGCCAAGAGCCAGGTCGCGAGCGCGCAACTCGCGCTGGATGCCGCTCAGCGCGGCTACACGACTTCGACCACGTCGGCCGACGCGGCCACGATCGCCGCCGACCAGGTCGCGATCAGCGATGCGCAGGACGCTGTCGACAACGCTCAGGCGGCCCTCGACGCCGCGACCATCAAGGCGCCGATCGATGGGCGCATCACAGCGGTCAACGTCAAGGTTGGCGACGACGCCACGGGCACGGCAATTGAGCTTCAGTCGACTCAGATGGCCGTCACCATCGCTGTCGGCGAGTCGGACATCCTGAGCATCAAGAACGGCCAGACGGCCAGCGTCGATGTCAGCGCCACCGGCGGCACGGCGAAAGGCAAGGTCATCTCGATCGACCCGGTCGCGGCGACCTCGGGCAGCTCGACCAGCGTCAGCTACGACGTCACGGTGCTGCTCGACGACACGGCCGGCCGGCCGACGACGGCGCTGAGCGGGAATGGCAACCCGACCGTTTCATCGTCTTCGGGCGCGAACAGTTCACCAGCTGCCTCGCCGGCCGCGGTCACGGCCGCCGACGCAACCGAGCCGCTAGCCGGCATGACCGCCGACGTGACGATCGTGATCGCTCAGGCGGATAACGCCATCGCGGTTCCCATCGCCGCCCTTTCGGGGACGTCCGGAAACTACTCGGTCCAGGTGATGGGCAGTGATGGCACCGTCCAGAGCCGACCGGTCCAGGTGGGCCTGATCACGTCGACCCTGGCCCAGATCACCAGCGGCGTGAACGCGGGTGAGACCGTCGTCACCGGGACGGCGTCCGATCGGACGTCGACCTCGTCCTCGTCGCAGAACAACGGCGGCTTCGGCCAGCTCGGAGGAGGCGGCTTCCAGGTACCTGTCGGCGGCTTCCCGGGCGGCTTTCCCGGTGGCGGGACAGGCCGATGACAGCGCTGATCGATCTTGACCGGGTCGGCCGGACCTACGACCTGGGCCACGTCCAGGTCCATGCGCTGGCCGATGCCAGCCTCAAGGTCAACGAAGGCGAGTTCGTGGCCATCATCGGCCCGTCGGGCTCAGGCAAGACGACGTTGATGAACATCCTCGGCTGCCTGGACCGACCAACCCGCGGCCGCTACGTCCTGGACGGGACCGCGGTCGAGGACCTCGACGATAACGGTCTTGCCGACGTGCGCAGCAAGATGATCGGCTTCGTCTTCCAGAGCTACAACCTACTGCCGCGCACGAGCGCGCTCGACAACGTGGCCATGCCCCTGCTCTACCAGGGCGTCAGCAAGAAGGAGCGGCGCAAGCGGGCCGAAGCGGCACTCGAGCGACTCGGGCTTGCCGATCGAACACGTCATGAGCCGTCCGAACTGTCCGGCGGCCAGCAACAACGCGTGGCCATCGCCCGCGCACTGGTGACGGAACCGCGCATGATCCTCGCCGACGAGCCGACCGGCAACCTGGACAGCGCGTCGGGCGAGGATGTCATGAACGTCCTTCGCGAGCTGAACGGAGTCGGCCGGACGATCGTGCTGATCACTCATGACGCCGATGTGGCCGCTCGGGCGACACGCCAGATCCACGTGCGCGACGGACGGATCGCGGCATGAGGATCTTCGAGCTCGTCGGCCTCGCCGTCTCGCGCTTGGGCACCAGCCGGTTGCGCTCCACGCTGACCATGCTCGGCATCATCATCGGTGTCGCGTCAGTGGTCGCGCTCGTGTCCGTTGGCCAGGGCGCCTCGAGCGGCATAACCAACCAGATCAACAGCCTCGGCACCAACCTGCTGACGGTCAATGCCGGCGCGTCGTTCACCGGCTTCACTCGTGGGGCCGCCGGGTCGGCGACGACGCTGACCAGCGACGACGCCGGGGCCATCGCGCAGATCAGCGGCGTGGCCGCCATCGCGCCCGAGGAATCCGCCTCGGAGTTCGTCGTCCACGGCGACAAGAACACGACCACGACGATCGTGGGCACGACCCAGGCCTACCCGACGGTTCGTGCCTATCAGATCTGGCAGGGCGAGTTCCTATCCGACACCTCAGTCGAGCAATCACTGCGCGTTGCCGTTGTCGGCTCGAGCACGGCCGACGATCTCGGCCTGACCGCGAGCTCGATCGGCAGCCAGATCAAGATCAACGGCATCCCGTTCACTGTCGTCGGCATCCTGCAGAGCAAGGGTTCGACCTCGGCCGCCAACTCGGATGACCAGATCCTGATCCCGATCTCGACCGTCAGGCGCTATTTCACCGGTACCGGCGACTCCGTCCGCTCGATCGGCGTCAGCGTCGCGACGGCGGACCAGATGTCGACCGTCCAGTCCGAGATCACGACATTGCTCGAGCAGCGACACAACATCGCTGCCGGCGCGTCGGACGACTTCTCAGTCGCCGACCAGACCCAGTTGCTGTCGACGGCAACGTCGGTGTACAGCCTGCTGACCATCTTGCTCGCTGGTGTCGCGTCCATCTCGCTCGTCGTCGGCGGCATCGGGATCATGAACATCATGCTCGTGTCCGTCCGCGAGCGGACGCGCGAGATCGGCATCCGCAAGGCCATCGGTGCCCATAACCGCGACATCCTCACCCAGTTCCTGGTCGAGGCACTCGTTCTGTCGCTCCTGGGCGGCTTCATCGGCATCGTCGTCGGCCTGATCGCCTCTGCGGTCATCGCCGCAGTCGCCGGCTGGGGCTTCACCTTCGACCCACTCATTCTCGTCGTCGCGACTGTCTTCTCGCTGATCGTCGGCGTCGTCTTCGGCGTGTGGCCCGCGCGGCAGGCCGCCCGTCTCGATCCCATCGCCGCGCTGCGCTTCGAGTAGGAGGACCAACCAATGGATGATCACGCTGTTACGCCCGGGCCCGAACCGACGCCATTGCCGGCGCCAGTCAAACGGCGCTCCTCGGGCAACCGCTGGACGAAGGTGGTCATCGCCGCGGCGGTGCTCGTGTTCGTCGGCGGGGTGACTTTCGCCGTGGGCCGGATTACCGCTCCGGCGCAGGCTGCGGGTCCCGGCAACGGTCAGTTCCCAGGCCTTGGCAACGGCCAGAACGGCGGCCGCTTCCCGACCGGCAGCTTCGACCCCAGCCAGTTCGCGGCGGGCGGTCTCGGCGATCGCACGATCACGGGTACCGTGACCAGCACTGACGGCTCGACCATGACCGTGACGACGGCCGCCGGCCAGACGTTGACAGTCGACGTCTCAGGGTCGACGTACCACGCGCAGACCGCAGCCAGCGCCGGCGACGTGACCCAGGGCACGTCGGTGCAGGTCACGGTCCCGGGCGGGCTGGGCTTTCCTGGGGGCGGTCCGGGAGCCAGTACCGGCACGGGCGCCGGGCAGACTCTGACCGCGAGCGACGTGACGATCGTGGGTCACTGATCCAAAGCGGCGGCCAGCGGCGCTCAACCTGCTGGCCGCCACCAGTCAATCCGCGGGGTGGGCGGCGGTCAGCCGCCGCCGCCCACCGCCAACAAAGGTTCATCGAGGGACGGGGAGCGTGAGGGTGCTGGTAGCGGAGGACGATCGCGGTCTGCGCGACATCATCGTGCTCGGCTTGACGCATGCCGGCTACCAGGTCGACGCAGTTGGCCGCGGCTACGACGCGATCGACCAGTTGCGCTGGCATGAATACGACGTTGCCGTGATCGACTGGCGCATGCCCGGTGGAGATGGCATCGAGGTGATCACCTGGCTGCGCCGGAACGACAAGCCGACCTCGGTATTGATGCTGACCGCGCGCGACTCGCTGGCCGACCGCGTGTACGGTCTGGATGCCGGCGCCGATGACTACCTGATCAAGCCGTTCGACTTTGCCGAGCTCCTGGCACGCATGCGTGCACTCCAACGCCGACCTCGCACCGGAGGCGGCCCGGTGCTCACGCTCGGCCAGCTGGCGCTCGATCCACGGCGGCGAACGGTCATCGTCGCCGGCCACGAGCTCGTTCTGACCGGCCTCGAGTATCGCGTCCTGGAGCTGCTGCTCCGCCGCTCGCCCAACCTCGTCGAGCGGCGGCAGATCGCGGATCACGCCTGGGGGGACGAGACGGAACCGCTCGGTTCCAATGCGATAGACGTTCAGATAAGCCGGCTGCGTGCGAAGCTCCTCGGGTCAGGGGTGGAGATCGTGACCATTCGCGGCGAGGGCTATCGTCTGGTGCCGGAACGGTGACTCCCAATCTGCGTGGCCAGACGATCAAAGTCGCACTCACCGCGACGCTCGTCGTCGGCGTCGTGTGGGCGCTGATTGCACTCGCCGTGGTGACCTTTGCAACAGCCGACCTGACCGGCCAGATCGACTCCCGTCTGCAGGGCAGCTTTACTGGCCCGCTACCTGTGAACTCGACCCTGCCGCCGTTCCAGCCAAGCAACGGAGCGAGGCCGTTCAGTCCCCTCGTTTTCGTCTGGCAGGTGGCTCCCGACGGAACGGTAACGAAGACTGATAGCACGCCCGATCTGCCGACCGAACTCGTGGATGTGGCCGCCCCGCAGGATGCGACGATCGACGGTGTGCCCGTGCGTGTGGCCGGCAATGAGGTCGGCGATCAACGCGTCGTCGTTGCCCAGTCGCTTGAGCCGGTGATCGACACGCAACGGACGGTCCTCCTTGGTGCCCTCGTTATCACGCCCTTGCTGCTGACCGCTGTCTTCCTCGGCGCCCTCGCGATCGGACGGCGGGTCGCGAGGCCGCTTGAGGCCGCTCACCAGCGCCAGCTCGACTTCACTGCTGATGCCTCGCACGAGTTGCGCACACCCTTGGCAGTCATCGAGGCCAGTGCCAGCCTGGCGCTGGCGGAGCGGCGCGACGTGGACTGGTATGAAGGCGCCTTCGTTGGCGTCGATAGAGAAGCAAAGAGGATGCGCCACCTCGTCGATGACATGCTCTGGCTGGCGCGCTTTGACGCAGGCCGGGCGACCGTTGCTCATGACGATGTTGACCTGGCGACGATCGTGCGCCAGACGACCGACCGATTCAGGCCGATCGCCGAGATGCGTAATCTCGACCTGAGCGAAGACATACCCGACGTGGCCGTGCCGGTGCCGGCACGAGCGGACGTGCTCGACCGGCTGACGGCGGTGTTGCTCGACAACGCCTGCAAATACACGCCGCCATGGGGCACCGTGCGCGTCAGCGTTAGCTACGAGGGAGCTCGCCCGACGCTGACCGTCGAAGACTCGGGCCCAGGCGTTGCGGACGAGGACACAAGCCGCATCTTTGATCGCTTCCATCGTGTGCTTAACACGGCCGACACCGCCGATGGCTCGGGGCTCGGATTGGCGATCGCCGATGCCGTTGTCAAGGCCACCCGCGCCAACTGGCAGGTCGGCCGATCGTTACTCGGCGGTGCCCGCTTCAGCGTTGGCTGGTTGGCGACGAAGGACCCCCCGGCATCTCATCGGGCGTTCGCCATCTCTAGATCGACGCCTAAACGCTGGCTTGACGTCATGCCTCGGCGAGCTCGCCGTCACTGAGCAGTGCATGACGCCCGCGCCTTCTCCCGCGCAGTACGCCGATGAGCATCATGTGTCGCTCGTGTCGCGACTCAGGACAGTGGTGCCCCCAAGGGGATTCGAACCCCTGGTCTCCACCTTGAAAGGGTGGCGTCCTA
>CAYYVV010000070.1:3752-7942 GCA_964475245.1 uncultured Anaerolineaceae bacterium | reverse complement strand
CGCGCGGGCCAACGACGGCCGCCGCGCGGCCGACGATTGGCTACTTACCGGGCTTGCCGCCGTCCGGGAAGCCGGTCAGGATGCGCTCGCGCCAGCGGTCGTACAGGGCGCGCCGCTTCGCGGCGCGCGGAATGTCCCAGCGCTTGGCGTGCGTCAGGAAGCGGTAGTAAGCGCGATCCAGGGCATAGGCCAGGCCGCCCAGGCCGTCGCGATAGCCGCGCTTCGCGACATACGCCGCGAGTTCACGGAACGACCGCCAGAAGAGCTGCATTGGCGTGGGATAGCCGAGGCCGGCGGCCAGCCCGTGGGTCGCCTCGATCGTCGTGTAGCGGTTCGTCTTGGACATGATGTCTTCGAGGCTGAGCCGCGTGAAGTGCCACAGCGAGATCTGGGGATTCCTGGGCAGCGTGGCGACTCGGGCACCGGCGACGGGAACGAGCCCGTGGTGGAGGTCGGTCGTGACCTCGATCGAGCCCTTGCGGAACAGGCGCGGCTTGCCCGGCCACCACGGCGTGCTGCGCAGCCAACGGCCGAGGAAGACGTTGACGCGCGGGATCATGGCCACGTCGTACGGCGGATCCGAGTCGACGAAATCGCGGATCCACTGCGCGAGCTCAGGGGTGACGACCTCATCCGCGTCGAGCGACAGGATCCAGTCACAGGTCGAGTGGTCGACGAACACCTGGCGCGCCGCGCCGAAGTCCGCGATGCGCGGGTGCTGGAGCACGAGGTCGGTGTAGCGGTGGGCTATCTCCGGCGTCTGGTCGTCGCTGAACATGTCGACGACGATGATCTCGTCGCACCAGCTGTAGATGCTGCGCAGGCAGTACTCGATGTTGGCCTGCTCGTTGAGCGCGAGGAGTGCGCCGGTGATGCGCGCCATTACCTGGCGGCCGCGATGCTTTCGGCAATCGGCAGTCTCGTCTGGCGGCCCATGCCCATGTAGATCAGGCCGGCCGCGCAGGCAGCCTCAGGATCGAGGTGGTTGCGGCCGTCGATCAGGAGGTTGCCGCTCATCGCGGCCGCGACGTCCCTGAGCGGCACGTCCTGGAACTCAGCCCAGTCAGTCAGGACGACCAATGCATCCGCGCCTAGGGCGGCCTCGATGGCAGACGGCACCATGGCGGCCGCGACGCTGGCGGGCACCTGCGCCGGCGCGGCCGGGTCGTAGACCGATAGACGGACGTCCTCGTTCATCAGCGCGGAGATGACGCCCAGGGCAGGCGAGTCGCGCGTGTCCTCGGTGCCGCCCTTGAAGGTCACGCCCCACACGCCGATGTGCTTGTCTGCCAGATCGCCCAGCTCGTTGCGCAGGCGCCGGATGATCTCGATCGGGCGCGACTTGTTGACCATCTCGACCGCGGTCAGGACCGGGGTCGTCACGCCGTACAGCTCGCCGATGAAGCGCAGCGCCGCGACGTCCTTGGGCAGGCAACTGCCGCCGTAGCCCAGCCCGGCCGCGAAGTAGCGCGTGCCGATCCGGCTGTCCATGCCCGCGCCGCGCAGGACATCGTCGACGTCCGTTCCCAGGCCCTCGCACAGCTTGGCGATCTCGTTGGCGAACGAGATGCGTGTCGCGAGATAGCTGTTGGCGACGTACTTGATCAGCTCCGCCGTGCGCAGATCCGTGATCAGCAGCGGGCCGAGGTCGCCGTACAGGTCGGCGACGGCGTGCGCGTCGTCGTGCGAGCTCGAGCCGATGACTATGCGATCCGGATGCAGGAAGTCGTACACCGCCTGCCCCTCGCGCAGGAACTCGGGGTTCGAGACGATGCGCGGCTCGCGGCCGTCGTCGGCCAACCCGGAGCGAACGATCGAGGCGATCGTCTCGCCCGTGCCCACCGGCGACGTGCTCTTGTTGACGATGATCGATCCCTCGGCGGGCATGTGCTCGCGGATCGAGCGGGTGGCCGCCCGGATGTTCGAAAGGTCCGCGCCGCCGGTCGGTGTCGTCGGCGTATCGACGGTCAGGAACACGAACTCGGCACCGGCCATGGCCGTGCCGTAATCGGTCGTGAAGGAGAGGTGCTTGCCGTTGACACCCTCCGCGAGAAGCTCCTGCAGGCCGTCCTCGACGAAGGGATTGACGGCTTTGTTGAGCTGGTCGACGAGCGGGGCGCTGATGTCGAGACCACACACCTGATGGCCCAGATGGGCAAAGCCGGCTGCCGTCACGAGGCCAACGTGACCACAGCCGACGACGGTGATGCGCCTCGAGATCATGACCCCTCCACGTGCATTCGGAAGGCCTCGATGGTGCGTGCCAGGCCTTCTCGCAGCGGCACGACCGGCTGCCAACCGAGCACTTTCCTGGCCACGCTGATGTCCGGCTTTCGGCGACGAGGATCGTCTTCGGGCAGTGGACTGAACTCTATCGGTTCGGAGCTATTGGTCAGTTCCTTGACCAGTGCCGCGAGTTCGAGCATCTCGAACTCGACCGGATTGCCCAGGTTGACCGGCTGCTGGAAGTCGACGCGCATGAGCCGGACGACGCCTTCGACGAGATCGTCGACGTACTGGAAGCTGCGCGTCTGGTGGCCGTCGCCGTAGACCGTCAGCGGCTCGCCCGCGATGGCCTGGCTGATCATGTTCGACACGACACGGCCATCCTTGGGATCCATGCGCGGACCGTACGTGTTGAAGATTCGGCAGATGCGGATGGGTGAGCCGAACGCGCGCCTGAAGGCCATGGTCATGGCCTCCGCATAGCGCTTGCCTTCGTCGTACACGCTGCGCGGTCCGATGGTGTTGACGTTGCCCCAGTACGCCTCGGTCTGCGGATGGACGGCCGGATCGCCGTATATCTCGCTCGTGCTCGCGAGCAGGAAAGCGGCGCCTTTGTCGCGGGCCAGCTGCAGGAGGTGATGCGTGCCCTCGGCATTGACCAGGAGCGTTTCGATCGGCCGTTCCAGGTAGCGCGGCGGAGAGGCCGGACTGGCGAAGTGGAGGATCCAGTCGAGTGGTCCATCGATGGCCAGCGGCTCAGAGACGTCCGCCTCGACGAACGTGAACCGGGGGGAAGCTTCCAGTTGGACGAGGTTCGCGCGGCTGCCGGTGGTCAGGTTATCGACGCCGATGACGGTGTTCCCGTCGGCCACGAGCCGGTCCGCGAGGTGGCTGCCGACGAAGCCTGCGGCGCCAGTCAGAACTATGCGCACGCCGTCACCAGTAGAGGGATGATCCACCTCCCGGTCACGATAGCACGGACGACACGGCGGCCGAACGCCTGCGCCGGCAGAGGCCCGGCCAGCGGCTCATCGCGCAGGCCATGCCACAATGAGGGCTAACTCCAGCTCCAGGGGGATGCCCGTGTTGCCCACAAGATTCCAATCCTTGGCGCGCCATGCTGTACCCGGCCCGCTCGGTCGCCGGCTGATTGCGAGCTTCGTCGTCGCCGCGTTCGCGCTGGGCGCGTCGGCACTGGGAACGCGCGCCTACGGCCCGTATCCGTACATCGTCACGCTCAAGGCGAGTCCGTCCGGGGACGTGAGCTGCACTGCGTCCGTACAGATAACTGCCACCATTCTCTTCTCTGACAGCGGCAATCCCCAAGAGGGCCAGTCGGTCAACTGGGCCTTCAAGACCTCGCTCAACGGCCAGGACTCGGTCTCGCCGCCGACATCGGTCACCAACTCCCAGGGCAACGCGAGCACGACGCTCCAGTTCGGCCCTGCCGAGGGCCAGCGAACGGTCAGCGCCAAAATCGCCCAGAAGACGTTCACGATCAATGTCAGCTGCCACGGCGGCGTGCCCAGCCCGACACCAAGCCCGACACCAAACCCTACCCCCACGCCAGGCCCGCCGACGCCGACGCCGACGCCGACTGCGATCGGCTCGTCGGAGCCGACACCGACAGGATCGACGCTCCCGTCACCCAGCGGGCAGCCACTGCCCTCGACGAGCGAGCTTCCTATAGCCACGCCTACGAACGCGTTGCCGCCGACGGCTTTGCCCACAGCGCCAGGCATACCGACCGCCGGCGGACTCCCGGGGGCATCAGGTTCGATCAGCCCGGGCGGCGCTCAGCCCGCGGCCTCTTCTACCAGCGACATGACCCTGCCGATCGCGGTCATCATCGTGCTCGTGATAGCGATCGGTGGCGCGGCTGCCTTCGTCTATACCCGCAGGCGCTGACAACGACGGCGCGAATGCGCATCGGCGGCCGCGCCGGTCTGCTCATCGTGCTCGTG
>CAYYVV010000070.1:0-3652 GCA_964475245.1 uncultured Anaerolineaceae bacterium | reverse complement strand
GCGTCCGCCCAGGAATCGCTTCAGCTGTACGAGCTCGAAAGTGGCGACAAGCAGATCGATGGAGTGATCGCCCTGACGACCTATGCCGTGGACAGGCTTCTCGAAGCCACCGGCCCGGTCGACGTACCCGAATACGGCGTCACCGTCCATGCGGGAGAGACGACGATGACCGCGCTCGAGCTGACCCGCGGAGCCTCCACTCAGCTCTCGAACCGAAAGGAGTTCCTGGACGCGCTCGCGGGACACATGCTCGACAAGCTGGCGTCGCTATCGCCACTCGACATGCCGAAGCTGGCCGATGCGTTCAACGACATCCGCGATCGGCGCGATGCGTTGGTCTGGCTCGCCGACCCGTCGGCCGAGGCGTGGGTGGCGGCGACGCCGCTCGGAGGGTTGGTAGGGCAGGAGCCTGGCGACTACATGTACGTCGTCGAGGCCAATGTTGAGCCTCCCTCCAAGTACAACCTGGTCGTCGAACGGGCGGACACCATCAACGTCGCACTTGATGCGGCCGGAACGGCATCCGACAGCGTCGCCATGCAGTGGCAGAACTTCGCCATGAACCAGGGCCCGGCGTTCGACCTGATTCGCTCGTATTCGACCAATAAGGCCGGCCTGTACGGGGCCTACGTTCGCCTGTTGACTCCGGCGACGAGCGCGCTCGGGTCAGTCGCCGGCAACGCCATGGACTCGATCGACACCGTCGACGAGAGCTCAACGGAGGCCGGGCGCAACGTCTTCGGCAACTACCTGCTCATGGCGCCAGGCGCGTCATCGCTCAGCTATGCCTGGACGGTGCCCGGAGCGGCAACCGACTCACAGGGAATCTGGACCTACGACCTGACGATTCAGCGACAGCCGGGCGCCGCAGACAACCAGGAGGCGGTGACCGTCAGGTTGCCCGACGGGGCGCAGGTCCTCTCGACGACTGGCGGCGACGTTTCAGGCCAGACATTCACGCTGGCGACGAAGCTCGACCGGGATGTGAGCCTGGAGCTGCGTTACCGCCTGCCCTGAGCGCTACTTCGTAGCGTTACTTCCTAAGATGGAGCCCCGGAACTGAGACTGCTCGAGCAAGGCCTTGTAGGCGTCCATTGCCGGCTGTGGGCTCTGCAGACGCCAGTCATCCTGGCCGACACCTCTCATGTCGTAGTCGAAGTAGACGATCGCCACGATCTGCGGGAATTTCGCCACCATCGCCGGGTAGCCCTGGCTGAAGAAGGCCGCCTTGTCGCATTTCGCGCAGCTGGCGTTGTATCCGGCCCCAATCTCAGACGCGATGATCGGCTTGGTCTTGCTGAGCTTCCTCAGCGCCGTCACCGCCGGAGTGACCAACTGGTCGAGCGGCTTCCACTTCTTCTTCGTGCCCCAGTCGAGAGCCGTGAAGCCGAAGTAATCGACGTACTTGTTGCCCGGATAGTCCGCCGAGACGTACTGCGTGTTGATGATGCTGTACTCGAATTTGACGTTTGTGGCGCCGGCAGCGTGGAAGATATTCCAGACGTGTTTCCAGGCCTGGCGGAACTTCTTTGAGGTGTTATCGCAAACGCCATTGCCCCAGACGTACCACCGGCCGTTCATCTCATGCGCGAAGCGCAGGATGATCGGGTTTCCATCAGCCGCGGCTGCAGCAGCCCAGGCCTGGATGTAGTCGTCGTGGCTGCCACTGATGATCGTGGACAGAGACCATTTGGAGCAGTCGAGGCCATTGTCAACGGATGGGTCGGTCGGTTCCCAGTAGACCTGGGGCACGACACCCTTGTGTGCCAGGCCGTCCACGACTGCCGTCGGGAATGGACCGGTATTCGGGTTGCCCCAGTCGCTCCACACGGACCAGATCGCCGGCTGGTATCCAAGCTCGCTGGTCACGGCGTCAACGGCGTCATTGCCGCTGTTGTCGACGTCGTACCAGTTCGCCTCGGAGATCCCGAGCGCGACCTGGGGCGGCGTCGCCGCCATGCCCGGCGCGGCAACGGACAGTGTGAAGATGAGCGCGGCAGTCAGGCCGGCGGTCAGTGGCGTGAAGCGCCTCATTCGGGCCCCCTTCTCGGTTAGGTGTCCACCCTAGCCTCCGTTGCCGTGATTTGCGAATCCGCCAGAAGGCCTAGCGCCTGGGCAATCTCGTCTGGTACTCGGCGGGCCACGATGGGTGTTGCCCGTGTAGGCTGGCCTTCCTTGCAATCGCTCGCAGAGATGGAGGGGATAGATGGCAAAATCGCGTTCCTCCGTCCGTGGCGAAAAAGGCCGCGGGTCGGCAGGTCCGTACGAGCGGACACTGGCTGAGGCGGCCAAGCAGAAACAGACGGTTACGAGCGAAGGCGTTTCCGTCGCGCCGCTGCTCGATGGCGTGATCCGAAATTCGGTGACGAGTCACGTCGACGAGCGTGGGTTTCTCGTCGAGGCGTTCGATCCGCGCTGGGAATGGGTCGACGAGCCGTTGGTGTATTCCTACGTCACGACGGTGCGTCCGGGCTACGCGAAGGGCTGGGGGCTCCACAAGAAGCACAGCGACCGCTACTTCCTGCTGTTCGGGCATCTGGAGCTCGTGCTCTACGACGTACGCCCCGAGTCGCCGACCTACGGCCAGATCTCGATCGCCAAGCTGTCCGAATACAAACGTGGACACGTGACCATTCCGCCCTTGGTGTGGCACGCGCTGCGCAACGTTGGCAGCACGGACGTGGTCGTGATCAACTTCCCGACGATCCAGTTCGACCACGCTGACCCGGACAAGTACGGACTGCCGCTTGAGAACGACGTGATTCCCTACTCGTTTGCCGGCACTCCCGGTTGGTAGCGCCGTGGCTCCTCGTTTCACGGTCCTCCTGCCCACCCACAATCGTGCCGACGTCGTCGGTCTTGCGATCCAGTCGGTTCTCGCCCAGACGGAGCGCGACTTCGAGCTTCTCGTGGTTGGCGACGGCTGCACGGACCGCACCGCGCAGGTAGTCAAGGCTTTCGACGACCCACGCATTCGTTGGTTCGACCTGCCCAAGGCGCCCGCGTTCGGATACGCCAACCGCAACGTGGCGCTGCGCGAGGCGACCGGTGAGCTCGTCGCGTACATGGCTCACGACGATCTGATGCTGCCCGACCACCTCGAGCTGATGGGCGAGCGTTTCACCGACCCGTCCATCGAATGGGCATACAGCCGGCCCCTGTGGGTCTCCGACGACGGCGTGATGGTTCCCTTCGCGATCGACCTCCGCCAGCCCGACCAGCTCGAGTTCTTCCTGAGCCGCCACAACTCGATCCCGGCGTCGTGTGTCGTGTACCGCCGCTCGCTCCATGAGCGCGTCGGGTTCTGGCCCGAGGATGTGCCGGATGCGGCTGATTGGCAGATGTGGAGGCTGATGATCGCTTCGGGCAAAGGCCACAACCTGGCATACGTTCGCCAGCCGACGACGCTCCACTTCCGCGCCGACTGGCGGGCGGGTCCGACCTGGGGACCGCCTCCGCTCCCTGCCTGGCTCGTGGCTTCGACGATGGAGTGGTGGCCCGAGTCATTACGGCTACCGGTTGGCGGCAGGTCGCCTCAAGGCGTCTTCGCAGACGCCCTGCCTCAGCCCGAATTCGCAAGCCGATTGCGCGCCGGCGTGGACCAGGCGATCGACGCGTTGGCGTGGACACAGGCCATCGCACTCGCCACGCT
>CAYYVV010000069.1:0-8203 GCA_964475245.1 uncultured Anaerolineaceae bacterium | reverse complement strand
TTGCCACCTACGTATTACCGCGGCTGCTGGCACGTAGTTAGCCGTGGCTTATTCATCAGGTACCGTCATTATCGTCCCTGATAAAAGAGGTTTACAACCCGAAGGCCTTCATCCCTCACGCGGCGTTGCTGCTTCAGGCTTTCGCCCATTGAGCAAAATTCCCGACTGCTGCCTCCCGTAGGAGTCTGGGCCGTGTCTCAGTCCCAGTCTGGGTGATCGTCCTCTCAGACCACCTACCGATCGTCGCCTTGGTGAGCCGTTACCCCACCAACGAGCTAATCGGACGCAGGCCCCTCCCGAAGCGCCTTGCGGCTTTACTGGTGCGAATGAACGCACCACCACATGCGGTATTAGCCACCCTTTCGGGCAGTTATTCCCCACTTCGGGGCAGGTCACCTACGCGTTACTCAGCCGTCCGCCACTATCAATCGAGCAAGCCCGATTGACCGTTCGACTTGCATGTCTCATGCACGCCGCCAGCGTTTATCCTGAGCCAGGATCAAACTCTCCGACAAAGAACTGATCTTGCGATCAGCTCAAATGGTTCGGGGTTTGCCCGCTCGCACTAGCTGATTTCCTACCACTCTTCACTTGTTAAGGTGCAGCGCCCGTGCCCTTTTCCGGCACCCTGACACAGCCGCACATTGTGACTGCGTCACAGGTGGGCCGTCAAGGCGACGGCGAAGGATGGTCGAGCTCCGGGTTGGTGGAGCCCGGACCGCCTGGCGGCGGCCGCGAACCAGAACAATAGCACGATCGCGGGAAGGTGCACAAGCGGCGCAACGCCTCGCCGCCAGGCGGCCCCCAGAGGTGGCGGCCGGTCCCCGCCGAGCTAGATCGGCCCCTCCTGGACGAGCAGGATGAACGCGGCACCGCACAGGAACGCGACCAGCGCGAGCATGACTGAGCCGGGCTCGCCCATGGCGACCGCGACGAAGTAGACGATCGCGCCCAGAACCACGGCGATGACCGGCTTGATCAGCCGGAGCAGGATCTCGGCCACGAGGTTGCTCATCGTTCGGCGACCTCAAACGCGCGCCGGCCCTGCATGGCACGCACGAGGGTCACCTCGTCCGCGTACTCGAGGTCACCGCCGACGGGAATGCCGCGTGCGATCCGGGTGATCAAGGTGACGTCATTCCCGAGCCGCTCGGCGAGGTACATCGCCGTCGCCTCGCCCTCGAGCGTGGGGTTCGTCGCCAGCACGACCTCCTCGTACGGCTCACCGGCGCGACGCCGCTCGGCGGCGCGATCGAGCAGCTCGCGCACGCGCAGCCTGTCCGGACCGATCCCGTCCATCGGCGAGATCGCGCCGTGGAGCACGTGGTAGCGGCCGCGAAAGGCACCCGTCCGCTCCAGCGCGAGGACGTCGAGTGGCTCCTCGACGACGCACACGCGACGATCGTCGCGCGACGGATCGGCACAGATCGGGCACAGCGGCCCGGTCGAGATGTTGAAGCACGACTCGCAGTACATGACCTCTTCGCGAATGGCGATGAGCGCGGCCGCGAGCGTGCGTGCCTCGCCCTCTGGCGCGCGAAGGATGTGGTATGTCAACCGCTGAGCCGTCTTGGGCCCGATGCCGGGCAGACGCGAGAGGGCCTCGATCAGTCGGGCGACCGGCTCGATGAGCGCGGACACGACCTAGACGATGCCCGGGATGCGCAGGCCGCCGGTGACGCGCGCCATCTTCTCCTCGGCCACCTGCTTGACCCGGTTGAGCCCGTCGTTGACCGCGGCCGTGACCAGGTCCTGGAGCATCTCGACGTCGTCGGAATCCACGACATCCTTGCTGATCGTCACGCTGACGAGCTGGCCGTGACCGGTGACCGTGGCTGTGACCGCTCCGCCGCCGGCCGTGCCGTCGACAGTGAGAGCGTCGAGCTCGGTCTGGACGCGTGCCATCTCGGCCTGCATCTGCTGGGCCATCTTGGCCATGTTTCCGAACGACACGCGAACCTCCTCTGGGTTACTCGACTTCGGCGACGTCGAGCAGATCTTCCTGGAACACGCGGCGTGCCTGCTCGACCAGGTCCGGCGCCGGAGTCGCGGCGACGAGCTCAATGTTTGACGTGACGCAACGGACCGCGACTGCGCGGCCGAGGACCTCGCCGATGCCTGCCTCGAACGCCGCTCGCTTGCGTTCCGCGTTCTCGCGTAGAAAGCCCTTGTTCTCGGGGAAGCCCAGGACGACCGTCGCGCCGTGGACCTCGACCGGCCGGCAGGCTTCGATGAGCGGCTTGTTGGCCGGGTTCAGGCTGATCCGGGCGACGATCTCAGCCCACGCGCCCAGGACGGCGCCCAGCTCGCCTTCTGGCGCCGCCGCCTCGGACGCCGCCAGGCCAGGCGCTGCGACCTCGGGCGCCGTCTCGGGTCGAACCGGGATTGCCCTTGGCTCCGCCGGGCGAGCCGGGGGCGCTTGAGCCGGCCGGCTCGGAGCGGTCGGTATCGGGTCCAACAGTGCCAGCTCGAGCTGGAGTCGGTAGCCACCCGCCGCACCGCGGTTGATGTCCAGGCCGGCGAGGCGACGGGCCGCACGTGCCAGGCGAGAGGACTTTTCGGCCGACCGATTGCCCTCAGCCAGCGCTTCGACGAGCAGCTCGCGCAGCCGGGCGACCACCTGGTCGGCGAACGCGACGAGGTCGCGGCCGTCGGCTTCGAGCTGGTCGAGGAGGCGGATGCCGTCGAGCGCCTCGCCTCCGGCGAGCGCGGCCACGAAGCGCTCGACGCTGTCGCGGTCGGCGAGACCCAACAGGTCGCGCACTGTGTCGGCGTCGATCTCCTCAACGCCGCTCGAGATGACCTGGTCGAGCATCGATTCGGCGTCGCGCATGCCGCCGGCGGCACGCTGGGCGATGATCTCGAGCGCCTCGTCGGTGACGGATCGACCGTCAGCCTCCGCGATGCGCCGCAGCTTGCCGCGAATCTGGCTCTCCGGCAGTGGCCGGAAGGTGAAGCGCTGCAGGCGCGACACGACCGCCGGCCGAATGCCGGACGGGTCGGTCGTGCAGAAGATGAACAGCACGTCCGGCGGTGGCTCCTCGAGCGTCTTGAGCAGCACGTCCCAGCCTTCCTTGATGCGCTGGACCTCATCGATGATGAAGACCTTGCGCTTCAGGTCGGCCGGTGCGGTGTAAACACGCGGCAGAAGCTCGCGCATGTCGTCGACGCGGTTGTTGCTGGCCGCGTCGAGCTCGACCACGTCAAGCGCCCTCCCCTCGCGGATGGCGACGCAGTTGGGGCACGTGTCATCGGGTTCGCCATCAACCGCGTTGGGACAGTTGACGGCCTTGGCCACGATTCGCGCCGTCGAGGTCTTGCCCGTGCCGCGCGGCCCGACGAAGAGCAGGCCGTGGCTCAGCCGGTCGAGACGCACCGCGTTGCGCAGCGTCTCGATGACCGCGTCCTGGGCGAGGACAGAGCCGAACGTCTGCGACCGCCAGCGGCGATAGAGCGCCTGGTGCTGGCCGTTGTCGGCCAAGGGTGAGGGCGTCTGGGAGAGTGTCTGGGCCACTGACGGCAGTTTAGAGCCGGCCGGTCAGAGCCGGCCGTTCAGGAACCACGTTGGCAGCTCGCCCTTGCCCTTGAGATCGACGGCGCCGCGCGGCTCGAGTGCAAAGCGCCCTTCGAGCGCGGCGGCAACCGGCTCCGAGACGTGGATTCGGCCGGGCAGTGACGTCGTCTCGAGGCGACTGGCGACATTGACCGTGTCGCCCCACACGTCGTAGGCGAACTTGCGCGTGCCGATGATGCCGGCGACGACCGGACCGGCGTGGATGCCGATGCGCATCGCCCAGCGCGAGCGAGCGTCGCCCAGCGCGTCGAGCATGTCGAGCGCGAGATTCGCTGCGGCCACGACCGACTCCCGCGCGTCGCCTTGTGGCGAGCGGTCCAGACCAGCCACGGCCATGTACGCGTCGCCGATCGTCTTGATCTTCTCAACGCCACGCGTCGCGCAGGCGTCGTCAAAGCGGGTGAACAGCTCGTTGAGCTCCGTCACGAGGTTGCTGGCGCTCAGCTGCGCGGCGCTCGACGTGAACGCCACGAGATCGGTCATCAGCACGACCACCTGGTCATGGCGGTCGGCGATGTGCGACTCGCCCGCGTCGAGGCGGGCGACGATGCGTTCCGGGAGCACGTTGAGCAGCAGCTCGTGCGAGCGCTGGCGTTCCAGCTCGAGGTCATCCATGACCCGGTTGAGCAGCGTCGCGTTGGCGTCGCGAATGCGCTCGACCTGCTCGAGGGTCGCCTCGAGCCGCTTGACCCGGCGCTCGAGACGCGCAGTTTCCCTGGCGCTCTCGTCGCCCACGGTCAAGCCCGCCTCAGCTGCCCATGAGCAGTGTCACGAATGTCTCGTTCAGGAAGTGGCTGTCAGTGGCGCCGGCCGTGGCCGCGCCGGTCGGTGCGATCTCGCCGATGCAGTACATGCCCGCGATCGGCAACGACTGCGGCAGGAGGTCGCGCGCCGAGGCGAGCTCCTGTCCGGTGCGCGTGCCGAGCAGGTACTTGCGCACGGCGCATGAAAAGAAGAGTGCTGCCTGGGGTGAGGCTCCCTCGGGAAAGGCCGCTCGAGCGCGCTCCACCGCTGCCTCACTCGCCCTGAGCATCTCGTCGGGACTCGTCGTCGTCAGCTGCACACTGGCGCCCACGGGTACCTCGCCCGGAATGCGCAGGCCTCCCTGTCCGTCGGTGGCCAGGGCGACGCGCAGGTACCAGTCGTCCGTGCCGGCATCCTGGATGGCGAGCGGGTTGCCGTAAGTGGCGCTGCTCATGTCGAGGTAGGCGCTCGCCCATTGTGCCGCCGGTTGGCCGTCGATCTCCTTGATCACGCCGTAGCCGGCCGCGGTGATCGTGCCGCGCGGCCCGAGGATGCGCCAGCCCGTGCCAACGGCCGTCGAGAGGGCGACGGGCCCGGCCATGAGCAGGACGACGACGCCAGTCGCGCTCAACTTGTCGTTGCAGAACTGGTAGGTGGGCGCATTGCCGCCAAGCTCATGACGGCCCGCCGCGCCGCCGACTATCAGCACGTCGGCCGGCAGCTCGTCGCGCAGCGCTTTGATCACACGTTGGGCGTTGATGCCCTCGGTCAGGACGATGCACAGGCGTGGGTCCCTGGTCAGTCGGGCGCGTGCCTGTGCGATGGCATCGTGGGCGGCGGTCGCTGGGTCGGTCTCGATGCCGACGCCCATGCCCGCCGCGAGCTCGAGGTTGTCGCTGGCAAAGACGGCCAGGGCGACTGAATCCTCGAGATACCCGGCGACGCTCGACATCTCCGCCGCGGACGTCGCACCGATCACGTCGATTCCGGGGAAGGCGCGCCGAACACGCTCGACGAGCGACGGATCGAAGGCGTCGAACGCGGCGAACAGAATCGCGGCCTTCGGCGTTGCATCGCCGAGCTGTGCCTTTGCCTGGGCGACCGCGTCATCGATCGCTGCCTCGGGATCGACGTCGTCGCTCTGGCCGACCGCCATCTTCAACATTCGCAGCCCTCAGCTCGCGCGCATGAGCTAAATTGCCGTGCACCCACCGTCGACCGGAGACGGCCGCGTGCCCAACGAAGTGATCGACTCGGACCAGGCCGATCCGCGGCACCCGGCGAACAGCGTTTATCGCTGCTTCCTTCCGGACCTGACGAGGTTCACACGTCGCCGCTGCGCGGGACCCGATCCTCAACGTCGATCTCCCCGTCGGCATCCGCGAACGCGGGCCTCGGGTGGGAATTCAGCCCTGCTGGAGCGGATTGCAGGTACAGGGCACCGCTAGTTCCCCGCCTAGCACGGCGCGCCGATTCTACAGGTGGATCAGACAGCGACCCGGGGATAGAGGCGCGCGGCGATGAGCATGAGCACGATCACCCAGATCGACAGCACGCCGAAGTCCAGGGCGATGGCCGCGGGGTCAATGTCGGGCGTCACCATCAGCGCCCGCGTGGCGCCAACCATGTACGTCAGCGGGTTGACGGCCGAGATTGCCTGGAGCCAGCTCGGCATCAGCGCGACCGGATAGATCGCGCTGCTGGCGAAGAAGAGCGGCATCGTCATCAGCTGCCCGAAGCCCATCACGCGATCGCGGTTCTTGATCAAAGCGGCAATCGACAGGGAGAACATCGCGAAGGCGCCCGAGCCGAGGATGACCGCCAGCGCGACGCCGACGATGCGCAGCGGATCGAGCAGGACATGGACGCCGATTGCCAGGGCGACGACGTAGACGATGAAGGCCTGGGTCAGCGCGCGGAGACCGGCCGCCAGGGCCTTGCCGGCAACCAGCGCCGTACGTGAGGCCGGGCTGACCAGGTAGCGCTGGACGATGCCAAGGTCGCGCTCCCAGACGACGGTGATGCCGTAGAAGATGGCCGAGAAGAGCGCGCTCTGGGCCAGCACGCCCGGGGCGAGGAAGTCGAGGTAGGGCAGGTTGCCGGTCGGGATGGCGCGCGCGGCGGACATGACCTCGCCGAAGATGAGCAGCCACAACACCGGCTGGACCGCGCGCTGCACAAGCTCATATGGATCGTGCAGGACCTTGCGGATCTCGATATCGGCGATCGCCGCCGTATCGATCAGGAATGTCCCGAACCGGGTGGGGCTAGCCCACGCGGCGGGCCGTGCGGCGGGCGCGAGCGACCTCACCATAGGTACCTCCTTCTTCGAGCTTGCTGCCCGCGAGATGGGTAAAGACGTCGCCGAGCGTCGCGTCGGGCCCGATCGTTGCCTTGAGCTCTTCCGGGCTGCCTTCGCCGGCGATGACGCCCTGGTGCATGACCGCGATCCGATCGCACAGCTCGTCGGCCTCCTCCATGTAGTGGGTCGTCAGGAGGACGGTCGTGTTGGTCGACTCCTGCATCTCGCGCAGGTGGTCCCACAGCGTTTCACGCGCGATCGGGTCGAGGCCCAGGGTGGGCTCGTCGAGGAACAGCACATGCGGCTTGTGGAGCATCGCGGCCGCCATCTCCAGGCGCCGGATCATGCCGCCCGAGTAGGTGCGCACGAGCCGATTGGCCGCGTCGCTCAGGCCGAAATCGCTGAGCGCGTTCGCGATCAGATCGCGTCGTTCCCCCCTCGGCAGGTGATACAGCCGCGCCGACGCGAGCAGGTTTTCGTAGCCCGACAGCGAGCCGTCGGTCGACAGCAGCTGAGGGACGTAGCCGATCGACTCGCGCACCTGCTCGGCCTCGCGGACGACGTCGTAGCCGGCGACGATGCCGGTGCCCGAAGTCGGCGGGAGGAGCGTGGTGAGCATCCGGATGGTCGTCGTCTTGCCCGCACCGTTGGGCCCGAGCAGACCGAAGATCGTGCCCGTCTGGACGGTCAGATTGAGCGCGTCGACGGCCGTCAGGGTGCCGAAGCTCTTGGTCAGGTTGATCGTCTCGACAGCGGCCGTCATCGTGGCTCCTCGGGCAGCGCGCGCAGGATGCGCAGCGCATCGTTGAGCGTGGCCAGCTCTTCTTGCGATAGCCCCGCGAGGCGCGCTGTCATCTGATCACGCGCAGCGGCAAGGGCGTGGTCCCGGCGCGCCTGGCCCGCGGTCGTGACTGTCAGCCTGATGCGACGCCGTTCGGCCGGATCTGTGTCGCGCGCGACCAGTCCGTCGCGGACCAGCCGGTCGACGAGCCCCGACGCGCCCGTCAAACCGATGCCGAGGTGCTCAGCGAGGCTCGAGAGGTTCGTCTCAGGGTGACGGCCGACGAACAGCAGGGCGCGCATCTGGGGCACGGTCAGCGTTGGCGCCGCGGCCGCGCGCATCTCACGCCGGATAGCGCGCATGACGGCCGGCACTGTCTCGAGGACAGCCACGGCGACATCGGCAGGCGCGGCGGGAGCGGCGGGAGCGGCGGACACTACGCTTGATGAACTGTTCGTATCGCGAAGTATAGCGGATAACTCGCATGGGCGGCGTGCTCGACGATTATTCGCAAACCGAGTGATCCGTCCGCCGAGCAACCGTGTCAGGTCGTGCCTGGTCCGAGTTGGGCGACGTTTCACGCGCTGATCGGGTCAACCGTCCGCCAACTTCAAGTGCTCACCGGCAGTCCGAGCCAGGTGGGCGCTAAATCGAGGTCCGGCGACCGTTCGTCGGACGGATCACTCGTTTTGCGGATAACCCGGGACGGATTGTGGCGGAGAGGGTGGGATTCGAACCCACGATGGGTTGCCCCATACGGCATTTCCAGTGCCGCGCCCTAGGCCTCTAGGCGACCTCTCCG
>CAYYVV010000068.1:0-8760 GCA_964475245.1 uncultured Anaerolineaceae bacterium | reverse complement strand
TACGGCCGCATCTGCCCGATCGAAACGCCGGAAGGCCCGAACATCGGCCTGATCGGATCGCTCGCGACGTACGGCCGGATCAATGAGTACGGCTTCATCGAGACTCCGTATCGCAAGGTCAAGCGCAGCGCTTCGTTCGACGACCCGCAGATCGAGACGGAGTTCGCGGATGCTGACGTGGCGACGAAGAGCGGCACGGTCGTGCTCAAGAAGGGCCACAAGTTCACCAAGGACGCCGTTGCCGAGCTCAAGAA
This sequence comes from uncultured Anaerolineaceae bacterium, assembly GCA_964475245.1. Taxonomy (GTDB): domain Bacteria; phylum Chloroflexota; class Limnocylindria; order Limnocylindrales; family CSP1-4; genus JALYGJ01. The sequence continues at coordinate 8,506 of CAYYVV010000068.1, read as the reverse complement.
GCAGAAGGCGACCGCGTTCCCGATCCGGCCGCGCGTGACGAGCGAGATCGTCTATCTCGCCGCGGACGAGGAAGAGGAGCATTACGTCGCGCAGGCCAACGCGCCTCTGGACGAGAAGACCGGCCACTTCCTCGAGGAGCGCGTGCCGTCGCGCTTCCGCGACATCTTCCCGGAGGCTCGGCCCAATCAGATCGAGTACATGGACGTCAGCCCCAAGCAGGTCGTGTCAGTGGCGACGGCCCTGATCCCGTTCCTGGAGCATGACGACGCCAACCGCGCCCTGATGGGATCGAACATGCAGCGCCAGGCGGTGCCGCTGCTCGAGCCAGAGGCGCCCATCGTCGGCACGGGCATGGAGGGGCGCGCCGCGCTCGACTCCGGCCAGGTCGTCGTCGCCAAGCGCTCGGGCACGGTCCTGTCGGTCAGCGCCGACCGGATCCAGGTCGAGCCAAAGGACGGCGGCGTCAACGAGATGGACGAGTACCGCCTCGACAAGTTCGTGCGCAGCAACCAGGGCACGTGCATCAACCAGCGGCCGATCGTCGAGGTCGGCCAGCAGGTCGAAGCCGGCCAGCCAATCGCCGACTCGAGCTCGACGCAGAATGGCGAGCTTGCCCTCGGCCGCAACATCCTGGTCGCGTTCATGAGCTGGGAGGGCGGCAACTACGAGGACGCGATCGTCATCAGCGACCGCCTCGTGCGCGACGACGTCTTCACCAGCATCCACATCGAGAAGCACGAGATCGAGTCACGCGATACGAAGCTCGGCCCCGAGGAGATCACGCGCGACATCCCGAATGTCGGTGAGGAGAGCCTCAAGGACCTCGACGAGTACGGCGTGATCTATATCGGCGCTGAGGTCCAGCCGGGCGACATCCTGGTCGGCAAGATCACGCCCAAGGGCGAGACCGAGCTGACCGCGGAAGAGCGCCTCCTGCGCGCCATCTTCGGTGAGAAGGCGCGCGAGGTGAAGGACTCGAGCCTGCGCCTGCCCCACGGCGAGCGCGGCAAGATCGTCGAGGTCACCGAGTTCGACCGCGAGAAGGGCGCCGAGCTGCTGCCCGGCGTCAACCGCCTGATCCGTGTCAGCGTCGCGGCCAAGCGCAAGATCAGCGTCGGCGACAAGATGGCCGGCCGCCACGGCAACAAGGGTGTCGTGGCCAAGATCCTGCCCCAGGAGGACATGCCCTTCCTGCCCGACGGGACGCCGGTCGACATCATCCTCAATCCGCTCGGCGTGCCTTCGCGCATGAACATCGGCCAGATCCTCGAGACGCACCTTGGCTGGGCGACGCGGACTTTGGGCTCGAAGATCGCCAAGCTGCTCGAGACGGACCCGCACAGCGGCGCCCTGCGCGACCTGCTGGAGCGTTTCTACCGCGACGAGCACGACAAGGTCCCCGCCTGGCTGCACAGCCTCAAGGAGGACGAGCTCATCCGCTTCGCCGGCGGCCTGACGGGTGGCATTCCGATCGCCACGGCCGTGTTCGACGGTGCCGACGAGGATCGCATCAAGCAGGAGCTGTCAGAGGCAGGCCTGCCCGAGAACGGGAAGACGATCCTGCGTGATGGTCGGACCGGTGAGCGGTTCGATCGCGAGATCACCGTCGGCTACATCTACATGCTCAAGCTCCACCACCTTGTCGAGGACAAGATCCATGCCCGGTCGACCGGCCCATACAGCCTGATCACGCAGCAGCCGCTGGGTGGCAAGGCGCAGTTCGGTGGCCAGCGCTTCGGCGAGATGGAGGTCTGGGCGCTCGAGGCGTATGGCGCCGCGAACATCCTGCAGGAGCTGCTGACGGTCAAGTCAGACGACGTCATGGGCCGCGTCCAGACGTACGAGGCGATCGTCAAGGGCGAGGACATCCAGCCGCCGGGCGTGCCGGAGTCGTTCAAGGTCCTGATCAAGGAGCTCCAGTCGCTGGGGCTCAACGTCGAGATCCTGAATGAGAACGAAGAGGAAATCCATTTTGCCGAGGACGCCTCGGCCTATCCGCTGCCAGATCTCGGCGGGATCAATCTCGCCGGCTTCGAGGACTAGTCGGGGTAGGACCAGAGCCTTCCCGCGACGCACACCAGGAGAGAAATGCTCGAAGTCAACAACTTCAACGCCATCCGTATCTCGCTCGCATCACCGGAGCAGATCCGCGACTGGTCAAAGGGCGAGGTAACCAAGCCCGAGACGATCAACTACCGCACGCTCCGGCCTGAGAAGGACGGCCTGTTCGACGAGCGCATCTTCGGCCCGTCGCGCGACTGGGAGTGCTACTGCGGCAAGTACAAGCGCATCCGCTACAAGGGCATCATCTGCGACAAGTGCGGCGTCGAGGTGACGCGTGCGAAGGTCCGTCGCGAGCGGATGGGCCACATCCAGCTGGCCAGCCCGGTCAGCCATATCTGGTATTTCAAGGGCACGCCCAGCCGCCTGGGCATCCTGCTCGACATCAGCCCGCGCAACCTCGAGCGCATCCTCTACTTCGCCCTGTACATCGTGACCTGGGTCGACGAGGACGCCCGAGCGCGGCTGCTCGCCCAGCTCGACGACGAGTCCGAGGGTCGCGGCGGTCGCGCCGGCAAGGACCTGTCGGACCTCGAGGATCAGCTGCGCGCCGACCTCAACCGGACCACCGACGAGGGCAACGCCGCGCTGGCCCAGTTCAAGAGCGACCGCGAGGAGGAGCGCACGACGCGCACCGCCGAGCTGGTCAATGCCCAGCAGGAGACGAAGGCCAAGCTCGACGCGCTGGGAACGGGCGTTGCCGACGAGCCGATCGTCTTCGAACCAACCGGCGAGATCATCGTTGCCGGCGGTGACAAGGCGGGCAAGGCCGCCCAGGCCGCGCTGAACAAGGCCGCCGCGGCCGAGGTCGAGCGCGTCAACGAGGAGATCCAGCAGCGCGAGGCAAACGAGGAGCAGTCGGTCCGCCAGCGTGTCGAGGACGCACGCCTGCAGCTCGACGCGACGCTCGTGGCCGAGCGTGACCGGCTCAAGACGGAGGCCGAGGGCTCCAAGGACGATGTGCGCCGCGCGCGCGACGAGATCAACCGCATCCAGCCCGGGCTGATGCTGCCCGAGAGTTCGCTCGACGGCCTCAACTACCGCGACCTTGACCGCAAGTACGGCACGGGCGTCCGTGGTGGGGCGCGGCTGTTCGGCGCGGGCATGGGCGCGGAGGCAGTCCGCGAGCTGATTCAGCGCATGGAGCTCGAGGAGCTCGGCCAGCGCCTGCACAGCGAGGTCCGGACGACGTCGGGCCAGCGGCGCAAGAAGGCGATCAAGCGCCTGCGCCTGATCGAGGCGTTCCGGCGCTCCGGCAACCGGCCCGAGTGGATGATCCTCTCGGTCCTGCCGGTCATCCCGCCCGACCTGCGACCGATGGTCCAGCTCGACGGCGGCCGTTTCGCAACGTCTGACCTGAACGACCTGTATCGGCGCGTGATCAACCGCAACAACCGGTTGAAGAGGCTGCTCGAGCTGGGCGCGCCGGAGATCATCATCCGCAACGAGAAGCGCATGCTCCAGGAGGCATGTGACGCGCTGATCGACAACGGCCGCCGCGGCCGCTCGATCGTGGGCACAGGCAACCACCGCCTGAAGAGCCTGTCCGACATGCTCAAAGGCAAGCAGGGCCGCTTCCGCCAGAACCTGCTCGGCAAGCGCGTCGACTACTCCGGCCGCTCGGTCATCGTCGTCGGCCCGGAGCTCAAGCTGCACCAGTGCGGCCTGCCCAAGAAGATGGCGCTCGAGCTGTTCAAGCCGTTCGTGATGCGCCAGCTCGTCGACAAGGGCATCGCCCACAACATCAAGAGCGCCAAGCGCATCGTCGAGCGTGCATCGTCGCGGCCCGAGGTCTGGGACGTGCTCGAGGAGGTCATCAAGGACCACCCGGTGCTGCTCAACCGCGCACCGACGCTGCACCGCCTGGGCATCCAGGCGTTCATGCCCGTGCTCGTCGAGGGCTCGGCGATCCAGATCCATCCGATGGTCTGCTTTGCCTTCAACGCCGACTTCGACGGCGACCAGATGGCCGTCCACGTGCCTCTTTCGCGCGCCGCGCAGGAAGAGGCGAAGCGGATGATGCTCTCGACCGCCAACCTGCTCTCGCCCGCCGCCGGTGAGCCGGTCGTGGCGCCGACCCAGGACATGGTCCTCGGCTGCTACTACCTGACCATCGAACGCGAGCAGACGCAGGGCAAGCAGGCCCTCGCCCACTTCGGCGACGAAACGGAGGCCCTGCTCGCCTACGACGTCGGGCGCATCGATACCCGTCAGGACGCCGAGCTCGCAAATCACAGCGTGCCAAACCTGGATCTGCACTCGCCCATCGAGGTGACAGTCCAGCGTTGGGATGCCGCCAAGGATGAGTCGGTCGTGGAGCCGGTGCGCACCACGATCGGCCGCGTCATCTTCAACCAGGCGCTTCCCGAGCGACTGCGCTTCGTCAACAAGGCAATGAACCGGACCGCGCTGCGCGAGCTGGTGGCTGACTGCTACCGGCTGCTCGGCCCGATCGAGACGGCTCACCTGGTCGACGGCATCAAGGGCATCGGCTTCCACTACGCGACGCGTGGTGGCATGACGATCGCCGTGGATGACATCACCATCCCACCTCAGAAGGGGGAGCTGCTCAAGGCCGCCGACAAGCAGGTCGAGGCGATCGACAAGCAGTTCCAGCGTGGCCTGATCACCGAGGACGAGCGCTACGAGAGCGTCGTCACGGTCTGGAAGGACACCACCCAGCAGGTCAGCGATCGCATGATGGAGGCGCTCGATCCGACGGGCGCCGTGACCATGATGACCGCGTCGGGCGCCCGCGGTAACAAGGGCAATATCGGCCAGCTGGGCGGCATGCGCGGCCTGATGGCCGACCCGACCGGGCGCATCATCGACGTCCCGGTGCGGAGCAACTTCCGCGAGGGGATGACCGTCCTCGAGTACTTCATCTCGACCCACGGCGCGCGCAAGGGTCTGGCCGACACCGCCCTTCGAACGGCGGACTCGGGCTACCTGACGCGCCGCCTGGTCGACGTCGCCCAGGACGTGATCACCCGTGCGGATGATTGCGGCACCTGGGAAGGCACCTGGATCACGCGCGCCGAGACGGAGGAGTACGCCGCCGAGCCCGACGCGTTCCAGCGCCGCATCGTCGGCCGCCACGCAGCCGGACCGGTCGTCGACCCGAAGGCGCGCAAGAAGGGCGCCGAGCCGATCGTCGATCGCAACCAGGAGATCACCGAGGAGATCGCCAACCGCATCGTTGCGGCCGGCGTCGCCGAGGTCCTGGTCCGTTCGCCACTGACCTGCCAGTCACGCCACGGCGTGTGCCGCGCGTGCTACGGCCGCAACCTGGCGACCGGGAATCTCGTCGGCATCGGCGAGGCGGTCGGCATCATCGCCGCTCAGTCGATCGGCGAGCCGGGCACGCAGCTGACGATGCGGACCTTCCACACCGGCGGTGTGGCGGGGCTCGACATCACGGCCGGCCTGCCGCGCGTCGAGGAGCTGTTCGAGGCGCGGATGCCCAAGGGCAAGGCCGAGATCAGCCACATCGACGGCGTCGTCGAGATCATCCAGACCGAGAGCGGCGGCCGCCGCGTCAAGGTCACCTCGCGCGAGGAGTTCGACACCCCTTTGAGGATCTCGAAGGGCCACGAGCTGCTCGTCGCCGAGGGCGACCATGTCGAGGCCAACCAGGTCGTCGCGCGGATGGAGAAGGACGGCGCGGTCGACGAGATCAAGGCGCCTGAGCGCGGCCTGATGGTTCGTGCGGACGACGGTCTCCGAGTTCGCTCGGAGGACGTGGTCGAGCGCGAGTACGCCATCCCGCACAACGCCAAGCTGCTCGTCGAGAACGGGCAGCCGGTGCGCGCCGGCGACGCCATCACCGACGGGCCGATCAACCCGCAGGAATACCTCGAGACGCGCGGCCGCGACGCGGTGCAGCGCTACCTCGTCAAGGAAGTCCAGCGCGTATATCGGTCACAGGGCGTGACGATCAACGACAAGCACATCGAGATCATCGTTCGCCAGATGCTGCGCAAGGTGCGCATCGATCAGCCCGGTGACTCGGAGCAGCTGCCGTTCGAGCTGGTCGACAAGTTCGACTTCGAAGAGATCAACAACCGGGTGATGGCCGAGGGCGGCGAGCCCGCCACGGCGGAGACCGTCCTGCTCGGCGTGACCAAGGCATCGTTGAACACCTCCTCGTTCCTCGCCGCCGCCTCCTTCCAGGAGACGACGCGCGTGCTGACCGAGGCGGCGATCAATGGCGCCAAGGACAACCTGATCGGGCTCAAGGAGAACGTCATCATCGGCAAGCTCATCCCGGCTGGGTCGGGCGCGCCGCAGAACCTCGCTGCCGCTCGGGCTGCCGCCCGGCGCGCCGCAGCCGAGGCGCTGGCCGGTGGCGAGCTGCCGGAGGGCTTCGGCGAGGAGGAGATCAACATCTTCCTCGCGGAGGCACAGGCCCGTGCCGAGGCTGAGGCAGCCGCGGCCGGAATGGTCAACCCGCTCCTGGGCGAAGCCAGCACGAACGGCGACGGCGCCGCGGCTGGTCTCGAGAACCCCTTCCTGCTCGAGGACGAGGAGGAAGAGGAAGCCGAGGAAGACGAGGAGAACCCGTTCCTGGCCCCGGAGGCCAAGGAAACCGAAACTCCGGCCTAGCCCCAACCGTCTAATCGCGCGAGGCCCGCTCCGGCACCGAACCATCGGCCGGGGCGGGCCTCGCCATATCTGGCGGCTGTGAATACGAGCTGAAGAAGCGGGTCGGAAATTTGCCGTATTGACGGCCGCCCGAGCCGGCCCGATATTCCGGCGGAGGGCAGCGGGTTGCGCGCTGCTGTGAGGAGAAGGGATGGCGCGGTAACCCATGACGCGTTCGCATCGCATCGGTGCTCATTCCGCCGTGCGCGTACTCGTCCCGCTGGCGCTCCTGGTCGGGGGCTTGCTGGCGTCGACCGGCGGTGTTCAGGCCGCGACGCCCAAGCACGCCACGATCAGCTGCGCGAAGAACGCGGCGACGTGCACTGAGACGTGGGACTCGGAGAAAGTCTTCGGCGAGGACCAGTACGTCGGCCACGACGAGCCTTCGCTGCTCTTCTATTCGAACACACCGGGCTCGGGCAACAACGTTCAGTATCAGATGGTCCTGCCCAGTGACCCGTCGTCGAGCAACCCGCTCATGCGCGGCAAGGCGTTCAACTTCCAGCTCCACATCGCGCCGTGGTTCGGCATGACGCTGTGCGACACGCAGTCCTATCCCGAGCAGATGTCGACCTGTCCGCCCGACTCTGACGCGAACATCAGCGATCCCGCGCTGACGTACAAGACGCCCGGGCAGGCGTACTCCGAGCTCCAGTTCTACCCACCGGGCTGGGTCCCCTGGCCGGCTGGCATCAGCTGCGATCCGACCAAGTGGTGCGCCGCGCTCAACGTCGACAGCCTGTCCGAGAATCCTGTTACCGGCCTGGATCTGAACGACACGTGCGCGAACCAGGTTGGCGTCGAGTACGTGAACTTCGCCTTCGTAACGCTGAGCGGCACGCCCCAGCCTGGTTCGCCGCCTAATCCCGTGCAGGCCAACAACAGCACCTATACGCCGGATCCGTCGGCGGACCTGTTCATGAACCAGGGCGACCACATCACGGTGACCGAGCACGACACTGCCAACGGCCTCCAGGTCATCCTGAACGACACGACCAGCGGTCTGACCGGCTCAATGACGGCGTCGGCTGCCAATGGCTTCGGCCAGGTCGAGTACAAGCCAAACGGCCACCAGTGCAACCTCATTCCGTACGACTTCCACCCCGAGTTCAGCACGTCCAACGAGCAGACCCGCAACGTCTGGGCGGCGCACTCGTACAACGTCGCGTTCTCCGACGAGATCGGCCACTTCGACTACTGCACGCAGATCAACCACAACGGTGGCAAGTGCGTCGGCAATGAAGGCATCAAGGGCGACCGTGAGCCCGCCGACGGCGACGACTACTACTGCTACCGAAGCGGCCAATCCACGCTCGTCCAGATCAATGGCTGCATCTATGACAACCTGGGTTTCGACGGCTACTCGTACCAGCCGCTGTGGCCCGATGGGAACACGACGCTCAGGCCTACGCCGATCACCCTGACCAGCCCGATGACGGGAAGCGGGTACAACACGCGCTTCAGCCGGGTGGCCTTCGAAGGCGATCAGCCGCGCTTCGAGGACGACACGGTGTGCGACCGATTCACGGGCGCCGGTTGCACGATCATTCCGACCACCGACGACCTTGGACCGAGTGGCTTCCCGGAGCCCGCCGCGTTCTATCCGTTCTACAGCACCAGAATGAGCGCCGGCCAATGCTGGTGGCAGCTCGGCAACCACATCCCCGGCTCGAGCAGGGACTTCGGCCAGGATGCGCAGTACGGGACGCTGCTCAACATCACGTACACGGATGTGGGCGGCCACCCGACGACGCGCTACAACGACTTCCGGAACATCCTGAACAACAATCCCTGCTGAGC
>CAYYVV010000067.1:0-8841 GCA_964475245.1 uncultured Anaerolineaceae bacterium | reverse complement strand
ACGATGATCTCGGCGCTGATGGAGCTGACCAACCGGCTCGTCCGGCTGCGCGGCAGCGAAGTGGCGGGCAGGCCCGAGTGGGACGAGGCGATCGGGCTGCTGCTGCTGATGCTGGCGCCGATCGCGCCGCACATCAGCGAAGAGCTGTGGAGCAAGCGGCTGGCCGCGGCTGGCACAGAGTGGTCGTCGATCCACACCCAGGCATGGCCCACGTTCGACGACACGGTCATCGCGGAATCTGAAGTTCAGCTGCCCATTCAGGTCAACGGCAAGCTGCGCGACCTGGTGCACATGCCATCCGGCCTGTCGGAGATCGAGATCGAGCAGATCGTCATGGCGCGGCCGAAGATCATCTCCGCCCTCGAACGCCAGGAGGTGGTCCGCGTGATCCACATCCCGAACCGCCTCGTGAACGTGGTGACGCGGCCGCGCGCCTAGGCCGCGCGCCCACTAGGCGTGGAGGGTGCGATATAGGTGACGTGTGGTCTAGCATCGTTTAAGAACTCGCTCGAGTAGGAACGGGCGTCACATTCGTCTCCCGGCCTTCTTAAGTTGTAGGCGTAGTACGGAAAACCGTCACCGCAAAGACGACTGATGGACGGGCCGACGCTAACACTGAGGTGCACGAAAACCAACCCTTTGGCAATGCATGGTTTGGATGTAAGGCCGCTTACACGTGCGATAACGACAACTATGGCATCGAGGTTAATGGCGGTTCGGGATGGAACCTGTGCTGCAGTACGCCTCGAGCGATCGGACCGGTCGACGTGGCACACGAGCCCGGCTCACAAAACCCGTATCGTTTCACGTACAACTTGGCATGGTCCTTCAAGAATTGCTCCGTGGCTGCATCGTGTACGTAGCTGTTCAATTTAGGCTTTCTCGTATCGGGGCGGCCCGGGCGCCGCTTTTCATGACCGTCCTTTTGTGCGCAGCGATGGGGTGTAGAGCGGGAGCCACTGCGTCGCCACGGCTGCCGCAGAACGCCACGCTAGCCGCGACCGACCAAGCCACAGCCGATCCGATAACGAGTCCGAGTCCGACTGACACTCCCCGCGGGACTAACGACGGCATCACCGAGCAACGGGCGATCGCGTTGGCCAACGCGGAGATTCCAGCACAAGGCGACCCAGAACTATGGGCGACCGATCACGGTCCGTTCGCCGACGTTTTTGACGCTCTTGCGAATCGACCTGACAATGCGGATCAGCCTTTACCAGACTCGACGACTTCCGACCATCAGGTATGGGGTATCGCTTTTGCCGTGACAGTACAAATATGCGGCCCACAGGGCGTCGATTGTGAGGATCGACGGGCAATTCGGACGGTTTTTCTCGACTACGCCGATGGGACGTGGATCACCACAGCGACGTACTCACCATCACCTGATGAACCGTTTCCGACACCGCCACAAGGTCTTTCGTAACTAGTCCATTCGTCTCGAGGTCCATAGTCGCCTAAGCGAGTGGCGAATCGGTCGGCACCTCAGACATCTGCTTGCGACGCTCGCGATGGCGCGCGGCCTTGGCACGGTTGCCGCAGCTCGACATGTCGCACCACTTGCGCCGGCCGGCGGGCGAGTTGTCGCGGAACACCCAGCGGCACTCGTCGTTGGCGCACACGCGCAGGCGCTCCTTGTCCATCTGGGTCAGCTCGCGCGCGATCGCCTCTGACAGGCGGGCCATCGCGCCGCTGATCGGGTCGCCCTCGTGGCGATGGTCGAGCGACACGCCGTCGGCGGCCGGAACGAGCTCGTAGACATATGGCGCGCGCAGCGCCCGGTTGACCTCGCGCAGCGCACTCTCCGCCGGCGGCCGCCGCTCGACGGCCGCATCGAGCAACTCGCGCAGCGCGCCCCGGGTCTTCTGGATGCGCTGCAGCAGGCGCAGGGCGGCCGCCTCGTCGGTCGAGACGTCCCTGATCAGCACGTCCGCGGTCTCGCGGTGGAGCAGCTGGTGCTGCTGCAGCCAGATGACCGCGCCGGCCGCGTCGGTGAATTGGTCGCGTGCCATGCCCTTGCTGAATTCGAGCGTGTTGACGAAGTCCAGGCCGTCGGCAAGCGAGGCCTGATGGCCGTGTCTGCCGTGCTCGTCGAAGTCGTGCATCGACTCCTGCGAGGGGGTCGATGAAGTTGAAACCAGATCCATTGCGTAACTGGTTGTACACCATTGACAGGTTACGCGCAAGGGGCTATAGTTCGGTCATCAGATAACCGGATGAACGAGTCGTAAGAGTTACGGGGGAAGAAAGGAGGAACCGGCCAATGTGGTATCAGTCAGAACTTCTGCTGCGGGATCGCCAGCAGCGCGTCGAGCGCCTGGCGGAAGAGTCTCGAATGCACCGCCTCGCTGCCGGTCGTGCGCATGAGCCGGCCAGGCCGCGTCGCCTTCATTTCCTGAGTCGGAGGTAATCGTGGACGCCATCCTCGTCTTGGTCCTGATCGTAGCCAGCCTCGCTGGCCTCGGCGCGGCCGCCGGCCGCTTTGGGGTCGACACTCGCGAAGGCTCAACGACAACCAAATAGCAAATTTCATCGAGCGGCCCGCCCGGACCTCCTCCCGGTGGGCCGCTTCCGTGTACGCTCGACCCGATGAACGATCCAATCCGTTTTGGCGCGCTGTGCTGGAACCAGTACACCGACTGGGCCAGCTTCCTCGAGGCCGGCCGCCGTGCAGAGCGCCTCGGCTTCCATTCACTGTGGACCTGGGATCACCTCTACCCGATCGTCGGCTCTGAGCAAGGCCCGATGTTCGAGGGCTACATGACCCTCGCGGCGTGGGCAATGGCAACGGAGCGCGTCAGGCTCGGGCTGATGGTCGGTGCCAACCCGTACCGCAACCCTGCGCTCGTGGCCAAGATGGTCACCACGCTCGATCACCTCAGCAACGGCCGTGCCTATCTGGGCATCGGCTCAGCGTGGGACGAGTCGGAAGCGCACGCCTTCGGCATCGAGTTCGGCGAGTCACCGGCAGAGAGGCTGCGCTGGTTGCGCGAGGCGCTGCCCGTGATGCGCGGCATGCTCCGCGGCGAGGAGCCGAGCGCTGCCGGCCCGCACTACGCGATGGACCAGGTGCGCAACGAGCCGCGGCCGGTGCAGAGGCAACTGCCGCTGATCATTGGCGGCGGCGGTGAGCAGGTCACGCTGCGCCTCGTCGCGCGCTACGCCGACGCGTGCAACATCGGCTTTGCCGCCGGCCTCGAAGGTTTCAAGCGCAAGGACGAGGCGCTGCGCCGGCACTGCCAGGAGGTCGGCCGCGACGAGCGCGAGATCGAGCGGACGATGAATACCGGCCCGATCATCATCCGCGACTCGGAGGCCGAGGCGCTGCGCGTGCTCGAGCGGACATACGAGCACAACGGCAAGGCCGAGACATGGAGCGGCCGGCCGGCGTCGGCCCAGCCCACCGGCTCGCCCGAGCACGTCGTCGAGGTCCTGGCGCCCTTCGCAGAATTGGGCTACCACCACGTCGTGGTCGGCTTCCCGGCGCCGTACGACGAGGAGACGATGACGCGCATGATCAGCGAGGTCCAGCCGATGCTCTCGCACTCGCTCGGCCTCGCCTAGCTCCGCCGTGGCCGAGTTCGAGATCCGCCCGCGCGGACCGTTCAGTCTGGCCGCCGCACAGGACTTTGCCGGAGGCTTTCCCGCCGGCATCGGCGGCGGTTCCGTCGGCGAGCAGTCGATCGCCATGGCCTTTCCCATCGAAGGCACCGATTCATCCGCCGCAGTCGATATCCGCCAGCGGGAGGACGGCGTCGTGGTCGGTCGGACGGACGCACCCACTGAGTTGCTCGAGGCAGTCCGCCGGCAGGCGGCCCGTTCCCTGTCGCTCGATCATGACGGCACCGACTGGCCCGCGGTGGGACAACGCGACCCGGTCATAGGCACGTTCCAGGAGGCGCATGGCTTCCTGCGCCCGGTCTGCTTCTACTCGGCCTATGAGGCGGCGACGTCGTTCGTCATCGGCCAGCGCATCGCGATGCACCAGAGCGCACGGATCAAGCGCTGGCTGGGCGAGCAGCTCGGCGACCGGCCCACGATCGGCGGCCAGGAGTTCGTGGCGTTCCCGCGCCCGGAGCGCCTGTTCGAGATGAGTGTCGTGCCCGGGCTGAACCAGAAGAAGGTCGGCTGGTTGAAGGGGATCGCCGGAGCAGCCATCGGCGGTCGGCTCGATACGCAACGGTTGGGCGGCATGGGCCGCGAGGAAGCGTTGGCACGCCTGCGCGAGCTGCCCGGCGTCGGCCCGTTCACGGCCGAGGCGGTCTGGCTGCGCGGTTGCGGGATCGTCGACGAGCTGCCGTCGAGCGAGGACGTGAGCGTGACGGCGGCGCGCGAGATGTACGGCCGGCCGCAGATGACGCGCGACGAATTCGTTGAGCTTGCCGAGGAGTGGCGACCGTACCGGATGTGGGCGACCGTGCTGCTTCGCGTCGGCTGGGGCCGGCGGGCCGGCCGGCAGAGCTACCGGCAACCTCCCTCCTAGATCAGCATCGCGTCCCGGCGCGCGGTGGCGTACCGCGGATGAGAAATGTGTCGACGCTGTCGACGATGCACGTGTTGCCCGACAGGTACGCGGTGTGGCCGTCGCCATCGCGCGTGAGCAGCACTCCGTTGGCCAGGGTGTGAGCGAGCTGCTGTGCCCACACCAGCGGCGTCGCCGGATCGCGGGTCGTGCCGACGACGAGGATCGGCGGCGTGCCCGGAGCACGGTAGTTAGGCGCTGTCAGCGTCGTCGTCAGCGGCCAATCGCCGCAGCCACGGTCGGCGAGGCCGAACATGATGTCGCCGGCGATCGGCGAGTCGGCACGAAACACTGACTCTGGCGTCGTCGTCGGGCCGCCGCGGACCTCCTCGTCCAGGCAGTTGATGGCCTGGTTGGCCTGCAGCTCGTTGTCGACGTAGCTGCCGTCGACACGCTGGAAGTACGCGTCCGACATCGACAGCAGCTCCTGGCCATCGCCGGCCAGTGCCGCACCCAGCGCATCGCGCAGCTCGGGCCAGGACGTCGGGCTGTACATCGCGTCGATGACGCCATAGAACGCCAGTGCCTGGGTCAACGGCCGTGCCGGATCGCCAGTGGCCAGCGGCGTCGAGTCGACGCTGACCAGGAAGTCGCGCAGCGTCTTCTGGCCGTCGCTGACTGTCTGGCCGAGCGGGCAGGTGGCACCCGTCTTGACGCAGTTCGCGAGGAACGCGTCGAGCTCGGTCTCGAGGCCCTGGGTCTGGACCTCGGCGACCTGCATCGTGCTCAGCCCCGGAGCGAGGGCACCATCGAGCACGAAGCGATCGACCTTGCCCGGGAAGAGGGCCGCATACGTCGTGCCGAGGAAAGTGCCGTACGAAAAGCCGAAGTAGTCCAGCTTGTCGTCGCCCAGGACGGCGCGCAGCACGTCGATGTCCCGCGCGGCCTCGATCGTCGTGACGTGACTGGCGAGCAGGCCCGAGTTCTGCTTGCAGGCGTCACCCTGGGCGTCAACGAGGTCGATGCCCTGCTGGCGTTCCTGGGCGGTCTCGGGCGTCGGGTCGAACGCGTTGAGCGCGTCGAGCGCCGGCGTGTCGAGGCACACGAGTGGGTCGCTCTCGCCCGTGCCACGCGGATCGAAGCCGACGATGTTGAAGTTCGACGACAGCCCGGGCGCTTCGCTCGCCAGGTAGCCCGCGAAGCCAATGCCCGCGGCGCCGGGGCCGCCAGGGTTGATGAACAGATCACCCTGGGCCGTGCCCGTCGCGGGGAAACGGGCAACGGCAATCGCGGTGGTGCCGGCGTCGGGCTGCTCGTAGACCGTCGGCACGAAAACCGTTGCGCACGACCCGTCAACGCCATCAAAGGAGCAGCTCACCCAGGTCACGCTCTGGCCATATGCGTCGTCCACCGAGCTGAAGATCGGTCGCCCCGATGGCGAAACGGTGGGCGGGGTCGACGGTGAGGGCGAGTTCGACGGTGAGGGCGAGTGCGCGGGGGACGGCCCTGCCGATGCAGACGGCGACGGGGCCGGCGTGACCGAGGCTGACGCGCTCGCCGTTGGCGATGGTTGGGCGGATGGAGTGGGCGTGGGCGTGGGCGTGGGCGTGGGCGTCGGGATCGAAACGCATCCGACGACGCTCACGAGCAAGGCAATCGCTGCACCAACGGAACGCACCTACCGATCGTACGGTGCGCTGGGTATTGACCCTTGGGAGACGACCCGCCTACGTGGCCGCAGCCGGGACGTTGGCCGTCGCCGCAGCGAACATGCGGATTCGCCCGGCGATCTCATTGCGCACCTTGCGGTAGACCTCCAGCCGCTCCATCTCAGTGCCCGTCGCCTTCGATGGGTCCCTGAAGCTCCAGTGCGAGCGGTCGGCCGCTCCCGGAAAAATCGGGCATGACTCGTTGGCGTCGTCGCACACCGTGATCACGTAATCCCACGGCTCGTGGAGGTAGCGCTCGAGCGTCTTGCTCGTCTGGCCGCTGATGTCGATCCCGACTTCGCTCATCACCTTGATCGCCTCGGGCCTGACGGAGGTCGCCTCAGTGCCCGCGCTGTAGACGTCGAAGCGATCGCCCGCGATGGTCCGCAGCAGTCCCTCGGCCATCTGCGAGCGGGCGCTGTTGTGGGTGCAGATGAAAAGCACGCGCTTCATTCGATTTCTCCTCAGCAGCAGCCTCCGCCGCAACAACTATCGCTCAACTGGGGGATCTGTCGGTCTGTCCGGTCTGCTGTCGACTGTTGAGGCTTCGTTGCGCGCACGACGGCGCTGAACATCCCATCCGCGACGCTGTGCGTCGGAGTGACCGAGATGTCTTCCAATCCGACGTCACGCAAGCCGCTTTCGAATTCGGCGATGGAGAGCGCACCCGCGATGCAGCCGGCGAACGACCCGCGCTCGGCGCGTTGGGCGACAGACAGCGAGTCGTCGGCGACGATGTCCGTGATACCGATTCGACCGCCCGGGCGAAGCACACGAGCGACTTCCGAGAACACCGCCCGCTTGTCCGCGGCGAGGTTCACGACACAGTTGCTGATGACGACGTCGATCGAGTTGGCCGGCAGGGGAATCGCCTCGATCTCGCCCTTCAGCAGCTCGACGTTCTTCGCGCCCGCCTGGGCGATGTTGTGCTGAGCGAGCTCGAGCATCTCGTCGGTCATGTCCAGGCCAAAGACACGACCCGTCTGACCGACTCGCGTAGCGGACAGGAGGATGTCGATCCCGCCGCCAGAGCCCAGGTCGAGCACGCGTTCACCTTCATGCAACTCGGCGACATTGACGGGGTTGCCACAGCCGAGCGATGCCAGCACGGCCGCATCAGGCAGGCCGTCTCGTTCGAGCGCGCTGTACAGATCCGGTCCTATTCCCGCCCCGGGCGCGCAACAGCTGCTGCCGCCTTCGAGAATGGCAATCGCGGACTGCGCGTAGTGCTCGCGGACGAGCTCGTGAACCTGATCAGACATGTGACTTCTCCCGGGGTTATATATCGACCGAGATGAATATAGGCGCACATCGATATACTCGTCAAGAGATGGCACGCACGACTGATCCCGATATCCGTCTCCTCCAGGCGGCAGCCGACCCGGTTCGCCTGCGCATGCTCCGCCAGCTTGCTCTCGGACCCGTCTGCGCGTGCGACTTCACGGCAGATTCGAAGGTCAGCCAGCCGACCGTGTCGCACCACCTGCGCGTCCTGCGCGATGCGGGCTGGGTCACGACCGAGCGGCGCGGGACATGGATCTGGTACTCGGTCAACCCGGAAGCAGTTGAGCGCCTGCGCGCGCTGGGCGCTGGACTCGATCCGGAGCCCGCGATCGCGGGAGCGCAGCACGGCCGCGGTGTCCGACTGCCGGTTGTCGAGGCAAATCCCCGGTAAGCGCGAAATAAGTCGCTGATAAGTAGCGATTCGTAAAGTCGCGTCCTCGCCCGCCTGACCGCTCGAAGTGCCCCGGGTGGTCGGCGGGCGAACCGTCGTGCTTGGGCCCGCCAGGACAGCCCGCCCGGGAGTGCGACATGGATGCGACCGGCGGATGGTCGCTCATCGAGCCGGACAGCGAGCCGCCCAAGCCGGCAGCGGCTGTGGTGCCGTCCGGGGACCACGTTTCGCGTGCGCTGCTGGCCGGCATCGTCGTCGCGGTTAGCGGGATCGTGCTCGCGGCGATCTGGCTGACGCTGCCCAGCGGCGGCGTCACCGTCGACAGCCCTGGCGACGGCCTGCAGTCTCGAGCGGTCGCGGCCGTCGGTTCGTCTGCACCAAGCTCGTTCGCCGTGGGTGCCGTCTCGTCCGCGCCGGCAACGCTGATCGTCGACGTCGAAGGCGCTGTCGTGTCTCCCGGCGTCCACGCCTTACCCGACGGCAGCCGGGTCGGCGACGCGATCGCTGCCGCGGATGGCTATGCGCCGGCGGTGGACATCGCGGCGGCCAGCCGATCACTGAATCTGGCCGCGCGGCTGACCGATGGCCAGCAGGTCCACGTTCCGGCCCTCGGCGAGACGGTGGCGAGCCCCTCCGCGCCCGATGTCGGCCAGGGCGGCGACGCGTCTGCCGCGCCGGCTGGAGCCTTGGTGGACATCAATCACGCCACGGCCGATGAGCTCGACACGCTACCTGGCATCGGGCCGGTGACAGCCCAGAAGATCATCGACGCGCGGACCGTAGCGCCGTTCGCCAGCGTCGATGAGCTTCAGTCGCGCGGCGTGGTCGGGGCGAGCACATTCGAGAAGCTGCGCGACCTGATCACCGCCGCTCCCTGACCCGGCAAATGAATCGCACGGCGCGGGCGGCGCTCGGGAGCGTGCTCGGCGCGCTCCTGGCTGTCGCCGTCGACGGCGCCCTGCCGCTCCTGGTCGGAGCGGTGCTGGTGGCCATCG
>CAYYVV010000066.1:0-8982 GCA_964475245.1 uncultured Anaerolineaceae bacterium | reverse complement strand
ATCGAGCACTCGCTGCTGACCCTGCTCGGCGTCGAGCCGGTTCCGCCAGGCGGTGGCGACACGCTCTTCGCCGCGTGGCGCGTGTTCTTCGAGCGCATCGCTGCGCGCGGCACGACCGTGCTCGTGTTCGAGGACCTGCAATGGGCCGACAACGGCCTGCTCGACTTCATCGAGCACATCCTCGAATGGTCCAGGAACCTGCCGCTGATGGTCATCACCCTGTCGCGCCCGGAGCTGATCGAGCGACGCCCCGGCTGGGGCAGCGGCCATCGCTTTGTCACGGCACTTACGCTCGAGCCGCTGAACGACGATGACTTGCGTCAGCTGCTGGCCGGGCTCGCGCCGGGTCTGCCGCCGGCAACGGTCAGCGCGATCCTTGGCCGCGCCGACGGCATCCCGCTCTACGCAGTCGAGATCGTGCGCATGCTCGTCGCAGGCGGCAAGCTGCACGCCGTCGACGGCGTTTACGAACCGACCGGCGAGTTGGGTGTCATCGCCGTACCTGAGACCCTGCGGTCGCTGATCGCGTCGCGGCTCGATGCGCTCGATCCGGCCGACCGCACGCTGCTCCAATACGCATCCGTGCTCGGTCAACGCTTTACCCTGCCCGCCCTCGCGACCGTGTTCGGTATTCCGGCAGAGCAGCTGGAGCCGCGGCTTCGTTTCCTGTCGAGGCGCGAATACCTCGACGTCGAGGTGGATCCGCGCTCGCCTGAGCGGGGTCAATACGGCTTTGTCCAGTCGCTCATCCGCGAGGTCGCCTATGGCACGCTCGTGCGCCGCGACCGACGATCTCATCATCTCGCCGCAGCGCGCTACTACGAGGCGCTCGGAGACGATGAGCTGGCCGGGGTCCTTGCCACGCACTATCTCGCCGCCCATGCGGCCTCAGCTGAAGGCGCCGAGCGCGATGCCATCGCTGTACAGGCCAAGCGTTCTCTGCGCGGCGCCGGCGAGCGCGCCGCAATGCTCGGCGGCCACGAGCAGGCGATCACTTTCCTCGGCCAGGCACTCGGGCTGACGAAAGACGAGTCGGAGCGGGCAGACTTGCTGGCCCTGTCTGCCGTCTCCGCGATCGCCAGCGGCCATGTCCAGCTTGCCGCCCAGCACGCGCGTGAAGCGATCGCCATCTACAACGAACTTGGTGACGAGTCGGCCGTGCTGGACACGTCAGCGCTGCTCGGTCGAATCCTGATCGACAGCAGCCAGCTCAAGGACGCGGTTCACGAGCTCGAGGTGACCGTCGAGCAGCATCCCGGGCAACTGGACGGTGCGGCGGGCGCGATGGTGCTGGCCACACTCGCCCGGGCGTACATGAGAGTTGTCGACGACGAACGAGCCATCGTTGCCGCGGATCGGGCCCTACGCGTCGCCGAGAGGCTCAACCTGGAATTGGTCATCGCCGAGGCACTCGTTAACAAGGCCTCTGCGCTGGCAACGCTGGGTCGAAGGCGTGAATCGCGTGCACTGCACGAGATGGGCTTGCAGATCGCGATCGACATAGGGGCAATCGAACTCGAGCTGCGAGCGCGAAACAACCTCGCGGCGGGGATCTACGAAGACGACCCCGCTCGTGCAATCGAGCTGGTCATGCAGAGCATCGACATCGCACGGCGCATGGGGCAGGCAGGCCTCTTCCAGTGGCAGGTCGGCGCGGCCACCATGTACATGTACTCGGCGGGTGAGGACTGGGACGGCCCCCTGGCGCTCGCCGAGGCGACTCTCGGTCTGGCCATAGCCCCGGGCGACCGAGCTCGCATCGTCGCGACGACGGCAATCTACCGCGTCAGCCGCGGCGAGGACGGTCGAGCCGCGATTGCCGAGGCGAGGTCGGCCGCCGAGGGCTTGGATGAGGTCCAGCTCAACGCCACGATAAGTTGGGCCGAGGGGCTAGCCGCTTATCTGGATGGGGACGCCGCGGGTTCCGCACAGCACGCGCATAGAGCCGTCGCCCTGTGGCACGACTTCGGGGTGGCGATATTGCCCGTGGCTGCGCGCGCCGCGGCGGTTACCGGTGACCGTGCCAGGTTCGAGGAGCTCGCACGTGAGATCGAGGCGGACGCACGATCGGGCGCGCTGCCGAGCGAGATGAAGGCTTGGGCGAAGGCGGTTCGTGCTGCCCTCGACGGTCACGCGGAGGAGGCCGTGGCCCAGTTGTTGCCCATCGCTGACAAGCTGCGCGCAACGGGCTTCCATCTCGCCGAGGCTGAGACCCTTCTTGACGCGGTCAGGTTCGCGCCTGGCGACCCTCGCGCGTCGACCTGGGCAGGTCGCGCGCGGGAGATCTTCAGCAAATTGAAGGCTCGGCCGTATCTCGCGCGCCTCGAAGAGGCAGAGAGTCAGATAGGCCAGCGCGACAAGCCCTCGTCGAGCAAAGCAGCCGTCAGCGAACTCGCTTAGCGGCTTCCGTAATTCGCCCTACGAGCTCGACTGACGGGGGCTCCATGCGACACATCACCTCGGTCACGCCCTCGTCGCGCCATTTGCCGAGACCGTCCGCGATCTGATCTGCGCTGCCGTACAGGAACTCGAGATCGTTGGCCGGTCCGCTGTCTTCGGAGACCTGTAGTCCCGCGCTGACCTCGATCGACTTCGGGTCGCGCCCGATCGCCGCGCAGGCCTGCTTGAGGTCGTTTCGCTCGTTGCGGAAATCATCGGTCGGTAGCCCGTACCAGACGCTGTTCCAGCGGTCCGCGTGCTTGGCGATGAGCGACATCATGCGTGGCTTGCTGCCCGCGATCAGGATCGGTGGCCCGCCTGCGCCGGCGCGAGGCCCGGGCGGTCGGAGCTCCGCGTTGCCCTTCACGAACTGGCCTTCAAAACTGGCTTTGCCGTTGCGCAGCAGGGGCACGATCACCTCGAGCGACTCGGCGAAGTAGCTCACCCGGCGGTCGAACTGGAAGTCGAAGGCACGAAACTCGTCCTCCGACCAACCGCTGCCCAGGCCAACGACGAGGCGGCCACCGCTGACCTCGTCGATCGTGTTCGCGATCCAGGCGATGAGGCCAGGGTTGCGGAAGGGCACGCACATCACCAGCGGCCCGAGCTCGACGCGTTTGGTCGCGTCGGCCAGGGCGGCGAGGATCGTCATTGCTTCCCATAGCCCGCGCGTTCCCGCTTCGTCGATGCGATAGAAGAGGTGGTCGGCAACCCAGATCGAGTCGGCCCCGCCCTCCTCCGCGGCCACTGCCATCTCGCGCATCTGCTGGTACGAGGCGGCCCTCCGCTCGGACCCGCGCTCGCCGATGGGAAGTGCAATACCTACGCGCATCCACGGAGGTTAGCGATCCCGGCGCAAGCCCATGCTCAGCCCGACGGCGCGAGGTCATCGCGCAGCACTGCCCGCGCGCGGGAGAGCCACGACGCCACCGTCCCCTCCGCGACGCCGAACACCTGGGCGATCTCGCACTGGGTGTAGCCGTCGAGAACATTCATCAGCAGTGCCGCGCGGACCGGGGCGTCCAGCCGTTGGAGCGCCTGCCACAGGTCGGGATCCGATGGATCCGACCACGGTGCAGGCTGCACGCGTTGGGCGATCGCCAGCCAGCGCCTTCTGCGTCGAAGCTGGTTGAAGGCAAGCCGCAGCGCGATCGTGTACAGCCAGCCACGGACATCACGTCCATCAAACCGGTCCCACGAATTGAATGCCCGCAGGTATGCGTCCTGGGCGACGTCCTCCGCCTCGTTCGTATCGCCCAGGACCATGACGAGGCGCCTGACGATGCCGTCGTACAGCGGCGCGGTCGCGACCTGGAACGACGCCGCCGTGGCAGACGGCTGATCACGCGCCGAAACCGTGTCGCGCGCCGTCACTGACGGCGCGACCGCCTGCCGCGCCGTCACGGCATCGGCTCGTTGACGCAGGCGCCCACGCCGTTCCCGTCAGTACGCTGATCGATGATCATGATCAGCTGGCCGTCGCCCAGGAACGCGCCGGGGACGACATAACCGTGCACGGGTGGCGTTGCCGCCTGGGTGGTGGTGCCGGTCTTGCCTGAGACGGAGCCGCTCTCGATCTGCCACACGACATTCGTGAAGCCGTGGACGGCGAGGTACGACGCGGCCTGTGGCGGGCTCATGCATTCGAGCCCCGCACCGGCCAGCGGCTGGCCGGGGTTCTCTGCACCCTCGTAGCCGTGAACCGCCAGGATGCCCGCGACTGCGCCGCCTGCCGCGGCCGTCGCGGCAATCGCCAGCACGAGCGCGGGCGCCAGGGCAATCGGTGCGAGCAGCCGACTCCGGCGCGCCGGCCGGCTCAGGTCGGGCAGAGGTCGGCGAGCGCCAGGCGCGCGAGCCTCCATTGCCGTCAATCGGCCATTCAGTTCGTCGTCATTCATTGGTAAGTGCCTCGGTGTGAGCTTGTCACCCATTTCAACACCGCTCGGCGCGCCAACCTTGCACCAATCGGTAGCCTCCGTCGCGGATGGACGAGGCACGGACGTACGACCCGACGATCTACCTGGGTGCCGCCGCGCACTACCGACCTGGACGCCCGCCCTACTCGCCCGAGCTGGAGGCCACTCTCACCCGCGAGCTGCGCCTCGACGGCCACGGCCGCCTGCTCGACGTGGGCTGCGGGCCTGGCATCCTCACGCTTCGGCTGGCGGGACTCTTCGACGAGGCGGTCGGGCTCGAGCCGGACCCGGACATGCTCACGGAGGCGGCACGCGTGGCAACCGCAGCGGGCGTGCGCAACATCACCTGGGTCCGCGGCCTGGCGGAGGATCTGCCGGCGGCCGCGCCGGGGCCGTTCCGGCTGGTGACGTTCGGGCAGTCGTTCCACTGGACCGACGAGCTGCGCGTCGCGGAGGCCGTCTACGACATGCTCGAGCCCGGTGGGGCGATCGCGCTGATCGTCCACACGCTGAAGGATCGCGATCGCCCCGCGCCGCCCGGCCATCCGCCAATTCCACACGACGAGCTGCAGGTGTTGGTCGTCAAGTACCTGGGTTCGGAGCGGCGGATGGGCCAGGGCTTTGCCCCGGTCCGCAACCATCGCTTCGAGGACATCCTCGTCCAGACCCGTTTCGCGCCGCCGCGCTCGGTGTTCGCGCCCGGTGTCTCGGACCTGCTGCGCGGCGTCGACGGCGTCATCTCGGGCTACCTGTCGTTGTCGTCGTCTGCGCCGCACCTGTTCGACGATCAGCTGGACGCCTTCATCGCCGAGGCTCGGGCGCTGCTCGAGTCCCGCTCGTCGGACGGTCTCTTCTGGGATTGGCCGGGCGACACGGAGATCGTCATCGCGCACAAGCGCTGACCCTGGACGATGGTCCGCGCATGGTTGGCCGAATCGGGCTGGGTCACCGCTCGCGAATCGGCGGTTAGGCTCATGGCGCGTCCGACCTCGTGTTACGAGCTCTGGTAACGGCAGGCTCTAATCCTTCGTCAACATCGAGCAGCCGGCAGTGGTCGGACGCGTTCACAATCTGCTGATGGCCCATGACCATGCCTCTGCCGCGTTTCAGCATCGGGGCCGCCTGGCTGTCGTTCTGTGTCTCTCGCTGAGCGTCCTCGTCGTCGAGCTCATCGGTGCCGTGGTCGCCAACAGCCTCGCCCTGTTTGCCGACGCTGGACACGTCCTGACCGATGTCTGTGGGCTGGGACTCGGTTTGGCCGCCATCTCCCTTGCGCAGCGTCCGGCGTCATCTGCACGCACCTTCGGCTACCTGCGCCTCGAGATCTTCGCCGCCGTGATCAGTGCTGGGCTGCTCCTGATGATCGGAGCCGTCGTGCTCTTCGAGGGCTTTCAGCGGCTGTCTGGTCAGACCCAGATCGCGTCCGGCCCGATGCTCGCGTTCGCGCTCGTCGGCCTCGTTGCAAACGGCATCTCGCTGCTTCTCCTGCGCGACGGTCAGCGTCAGAGCCTGAACATCCGTGGCGCATATCTGGAGGTCCTCGGCGACGTGGGCGGTTCCGCGGCGGTGATTGTTGCCGCGCTCGTGATCGCGCTGACCGGCTGGGCGTGGGTCGACGTAGCGGCGTCGATCCTGATCGGCCTGTTGATCCTGCCGCGCACAATCTCTTTACTTCGAGATGCGACCAGCGTACTCATGGAATCGACGCCAAAGGGAGTGGACATGGCCCATGTGCGCCAGCACATCCTCGACGCCCCCGGCGTCGTTGACTGCCACGACCTCCACGCCTGGACGATCACTTCGGGCATGAACGTCGTCTCGGCCCACGTCGTGCTGGGCGACGGCGCCGATCCGGTCAAGGCGCTGGACGCCCTATCCGACTGCCTCGCCGATGATTTCGACATCGAGCACAGCACTTTTCAGCTCGAGACGGAAGATCGCCGCCGGCTCGAAGAGTTGAGCCATGCATGAGGAGGGACGTCAAATCGCGCAGTCAGTGATTCCTTTGCACGACGATGCGCGTCGCGCATTGCTCCTTCTGGATCGCCCGATCGTCGTCGACCTGGTCCAGCTGACGCTTAACCACGGACTGTTCGTGGTGCGCGCGGCAAGCACGCTCGAGGACGCGACCAGCATCCTGGATAGTTGGTCTCCGCACCTCGCGGTGGTTGACATGGACCACGAGCAGAGCAGCGAGCTGCTGGCGCGCCTCGGGGCATCGAACAGCCTGACTTCCAGCGTGACCCCGGTTCTCGGTCTCACCCGGCGCGGCGATCTGGCCACGAAGCTGAAAGCCTTCGATCTGGGCGTGGACGACATCATCACGGTGCCATTCTCGCCCGAGGAGCTTCTGGCGCGGGCGATCGTTGTCACCCGTCGCGCGTCTGGTGTGGACCGTGCGATCGTGCCGACGATAAGACTCGGCGAGATGGAGATCGACATCCTGAAGCGGGAGGTTCGAACGGGTAACTCGACCATCCACCTGACCAGCATCGAACAGAGTCTGCTGTACCTGCTGGCTAGCCGCAGCGGGCGTGTTGTTACACGCGACGAGATCATGGACGTGGTCTGGGGCACTGACTTCGTTGCCGAGAGCAACATCGTTGACCGCCATATCCGAGGTCTGCGCGTCAAGCTGCAGAACGACTACCGGCGGCCGCGCTTTATCGCCACGGTTCCGGGTCGCGGATACCGTTTCATCCCCACCTTCTCCAACGACGGCTGGCAAAGCGGCGCACTCAACTCGGACGACGCGACTCCTTGAAGAGCGGATTACGGCCTGTAATGACGGCCGACTCCGATGGCGCGAACGTTCAGCGAACAAACCGACCGTTGACCGCCTGAGGGTGGGCCTGCCTGGGGGCGGGCCCACGCCTGGTAAAGGGCCCGGTGCCGGTTGTCGGGAGCGATCGTCACACATGGCACAGGTCCAGCACAGAGTCAGATCATCGGTCGGCAGCGAGCGCGAGCCGCTCCCCGGCCCGTTTCCCACGCTGATCGAGCACGTCCGCCGAGTTGTGGGCACCCGCGAGTTGGCATCGGGCTGGCCTGCGCAGGACGGTGGTCAGATGACCGCCGTCCTCGCCGCCTGGCGCTCGGCCGAGCGCTCGCTGGCCATGCATCTGGAATCCGGGCCCGAGCGGGATCGGCTCAGGGTCCAGGTGACGCACATGCGAGCCAGGTACCACCTGTTGTTCGAGGCCACCTTGGGGGCGACGACCGACCCGGCGCCCAGACGCACGGATTAGCCTGGCGCGTCGACGCCCCGAGCCGGACAAAGTTCGGGCGGTACCATGCGGCGGTGGTCGAGGCCGCGATCGATATCTATGCCGATGCGTTCGTCGCGCCCCGGCGTCACGAGCTGGCCAGCGCCCCAGTCGTCCAGATCGCGTCGGGCGTGCGTGGTGTCGCAGTCATCCGTCTGCTCGTAATCGACGACTCGGGTTTCGATCGGCTCGTCGCGGAGATCGGGGGCCCTTGGCGGGGAGTCGTCCTCGCCTTCGAGCAAGCCTCGCGTTGCAACGAGCTCCTGCGTGGCCAGCCCGGCTGGAGCGCAAGTCATCCGGAGATGGCCATGGTGCTCCGCGATGTCCAGGCCGTGACGGGCGCCGCGCTTCCGGACGGTCTTGATCTCCGGCCAGTGAACCGGGCCGCGCCAGAGGCGCCGGACGCCGTTCCGCTGAAAGACGCAGCCGCCGTTGCGGTCGCGTCGGATCCCAGCATCACGGACTCGGCTGACGAGGTAGCCAGGTTCCTGAGCAGGCTGCCGCCTTCCGTTCGACTATTCGCCGCCGTCGACGACGCGGGGGTGGCGCACGCGACTTCAGCCTGCCACGTCTTCGGCGAGTACGCGCAGGTCTTCTTCGTGAGCACCGAACCGGCCTGGCGTCGCCGAGGTATCGGCCGCGCAATGACCCTGGGCGCGCTGCGAGCTGCGGCCTCCCTGGGAGCGCGCCGAGCCTTGCTGCATGCGACGCAGGACGGTGCCTCTATCTATAAGAGCCTCGGATTTGAGGATGTGGGATTGCTCACCCGGTACTCGCGCGCTGACTGACCCGGACGTTGAACGTCACGCGATGTCCCGACGTGAAAGGTGACAGACGGGCCGAACCTGGCTTGACCAGGTCTCAAGCGTGTTCTAGGGCACTCCCGACGATGGCGAGGACGAGCACGAGAATGGGTGGCAGCGCGGCACCCAGCACCAGAAAGATCGTTACAGCGTGCGAGCGTCGGCTTATCGACCTCGCGTTTGCAGCCAGCGCGATCGCGCCCACCTCCAGCACGGACGCAACGAGTCCCAGCAACATGAAGACCCACGGATGCGGTGACACGACGCCGGACAGTGCCAACACCCAAAGCGCGATGCCTACGACCACCAGGGAGGCGGCGGCCAGCGTCTGGGTCGCCGCGCTCTGTCGGATCATTCCGGCCCGTGTAGCTCTCATTCAAATCCCATTGTCATCAGCCGAATGACGCTTGGCGAGGCCCGATCGTCACGCGCAGGGTCGTTGGTCCTACCGGGGTCTTGCTGCGAACAAACGGCCTACGGCCATTGTCCGTAACCTAAGGGTCTCGGGGTGTAGCGCAGTGGTAGCGCACCTGCTTTGGGAGCAGGGGGTCGCCGGTT
>CAYYVV010000065.1:0-9566 GCA_964475245.1 uncultured Anaerolineaceae bacterium | reverse complement strand
TGTCATTTCCAGATAACGACGGCGTCCGACGCGACTTGTCATAGCGCCGGAAACACGGTGACCGCGATGAGTGCGATGGCCCCTACCGCCATCACCAGCGTGGTGACCCAGCCCACCGATGCCAAGAGCCGACTACTGGTGTGCTCGCCCATCACCGTCCGATCGCTCGAGACGCGCATCACGAGCACGAGGATGACCGGCGCGAGCAGGCCGTTAAGCATCGCCGTCGCGACGAGGGCGGTGATCGGATTGATGCCCAGGAAGTTGATGGCCACGCCGATGACCGTCGCGATCGCGATGACCGCGTAGAAGTGCGGCGCTCTCTGGGCCCCGGAGTCGAGTCCCGACTTCCACCCGAACGCGTCAGCGACGCCGTAGCCGGCTGACGCTGTGAGGATAGGTACCGCGAGCATGCCCGAGCCGATGAGCCCGACGGCCAGGAGGATGGCCGAGGCGTCGCCTGCAATGGGCCGCAGCGCCTGCGCGGCATCAGTCGCCGACTGGATGTCGGTCTTACCCGCGACGTGCAACGTGGCGCCCGTGGCCAGGATGATGAAGAAGGCCACGATCTCCGAGAAGGTCATCCCCGCCACCGTGTCCCATAAGGCGAAACGCAGCTCCGTGTGGCTCGAGCCCTGGCGCTGCCACAGACGCTTGCGACCCTTGTCGATCTCGGACTCGACCTCCTGGCTGGCCTGCCAGAAGAACAGGTACGGCGAGATGGTCGTGCCCAGTAGCGCCACGAGGATGGCGATGGAGGCGGCATCGAGGCCGAAGCTAGGGATGAGGCTGCCCTGGAGCACAGCGCCGAGGTCGGGGCGCGACAAGAGAGCAGCACCGATATAGGCCAGCAGCGCCAGGGTCAGCCACTTGAAGATGCGTGACATCTGGCGATAGGACCCGAAGACCTGCACCAGCATGATGACGACGCCGATCGGGATGACGAAGACGATCGCCGGCACCGGGATAAGCATGTTCAGCGCGGCTGCAATGGCGCCGATGTCGGCGCCCGCGTTAGCGGTGTTGGCGACCACCATCGCCAGCACGACGGGGTACAGGATCCAGCGCGGGTAGCGCTGACGGAACACATTGGCCAGGCCGCGGCCGGTTACGAGCCCGATGCGCGCGCAGATGTACTGGATCGAGATCATCATCGGGAGCATCACGATGGTGGTCCACAGGAACGTATAGCCGTAGCTCGCGCCGGTCTGTGCGTAGGTGGCGATGCCGGAGGGGTCGTCGTCCGAGGCACCAGTTATGAGGCCCGGGCCGAGCACCATCGCGGCGCGCTTCGCCGGGTTTGACTCCAACCGGAACGCCTCGACTTCCGGATTGAGCGGTCGGTCCGGATCGACCCGTGGTTCGGCTGGGAGCCCAGGCGTCGTGCGAGACGCAGGATCCTCGCTCATCGGGGCTCCTCGCCGTGATGGGGTGATCTGATGGTCCACGGTCACAGCGGGCGGACGACGCGCCGCGGGCTATGAAATGCCCTCTCCGCGGACCCTGACGGACGCAATGGGCGCGTTTCGTAAACAGCAGGTCCTCGGTTCAAATCCGAGTGTCGGCTCCAGCCTTTCCTACGCAAGACGATGTGCTGTCTCCGTGGTTGGTCACCCGTCAGCTGCCCGGGCGAGATCGATTGATTGCTTGATGGACAGCCGCCGGCCCAGGTCGGTGGCTCGTGTGACGTCGTCCGCAGAAAGCGCGGCGCGTGCCCGGTCGACGAACTCGCGCCCGGGCGTCTCGTCGGAGTAGACGTTGACGATGCCCTCCTGGCCACCGTAGACCTCGGCTGCAGCGGCAATCTGGACGGCGCGGTCCGGATGCTCCGCGGCCTCTGTCGAGGCCAGCCCAACGAGCGAAAGCCCCACGCCGCGCACGCTGCCGACGTCCATGTATGCCTGGACCGAAGCGAAGAAGTAGCGGCGCGCGTTGGGTTCGTCGCCATTCCTCAGATATGTCCACGCCATTTCGCTCAGGACCCGGGCCTCCTCCGCACGATCGCCGACCGATTCGAACGCGTGCAGCGCTTGTACATACAGATCCAGCGCCGTTTCCAGGTCACCACGCGCCGAGGCGATTGATGCGCGCCCGCCGAGCGAAAGGCCGATGCCTTCCAGGTCGCCCAGTGTCTGCTGGATCTCCTGTGCCTCCAGGAACCTTCGGTCGGCGAAGTCAACATCGCCCGAAACCATGCGAAGGATGCCTTCGAACGCCAAGGCCATGCCAAGACCCCAGGTAAAACCGGCCGTTCGGCCGAGATCGACGGCGTCGTTCATCCACTTGAGACCAGCTTCAAGATCGAGGCCTAACAGCGCGACGCCCTGGAGCAACGCACTAATGCACTGCTCGCGCCGAGCGTTGAGCTCTGTGGCCATCCGGTAGGCCTCGTTCAATTGCTCGTAAGAGAGCTGGAACTCGCCCAAAATCCATGAGCCCAGCCCCGCGCAGATCAGTGCGCCAACGCGGCCGACGGTCGCCAACCTGCCTGTGTCGCACTCGAGGAATGCAGCCGCATATTCCTTGGCGGTGACATTCTTGCCGCGGATGTGCCAGTAGAAGTACAGGTCACCGCACATCTTCATGCCGGCTTCCACGGCCATCGCGTCGCCACGTCGTGCCCCTGCGAGGAAGGTGTCGAGCGCGGCCGTGAGGTTGCCTTCGTCGGCGATACCGCGCTCCAATGCGCCGATCTGGTCCGTGCCCTCCGTGTCGTCCCGAATCGCGAGCGCCAGTTGCGCGTATCTCAGAGCGTGACGCTCCGCCGTCGTCACGGTCTCACCAGAGTTTTGGAGAAGCTCCCGGGCGTAATCGCCGATCGTCTGAAGCATTCGGAGCCGGCCTGTCTGGCCGTCGACCTGTACGAGGGCCTTGTCGACTAGCGACTCGATCGCGTCGAGCGCCGAATCGCCTGCCTCGGCGCACACGGCCTCAACGTCATCGATTGCGCAACCGCCCACGAAAACGGCCATTCGGCGGAACAGGCTCTGCTCCGGCTCAGTCAGCAGCGCGTGGCTCCAGGCGATCGTGGCGCGCAACGTCTGTTGTCGCTCCGGAACTTCTCGGGGTCCTGAGGTGAGCACATTGAGCGCACTGCTGAGCCGGTCGTTCAGCGCCTGTGGCGACATGATCCGAAGACGAGCCGCGGCCAGCTCGAGCGCCAGCGGCAGTCCGTCGAGGCGACGACAGATATCGGATATGGACTTCGCGTTGTCAGGCGTTACCTCGAAGGTGCTCTTTGCCGCACGAGCCCGTTCGACGAACAACGCGGTCGCCGGATAGTTCATCAGGGCGCCGGCCACGTCCGTTTCCCGTGGATCGGGAAGGTCGAGCGTCGGCAGCGGATATTCCCGTTCGGCCGCGAGGCGCAGCGGCGTCCTGCTCGTGACGACGATCCTCAAATGCGGACAGCCCTGCACGATGTGGGCAACCTCCGGCGCCGCGCGAACGATCTGCTCCATGTTGTCGAGCAGGAGCAGCGCGTTCTTGTCTCCGATGAGTGCCACGACGCCGTCGCGAAGGGGCCGCTCCTCTGCCTCCTTCACGTCGAGCGCGGCTGCGAGAGCGGGCACGAAATCGTCCGGCCCGGTGATATCAGCCAGGGAGACGAAGGCGAGTCCGTCGAGGAATTCCGAGGCCAGCATGCGACCCAGCTCAATGAGCATCCGTGTCTTGCCCACGCCGCCCGGACCGGTAACGGTCACGATTCGCCCAGTGCGAACGAGCCCGATGATTTCTTCAAGCTCCCGCGACCTACCGACGAGCGCAGACGCAGGTTCCGGCAGGTTGCTGGGCAAGCTCGCAAACCGTTCGCCCTTGCCCGCGAGCGTCTGGGCGTCAGGCAGGACGAGGCCATCGCCGGCAACGGCATACAACTCGAGCGGTTGGCCGATGCTCTTCAGCTTGAAACGACCCAAGCTCACCAGAGCGAGGTCCGTTCGGTTCTTGAGCTGCTCACGAGCAGCGTCTGACAGCATGACCCCGCCCGGAACCGCAAAGGATTCGATCCGCGAGGCAACGTTCACGGCGTCGCCCGTCAGGCGCTCAGGCTCAACGACGACCTCGCCAACATGAATGCCGATGCGCACGTGAACGTCCTGCGCAACCAGCTCGCGCTGCGTCGCAACCGCGGCTTGAACAGCGGCGAGTGAGCTCGGGAACATGCTCATCGTCCCATCACCCAGTCGTTGGACGATGGTTCCGCCGAACGCTCCGTGCTGCAGTTCGACCGCCGCGAGGTATGTGTCGCGGCTTTGAACCGCGCGTTGCTCGTCGGACTGCATGAGCGCGCTGTAGCCAACCATGTCGGTGAACATGACCGCTACCAGCCGACGATCGAGCCCGCTATCCAAGCAAACCTCCTCGGCCATCCAGGGGATGGTGCGCCGAGAGTCTAGTGGCGGCTCCACGCGCCGCCCGCGTCTACTCACGTTGCTCCGTGAATTTGTCAGTCTCCGCAGATGGAGGCAACGATCACGATGAGTGGCCGTCAACAGCCGCAACATCCACCGTGCGCCGATCCGCCTCGTCGCCGCGCACGACACACGCTCACCGGACTGCGGTTCCAACCAGGGGAGTCATCCGCGCCGCGATGCCACGTAGCGGCGAGGTGGCTTGGCTCGAGAACGGTCACTGGCGCGGCAATGGCTTGGTCCCCGACTGCAGTGCGACCTGCGCGCGGTGGTGGACTACTCGGTCGACCTGCCCCGCAATCGCTGAGTTAGTTCGATTCGACGCGCGGCTCCTCGGCCGGGCCAGTCGGAGCGGTCGAGGTGAGCTCCCGCGGCGCAACCCATGATCTGAGCGTCTGCATGTAGTTGGCACGCTCGAACGCGGACGGGTTCTCGGCCGTCGCATGGCTGGCGCTTCCGCGGAGCTGCGCGACCGATTCGTATTCGTGCTCCGTCATCCAGTCCTGCAACTCGGCTTCCACTCGGCCGATGTGCTCAGGCCCATGGCGCAACAGTGCCGACGTCATCATCACCACGTCGGCGCCGACCATCAGGCCTTTGATCACGTCCGTCCCGCTGTGGACGCCGGACGTCACGGCAAGTGAAACCTGTGGCCCGAGTTGCGGTCGGAGCATCGCGATCCAACGCACGGGCAGCCGCATCTCCCACGGTTGGCTCAGATCGAGCCGGGGCACCACCTCAAGCGAATCCAGGTCGAGGTCGGGCTGGTAGAAGCGGTTAAACAGGACGAGGCCGTCGGCTCCGGCGGCCGCGGCCGCAGCGGCAAAGTTGGCGAACGACGAGTAATACGGACTCAACTTGACGGCCAGCGGGATCGTCACCGATGTGCGCACGGCGGCGATCAGCTCGACATCGGCAGCCTCTCTCTGGGTCGCAGTCCGCAGTGGATCGGCCGCGACGTGATACAGGTTCAGCTCGAGTGCATCTGCGCCGGCGTCCTGGATGAGCCGGGCATAGCGGACCCAACCACCTGCGCTCGTTGCGTTGAGGCTGGCCACGATCGGCACGCTGGCCTGCGCCTTGACCTGCGCGATCGAGGCGAGGTACCGGTCGGCCGTGCCGACGAACGCGTCGATGGCCGGGAAGTAGTCGAGCGCTTCGGCGAAGGCTTCGGTGCCCTGCTCGAGCGACCGGTTGAGGCCGATCTCCTCGGCGACGATCTCCTCTTCGAACAGCGAGGGGAGGACGATCGCACCCGCCCCGGCACGTTCCAGGCGTGCGGCCGTGGCTGGTTCTCCGTTATGCGGGGCCGCCGATGCGACGATCGGCGACCGGAGCTCGAGACCGAGATAGCGGGTGCGCAGGTCGACAGTCATGGCTATTCCCCCTCGTCCGCGAGGACAGATCCGGGACCGCCCTCTCGGTCGGGCATAGCCCCCGGATCAGGCTCGCGGAAATGCGGAACAGTGCGCTCGATGCCGGCGAGCTGTGCGTAGTAGCGCCACCGTTCGTCAGCATCAGCCTGGGCGAGGGCCGCCAGCTGGGCGGCTCGCTCAGGCTGCGTTCGCTGCAGGATGGCGAAACGTGTCTCGGTGGCGGCGAACTCGGCGATCGGGATCGATGGCCGGGCGGAATCGAGGATGAACGGCTTGCCATCCTCGATCTCAGATGGACGGAACCGGTAGAGAGGCCAGTAACCACTCTTGACCGCGTCCTTCTGGTGGCTCATCGACTTGCTCATGTCGATCCCATGAGCGATACAGGTGCTATACGCGATGACCAGCGAAGGACCCGGCCACGCATCGGCCTCGAGCAGCGCCTTCGTGGTCTGGAGGTCGTTGGCGCCCATCGCGATCTGGGCGACGTAGACATTGCCGTACGAACGCGCGATGGCCCCGAGGTCCTTCTTGGCCGTTCCCTTGCCGGCCGCCGCGAACTTGGCCACCGCACCGCGCGGCGTCGACTTCGAGGACTGACCACCGGTGTTCGAGTAGACCTCTGTGTCGAGGACGAGGATGTTGACGTTGCGGCCCGACGAGAGGACCTGGTCGACGCCGCCGAAGCCGATGTCGTACGCCCAGCCATCGCCGCCGATGATCCACACGCCCTGGCGGACGAGATCGTTGGCCAGGGCGAGCAGGTGCCGGGCGTCTGAGGCGAGAGGTCCATCGATCCGGCCAAGTGCCTCGCGCAACCGGCCGACCCGCTCGCGCTGGAGGGTGATGTCCGCTTCTGTGTCCTGAACGGCTCCCAGGAGACCGCCGACCATTTCCTGGCCCAGCATCGGAGCGAGCCGCTCGAGGAGTCGCCGCGCTTGATCCGTCTGGGCGTCCAGCGCGAGCCGCATACCCAGTCCGAACTCGGCGTTGTCCTCGAATAGCGAGTTGTTCCAGGCCGGACCGCGACCCGCCGCGTTTACCGTCCACGGCGTGGTCGGCAGGTTTGCGCCATAGATCGACGAGCAGCCAGTCGCGTTGGCGACGATCATGCGATCGCCGAAAAGCTGGCTGACCAACCGGATATAGGGCGTCTCGCCGCAACCGCCGCATGCGCCCGAAAACTCGAACAGGGGCTCGAGGACCTGGCTGCCCTTGATCGTGTCGTGCGGGATGAGGCTGCGATCGAGTGGCGCGATGGACTGGAAGTAGTCCCAGCGCACTCGCTCGACGTCGCGATGGTCGGCGACCGGCTCCATGTTGATGGACTTGTGGCTTGAGTCGGACTTGCTCTTGGCGGGACACACGTCAACGCACACGCCGCAACCGGTGCAATCGTCCGGAGCCACCTGGATCGTGAGTCGATGTTCCAGCAGGTCCCTGGACTTGAACTCCTTGTGTAGGAAGTCGGCCGGCGCAGATGCCACGGCGGCCGTTGGAAACACCTTCATTCGGATCGTCGCGTGCGGGCAGACCATCGCGCACTTGCCGCAGTCGATGCAGATCGACGGATCCCAGATCGGGATCGTCTGGGCGATCGCCCGCTTCTCGTACCTGGCAGTCCCGGACGGAAACGTACCGTCGACCGGCAGCGCGCTAACCGGTAATTGGTCGCCTTCGCCGGCCATCAGCCGCGACGTGATCCGGGCGACGAAGTCGGGCATGTCGTTGGTCGCCAGTGACGCCAGCGGAACGTCGTCGGTGACGCTGCCCAGGGTGACATGAGCAAGCCGCGCGAGAGAGTGGTCGATCGCGGCGAAGTTGCGGGCGACGATTGCCTCGCCGCGCCTTGCGTAAGTCTTCTCGACCGACTCCTTGATCTTCGAGATCGCCTCGGCCGCCGGAAGGATGCCCGCGAGCTGGAAGAAGCACGGCTGCATCACGGTATTGATCCGGCTGCCCATGCCGGCCTCGTCGGCCACGGCGAGGGCGTCGATCACCCAGAAGTCGATCTCCTTGTCGCGCAGCAGCTGCCGGACGCTGCGCGGCAGGTGATCCCAGACCTCGTCGGCTCCGTACGGGGCGTTCAGTAGGAACGTCGCCCCTTTCTTGGCAAGCTCGAGGATCTTCGTCTTGCCCACCAGCCCGAACTGGTGGCAGGCGACGAAGTCGGCCTCCTCGACGAGATATGTCGACCGGATGGGCTCGGGCCCAAAGCGCAGGTGCGACACCGTGACCGACCCCGACTTCTTGGAGTCGTACACGAAATAGCCCTGCGCGAACAGGTCCGTGCTCTCGCCGATGATCTTGATCGACGCCTTGTTCGCGCCGACCGTGCCGTCCGAGCCGAGCCCGAAAAACACCGCCTGCACCTCTGTGGCGGGACGAGGATGCTGGAATCCGGTGTCGATCGGCAGGCTGAGATGGGTCACGTCGTCGTAGATGCCGACCGTGAAGTGCTGCTTCGGCTTGGTCCCCGAGAGCTCCTCGAAGATCGGCTTGATCATCGCCGGCGTCATCTCCTTGGATGACAGGCCGTATCGCCCACCGATCACCTTCGGACGCGTGGCGAAAGGTGGCGCATCCTGGTCCATCGCCTCGGACAGCGCCGCGACGACCTCCAGGTAGAGCGGCTCGCCCACTGCGCCGGGCTCCTTGGTGCGGTCGAGGACGGCGATGGCACGCACCGTCGACGGCAGCGCGGCGACGATCTGCTGGGCGGGGAACGGCTGGAAAAGGCGGATGCGCAGCATTCCGACGCGTTCGCCGGACGCGACAAGCGTGTCCACGGTCTCTTCAACCGCACCGGAGGCCGAGCCCATGACGATAACCACGCGCTCCGCGTCCTGGGCGCCGTGATAGTCCACCAGCCCGTACCGGCGGCCGGTCCGTGCCGCCAGCTCATCCATTACCTCTTGGACGATCCCGGGCACTGCCAGGTGAAATGGGTTCGAGGCCTCACGAGCCTGGAAGAAGACGTCCGGGTTCTGCGCGGTGCCGCGGACAGCCGGCGTTTCCGAGCTCATGCCCCGCTGCCGGAAGGCAAGCACGTCCTCGTCACGGACCAGCGCGCGGATATCGTCCTCGTCAAGCAGAGCGATCTTGTTGATCTCGTGCGACGTGCGGAAGCCATCGAAGAAGTGGAGGAATGGCACCCTGGCCCGCAGGGTCGCGGCATGCGCGACGAGCGCGAAGTCGTGTGCTTCCTGGACCGAACCGGCCCCGAGCATCGCCCAGCCGGTTGTGCGCGCATGCATCACATCGCTGTGATCGCCAAAGATCGATAGTGCGTGGGTAGCCACGGTGCGGGCGGCGACGTGGATCACCGTCGGCGTCAGCTCGCCACAGACCTTGAACATGTTCGGGATCATCAGCAGCAGTCCCTGCGACGCCGTGAACGTCGTCCCGAGAGCGCCTTTCTGGAGGGCGCCGTGGAGTGCGCCAGCTGCGCCCGCCTCGGACTGCATCTCGACCACTTCAGGCACCTTGCCCCAGAGGTTCGGCCGGCCGGCCGCGGCCCAGTCGTCGCAGTGCTCCGCCATTGGCGAGGCCGGGGTGATCGGGTAGATCGAGATCACCTCGCTGACCGCATAGGCGACTCGGGCGGCCGCCTCGTTGCCGTCCAGGCATTCGTAACGCTGTTCCACGTGCGAGGTCTCCCTTTGGAGGTCCGGGCCGTGGTTCTTCGGGGTCGGACCCCGCGTCATGTCATTCGTACGGCCGCCCGGCGATTATCCGCCCGACCTTGTTCGCCGCTGACGGTCTACAAGTAATCGGT
>CAYYVV010000064.1:8433-10449 GCA_964475245.1 uncultured Anaerolineaceae bacterium | reverse complement strand
TGCGGCACCGTGGCTCGGAATCGGTGCGATTCGGCCTTACGCGCGGCGCGTTGCCTACGGTAAGATCGGCCGGTCCCTCCGCCGGGCTGGGAAGCCGGCGGGCTCACTCGGCGAAGCCTGAGGAGACCGTGTCGCTCGAGCCGCCAGCGAAGTTCTTCGTGAATAGCGGCCTTGTCTCGAGTCCGACAGATATCTACAACCTCCTGCGCCCGCTGCTCAAGCAGACCGTGTCGTACCGCTACTTCCGCGGTCCGGCCATGGTCTCCAACGGCACCGGTTGGGTCGAACGGATCGTCGTCGACCGACCAGAGGTGTCGACCTTCTTCACTCCACTCTCGATCTGTCTCAACATCGATTCCTTTGAGCATCTCGAGTTCGAAACGCGGCCTGACCAGCTGATCGTTTACACGCTCGTACAGGGGGACGAGCGGATCGTGGTCGAGTTCGCGCCCGTCGGCCGGTCCAACGCCGACGAGCCCGAACAGCAGCGTCTCGACCTCCCGGCCTCGGTGGACTACGTCCAGATGGAGCTCAGCACGCTCGACAGCGGCGATGGCTCCAACCAGGCAGGGGAGGATTCGGAAGGGAGCTGAGCGGCCGTCAATTCGGCCGCGGCGAGGAGAGGGAAAAGCGCGCGCTGCCAGCGCCGCCTAGAGGGAGGTAGAGGAGGGCTATGGAAGCCATCGCTTCCTATTTCAAGTTTGCCGAGCGCGGCACCAAGTGGTCGACGGAGATACGCGGTGGCCTGACCACGTTCATGGTCATGGCCTACATCATCTTCCTGAACGGCAACATCATCGCCAAGCCGTTGGGCCTGGACCAGGTGTCAGTCGCCGCGGGCACCGCGCTGATCGCCGGGATCATGACCATCGCGATGGGCATCATCGGGAACTACCCGTTCGCCCTCGCTGCCGGCCTGGGGATCAACGCGATCGTCGCGTTCACACTCACGGCCAAGGGCCTGGATGCAGCGGGCGCGATGGGCGTGATCGTCCTCGAAGGCGTAGCCATCACGATCCTGGTCGTGATCGGCATGCGCGAAGCGATCATGAATGCGGTGCCGGTCTCGCTCAAGCGCGCGATCGGCGTGGGCATCGGACTCTTCATCCTGTTCATCGGCTTCGCCAACGGCGGCCTGATCCAGTCCGGCTGCGCGCCCGACTCGTCGCAGCTCGGCTTCTGCGACGGCACGCTGGTGACGCTGGCATTCCCGACGACGATGGGCCAGCTCGTCTTCATCATCGGCCTCGTCATCACCTTCGCCCTGTACGCACTCAAGATTCGCGCGGCACTGATCATCAGCATCATCGCCACCACGATCATCGCGATCCTGACGGGGGTCCAATCGACCAACCTGGTCTTCCAGCCGCCGAGCTTCTCGACGCTCGGTCTGGGTCTTCAGGACCCGTTGCAGGTGTTCGCCAAGCTCGGCTTCATCAGCGCCGTGCTGACCATCTTCGCGATCATGCTCAGCGACTTCTTCGACACGATGGGCACGGTCACGGGCATTGCCGCTGAGGCCGGACTGGCCAGGGAGGACGGCTCCGTCCCGGGCGTCGGGCGAGTCCTCTTCGTCGACAGCGTCGCGGCCATCGCCGGCGGACTCGGCGGCGTGTCGTCGAACACGACGTACATCGAGAGCGCGGCCGGCGTCGCCGACGGCGCTCGCACCGGCTTCGCGTCGATCGTCACGGGCATCCTGTTCCTGCTGGCGATCTTCCTGTCACCGATTGCCGGGCTGATCCCCACGCAGGCGACGGCGCCCGCCCTGGTCCTGGTCGGCTACCTGATGTTCACGATCGTCAAGGACATCCCGGTCGCCGATGTCGAGGAGGGCCTCCCGGCACTGCTCACGATCATCCTGATGCCGCTGACCTACGACATCACCGTGGGCATCGGCGCCGGCTTCATAACCTGGGTCCTGCTCAAGGTCGTCAAGGGCAAGTGGCGCCAGATCCATCCGCTCATGTGGGTGGTCTCGATAGGCTTCGTGATCTACTTCGCCAACGAGTGGAT
>CAYYVV010000064.1:1292-8333 GCA_964475245.1 uncultured Anaerolineaceae bacterium | reverse complement strand
CGTTCCCGGTTGCCGCTCGATGTCGACCGCCGTGTACGTCCTCGCGGGATCGCGCCTCGAGGATCGGCGCACGAGCGGCGTGGCCCATTTCATGGAGCACGTGACGTTCAAGGGGACGCAGACGTATCCGACCGCGCGCGCCGTCTCAGAGGCGATCGAGGGCTACGGCGGGTCGAGCAACGCGGCCACTGACCGCGAGACGACGGTCTACTGGGCGCGCGTTCCGGCGCGCGAGGCGGAGCGTGCCTTTGACGTCCTGTCCGAGCTCGTGGTCCGCCCGCTGCTGCGCAGCACTGATATCGCCCGCGAGCGCGACATCATCGTCGAGGAGATTCGCTCCTACCGCGACGACCCCGGGCAGTACGTGTTCACGCTCTTCGACGCCGGGTTCTTCGGCGACACGCCGCTCGGCTGGGAGATCGCCGGTGACGAAGACAGCGTGCGCGGCCTGGCCGACGAGGACATCCGCGGTTTCTGGTCGAAGGCCTATGAGCCGACGAACCTCGTCATCGCCGCGGCCGGCGACATGGACCATGCCGATCTGGTCGATATCGTTCGCAAACGGTTCGGGACCGGCTCGGCGGAGCTGCCGCCCTACGCCGCGGCACCGGCTACGCCGTGCACGCGGCTGACGGTCGAGGAGCGCGATCTGTCCCAGGCGCACGTCTGCCTCGGCGTGCCGGCACCGCCGCGCGACCATCCCGACCAGTGGACGCTCGAGCTGCTCAACACGGTCCTCGGCGAGGGCTCGAGCAGCCGCCTGTTCCAGGAGGTGCGCGAGGAGGCCGGCCTGGCCTACGACGTCCATTCATTCCAGACCGACTACGCCGACGCCGGCACGCTGCAGATCTACGCCGGCGTCGATCCGGAGAATCTTGACGACACGCTCGCCGCGATCCTGCGCGAGGTTGCTCGCCTGCGCGACGAACGCGTTCCAACCGACGAGCTCGAGCGGGCGCGCGCCTATGCCAGCGGAAGGCTTGAGCTGCGCCTCGAGGAGAGCCGCCACCTGTCGGCCTGGCTGGGCATCCAGGAAGCGCTCCACGACCGCGTCCTGACACTCGACGAGGCACTCGGCGAGCTGGCCAAGGTGACTTCGGACGACATCCAGGCGCTCGCCCAGCGGCTGTTCCGCGACGAACTGATGAGTCTCGCCGTCATCTCGACACCGGGCTCCACATCCGGGCTGGAGAAGGCGCTCCGCCTGTCTTGAGCTCCTTACGAGGGGATATCTGAATGACCGAACGAACCCTGATCCTCGTCAAGCCCGACGGCGTGCAGCGCGCGCTGGTGGGCACGATCGTGGAGCGCTACGAGGCGCGCGGCCTGCGCATCGCGGGCATGAAGCTCGTGCGCTGCTCGCGCGAGCTCGCCGAGCAGCACTACGACGTCCACCGTGGCAAGCCCTTCTTCCCCGGACTGATCGAGTTCATCACTTCCGGCCCGCTCGTCGCGCTGGCCGTCGAGGGCCCGAACGCCATTGCCGTCTGCCGTGAGATCAACGGCGCCACGCGCCCGGCGCAGGCCGCGCCCGGCTCGATCCGCGGCGATCTCGCCCTCGACACGGGCCACAACCTCGTACACGGTTCCGATTCGCCCGAGACAGCCGCGCGCGAGCTGGCGCTCTGGTTCAAGCCTGATGAGCTGATCGACTACGAGCGCGACCTCGACCGCTGGATCCTCGACTCCGACTGACCGGTCGGCGGTCCTACGGAGTGGCGGTCGGAGCCGGCTCGACGCCCTGCGCTGAGGGCACGTTCGGGTAGGTCGGTGTCTGGATGATGCCGATGGCATTGAGCGGCCAGTAGCGCACGACCGCGCGGCCAATTACGTCGCTCACGCATACCTCGCCGATCTCGTCGGCGCGCGAGTCGGTCGAGTTCAGGCGGTTGTCGCCCATCACGAACAGACGGTCCGGCTGGACCGTCCAGCTCGTCTGGTCGCTCAGTGGCTCCGTCGCTGCGCCGTGCACGTACGGCTCGTTGACCTTGACACCATTGACCAGAACGTTCCCGCCCTCGAGATTGATCGTGTCGCCCGGCTCGCCGATGACCCGTTTGATGAACGGCGTCGGGGCCGGTCCTTGCGGGTCGTCGAGCGGGTTCGTGCACTTGTCATCAACGTGCGTGACCGGGTTGAACACGATGATGTCGCCGCGTGAGTAGGAGTCGAACTTGGGCGTCAGCTTATCGACGAGCACGTACTGGTTGGGCAGCAGTGTCGTCTCCATGCTCTGCTGCTGAACCTGGTACGGCTGGGCGACGAAAGTCTGGATGACCCAGAAGATGACGATGGTCAGGACCAGGGTCTCGGCGATCTCGATGAGACAGCCGAGCGGCTTGCGGCTCACTGGTGGCGGAGTGTAGTCGGGCGCGGTGGGCTGGGCCGGGTCGTGCTG
Organism: uncultured Anaerolineaceae bacterium; assembly: GCA_964475245.1. Classification (GTDB taxonomy): domain Bacteria; phylum Chloroflexota; class Limnocylindria; order Limnocylindrales; family CSP1-4; genus JALYGJ01. The sequence continues at coordinate 5,935 of CAYYVV010000064.1, read as the reverse complement.
ATCGGTGTCCAAGTGGTCCGTCACCTCCGGTGAGTGGTGCTGCTCTGCTACACTCCCGCCGCTTCCGGCGGCGGCGTTTCCGCCTTGCGCAGCGTCGTTTTCATGTCCGATCACGGACTTACCTCGCGGACCCAACAGCGCGTGTCTAGCCACGTGCGCGTCACAGACAAGAGACCAGGGAGGCTCTTCGAAGAGTGGATCTCGCCACAACGATGCAGTGGATCATTCCTATCGCCGGGCTGGCCGCGGTCGCCTTTGCCGCGTTCCTCGCCCGCGACGTGCTCCGGCGCGATACCGGAACCGACGCCATGCGCGACGTGGCCGGCACGATTCACGAGGGTGCTGTCGCTTTCATCCGGCGTCAGTACACCACGATTGGGCTTCTCGCTCTTGCCGGCGCCGTCGTCATCGGCCTGGTGATCTTCTTTGTCGAGACCAAGGACGTGGCCGACGTTCCATCGCTGGCCGGCGCACCGATCGCGCTGATGACGGCCATTGCGTTCCTCGTCGGAGCCGCGTGCTCGATGGCGTCGGGGATCATCGGCATGTTCGTCGCGGTCCGCGCGAACGTGCGCACGGCGGCCGCGGCGCGGCACAGCCTCGTCGAAGCGGTGCAGATCGCCATGCGCGGCGGCGCCGTTTCGGGCTTCCTTGTCGTCGCTCTGAGCCTGCTCGGCGTATGGGGCATCTTCACCGCGTACCACACGCTGGTCGGCAACGTGGACGTCAGCCAGGCGCCATTCCTGATCGTCGGGTTTGGTTTCGGTGCCTCGTTCGTCGCCCTCTTCGCCCAGCTCGGCGGTGGTATCTACACCAAGGCCGCCGACGTTGGCTCCGACCTTGTGGGCAAGGTTGAGGCGGGCATCCCGGAGGACGACCCGCGCAACGCGGGCGTCATCGCCGACCTCGTGGGCGACAACGTCGGCGACTGCGCCGGCCGCGGCGCCGACCTGTTCGAGTCGACCGCCGCCGAGAACATCGGCGCGATGATCCTGGGCGTCGGCGTGTTCGCCCTCGCCACGGCCGCCCACTGGCCCAATCCCGAGGCGTGGATCTTCTTCCCGCTGGTCGTCCGCGGTTTCGGCCTGCTGGCGACGATGGTGGCCATCTTCTTCGTCCGCGGCAAGGAAACGGACGATCCCATGAGCATGCTCAACCGCGGCTACTGGGTCACGACGATCCTGTCCGTGGTCGGTCTCCTGATCGTCACCAACATCATGATGAGCACGAACGGCGCCGCCGTTGGTGTGCTCAACGTCCCGGCCTGGATCTACTTCTTCCTCGCCGGCTGCGTCGGCCTCGCGACCAGCGTCGTCTTCGTCTACATCACCCAGTACTACACGTCGGGCGCGTGGCGCCCGGTCAAGGAGATCGCCGAGGCGTCCAAGACCGGCCCGGCCACGAACATCATCAGCGGCACGGCCGTTGGTTTCGAGACGACCGCCGTGACGGCGATCACGATCGGCGTCGCGCTGCTGGCCAGCCACTACCTGGGCGAGCAGGCGCACCTCATTGACCCGACCGGCCACGACGTCGGTGGCGTCTTCGGCACGGCCGTGGCGACGATGGGCATGCTCATGACCACGGCCTACATCCTGGCCATGGACACCTTCGGCCCGATCACGGACAACGCCGGCGGCATCGCTGAGTTCAGCCATGCCGAGGGTGGCGCGCGCGAGATCACGGACCGTCTTGACGCGGTTGGTAACACGACCAAGGCGCTGACCAAGGGCTATGCGATCGCGTCGGCGTCGCTGGCGGCGTTCCTGCTCTTCTCGGCCTACATCGACAAGGTCAACCTGATCCAGACGAACCGCGGCGGCCAGCTCCTGACCTCGGTCAACCTGTCCGACGTGAGCGTCTTCGTCGCCGCCCTGATCGGCGCGATGCTCGTCTACTTCTTCAGCTCGCTCGCCATTCGCGCGGTCGGCACGACGGCCCAGTCGATCATCGTCGAGGTCCGCCGCCAGTTCCGCGAGATGCCCGGCATCATGGATTACACGCAGCGCCCCGACTACGCGCGCGTCGTCGACATCACCACTCGCGCTGCCCTGCGCCAGATGGTCCTGCCCGGCGTCGTCGCGGTCGCCACGCCGATCCTGGTCGGCGTCCTGCTCGGCTACCAGGCCGTGGCCGGCATGCTGATGGTCGGCACCATCGCCGGCGTGCTGCTGGCGACCGTGCTCAACAACGGTGGTGGCGCATGGGACAACGCCAAGAAGTACATCGAGTCGGGCCACCTGCTCGACGCGGCCGGCAACGTCCTGGGCAAGGGCACGCCCGCTCACGCGGCGGCCGTCGTTGGCGACACGGTCGGCGATCCGTTCAAGGACACGGCCGGGCCTTCGCTCCACGTCCTCGTCAAGTTGCTGGCAACGATCACGCTGGTCCTGGCGCCACTGTTCATTCGCTAGCGGCGCCACGCGCCACTCGCCAGGCGCCAAGCAATCACACAGGTATCGGGCCGTCGCGCGAGCGGCGGCCCTTCTAGTCTGAGTCGGACATGGACGTTGTAATCCAGGCAATCATCGTCGGCATCGTGCAGGGCCTGACCGAGTTCCTGCCCATCTCGTCTTCGGCGCACCTGATCCTCATCCCGCCGCTGCTTGGCTGGGACGACACGTTCATCAACAGCGCGAACTTCGACGTGATGCTCCACGGCGGCACGCTGGTTGCACTGCTGATCTACTTCTGGCGCGACGTGATCCACCTGATCGGCGCCTTCATCGCCTCGATCCGCGAACGATCGCTCGGAGTCGATCACGACCGACGCCTGGCCTGGCTGCTGCTCATCAGCACGATCCCAGCGGCGCTGCTCGGCATCGCGCTCGAGAGCTTCTTCGACACCTATTTCCGAGACCACCTGATCTACATCCCCATCCTGCTCGTGGTCGGCGCGATCCTGCTCTACCTCGCCGAGCGCGCGGCGAGCCACATGCGCGAGATGTTCCAGATCTCGTGGCTCGACGCGCTGGTCATCGGCATCGCCCAGGCCTTCGCCCTCTTCCCCGGCATCTCGCGCTCGGGCGTGACGATCGCCGCCGGCCTGTTCCTGGGCATGAAGCGCGAGGCGGCGGCACGCTTCGCTTTCCTGATGGGCATCCCGGTCATCGGTGGCGCCTTCGTCTGGAAGGCGCGCGAGCTCGCGCTTGGATCATTGACGTCGCAGGAGACCACGGCGCTCGCGGCCGGCTTCATCGCCGCTGCCGTGTTCGGCGTTCTGGCCATCAGCCTCCTGCTGCGCTACCTGCAGGGCCACAGCACAAACGTGTTCGTCGTCTATCGGATCGGCTTTGCCGCGGTTGCGGCCGTGCTGCTATTGATGCGCTGAAAGCCGTGTCCATCGACAATCGGGGGTGGCGATGGAAGTCATGAAGAAGCTGCGCCAGCAGCAGATCCGGGATCTGATCGGGACGCGGCCCATCCGCACGCAACAGGAGCTCGCGGCGGCGCTGCGCGAGCTTGGCTTCCGCGCGACGCAGGCGACGGTCAGCCGCGACGTCGCCGAGATGGGCCTGGTCAAGATCAGCCGCGACGATGGCGAACGCGCGTACGCGGTTCCGGTCCGACCCGGCCAACCGGAGACGAGCGCCGACGAGCGGCTGGCGATCATCCTGCGTGACCTGCCGATCAAGATCCGGCCGGCGGGCCTGATGCTCGTCCTCCGTGCGACGCCAGGCTCGGCTCACGCGATTGCCGCGGCGCTCGACCGGACGGGCTGGCCGGAGGTCGCGGGCTCGATCGCCGGCGACGACACGGTGTTCGTCGCATGCGCCGACCGACAGTCGCTGGATCGCCTCCAGAAACGGCTTGTGCGCCTTGCGACACCTGCCCTTTGACGCTCCCGTGAGCCACGCTTACAATCCGCGAACTCCGTCATCTGTGCGCCATTCGGCGTGTGAGCGCCTGGCTCTCCCAAGTATTGAATGGATCTTCTGATTGCCATGAACAACAAGCCTGCATATGTGTCCAAGGAAGGCCTCGAGCAGATTCGCCAGGAGCTCGACGAGCTCGTGAATACGAAGCGCTCGGAGGTAGCCGCACGCATTCACGAGGCGAAGGAACACGGCGACATAACTGAGAACGCCGAGTACGAGGACGCCAAGAACGAGCAGGCGTTCGTCGAGGGCCGCATCCAGACGCTCTCAGCGCTGGTCAAGAACGCGGTCGTGATCGAGGAGAACCACTCGGCGACGCACGTCCAGATCGGCTCGACCGTCACGCTCCAGTCCGAGGACGGCAAGGAGAGCTTCCAGATCGTCGGCTCGGCTGAGGCGGCGCCGGCGGAGGGCAAGATCTCGAACGAGTCGCCCGTCGGCCGCGCGCTGCTGGGCCGCAAGAAGGGCGACGAGGTCGTCGTCACGGTGCCCGCTGGCGACCAGAAGTACAAGATCCTCAGTATCAGCTGACGATCTGCGTATGAGGCCGGCACAGGATCGGCCGGCGCAGGCCTACTGGGCCGACGAGATTGCCGGCCAGCTGGTCGGTCGGCAGGTTGTAAACGACTCCAAGACGCCGTCAGGCACGGTCCACGTGGGCAGCCTGCGCGGCGTCGTGCTGCATGACGCAGTCCGTCGCGCGGTCGCCGAGCACGGCAACGAGGTCGAGTTCCGCTACGGCATCGAGGATCTCGACCCGATGGA
>CAYYVV010000064.1:0-1192 GCA_964475245.1 uncultured Anaerolineaceae bacterium | reverse complement strand
GGCTGGCTGCCGATCAGCGTCATCTGCGAGAACTGCGGCCGGATTGGCACCACTGCCGCGCGCGACTGGGACGGCAAGGAGGTTTCCTACGAGTGCCGCCCTGACCTGGTCGAGTGGGCCCAGGGATGTGGCTGGCGCGGCCGCGTGGCGCCGTTCGGCGGCCGCGCCAAGATGGTCTGGAACGTGGACTGGGCCGCGCGCTGGGGCCTCGTCGGCGCCACGATCGAGGGCTGTGGCAAGGATCTCGCCACGGCCGGCGGCTCGCGCGACCGCGCCGACGCGATCTCGCGCCGGGTCTTCGAGCGCGAGCCGCCGCTCAACATTCCCTATGAGTTCCTGAACATAGGCGGCCGCAAGATGAGCACGTCGCGTGGCGAGGGCGCGGCCGCCCACGAGATCGCTGACATCCTGCCACCGACCCTGACGCGCTTCCTGTTCCTGCGCCACAGGCCGAACAAGGCGATCGACTTCGATCCCTCCGGCGACACGATCCCGCGCCTGTTCGACGAGTTCGATCGCATCGCCGACGCGGTCGCGGGCAAGCCGCCGCGCGGCGAGCTGCCTCCGGATCCGGAGCGCATCTTCGCCCTGTCGCTGTCCGACGCGCACGCCGATCCGAAGCTCGAAGCCGGCCGTTTCCGTCCGCCCTTCGCTCACCTGGCCGTGCTCCTCCAGGTGCCTGGTCCAGACCTCATGGATCGCCTTGCGGCAGAGAAGGGTGCTCCGCTCGACGATGCCGAGCAGGACCTCGCGCTGGAACGCATCGCCGCGGCACGCGCCTGGCTCGAGACGCTCGCGCCCGAGTCGGCGCGCCTGTCGGTTCATTTCGACACGCTGCCTGCCGCGGCCGGAGAGCTGGCCGAGGCGCAGCAGCGGTATCTGGCCGCCCTCGCGGATGCTGCCGAGCAGACCTCACCAGTGGGCGGCGAGACGTGGCAGGCCCTCATCTTCGACACCGCCCGATCGATGGAGCTCAAGCCGGGAGACGCATTCGGGGCGATATACCGCGCGTTCCTTGGCCGGCCAAACGGCCCTCGCGCTGGCTGGCTGCTTGCGTCACTCTCTGCAGCGTTCGTCGTAACCCGGCTTCGCGAAGCCGCGGCCTTTGGAGGGCAGCAATGAGCGTCGGTCTGCAGCGCCTGCGTGACGACGCCGACACGATCCGCAACGGCGCCATCGCCAAGCGCGAGGA
>CAYYVV010000063.1:7075-10466 GCA_964475245.1 uncultured Anaerolineaceae bacterium | reverse complement strand
CGCGCGAAGTGGAAGCCGGTCGCGCCCGACCACAGCCCGGGGTTGATGCCCACGAACAGGATGCGCAGGTCGGGCGCGATCACGTCTTCGAGCGTTCGATCCCGCGCTGCCGCGAGATCGGTTGGGGACGGCCGCTTCACGGCCGACGAGGTTACGCCGGTTCGCCGAGCTCGATCGGCACGCCGACGAGCGAGCCGTACTCCGTCCAACTGCCGTCGTAGTTGTGCACGGTCGGGTAGCCGAGCAGCTCCGAGAGCACGAACCAGGTGTGGCTCGAGCGCTCGCCGATCCGACAGTAGACAGTCACGTCCTTGTCCGGCGTGACGCCCTTCGCCGCGTAAAGCTGCTCGAGGTCGACGTCGGTCCTGAACGTGCCGTCCTCGGCGACAGCCTTGGCCCACGGCACGTTGACCGCGCCGGGGATATGGCCCTTGCGCTGTGCCCGTTCCTGGGGCAGGTGCTCCGGTGCGGCCAGCTCGCCAACGTACTCGGCCGGCGAGCGAACGTCCACGAGCTTCGTGTTGGGATCGTCGATCGCATCGAGCACGTCGTTGCGGAAGGTGCGCAGCCCGCTCCGCGTGGAAGAAGGCAGCGTGATGTTGCCGCGCGGGTGAGTCGGAGGCTCCGACGTGATCGGCAGGCCGGCCGATTCGACCTTCTTGCGCCCGCCATCGAGCAGGCGCACGTTATCCAGTCCCTGGTATTTGAGCTGCCAGTACGCCCAGGCGGCGAACCAGTTCTCGTTGTCGCCGTAGAACACGATCAGCGTGTCGTCGCTGATGCCGGCGTCGCGCAGCAGCTCCTCCAGCCGGTCATGCGGCGCAAGGTCGCGGCACGCGGTGTCGTTCAGCTGGGTCGTCCAGTTGAAGCCGACTGCGCCGGGCAGGTGGCCGCTGTCGTATGCCGACGTGTCGACGTCGACCTCGATGAAGCGGACCTGTGGATCGTCGAGGTGATCGCGCGCCCAGTCGACATCGACCAGGACCTGGGCACGCCGTGGGTTGAGTGCGCTCATTCGCTGTAGCTCCCGTTGAGAAAAGGCAAAGACGAACGAAGGTCGGGAGAGCGGCGGATGGGGACGATGCGCGGCGCCGCTTACGAGCGGCGGATCAGCTCAGGCGGAAACGGCCCCGTCCGCCCTGGGACAGAGGCAATACGGCCGGTGGAGGGCGATCAGCTCGCGCATGTGCCGCGCACCTTACTTCATGCCGCCCGCCAGCGCGTGTGGGCGGGTATGCTCGCCATCGATGAAGAGGGCGGGTTCCATTCACGTGATCACCGGCTGCATGTTCTCGGGCAAGACCGAAGAGCTGCTGCGCCAGCTTCGCCGCGCATCCGTCGGCGGCCGCTCCGTGCTGCTCGTTCGGCCGGCGGTCGACACGCGGACCGCGTCGGAGATCGCCGAATCAAGGTCCGGCACCAGCTACGCCTGCACCACGGTCGCGAAGCCGGCTGACATCCTGGCCGCCGTTGCCGCCAACCCGTGCGAGGTCGTGGCCATCGACGAGGCGGAGATGTTCGACACCTCGCTCGCCGACGTCGTCGCCCGGCTGGCCGCGGACGATTACGAGGTGATCGTCTCGGGCCTCGACACAGACTTTGCCGGACGGCCCTTCGGCGCGATGCCCACCATGCTCGCGCTGGCCGATTCGGTCGCCAAGCTGACGGCGATCTGCACTTTCCCGGGCTGCGGCGCCGAGGCGACAAGAACGCAGCGCCTGGTCGACAACCAGCCCGCGGCCATCGACGATCCACTGATCGTCATCGGTGGCACGGAGGACCGGCGCGAACCGGACCGCTACGAGGCACGCTGCCGGACGCATCACCGTGTCGCGGCCGCGCGGCACAGCGCCTCTCAGGCCGCCTGAGCGAAGCTCACCGAAATCTGGCGGGCCAGCCCAGGCAGCGGCGCGCGAAGCGTGCCGCTCAACCCTCGCGGTCGACGTCGAGCAGGAAGTCGATCAGCCCCGCGAAATAGGTCTCCTGGTCGTCGAAGATGGCCAGGTGGCTGCCGTGCGGCGACTCGTGATAGCGGCCATTGGGCAGCAGCCCGGCCATCATCCGCATGTACGCCGGATCCATCGTGTCGTGGCGCGCGGCCATTACCAGCGTCGGCACCTCGATCTCGTGCAGCCGGTCGGTCCGGTCCCAATTCTCGAGCGTGCCGCTCAGCCCCAGCTCGCTCGGGCCCTGCATCCTGACGTAGATATCCGGGTTGATGTGCTCCATGCCGCGCTTTGCCGGATCGGGCCACTCGGCAAACGGCATGCGCAGGACGTGGTGCTCGTAGTGCTGCGCCATGAGCAGGTCCATGTAGCGCGGGTTGTCGGTATCCCCGCGTGCCTCCATGTCCTTGATCTCAGCCAGGGCGTGCTGGTCCATCTGGGGCATGAGCACGTTCGTGGCGTAGGCGTTGTACGCCGGGCAGCTCGAGACCATGTTCGAGATCACGAGGCCCTTCAGCGCATCCTGGTGGTGGAGCGCGTACTCCATGGCCAGGATGCCGCCCCACGATTGGCCGAGCAGGTAGAAGTTGCCGGCGTCAAGCCCGAGCGCCTGGCGGACCTGCTCGACCTCGTCGACGAAGCGTGGCAGGTCCCACAGCGAGTCCTCCTTGGGCTGGTCGCTGTACCACGAGCCGAGCTGGTCGTAGTAGTAGTACTCGATCCCGGCCGCGGGCAGGAAGCTGTCCATCGGCTCGAAGAACTCGTGTGTCGCGCCCGGGCCGCCGTGCAGCAGCAGCAGCTTGATGCGCGGGTTGTTGCCGTGGCGCTTGGTCCACACGTTGAACGTGCCCTTGGCCGTGGTGATCGGGATCATGCGCACGCCACCGGAGAGGCGGTCGGGACGCTGCGAGTCGTCGAGATAGGGGTGGATCGCTGTCATGGGCCGAAGCCTACGGCACGGTCGCGCCGTTCGTGGCCGCACCGGTTGGCCCAAGGCACAGCTCTGTGGTACCCGCCTGCGGCGGATCCAGCCTCACCAGCCACACAGGCGCAGACGGGCCCAGGTCGGGCAGAGTGATGCTCGTCGCTTGTCCAGCCGACACCGCAAAGACCTTGGAACCGGGCATCTGGTAGTAGTTCATCTGGAAGTTCTCGGCAAAGGCGCCGTGCTGCGAGATGTACACCTCTGCGTCTCCGCTACTCGTCGATTCGACGTACAGCGTCTTGCCGCCTGCGACTGACACCACGATCTGCGGCGCACCGCCCGTCGCGGTCATCGAAAGACAACCGTCCTGTTGCGTGGTCGCGACGTTTGCGCTGCTGGCCACGGAAACCGCGGCGCCCTCGGGCGGCAGGGCCTGTGCTGGCGAAATGACGAGGTAATCCTTGACGATCTGGAAGAGGACTCCGTCCGATGCTGAATCCGGTATCGGGTGGTGGCCGGA
>CAYYVV010000063.1:2084-6975 GCA_964475245.1 uncultured Anaerolineaceae bacterium | reverse complement strand
GGGCCAAGGCCAACCAGGCTGCCGACCGCGACAGAGACTCCAGATCGAATGAACTCGGGCACGCGAACCAGGGCGTCAAGGGTGTATGCGCTGCCGCCGATCGCACTGCGTCCCAGGGTCACAAACCAGGCGCCATAGGCAATGGCGGCCGGAAGCACAATCCAGAGCTGTCGTCGGCGCTCCTTGCCCAGGATCAACGCCACGCCGGTTGCCGCCAGGAAGAAGAGGCCGACACCCGAGCTGGCAACCGACAGCATCAGGAGTGCAGCAATGGCCCAGGGACGGCGGAACGGCGGGTCATCGAGCGCAAGCACGAGGCCCCAGACGCCCGTCGTCGCCGCGCTCATGTGGAAGATGCCTGCCGCCCACAGGAGATTCTCGTATCCCGCGCCGAAGAAGAGCAGAACCGCGGCAACGGCGAGCGCGAGCACGGCGGCCGTGTTCCGCCGCGCGAAGCGATAGATGGCCGTCACCGTGACGACGTGCAGAAGCAACAGCACGGCCAGGTACGGGATGTAGGAGCGCAGCCCGACAGTCGCCAGCAGGACCTTGTAGATCAGCAGCGGAACCAGCGACCAGTGCTCGTTGTACGGCTGCATCAGAGTGTTGAAGGACCAGTCTTCGCGCCAGTAGATCCACGAGAACTCGTCCCAGAAGAAGGTCAGGAAGCGACCGATGAAGAGCAGGAAGCCGAAAGCGGCGGCCAGCAGCAAGACGAAGAGAACATCCGGCAGTGCCAGGCGAGCGCGGCCATGGACGCCTCTCGGCTCGGCCCCGTTGCCCAGCCCGGGGTCAGCAGATGCGCTCACCGCTGCAGCCTAGCGTGAGCAGGCCGAGATCAGCCGAAGGTGAGCAGTGGGTCCCCAGGATCTCAGGGATCTCCGTCGCCGCCAGCTCGGGACGTGGCACGACGTCACGCGGCCTGCGAGGTTTCGCTCCCTTCAACCAGTCTCACCGCCTCGGCCATGCCGCTTGTCCACGGATCGCCGTGGCCGGGCAGGACGAACGCTGCCGAGCTGCCGGCGATCCTGGCCAGCGATGCCCGCGCTTCTGCGGGGTCCGCACTGAAGGGCGCGATGCTCGGTCCGTGCCGGCCGCTCGTGACCTGGTACGTGCACAACGCATCGCCGACGAACAACGCGCGCAGCGCGCCCACCTCGAGCGCCGCGCTGCCCGGCGTATGGCCCGGCACGAGCGTGACCCTGGGGCTGCCCGGCACATCGAGCGTGGCGCCATCGCCGTAGGTCGAGACTTCGAGAACCTTCGGCCGTCCCAGGCCGCCGTTGCGCAGTCCGAGCCACAGGAAGCCGAGCAGCGGGCCGAGGCTGATCTTGCCCATGGTTCGCTTCACACTGCCCTCGCCGCGCACGAGCGCCGCATCCAGCTCGTCGATCCAGACCGGCACGTGGCGCTCCGTGCGCAGCCGCTCGGCGAAGCCGATGTGGTCGGTGTGGCCGTGGGTCAGCACGACGGCGCGCACATCGTCGATCTTCCTGCCCATCGTCGCCAGCTCGCGCGGAATCTCGTCGTAGAAGCCGGGCATGGCCGCATCGATGATCGTTACCTGGCCGCCGTCGTCGACGAGGTACGAGTTCACGCGGCTGTCGTCGCCGAGTCGGTGGATGCCGGGAGCGATCTTCATCGGGCGAGCCTAGCGTGCTTGACCCCGACACGAAAACGCCCCCGGCCTGCTCGTACAGGCCGGGGGCGTTGCCGAACATTCTGCTAGGGCAGGTCGGCCTCGAAACGAGCCGTCGTGTCGCCATCAGGGCCTGGACCGGCACGGAGGTTGAAGATCGTTCCGTCCGGCCTGATGAAGGCCGACACCGGCACCACCGCGCCGGTTTCCCCCGCGATCATCGCGTATGCCGCGTCCATGCTTGAGGCGATGTGCTTGGCATCTATGACCGACGTATACAGAACGGGTGTCGTCAGGCTGAAGTGGCTGGCCCAGTAGCTCGCGTCCGCCTGAGTGGACTGGACGCCCTCTGTCGCCCCGTCCAGCAGGACCTGGAGATAGACGACAGGAACACCCATCGTGTTGCTGTCGTTGAGCGCCTGCACCTCGTCGCGGTCGCGCGGAACCTCTTGCTGCGATGGCGGACACCAACGTGCGCTGATCTGGAGCAGCACATAGTCGCCTCGGAACTGGTAAAGCGAGACGGTGTTGCCGTTCTGATCCTTGAGCACAAGGTTGTGGGCGATCTTGCCGATCGCATAACCGTTGCCCTGGTCCGGCTTCTGGTACTTGCGCTGGGCGATGCACAGCGTAGTCGAGACCGGCGCGCTGGCGGCGGCGCTGACGGTTCCGGTGAGACACACCCTGCCGGAGGGCAGCTTGTGCTTGACCTTAGCCCACACTCCGCCCTGCGCCGACGAGTGCGCGTCGATCTCGGCAAACGAACAGGTCAGCTTGCGTCCGACGAGTGAGCAATCCGGGAACGTGTCCGGAATGGCCTGAACAATCGCCAGGGTCTTGGGCAGCGTTGCCGTCAGGGTGACATCGTCGATTGGATCGTTGGTCGTGTTCGTGACCGTGAATCCGGCCACGCTCCACGTATCGGGCAGCGGCGCTGGCGCCATGTCCGGCTGCACGTCCAGTGCCGTTGACCACAGGTTGAGCGACCAGCAGTTGAGCGAACCAACGTTGCCCGCCACGGTGTCTGTGACTTCCAGCGTCCAGGTGCCGTTTACGTCGCTTCCGCTGAGGCCGTTGAGTGTTGTCAGCGTCCCGCCTTGCGGCCTGAACGTGCCGGCAAATGGCGCGTTGTGATAGGTCAGCGAATTGGACGAAGTCGAGTCGAACGTTGTTCTCGTTCCTGGCGAACAGCCGTTGCCGAAGTTATTGCCGGATCCGCCCGTATTCTGAGCGAGGACGACCTCATAGCCGGTCGGGCTGATGAGCTTGACTTTCAGATCGGCATCGTTCGGGTGGGTAATGAACAGGCCGACCGTGACCTTGCTGAGCGTGCCATGGACGCCGCTGACGTTGATCGTGTTGTCAATCACGCCATCGCCGGCGGCCGGAGTAGACACACTGTCGAATTGATCGAACTCGACCCTGCCGTCGGCGACCGTCGTGATGTACAGCGACCAACATTGAATGGTCAACGCGTCGGTGCCGGAGTTGACGAAGTCAAGAGTCCAGTTGCCGTTCGCGTCGGTCGAGCTCATCCCGTTGAAGCTGCTCAGCGGGACAGGGCCGCCAGGAGTGTCACCCGACACCTGCCATGTCCCGACGTACGGAGCCGAGGACGAGGTGATGCTGCTGGCAGCGGAGTCGTCGAACCTTGTCTGATCCTCTGACGGGCAGTCCGTACCCAGATTGCTGCCGCTCAGGTCGTTCTGGGTGAAGAGGTAAGCGAACGGTCCGCTCGGGTATGTCGGCCCGAGCAGCGCCGCGTCCAGGTCCGCGTCCGAGCCAGTGACGTACATCTCGAGCTCGACTTTGGTGATCGTGTCGGTTATGCCTGAGACGGCGATCGTCGAGTCGGCAGTTGCGCCACCGTCGATCCGGTCAGGGATGGGCTCGGGAATGTTCGGCGCGACGAATGTCGACTTGCCTCCGGAAGCGGCCTGGACGGTGCCGCTGACCACCAAGGTTGCGCTCAGCGCGAGGGCGACGATGATGCCGATCTTCGCGGCATGTTTGGTAGCCGAGAACCGTGCACGACGCCGCCCACGCGACATCGAAGTGGTGGATAAGCCCACCTGTGCTCCTCCTCAAGAAAGGGCTCTCCCCATGTTCAGAGCCCAGGCTGATGTGATGCTCGCTTGCGCGGCGCAGCTAGTCCGCGAGCGAGTTAGCGCGTAGAGACGAAACGTTCGCCCGGTTCCGTTTCCTCCTGGTGCAGGTCTGCGCCCTCAGTGGCCCCGTTCGCAGCCAACGTTGCTGCACTATCGCGCGACCTGTGTGCGGATACTAGGAATTAAGCGTCGGTTGGCAATGGGGCAAATGCCCCAACAGCGCACCTAACTCCAGCAGACCGCACCGGCCCACTCCGGCTCGCACGAGCCTGAGCGTCTAGCCGAAGGTGAAGCAGTACGCCTCGGCGACGGCTGCCAGGAACTCGATCTCTGCGGTCCGATCGACGATCGCACCCGGCTGACGAATGAGCTGGTACGTGCGCTGGTCGCTCAGCGTCCCGGTCCCGTCGGCGTCGGTGTCGTCGCCGTGGGCATCGCCCAGCGGCGCGCCTTCGAGCGTGACCCGGAAGGGGAGGGCCGCACCCTTGGTCGCGGGCGCCATGACCAGGTTCAGGTCCCGCGCATGGAAGCGGAAGCTGATCCTCGCGCCGGGTGCGTTGACGATTCCGGCGTGCTCGGCAACTGTCCAGTTGCCCGCGAGGGTCCACTCGTTGAGTCGCAGCGAGGCTGCGCCTCCATTTGCAAAGCCTGAGCTCTGTCCGTAGCCCACGTATGTCTCGGGCGATTGGACGACGCGCCAGTCGGCCGGAACCTCGAGCCCGTGCGGGTCGACCATGACCAGGTTCTGATCGACGCCCTGCGCGCCCGCGGCAATCAGCAGTTGCTGGATGGCCATCTCAGTCGCGCCGTATTCGCCCTCGCCGAAGTGGTGGTAGCGGATGCGGCCGTCGGCGTCGGCAAGGTAGAGCGCCGGCCAGAAGTGGTTGCTGAAGGCGCGCCAGACGCCGAAGTCGTTGTCCTCGGCGACTGGCCAATCGACCTTGAACCAGGTAAGCGCGGCGCGGACGTTGTCGATGTCGTGCTCGAAAGGAAACTCGGGCGTGTGGGCACCGACGACCACGAGACCGTGTTCGCGGTACTTGGTTGCCCACGCACGCACGAAGGGCAGCGTGCGCAGCCAGTTGACGCAGGTGTAGGTCCAGAAGTCGACCAGCACGACCTTGCCGCGCAGGCCCTCCGGCGT
>CAYYVV010000063.1:0-1984 GCA_964475245.1 uncultured Anaerolineaceae bacterium | reverse complement strand
CCGCAGTCGGCGCCGGTGGCGCGGTCGTGGCCGATGTCGCCCGGGCGCGTCGGAGAGGGGAGGAGTACCTGCTTTCGCGTGGCCTGATGCGCCGTGCGTCGACCGGCGAGCTGATCGACGCTGACTTCCAGCTCTTCTCCTACCCGACCGGGTACCACTACGACGTCCTTCGCGCGCTCGACTACCTCAGGTCGGTCGGTGGAATACCGGATCCTCGGATGTCAGAAGCTGTCCAGGTCGTGCGTGATCGCCAGCTTGCCGACGGCACGTGGGCGCTCGACGCGCTGTACACCGAGCACATTGACGTCTCCTACGAGGCCGTCGGTGCTCCATCGCGCTGGATCACCCTGCGCGCCCTCCGGGTCCTGCGCTGGGTTGGTTGACGAAGACGGTGGCGTCGTGCCGGGCGGCGCTGTACGATCTGCACATGAAACGTGTGCAGCTCCAACTTACTGACGAGCAGGCGGCGGCGCTACGCAGGCACGCCGACGAAACGGGCGAGGCCATGGCTGCCACGCTTCGCACCGCGCTCGACGAGTGGATTGTGAGACGCGAGCGCGACGCCTTATGGGAGCGCGCCATGTCTGTGGTGGGCAAGTTTCATTCTGGCTTGGGCGACCTTGCTGAGAACCACGACAACTACCTGGGCGAGGGCGACTGGTGACGGTCTTCGTAGACACGTCCGCGCTCATGGCACTTCTCGATGCTGAAGACCGCTGGCATCCGGAGGCGAGCGCGACGCTCGATTGGCTCCGACGATCAACCGACCTTGTGACGACCAACTACGTGCAGATCGAAACTCTGGTCGTCGTCAGGCGTCGACTTGGGCGCGAGGCTGCCACCCTGCTGCTTGACGCCTTCTTCCCGGTCTTGAGCGTGATCTGGGTCAGCCCGCAAACGCACGCGGCGGCCGTCGCGGCGTACCGGATCGGAGGCGGCGCGGCCTCGGTGGTCGATGAGGTCAGTTTCGGGGTGATGCGCAGCGGAGGGATCAGCGAAGCCTTTGCCTACGACGACGACTTCGACCGCGCGGGCTTCAAGCGTGCGCTACCTGGCACGGGGCAGGACCGCGTTCACGAAGAGCCTGCGCCATACGGCGTCGAACTGGCCGCAGATCTGGTAAGCGTCGCTGAGATCGCCGATCGTGCCGGCCGCCCTGTAAACACCGTCCAATCCTGGCGCCGGCGCCACGCGGACTTCCCAGCGCCTGTCACGCAGCTCGCCGCCGGGCCGATCTGGAACTGGTCGACGATCGAGGCCTGGATCTGCGCTCGAGTCACTAAAGACGCCCACCCGTCGCACTGAGTCCGCACTGCTGTTTGTTGTAGTATCGTGCGATGATTACCGTCCCCGAAGCCGCGAAACGTGCCGGCAAGGATCCCGAAACGATCCGACGCTGGATCCGATCTGGTCAGCTTCGAGCACGGAAGGTCGGGACTCAACACGTAATCGAGGAGGAAGACCTCGATGCCGTACTCGAAGACGAGCAGCTGCCCGTACCTCCCGAATGGGGTTGGGATCGAATGCCCGACGGCCGTCCAGTACCGAATGTCGTAAGGGCCGTCAGGTTGTCTCGACTTGGTCATTGAGCGCCTCGTCATCGACGCGAGCGCCGGCATCCGGGCAAGCATCACAGACGGCTGGCAGGCGCTCGGTCAATGGAAGCTGATTGCCCCATCGCTCTTTTGGTCCGAAGCAGCGGCAGGAATACGGCAGATGTCTTTTCGCGGCGAAATCAGCGCCGGCGAAGCCAGCGACGCGCTCGCTCGGTTGCTTGCTGCGTCGGTAGAGACCGTTTCGTCGCGGGACCTCGTGGCCGAAGCTTCGGCACTTGCGAGCCAGCTAGGTTGGGCGAAGACCTACGACGCGGAGTACGTGGTCCTGGCGCGGAGGCTCGATGTGCCGTTCCTCACGGTTGACGGGCGGCTGGCGCCAACGGCAAGTCGCTTCGTACGCCTTCTCAGATGATCACCTGCCCCATCCA
>CAYYVV010000062.1:5177-10524 GCA_964475245.1 uncultured Anaerolineaceae bacterium | reverse complement strand
TCGCGTGATTCCTCGGACACCTCGAGGAGCGGGATGCTGATCTCCTCGTCGGGATCTTCAAAGACGTTGACGCCCACGATCTCGCGCTCGCCGGCGTCGAACTCGCGCTGGAAGCGATAGGCCGAGTCGGCGATCTCCTTTTGCGGAAAGCCGGCAGCGATGGCCTTGACCATGCCGCCAAGCGCATCGATCTCATCGAGGTAGCGCCACACCTGGCGCTCGACCTCGTTGGTCAACGACTCGACGAACCACGATCCACCGAGCGGGTCGACCGTGTTCGTTACGCCCGTCTCGGACGCGATGATCTGCTGCTGCCGCAGAGCGAGCAGGGCCGCCTCCGCTGACGGCACCGCCCAGGCCTCGTCGTACGCGTCGGTATGCAACGACTGGGTCCCGCCGAGCACCGCGGCAAGGGCCTGGATGGCGACGCGCGTCAGGTTGTTGAGCGGCTGCTGCGCGGTGAGGGACACGCCGGCGGTCTGGGTGTGGAAGCGCATCCAGGTCGAGCGCTCGTTCTCGGCCCGATAGCGCTGGCTCATCAGCTTCCACCAGATCCGCCGCGCGGCGCGGAACTTGGCGATCTCCTCGAAGAAGTCGTTGTGCGAGTTGAAGAAGAAGGACAGGCGCGGCGCGAACTCGTCAACGCGCAGGCCGCGCTTGATCGCCTCCTCGACATAGGCCATGCCGTCGGCGATCGTGAATGCCAGCTCCTGGACGGCCGTCGAGCCCGCCTCGCGGATGTGGTAGCCGGAGATCGAGATCGTGTTCCAGCGCGGCAGCTCGCGCGTGCCGAACTCGATCGTGTCGGTCACGAGGCGGATCGACGGCTCGGGCGGGAAGAGGAACTCCTTCTGGGCCACGAACTCCTTGAGGATGTCGTTCTGCGTCGTGCCCTCGAGCTGGGCGCGTGGGAAGCCGCGCTTCTCGGCGGCGGCGATGTACATCGCCCAGATCGGCGCCGCCGGCGAATTGATCGTCATCGACGTCGAGATGCGGTCGAGCGGCAGCCCGTCGAGCAGGACCTCCATGTCGGCCAGCGAGCTGACCGCGACACCGCACGTCCCGAACTCGCCCTCCGCCTCAGGATCGTCGGTGTCATAGCCGTACAGCGTGGGCATGTCGTAGGCGACCGACAGTCCCGTCTGGCCCGCCTTCAGCAGCTGGTGGAAGCGCTGGTTGGTGTCCTCCGCCGACCCGAAGCCGGCGAACATGCGCATCGTCCACAGCCGCGTGCGGTAACCAGTGGGGTGGATGCCACGCGTGAAGGGCGGCAAGCCTGGATATCCGACATCGCGCAGGGCATCGAATTCCGACCATGGGCCGTCAGCTTCACGCAGCCGATCGCCCAGGTAGTCAACCGAGGTCGGCCCTCCCCCGCCGGCGCCGCGTTGCAGCCAGTCGAGCGGCGTGTAGAGCCGATCGATGTCGACATCGCTGATCGTGCTGAAACGCGTCTTGCGCTCACTCGCGCCCTGGTGCGCCTTGCTCAGCGGACCGCTCTGCCACGCGTCCTGGGCTTCGGCCCATGGGGGCGTAGCCCGATCGTCACCCACGGCTCGACTCTAGCACGGGCGCCGGGGCCTCCCCGGAGGACCGATTCGTGCGCGCCCGGCGCCCACCCGCACCGGGCGTTCGGCCCTGGTGCAGGCGCGCACGCCATAAAGGTCCGCCGTATGACCGTACCGAGGCCCGATTTCGGAACGACCCCTGAAGAGGCATCGTCTCTCTTGCCGGCGAAATCGATCGAGTGCCGAGATTGCCGGCACCGGGGCGTCGGTCACCGGGCTCGCCAACGAACGCGACCACAACACGAAGGCCGCCGCCGGCGAGAGACGAGCCGAGTAACTGGATGGAGCCGGCCCCGGTTGGGAATCATCTCTGATCTGTGAGGAGGTCAGCCGGCGGCGGCTGGGGCGTCAGTCCCGGACGCCGCCGCTGCGCGTGACGGCCTCTCTATCCCCAGGTCGTTCATCTCCGCCTCGATCAGGCGCGCCCTGATGACCATGTCCCGGTCGCGCGTGATCGTCCTTGCGATCCAATCGATATAGGCCGGGTCGAGCAGCTCCACCTCGCCCAGCGTGTAGCCGTGGTATTTGCCAAAGTTGAGCAGCGTCTCGCGCGCCTCATCCAAAGTCGGCACTGGCATGGCACGCTGGCCACGCCTCCGCTCGACCGGTCCGGTCGGCGTGCTGGCACGCAGGTCAGGCTCCTCAGGCCGGTGGCGCGGTGGCGGCTCATGGCCGCGCAACGGCCGATCGTGCTGCCCGCTCAGCCGGCTATTGCGCGGCCGGAACGCCGTCGTCGTGTCGAAACGGGCAGTCACCGGCTTCGTCACCGGCGGCGGCGGCGGTCCGTAGGTCGTCCCGCCCGCGAAGCCCTCGAAATCGGCTCGCTCGGCGTCAGCTGCCCCCGCCGCCGATCGTGCCTGTCGTCCCGCGGGCGACGAGTCGTAGCCCGAGCGACGCAGTCGGTTGCGCAGCAGGTCGTACGCCGCGTTGATGCGCGCCATGCGCCGTGTCAGTCGGGCGGCTTCCTCGCCGTCGCCCGCCGCGCGGTCGGGATGGTGCTCGCGCGCGAGCTCGCGCCAACGCCGCTTGATCTGGGCGTCGGAGGCATCGTGGGCGACGCCCAGCTCTGCATATGGGTCGCCGCGAAATCGCTCGTCACGCATCAACCGCCGACGCTACCACACGGCGCTCCAAACTTGACTGAAGGCAGACACTGCTTCCGGAGCGTCGCCTCCAAAGGTGGCCACCATAAGGGAGCTTTCGATGTCATTTGCCGATGCTGTCCGATCGGCCTACCGCAACTACGCGAACTTCTACGGCCGGGCGCCGAAGTAGTCGGGTGGACACCTACTACCAGCAACAAGGCACCGGCGGGCTGCCGCCCGACCAGCGGCAGGCGATCCTGCGCCAAGTCGTCCAGGACGCTGTCGCACACGGTGGACGCATCGAATTCATGGATCAATACAGCGCGGTGGTCGTCTATGGCCGTCCCGTCAATCACGTGCTACATCTGCTCATAACCATCCTGCTTCTCGGCCTCTGGCTGATCGTTTGGATCCTCCTGGCTGTCACAGGAGGCGAAAAACGGGAGCTGATAACTGTCGATGAATGGGGTCGAGTGTCACGGCGTCCTGCTTGACGCCCTAACGTTTGACGCGTGATGCGCCTGCCTTTCCAGCCGCCACTCGAGCCAATGCTGGCCAAGCTCTCCGACGGGATCCCGACCGGTGACGGCTGGCTGTTCGAGCCCAAATGGGACGGCTTTCGGGCCATCGTCTTCCGCGACGGTGACGAGACGTTCATCCAGAGCCGCGACCTGAAGCCGCTCGACCGCTACTTCCCCGAGCTGCCGCCGGCGCTGATGGCGAACCTGCCCGAGCGTTGCGTCCTCGACGGCGAGATTGTCATTCCCGGGCCGCACGGGCTTGAGTTCGAGTCGTTGCTGCTGCGCATCCATCCGGCCGAATCACGCGTGCGCATGCTCGCCGAGCAGACCCCTGCGAGCTTCGTTGCCTGGGATCTGCTGGCGCTCGACGACGCGGACCTGCGTGCCACGCCCCAGGGTGAGCGGCGCAAGTTGATCGAGAAGGCGCTCGGGGCCGCCGAGCCGCCCATCCACCTCACCCCGGCGACGCACGACGCGACCGTCGCACTCGACTGGTTCACCCGCTTCGAGGGCGCCGGCCTCGACGGCGTCGTGGCCAAGCCGCTGTCGCTCACCTATCAGCCGGGCAAGCGCGCGATGCTCAAGATCAAGCATGCGCGCACCGCTGACTGCGTCGTGGCCGGCTTCCGCTGGCACAAGAACGGGCCGGGGACGCACATCGGCTCGCTGCTGCTGGGCCTGTACGACGACGACGGCAAGCTGCATCACGTCGGAATTACCTCGTCGTTCTCATGGCCGCGCCGCGCCGAGCTGGTCAGGGAGCTCGCGCCGTTGCGTGACAACGCACTCGATGGCCATCCATGGGCGGAGTGGGCCGAATGGGCCGGCGCTGGCCAAGCCGACGCGAGCGGTACGCGTATGCCCGGCGCGACAAGCCGCTGGAACCGCGGCAAGGACCTGTCATGGGAGCCACTGCGTCTCGAACGCGTGTGCGAGGTGGGCTTCGATCACCTGCAGGGCGACAGGTTCCGCCACGCCACGACCTTCCAGCGCTGGCGTCCCGACAAGCAGCCGAGCGACTGCCGCTACGACCAGTTCGAGTCGACCGCGCCGTACGAGCTCGACCTGATATTTGGTACGAACAGGTGAAAACGGCCGCGAAACTGCGCTGAGCACCGGTAAACTCGCGCCGTAACTTTCGCCTCGCGTGCGCCTGAATGGGCGCGACCGAGCCGGCGCGCGAGAGCTGCCAGGGACAGACGCAGGAGGAGCACATGGACCAGCCACAGGCACCGATGACCCCACCCCCGCCACAGCCCCAATGGACCCCGCCCCCGCAGCAGCCGACCGGCTGGGGCGGCCAGGGTTACGGCGGACCTCCGCCAGGCCGCCCGATGGGTGTCACGCTCGGCTCGCTCTATCTGATCATCATCGGCATACTCGAGTTGCTGGTCGGGGTTCTTTTCATCGCCGGTGGCGCATTCTTGAGCTCGACGTTCAACGACGTGCAAGGCAGCGGCGTCTTTGCCGGTGTCGGCGCGTTCCTGGGGATCCTGATCGGCTTCTGGGCCATCCTTCAGCTGCTCGGTGGCATCGGGAGCATCCAGGGCAAGGGATGGGGCCGATGGATCGGGATCATCGTCTCCATCATTGGCGCGATCTTCCTCGGTCTCGGCGCGCTGGGCTCGTTGAGCAATATCGGTGGCAACGCGAGCGGCTTCGTATTCACGTTTGTATGGTTCCTGCTCTACGCCGGGACGGCCTGGGCGCTGATCTCGGCGGGTGCCTACTTTTCGTATCGCCGCTAGCTACAAAACCTTGATCAGCGGACGCCGGCGAACCGCAGGTTCGCCGGCGTTCAATCAGCGCGACGAGGGCCGTGAGCCATGACGCAGCCTGACGACAACACGACCGACCAACCGCCTCCGTCGACGACGGGCGAGGCTGCGACTGCGCCTGAGCCGCCGGCTGCGCCCCAGCCGTTTGAGCCGGCGCCCATGAGCCAGCAAGCATCCGAACCACAGCCTTCGAGCGAGCCTGCGCCCGAGCCGCCCGCCGCACCGGCGCCAGCCCCAGTGCCCGAACCGCCCCCGGCGCCTGATCCCGGCCTGGCTGGGCCGAACCCGTTGGCCTGGCGCGGCTCAGCGGCTCCCGCGCCAAATCCGCCAGTTTCCATGTCCGCGGCCGCGGCGTCCGAAGACACCCAGACCTGGCAGGTCCCGGCTGCGCCGCC
>CAYYVV010000062.1:0-5077 GCA_964475245.1 uncultured Anaerolineaceae bacterium | reverse complement strand
TATGGGCAGCCATATGGCCAGCCTTACGGCTCGACCGCGCCGGCGCGCTATTCAACATCGCCCGCTGCCTGGTTCGCCGGCCTGCTGCTGGTCGTCTTCGGCCTGGGCATCATCGCCCTCGGCGTCTACACCATCACCCAGGGCCAGGAGATCAGACTTTTCATCGATCGAAACACGGTCGCCATCTTCAACACGACGCTCACCCCCGACACCTTGCGCAACGTGCTCAGCCCATCACCCGGCATCCTGATCGTGATCGGCGTGCTCCACCTGCTGGCCGGCTTCGGGGTGTTCGGTCACCGCTCGCTCGCGCGCTGGTTCGGCTTCCTGCTCGCACTGCTCGGGCTGCTCGTGAGCGTCGTCGCCGTCAGCCTCGCGCTTGCGCTGTCGGGCGGCTTCAGCGTGGCGGTGATCGTCGCCGTCGTGCTGCTCGTGGGCTATGCGCTGATCTGCCTCGCCCTGCTCGCCGGCGGCAAGCACTTCCATCGCCAGGCGGTCACGCCCGCGCGCTAACGCTCGTGCGGGGTACGGCTAGTGCAGCAGACCCTCTATGCGCTGGAACTCGCCAACGACGTCTGACTTGAAGAAGTCAGTCATGTGGTCGTCCGTCCAGACGTCGCGATCAAGCCGCCGCTCGAGCTGCTGATAGAAGACCGACAGCCAGCCGCGCGCCGACATCAGCGTGCTGTGCAGCATCGGATCACTCTTCTCGTATGCGTTCTGGTATTTGATCAGCTGCATGCCGATCGATTGAAGAACTTCGTACGCCTTGTCCCAGTCCTGTTCTTCGACCGCCTGCTGGGCGGCTCGGAGCGGCTGCATGACCGTGATCTCGAAGGCGACACCCTCGCCCCCGCCCGACGTGCCCGGCTGTGGGCCGGCAGCGTCGGTCGATTCGTCCGGATTGAGGAGCTGCTCTGCTGTCGGACCAGCCTTCGGTTGCTCGTCGGTAGCGGACACGCTCTCGTCGTCGTCGGCCGGACTCAGGTGCGGCACGGCTGAAGGAGCGTGCTCCTGCGGCTGTGCCGTGCTGCCGCCGAACCCAGCAGCCGAGATCCGGCGTGCCTCGGCCTCCGCCGGACCGCGATCGGATGCCGGCCGACCAGCTCCCGGGCTCGGCTCGGCCGATGAGCCGGGCGACTGCGCCGCGTGGACCAGCTCGTGCAGCAGCGTTTTCTGACCGCGGCTGGTCCGGGTGTTCACGGCCGGGGCCAGGAAGACATCCTTGTCGACCGTGACCGCCTGGGCGTGCAGCGACGCTGCATACTCGGCCGCCGTGGCATCCGAATGGACGCGCACGTCGCCGAGATCGGCGCCGAGCTTGCGCTCCGCCGATGCGCGGATATCCGACGTCAGCGCCTCGCCCGACTGCGCGGACGAGACCCGGCTGTGCTGATCGGCGAACAGCGCACCGACGGCCGCATTGCCCGCCCCGCGCTGTAGAGCCTCGATCAGCGCGCCGCCGTCTGTCGCGTCGTTGGGCGCCTGGTGGCGCGGCGGCTGCTTCGCTCCGTGCTTCGAATCGGCCTGCTCGATCGGATCTTCGTAGGCGCGCCGCACCCGCCCATGGTCGGCCATGGCGGTCCCTGCGCAGAGAGTCGGGCGGGTGCAATCGAGTGCAGCCGTCACGGTCTGTTCGGGCACCCCTCGGTGCCCGAACGGGCACATTCGCATGATCTTTGCTATGGACTTCGGCCCCCCGGCAACTGACAATTCCTCTTCTCGCGGGCCCAAGGCGACGGGAAGGGGTCCAAAAGCTGCGAAGTCGAGATAGACCGTGCCGGGACCCGTAGTCGTCACCAAGCTGCGCATTCCGACGACGCCATCGATGCCGATCGAACGGCTCGACAGGCGCCTGGACGGCGTATTCAGCATCCGCCTCGCGATAATCACCGCGCCTGCTGGTTCGGGCAAGACGACCCTGCTCACGCGCCTCGCAGCGCGCGCGCCGGGGCCGGTGGGGTGGTACCGCGCCGAGGGCTGGGACGCTGAGGAGCAGTCCCTGCTGCGTCACGTCGAGGCGGCGCTGGCGCCCTCCATGAACGGCATCGCGCGCGATTGGGCGACGGTCGAGGATGCGGCCAATGCCCTCGAGGCGTGGGCAGGCCCGGCGGCGCTGCTGATCATCGATGACGTCCACACGCTGCAGGGAACCGCCGCCGAGGCGGGCCTCGAACGGCTCATCGACTACGCGCCGCAATCGGTCCACTTCGCGATCGCCGCGCGCGACACACCCGGCTTCAACCTGTCGCGCCTGCGCGTATCGGGCGAGCTGCTCGAGCTAGCCTCGGACGACCTGCGCTTCCGATCGTGGGAAGTGGAACGCCTCTTCCGCGACTTCTACGCCGAGCCACTGCCGCCGGAGGAGCTGGCCGGACTGGCCCGGCGCACGGAAGGCTGGGCGGCGGGGCTGCAGCTCTTCCATCTCGCCACGCGCGGCCGGACGGTCGACGAGCGGCGGCAGATGCTGGTCGAGCTCAACGGCAGCGCTCGACTGATGCGCGAGTACCTGGCGCGCAACGTGCTCCATCAGCTGCCGGCCGAGCTGCGCCGCTTCCTGCTCGACACGTCCGTGCTCGGCCGGCTGAGCGGCATCCTGTGCGACGGCCTGCTCGATCGCACTGGCAGTGCCGACGTCCTGGCCGACCTGCAGCGCCGCCGGCTCTTCACCCAGCCACTGCCCGAAGAGGGCGAATACCGCTACCACGAAGTGCTGCGCACGTACCTGCACGGCGTGCTCCTCGAAGAGCTCGGCGAGGAGGCCGTGCACGCGCGTTTCAGGTCCGCGGGCGACCTGCTCGCCGAGGCCGGCGCACAGACCGAGGCGCTCGAGGCCTACTGCCGTGGCGAGGACTGGGAAAGCGCGCGCCGGCTGCTCGACCGTGTCGGATCGGTTGTCGCCGCGAGCTCGACGGACAGGCTCGAGGCGCTGCCCGGCTCGATCGTCCGCCACGATCCGTGGCTCCTGCTGGCCGGTGCGCGCCGCGCGCGGGCGGAGGGCCGCCTGCGCGCGGCGGCGGAGCTGTACCAGAGTGCCGAGTCGGCCTTCGGCCGGGCCGACGCCGCGCAGATCTGTCGTGACGAGCGCGGCGCGATCGCTGCGTGGCTGGGCAGTGCCACGACCTCGCGCCTTGACGCGCTCAGCCTCATCCGCCTGGCGCTGCGCGGTGATCCGATGACCGTGCTCGACGAGGCCCAGTCATTGCCACACTCCGTGGGTTCGCTCGTCGCTGGCGTCGCCGCGCTCATCGCCGGCAATGTCGCCAGCGCTCGCAGCGAGCTCGTCCACGCGGCCGAGCGGCCGGACGCATCGCGCGCGGTCGTCGTGGTCGCCTCGCTCGGCGCCGGCATTGCCGGCGCGTTGATGGGCCAGCCTCACGCGGCGCTCGAGATCGAGGGCGCGGTCGCGGCCGCGGAGTCGGCCGGCATCGAGTGGCTGGCGCGCATCGGCCGCGCCAGCCTCGCCCTGACCGGTGGCCCTGAGGCGATTCGCGAGGCTGAGGTTGTCGCCGCCGCAAGCGCGTCGCTGGGCGACGAATGGGGCACCTTCCTGGCCTCGCTCATCGCCGCCTGGGGCGCCTTGATGGCCGACCGGGATCCGAACACCCCGAACGACATGGTCGTCGCTGTGCGCGCCCTCGGCGCTCCGGCGCTCGAAGCGTGGACGCGCAGCATCCTCGCCCTGGCCAGCGTTCGCGCGGGCGAGCCGAGCGGTCGTGACGACGCACTCGCCGCGATCGCGGTCGCCCGATCACAGGGTGTCGATGGCGCTCGACTCCTCGCACACCTCGCGCTCGCCGACTCAACCGCCGACCCGCTGGAGGAGGAAGAGCAGCGCGCCGAGGCAGCCGCCCTGATGCGCGAGACGGGGCTGCGCCCGCCGGTCGAACCGCCGAGCGTGGCGGCCGCCGCGGGCGAGGGACAGCTGGACGACTCGGCAGTCCTGATCAGGCTCTTCGGCGGCTTCGAGCTGTGGATTGGCGGCCGGCCGGTCGACATGACCGCGATTCGCCCGCGCGCCCGCGCACTGCTGCGCCTGCTGGCGCTGAACGCGGGCCGGCGCGTACACCACGAGACGATCGAGGCGGCGCTGTGGCCGGAGGCGGACGCGACGTCAAGCGCGCGCAACCTGCATGTCGCAATCGCGGCGCTCCGCCGGAGTGTCGAGCCCGCAGCGACGCGCGGCACGTTCCAGCTCATTCGACGCGAGGGCGATGCGTACGTGATGTCCGCGCCACCGGGCAGTCGGATCGACCTTCTCGATTTCGATGCCGCGCTCGCAACCGGTCATCGCGCGCGTGCCGCCGGCGACGTCGACGCGGCCCAGGGCGCTTACGACGAAGCACTCGCGCTGTATCGGGCCGACCTGTTGCCGGAGGACGGACCCGCCGAGTGGGTCGCCGAGCGCCGTGACGCGAGCCGGCTGGCGGCGGTCGATGCCACGCAGGCACTGGCGGAGATCCTGCTCGAACGTGGCGATGCAGCCCAGGCCGCGAGAGTGTGCACCGGCGGCCTGCGCATCGAGCGCTACCACGACCCGCTATGGCGGCTGCTGATCCGGTCCCGGGATCAGGCCGGTGACCAGGGCGCGGCCAAGGCCGCGCGGCTGGGCTACGACCGGATGCTGGCCGAGCTGGGCGTCTCGGCTACGACGGGCAATTCCCCGCAATGAACTCGACCTCGCGCATGGCCACGAGGTTCTGATTCGTCCCCTGAGGCGGATAGCTGCTGACGATCCGGATATCGAACGTGCGCACGTTGTGGTGCGGGTTCAGGCAGCGCGTTTGAGGCGCGGGTGAGTCATCGAGCAGGATCGAGGTCGGACTGGCTTCACCCGGAAAGATGAGCTGTAGCTCGCGCGGCCGGCCGTAGCTCGAGTAGTCATTGCCCGAGGCGCCGGAGTTGAAGGTCAGCGCCGCAAGCTCCGTGGTCTGGTTGAAGTTGACCGTGACGGTCGTGTGCCCCGACGCCTGGTCGGCCAGCCAGAAAGTGTTGACGTCGTTGTCCAGCGCCGCGGTGGAGGGATGCTGGAGCAGGATCACGTTCGTGCCGCCCTGGCCGAGCATCGAGTTGATCT
>CAYYVV010000061.1:0-11344 GCA_964475245.1 uncultured Anaerolineaceae bacterium | reverse complement strand
CCAGTTGCCCAGCACGCGGCTCGTGGTCGACGGCGCGACGGGTGCAGACGAAAACGAACCGTGGCTGGCGATGAACGTGCCGCCGAGAGAGGAATGCGCGGCATTGGGCTTCTGCGTGCCCGTACTCCGGTTGCGGCCACAGATGACGATGACGTTGCCCGTGCTCGCAGCGGGCGCACTCGATGACCCAACTGGGCAAGCGGCGCCGGGCGTGGCCGGCGTCGCGCTGATGACGGCCGACAGGACCTGGAATGAGTAGGCCTTCGTCTTGAGGCCCGCGCCCATGCCAGCGGCCTGAACGAGGTTCGACGGGTTGCTGAAGCTGTTCGTCTTGCTGACGATCACCTTCCACGTGCCACTGATATCAGCCGCTTCAGGCACCGTCTTGGCGGTCAACATGAAGGTCGCACTACCGCCCGGGGCGATATCGCCGGTCGCCCCGGACGGGCTGCTGAAGGTGCACCCGCCAGCGCTCTGCGTGACTGTCCAACCGGATGGTGCGCCGGAACATGTGCTGACAGTCCAGGCCGAAAACGGCCGGGCGATCTTGACTGCGCCGATCTTGGTCGGGTAGCCGGTGTTCTTGACGGTGAAGGTGAACGTCGTGCCGACGCTGTCGTTGACGTATTGGGGACCGCCGGAGATCGACGCGCGGGCGGCGAACGAAGTCGCCGAGGCGACGCTGGGGAGCAGTCCGACGAGCAGCAGTGCGCTCGTGAGCGCGGTGAGAACGAGGCTCAGGGAGCGCGCGTGACCAACGCGTCCGAGCTGGGCAGTGGACATCAGGTCGAGCCTCCGAATCCCGGAGGCCATGGGCCGAATCCAGTGACGAGCCCCCGAGGCAGCGAGTCTCGCACAGACCACAGCGCGCCCGCAATGAATTACGGCGGTATTTCAGCGAACCGGGGTGTCCTGCCACGGGGCGGAAGCGCCCCACGGACCTGGCGGGGAATGTCTGCTGGACTGCTTCCACCATACTCAGACCATGCTGGATCGACTTACTGCTGACGACTTTGGCGCGCATCAGGGCACTGACTTCATGGTCGATGCCGCGCCGGATGGTCCAATCCGGCTCCGGCTGACGGCGGTGACCCGCTTCGCCCGCCAGCCGCATGCTCCGCGGCCAGAGCCGTTCTCGCTCGAGTTCAGCGGCCCGGACACGCCGGTGCTGCCCCAGGCGATCTACCCGCTCGAGCATCCCGGGCTGGGCCGGCTGGAGCTGTTCCTCGTGCCACTCGGTCCCGACCGTAACGGCGGGGCGGGCATGCTCTACGAAGCCGTCTTCAACTGACCTCGGGCGCGCCTGGCTGCCAGCGCATCAGCAGGTAGACGGCGTCTCGCTCGGCGGCGAGCTCGAAGCCCAGCCGCTCGTAGAGGTGGAGCGCCGGGTTGAAACGCTCGACGTGGATCGTCACCGCCTGCCCAACTGCCGCCCCTTCAGCCTGGATATCGCCAATCAGCCGGCTGCCGATGCCCTGGTTGCGGTACTCGGGCAGGAGTGCGATGTCGACGATGCGGATCTCCGACGGCCAGCGCGCCACGTACAGCCGGCCCGCAGGTTGGCTGTCGACGACGATCACCTGGAAACTCGCCCCCTCGTAGCCCTCGAAATAGGCATGCTGCTGTGCCTGGAACTGGTGTTCGAGGAATGCCCGCTTCTGCTCCGGGCTCCAGGCGACGACCGACAGCTCGCCGGCGCGCGTGCTGGCATAGAGCTCGAACAGGAACGCCTGATCCGAGGCTTCGATGGGCCGCAGCGCCAGGTTCATGGCCGTGCCATAGAAGGATCATGGATAGACCGCGCCAGGACATGGTCGAGCAGGCTGCGCCACTGTCCGGCGACCGAATCCCAGCCGTAGCGTGCCTGCGTCGCGTTCCGATAACCCGCCAGCGAGATGCGTCGGCGGTGCGCGGGATCGGCGTAGAGCCTCTCGAGAGCGGCCGCGACGCCGTCGACCGACACCTCGCGCATGGCCAGGACGGTGAACCCGGGCACGCCCACGTCGGTTGCTTCCACGACCTCTGCGGCCGACTCCCACAGCTCCGTGCACGCGCTGTTGTCGGGCACGACCTGGGCTGCCCCGGTCGCTGCGTGCTCGAAGCTGACCAGGCCCCAGCCCTCCCCCAGCGCCGTATTGATCCCCACGTCGCACGCGTTGTAGACGAGATTGAGATCCTCGTCCGATAGCGGTCCTGCATGAGGTTCTGAAAGCCGTACCCGCTCGGCCAGTCCGAGGCGATCGACGTGGGCGCGCACGGCGGCGTGCTCATCTGCATCCATGAACGCATGGTGCAGCCACAGCTTCACGCTTGGGCCCTTGCCGTGCGCGAATCTCGCGAATCCCTCAAGGGTCAGGTCGATGCGCTTGCGCTCGGTGGGCCTGTTGGCGTTCAGGACGATGAAGGCGTCCAGCCAGTCCGGTTCGCCACGAAACAATCGCTCGCGCACCGCGCGGCGCCCGCCGGGGGCGAGCTGACCTTCGATCGAAGGGGCCAATGGGTGGAACGCACCCGTATCCACGCCATGAGGGATTACCTCGACCGGCGCTCGCGAGAACGGCAGCCCACGAGCGGTCAGGCGACCCAGCGCTGCCTGGAGCTGTTCCTGCCCGAACCGCGTATACGCGACGAATCGGTCCACCGGAATGAGTGGCTCCAGAAGGCGGTCATCGAGGATCCTTCCGTCGATCGGCAGGTACGCCACGATGGCGGTTCGATCCCTCAACCCGGCGAGCGCGCGCATGTGGCTGTGGAGCATCCAGAAGTCGTAGAGCAGCACGACGGCGCGCGCGTCCACCTCCACAACGAGCTCGGCGGCCCGGAACGCGCCGAACACGTCCCCACCCCGCAGATTCGTGGGGTGGAGCGTGAATCCACCCTCGAGCCGAGGTTGGCCCGTGTAGCCGACGCCCGCCAGATGTATCTCGTAGTCGTCGGCGAGCCGCGCCAGGACGGCCTGCAGTACCCGTGTGAAGCCGGTGCCGGGACGCCAGACGCCGAGCGCGACGATCGGCGTCCGCGGCTGATGTGCCGCTGCGATCAGCTCCCCTGCTGGATCGGCGCGTAGATCGTCTGGCCGTTCACCGTGACGGGCAGGAAAGCCATCGTCAGGAGCGTCAGGTTGTCCATCGACAGCGTCTCGAAGCCGGGCTCGTCACCTTCGGTCATGGTCGCGCCGAGGATGTAGCTGAACGTCCCGAGGAAGCCGGTCCCGATCTGGGCGTAGATCTGCTCGAGACGAGCGAGCTTGTCGCCCGAGCCCGCCTTCTGCAGCAGCGCGTACAGGTTGCCCTGGGGCATGACGCTGGCCCACGCGGAGTTGCTGATGGCGTACAGGAAGTACTGCGGGTTGCCGGCGTACTGCGCGATGTCTGCGGGCACCGTGGAGCCGTCGCTCGAAACCTCGCTCGCGACGACCGATAGGTCGGTCAGGTCGACGACGACCAGCCAGAAGAAGCTCGTGTTCCACTGCTGGCCATTTGGCGTGTAGCTCTGGCCACCGATCACGAGCTCGGACAGCGGAAGGCTGCCCGCGGGGTTCGGGACGTAGTAGGCGCTGAAGGCGGTTGCCGGGACCGGGTTACCGTTCGACACGGGGCGTCTCCTCTCGTTCTGTGACGGTGTGAGTTAGGTGCGCGGCGGGTAGACGCCCTGCAGCGCGATGTTGAAATACAGCGTCAGGTACGGCATCAGGTTGTTGTGCGGCTGGCTGTTGCCATAGAGGCTCGTCGCACTCGGATCCATCGTGCCGCTCGCGTTCGCGGTCGAATAGATCGCCGTGTTGCCGAGATTGAGGTTCGGGGCAGGGATCCGGTTGTCGCCGGGGTCGACCGTTTGCGCGGTGAGGTTGTGCGTATGCGCCGGCGACTCCGAAAGCAGAAGCGTTACCGAGTCGGAGCCGCCGGTCTCGCCCAGGTCGTACACGCTGAGCCCTGGCCCAGGCTGATTCGCACCTACGTGGATTGGCACCGACCCCATGAGATCGGGCAGGCCGAAGGTCGACTTCCCGTCGCCCCCGTAGGTAGTGCCGAGGAGCGAGAAGAGCGCTGTGTTCTGCGAGAGCGGCATGAGCTGCCCGTCACACCAGGCCCAACCCTTGGGCGCGAAGTTGAACGGGAAAATCCTGATCTCAGCGACGAATGGATCGGCCATGGGTCCTCCTCTAGGTCGGGCTCGGGTAGATCCCGTAGAGCGAGATGATGAAATTGATGCACATGAACGGCTGCAGGTTGTCGTGCGGCTGGCTGCCGCCGACCGGTTGAAGGGCGTTTCCCTTCAGGTTCCCGTCCGGATCCTCCTGGATGTAAGGCTGGAAGGTGCCCTGGCTGTTCGCGAGCAGGTTGCCGCCCGGGTTGACCTGGGTTCCGATCGCGGTCGACGCCGCCAGTGCGTGGTTGTGCTGCGGCATCTGGTTCGTGTTGAGGGTCACCGTCTCGACGCCGACCTGCTGGCCGATCGAGTAGGTCGTTCCCGTCGAGGGGCTCGTGCCCCAGTGGATGGGGACCCGCCCGCGCAGGTCCGGCAAGTTGAAGTTGGACTGCCCGTCACCGCCGTAGGTCGTGCCGATCAGGTTGTAAAGGACATCGTTCTCGGAGATGGCGATCTGCGTGCCGTCGCAGAACATCCAGCCGGCGGGGGCGAAGTTGCCCGCAAACATGCGGATCTCGCCGACATAGGGTTGAGCCATTGGGCGTCCTCTCTAGTTCCGGGAGGGGAAGATGCCCGCGAGGGCGATCGCGAAGGTCACGGCCAGGAGCGGCTGCCGGTTCTCGTGCCCTTGGCTACCGCCAACGTTCGTGACCGAGCTCGGCGCGAGGTTGGTGTTCCCCGGCGCCGGCTGGTAGAGCTGGTTCGCGGACGCGAAGTAGTTGCCTGCCGGACCGGCATTGGCGTTCGAGTTGACAACGCTCAGGAAATGGTTGTGCGTCGGGAACTCCTGCTGGGTGACGGTGTGGGCCTCTTGGCCGCCGCGCTCGCCGAGGGTGTGGCCGCTGCCGACGTGCATCGGCACCGAGCCGCGGAGCTCCGGCAGCCCGAAGGTCACCCGGCCGTCGCCCCCAAAGGTCGTGCCGAGGAGCGAGAAGAGCGCCTGGTTCTGGTTGATCGGCAGTAGCTGGCCGTTGCACAGCGCCCAGCCCTTCGGCGCGAAGTTGAACGACATCAAGCGGATCTCGGACATGAACGGTTCTGCCATGTGCCCTCCTCCTGGCTAGAAACTCGGCAACGCGCAGGCCGCGCCGCCGGGTGTGTTGAAGAAGCCGCCTGCAGGCGTCCCGCCGGTCGACGCAGTCGAACTGACCGACGGCGGGCCGGTTGGGTTCAAGCCTTGGATGTAGCTGTCGACGGCGGAGGTGTCGCCCGCTGTGCCCAGGTAGCCGGGCATGTCGACCTTGGTGTTGAAGCGCTGGCGCAGCCGGACGTCGCCGCCGGCGCCGCCGCTGCCCGCGCCGTTGATCGTGTTGCTCGCGAACTTGAGGCAGGTCGTGAACGCCTCGCCGTTCGGCGGGTTGTCAGCGGTCTGGGTCTCGTTGTCGAGCTGGAAGCCCTGGATCTGGTTCGGCGACGCGTTCGCGGTGCCTTGCTGCGCGACCGTGTTGTTCGTGAACGTCATGTTGAAGACGGTCGACTCGGACCCGGCCGACGTTGCGCCGTGCGGGATCACCCAGACGCCACCTGTACCGAGCGCGCCGTTGAATTGGTAGATCTGATTCGAGTCGATGTCGATCGTCATGTCGCCGCCGTTATTCGACTCGACGTCGAGCGCGTTAGCTTGGCCGGCCGAGCCCGAGTTGGTGACCCCGGAGTTGCCGATCGTGTTGTTGCGGAAGTAGCCGGACATGTTCCCCTGGTCTTCCGCCGCGTTGATGAACACGCCGCCCTGCGTGTTGGTGGTGTTCGGCGTGTCGAAGTGGTTCGAGTTGACGTCGAACGTCATGCTCCCGTCGGCGGACGCGTCGAAGTCCTCGGTGCCAGGCGCGACGTTCGCGTGCGTGTTGTGCACCGCGTTGCCGTGGCCGGGTTGGCCGAAGACGACGTCCATGGTCGAGTTGGCCTGCCCGATGAACGCCACCGGCGTGCCGCGGGCGCCCTGGAACGTCGAGTCCGTGACCGTTGCGTTGAGTGTCGTGGCGCTGCCGCAGGTGGCCGCGATACACGCCTCGATCAGCGTACCGAGCCCGCCGTTCGTCTGGTTCAGGCCGACCGTGTCGTTCGACATGGTCAGCCGGTTGAGCGACCCGCCGTCGTTGATGACGTAGATGTTGTTGTGCGCGCCGCTCTGGATCGTGCTGTTCGAAAGCGTGGCGCTTCCCGTGAGACCGCAGAAGCCAACCGTGCTGTCGTCTGTGGCGTCGTCGTCGCCGAACGTTCCGGTCATGCCCAGATGGTCGAACGTGCTGGAGCCACTGACGCCGTAGCCAAGGATTCCGAAGTTACCGAACGTGCCGGTGAAGTTGATGTAGGACAGCGACGGCGATTTCGTCGAGTTGAGGAAGACGCCGACGCCGACGGGACCGCCCGACGTCGCGACCGTGGCGCACGCGTGCGAGACAAGGTCGGCGCCGGTGATCCCGTTGATGGTGCCTCCGGTCCCGGCCGAGCTGTTGCCGGTGACGGTGAGCCCGGCGTTGGTGCCGGTGGTGTCGAGCACGATGCCGTGGCTGCCGCCGCTGGCAGAAACTGACTGGAAGGTGAGGCCCGAGCCGCCGATCGTCGAGTTCTCGACGTCGAGCGCCGTGCCACTGCCGGACGAGATCGTGTTGCCCGTGCCCGTGACGTTGAGCGCCGTCGCGCCGCCGGTGGCCTTGAAGCCTGCGCCGCTCGTGGTCGTGATCGCGAGGCCGCCGCCGGTGAAGTTCACGGTCGCGCCAGCGTTGCTGGTCAGCGTGACGGCAGGGTTGGCGGCCGTGTTGATGGTCTTCGTGCTGGCGCTGAAGGTGTAGGTGCCCGAGCTGTTGCCGGTCACGCTGATGCCGCTCGCCAAAGTGGTCGCTGAGAGGTTGCCCGAAAGGGCGACGCTGCCGCCCGTGTTGGCGTTGATGACGACCAGCGAACCTGCGTTCGTCTTGCTGATCGCGCCGCTTTCGCTGACCGTGGCATTGCTGCCGTCCACGTCGAAGGCCGTGCCGGTGGCGTTGGTGATCGACGTGTTGTTGAGCGTGATCGTGCCGGACGAACCGGCGGTGATGGCGACACCGCCACCGCCGCTGAGAGACGCGCCCGCGCTCAGCGTGTAGGTTCCGTCAGCGTTGGTGAAGCCGAGGCCACCGGCGCTGGTCGCACTGAGCGTGCCGGCCTGGAAGATCAGCGTGCCCGTATGGCCGCCCGTCGCGGCGATCAGGGCACCGGTGCCTGCCTGGCTGATGGAGCCACTGTCGGTAACGCTGACGCTGCCGCCCGAGACCGCGAAGACGGCGGGGGCACTGGTGTTGGCGATGATCGACCCACCGCTGATCGTCAGGCTGCCCGTAACCGTCGAGAAGGTCACTCCTGGTGCCGAGCCCGACGGCGACGCACTGAGCGCATCGAGCGTCGAACCCGAAGCGATGGCGCCCGTATCGAGGACGAGTCCTGAGCCCGTCGTCGTGTTGTTGATCGTCGTGTTGCTGATCGTGAGCGTACCGAAGTTCAAGCCGAAGAGATCCGCGCCGAGGGCCGCGCCAAGCGTCACGCCCTTGACGGTGTTGCCGGAGCCGAGCGTGACCGCGTTGCTGCTGGCGAGCGTGGTCGAGATCGTCGGGTTAGTGCTCGCGCCGGGCAGCGCGACGCTGTGCGCGGCAAGCGTGAACGGCAGGTTGCTCGAGAGCGCGACGCCCTGACCGATGAGCGACTCGCTGCTCTTGAGCGTGACGCCGGCCGCGTCGCTGCGGGTGTAGGTGCCCGAGTAGAAGAAGAGCACGCCGCCGGTGTTGCGGCCGGAGGGCACGTCACCGAGCGAGTTGTACGGGTGGTCGAGCGAGCCGGTCTCGGGGCTCGACGATGCCGACGCGTTGATGAA
Source organism: uncultured Anaerolineaceae bacterium (assembly GCA_964475245.1). Lineage (GTDB taxonomy): Bacteria > Chloroflexota > Limnocylindria > Limnocylindrales > CSP1-4 > JALYGJ01. The sequence continues at coordinate 3,348 of CAYYVV010000061.1, read as the reverse complement.
GATGATCTGGTGGGTGACGCCGATGGTCACGGTTGCCGTGTCCGAGCCGCCGCTGTTGCTGAGCGTGTAGACGAACGTGTCCGTGCCGCCGCCCGGCGGGGTTGCAGGCGGGTCGTAGTGGAAGCTGCCGTCCGCATTGAGTGTCACAAAGCCGCCCTGTGCGGTCGCCGTGGCCGTTCCGAGCGTCGAGTCCTCGAGTCCGGTGGTCTTGCCGTAGCTCGTGATGGAGCCGCCGTAGAGCGTGTCGTTCTGGGTGACGCCCATGCCCGAGGCGATGTCGATCGGGACGCCACCGGTGGCGGCGTAGTCCGTGGAGGCCGGGTCATCGACGGCGATCGGCGCCGGAAGGACCGTAGTGATGGTGAAGGTCTGGGTGGCGCTCGTATCGCTGCCACCGTTGGCAGTGCCGCCATCGTCGGTCAGGTAGACCGATACGGTCGTCGAGCCTGTCTGCGTGGGATCGGTCGTGAAGGTCAGGTTGCCGTTACTCGCGTTGACCGCGGGCTGCACCGTGAACAGCGCGTTGTTGTCATTCGAGACGTGGAAGGTGAGCACCTGGCCCGATTCGTCTGGGGGTCCGGCGGAGATCGCCGTGGCCCAGCCCGCGACGGTGTAGGCGATGCCGTTGTTGAGCGAATCCTGGTTGGGCTTGTTGAGCTGGTCGGCGCCCTTGGTGAAGGACGGTGCGTCGTTGACCGCGTTGACGACCAGGCTGGCCGTGTCGCTGGCCGACGAGAAGGCGGTCGTCCCGCCGTTGGTCGATGCGTCGCCGGTGAAGCCATCGGTGCCCGTGGTCTGATCCCAGGCGCGGAAGGTGATCGCGCTCGCGAGCGTGCCGTTGAAGTTGGCGCTGGGCGCGAAGTAGAGCCGGTTGTTCGAGTTGGCAGCGAGCAGCCGAGCAGAGGAATCGGACACCGTGCCGAGCGCCAACCAGTGGATGCCGTTGTCAACCGAGTACCACCACGCACCATGAGCCGTGTCCGAAGCGATGACGGCGATGCCCAGCAGGGCGCCGGGGTTATCGGCGTCGGTGACGTTGTCGACCTGGCCCGACGGGGTGGCGAAGTCAACCAGGTCAGACACCAGGGTGCCCACCGCGCCACTGGGCAGACCGGCGTCCTCGTTCTCGGCCGCCAGGGCCGGACTCTTGCTCGCGTCGAGCACGGGGGCGTCGTTGACCGGAGTGATGCTGATGCTCACGGTTGCGGTGTTCGAGTCGACCGTGCCGTCGTTGACCTTGAAGGTGAAGCTGTCGGAGCCGTTGAGGTTGGCCGTGGTGGTGTAGAGCACGCTCGCGGTGCACGTGTCCACAGCCGAGCAGTCGGGCGTGCCGATGGAGCCGAGCGTGCCCTTGGACGGGCTGTCGACGATCGAGAACGTCAGGTTGTCGTCGTCGGCGTCCGTGGCGGTCAGGGTGATGCCCACCGAAGCGTCCTCGGCAACCGTGACCGGGCCCTGGTCCTGGGCCACCGGCGCCGCGTTGGGCGGTGAGATGTTGATCGTGCGCGTGGCCTGGTTGGACGGCGCTGCGCCGGAATCGGTGACCTGGAAGGTGACCACGCGCTGGACGGGGGTCACGTGCGTGGCGCTGTTGGCGTAGGTAACCGAGCGCAGCGCGGCCTGGTAGTTGGCGACCGTGTCGGTGCCCGTCAGGGTCAGCACGCCGCCCGTATTGCTGAGCACGGTGATGGTCGCGGTGTTGGCGAACGCGAGGGTGTCCTCGCCCGCGTTGTAACCGCTCGTGATCGAGATCGTTGCCCCGGAGAGGTTGGCCGAATCTGGGTCGCTGGCGGTGATCCCGGGATCGATCGCTACTGCGCCATCGCCGTCGATGTAGGCGAGGGGCGTGGCCGTCGTGTCGAGCACCGGGGCGTCGTTGACTGCGGTGATGGTGACGGTCGTCGATTGCGAGTCACAGGCGAGTCCTGCGTCGCACACCTGAATGGCGACGACGCAGCTCGCGGGCGGTGTCGGCCCGGCGGGCGTGAAGGTGTACTCGCCGCTCGTCGGATTGATCGTGCCACCGCACGTGTCGCTACCGAGCGTGCTCCAAGCCTGGCCTGTGCCGTCGGGATCGACCGCCGTCGCGTCGTAGGTGTAGAGGGTGTCCTCGGTCGCGGACGTGGGCGCGGTGCTGTCGATCTCGGGCGCGTCGTTGACCGCGGTGATGGTGACCGTCGTGTTCTGCGTGTCGGTCTCGTTGGGCGAGCCGCCGTCGGCGACCTGGATGCCGACCACGCAGCTCGCCGGCGGCGTTGGTCCGGCGGGCGTGAAGGTGTACTCGCCGCTCGTCGGATTGATCGTGCCGGCGCATGTGTCAGCGCCGGTGGTGGTCCACGTCGCGCCCGGGCCGTCGGGGTCGCTGCTCGTCGCGTCGTAGGTGTACAGCGTGTCCTCGGTCGCGGTCGTGGGTCCGCTGCTGGTGATCGTCGGTGCGTCGTTGACCGCGGTGATGGTGATGCCCTTGGTGTCGGATGGGCCGAAGCCACCCGCGTCGCGCGCGTCGAAGGTGACCGTGCGATTGAGGGTCACCGGGTTGTCGCTCGTGTTGCTGTAGGTCACTGCCTGGAGCGCGGTCTGGTAGTCGGCGACGCTTGCCGTGCCGGACAGAGTCAATTTGCCGCTGGGCGCGTCGAAGCTGGCCGTGATGAGCGGCTGGAGGGGCATGGCGAGGATGTCCTGGCCGTTCTGGTAGTTGCCCGTGATCTGGACCGTGGCGCCGGTCAGGTTGGCCGAATCCGGATCGTTGACGGTGACGGCCGGGTCGATCGCCGTGGCCGCGTCGTTCTCCGTGTAGGCCAGCGAACCGGCCGAGTTATCGACGCTGGGCGGGTTGTCGACCGCGGTGATGGTGACCGTCGTGTTCTGCGTGTCGGTCTCGTTGGGCGAGCCGCCGTCGGCGACCTGGATGCCGACCACGCAGCTCGCCGGCGGCGTTGGTCCGGCGGGCGTGAAGGTGTACTCGCCGCTCGTCGGATTGATCGTGCCGGCGCATGTGTCAGCGCCGGTGGTGGTCCACGTCGCGCCCGGGCCGTCGGGGTCGCTGCTCGTCGCGTCGTAGGTGTACAGCGTGTCCTCGGTCGCGGTCGTGGGTCCGCTGCTGGTGATCGTCGGTGCGTCGTTGACCGCGGTGATGGTGATGCCCTTGGTCGCTTCGGCACCAAAGGCATGCACATCGCTGGCGCTGAAGGCAATGGAGCGCGATGTGGTCGGGTTGTCGCTCGAGTTCTGGTAGGTCACCGAGCGCAGGGCAGTCTGGTAGTCCGCGACGGTCGCGGAGCCGGTCAGCATGAGCATGCCGGTGGCGCCGTTGTAGCTGCCCGTGATGCCGTTCTGGTTGGTGAAGCC
>CAYYVV010000060.1:5384-11397 GCA_964475245.1 uncultured Anaerolineaceae bacterium | reverse complement strand
GTCGCGTCCCACACGCCGGTGTGGCCGACCATGTCCGGGTTGGCGAAGTTGGCGACGATGAAGTCGTAGCGGCCGCCGCGCATCGCCTCGGTCAGCGCGTCGGTCACGCCGTGCGCGCTCATATCCGGCTGAAGGTCATAGGTCGCGACCTTGGGGCTGGGCACGAGCATGCGCTCCTCACCCGGAAATGCCTCCTCGATGCCGCCGTTGAAGAAGTACGTGACGTGCGCGTACTTCTCCGTCTCGGCGACGTGGAACTGCGTCCAACCCAGCTTCGAGAAGACCTCGGCCAGGCTGGTCACGGTCAGCGGCGGATAGGCGACCTCGACCGGCAGCCCGGACTCGTACTCGGTCATGGTCACGACGAACAGGTCGCGCGGCCTGGCGCCGCGGTCGAAGCAGGTCGCGTCGAACGCGTCGCCGTCGACGAGGGCGTGGATGAGCTCTCGCGCACGGTCGGCGCGGAAATTGAAGTGCAGGATCACGTCGCCGTCGCGCACGGTGCCGTCGACGCCGTCGATGACCGTGGGCTGGATGAACTCATCGTTCTCTTCGCGTGCGTAGCCGTCGAGGACCGCCCGCGTCGGCGTGGCGCTGTGGAGGCCACGGCCGTGGACGATCGCCTCGTAATGGCGCGCGACGCGCTCCCAGCGCTTGTCGCGATCCATGCCCCAGTAGCGGCCGCCGATCGTCGCGATGCGCGCGCCGGGATGGGCCCCCTTGAGGCGCTGCTCGAAGTCCGGCACGAACTCGATCGCCGAGCGCGGCGGAGTATCGCGGCCGTCGAGCAGCCCATGGATGACGACGTCCTGTGCACCCTCCTGCCGCGCGAGATGCGCAATCGCCACGGCATGGCGGTCGACCGAATGGACGCCACCTGGACCGACCAGACCGATCACGTGCAGGCGATGCCCCTGCGCCGCGCGACGCACGGCAGCGAGCAGTGCGCCGTTCTCGAAGAAGCTGCCGTTCTCGATCTCGGCATCGATGCGCGGCAGATCCTGGACGACGGGCCGGCCCGCGCCAAGGTTCAGGTGACCGACCTCGCTGTTGCCCATCTGGCCCTTGGGCAGCCCGACGGCGCCCTCCGATGCCTGGAGCAACGCGTTCGGCCATTTCGCGAGCAGACCGCGCCAGACGGGCATCTTCGCGGCACGGATGGCGTCAGCTGCAGGTCGTCGGCCGACACCGAAACCATCGAGAACGACGAGGACGAGCGGGCGCGGCCGATCGTTTGGCTGGCCGCTCATGCCGCGCCCGCAGTGGCGTGCGACCGTGCCTGGGCCGTCATGCCGGCGCGGGCGACGATGCCCGCCATCTCGTCGACCTTGAGGCTCGCGCCACCGACCAGCGCGCCGTCGATGTCCGGCTCGTTCAGGAACTCGTCGATCGCTGCGCTGGTGACGCTGCCGCCGTAGAGCACGGGAATGGTCTCGGCGTCGACGCCACTCTCGGCGAGGACCTTGCGGATCGTTTGTGCCATGGTCGCGGCGTCACTGCCGCGCGCGGTCCGGCCCGTGCCGATGGCCCACACCGGCTCGTAGGCGATGACGAGATCGGCCGGGAGCTCGCGGCCAAGGCGGCGAACCTCGGCGATGGTCGCCTCGAGCTGGCCACGGACGGTCGACTCGGCGCGGCCCTGCTCGCGCTCTTCGAGCTGCTCGCCGACACACAGGATCGGCCGCAGGCCGGCCTCCACGCAGCGCACGATCTTGCGCGCAACGAGCACGTCGTCCTCGCCCTGGTCGCGGCGGCGCTCGGAGTGGCCGACGATCGACCAGTCGGCCAGGCCGACCAGCATCTGTGCCGAGATCTCGCCGGTGTACGCGCCCGCCTGCTCGGAGTGCACGTTCTGGGCTCCGACCTCCACGTCGGTGCCGTGCAGCGCCTCGCGCACCGCACGCAGACAGACGTATGGCGGGCAGATGACGCGCGTGACGCCGGCGACCGTCGTGGCCGCCGCGATGTCCGCGGCAAGGGCGCCGGCAGCGGCCGGAGTCGTGTTCATCTTCCAGTTGCCGGCGATGATCACCGGTCGCGCAAAGCTCATGTCCACCTCTGGGGGTTTTCGGCGTTTTCCATATCGTCGGGCGTGGCGTGGAGCGCAATAGAGCCGATCAGATCGAAAGCGCGTTGCACTTGGCTCCGTGACAGGTCGAGCCGTGCGGCAAGCTCGGAGAAAGTTGCCTCCGGAGCGCGGCGGCGTTCGACGGCCACGCGGCGCGCATCGCGCGGAAGGCGGGACAGGCCGCCGCGCCGCTCGAGCATCTCGATCGCCGCCAGCTGGCGGCGCGCGGCGACCACGGCGCGCTTCAGGTTCGCGTTCTCCGCATTGACGACGCGGTTGAGATGACCGGTCAGCGAACGGCCGACGAGCTGCGCCTCGAGCTCCAGGATCGTGGCCGACGCACCGATGCGGCGCAGCAGCTCCATCACCGTCTCGGCACTCTTCCAGGTCAGCACTCCCCTGCCCCGCCGGGTGCGTGCGCCGGCTGGCAGCCCCATGGCTGCCAGCCGGCGCGCCATCGGTCCCAGCTCGGCCTCGTCGACGACCAGCTCCAGGTGCGTTCCGGTGGCAGTCACGCTCAGTGAGCCACGCGACAGGAACGCGCCCCGCAGATACGCCACGCGGCAGTGCTCGGCGGCCGCGTCCCAGTCGAAGGCCTGGTTCGCGGCGGCGTTCTCGAGGCGGACGGCGAGGCGGCCGATGAGCGGCGTACGTGCCCGGCCCTCGGCCGCCGAGCCGAGCCCGGCACGTTCAGCAACGCGGTCGCAGCGGCGCGCCGGCTCGATCGCCGCGAGCTCGGCGCGCAGCGCGGTGACGAGCTCGGGGGTCCGGTTTGCGACCACTCAGGCGCGAACCTCGACGAGCGCGCCGTCGTGACGGCCCACAGTTCGATCGTCAGATAGCTCGAGGATGGCCGCCGCGAGCTTGCGTGGGTCGTGGCGGTGCGCATTGCGGTCGTCGACGACGTCGCGCGGCACGATCCGGGGCGACCCGGTGCGGCGGCCAGCGAGGTCGATCGTGACCGGAGCAGCGGGATCGTCCGGCAGCTGCTGGGCGTGCGTGTTGCTGTTGACCAGGACCGCGTCGACCATGCCCGACAAACCGTGGGCGGCAAGCGCGGCCAGGTGATCGGACACCGAATAGCCCTCGGTCTCACCGAGCTGCGTGGCAACGTTGCATACGAAGAGTCGCGTGGCGGGCGTGTTGGCCAGCGCCTCGCGCATGCCCGGCACGAGCAGCGGCGGCAGCAGGCTGGTGTACAGGCTGCCCGGGCCGATGACCACGACGTCCGCGCTGGCAATCGCCGACAAGGCTTCGGTCGAGGGCGTGACGTCCTCCGGCGTGATCCAGATGCGCTTGATGCCCTTGGCATGCTCGATATGCGACTCGCCCTCGAGCGTCGTCCCATCCACGAGCTGTGCGTGGAGGGTTATCGGCCGGCCCGCGACGGGAATCACGCTGCCGCGCACAGCGAGCACCCGGTTCGACTGGCGCACGGCCTCCTCGAAGTCGCCCGTGACGTCGGTCAGTGCCGCGATGAGCAGGTTGCCGAAGGCGTGGCCGGCGAAATGCGGGTCGTGTCCGTTGCCCGCAGGAAATCGGTACTGGAGCAGGCTGTTCATGGCCGGCTCGGCGTCGGCGAGCGCAGCGATGCACATCCGGATGTCGCCCATCGGCGGTACGCCCATCTCCGTCCGCAGCTTGCCCGACGACCCGCCGTCGTCGGCCACGGTCACCACCGCCGTGATGTTGCTGGTTGTTTCCTTGAGTCCGCGCAGCAGCACCGACAGTCCTGTGCCGCCGCCGATGGTGACGATGCGCGGGCCGCGCGCGCGGGCACGGCGCTGGTAGAGCATCGCGGCCAGCGGCTCGTCGCGACTCTGGTACGGCGCCACCAGCGCACGCAGCACGCGCCAGCCGCCGTACGCGAACACGATCGCGCCGGCCACGAACATGAGCGTGATTCGGACCTCGGACGGCAGGAATTGCAGGGTCAGCAGCGAGACAGGGTCGAGCGAGCCACCGCCCGGTCGCGAATTGGCGATCAAGGGCCGCAGCATGAGCGCCACGGCGAGCGCGATGAGCACCTGGCCGACGAGTGCCACGACCAGCCAGCGCTTGATGCCGATGCCCGGCGTCAGCCAGCTGCGCAGGATCCGTCGACGTTCGCGCGCGCGCAGCAGTTTGTCTGCGCGAACCGTTTCGCGCTCCGTTCGAGGTCCCTCGACCGTCATGTGCGCTCGAGCTCGCGGTGCCAGATGGTGACTGGCGTGACTTCCTTCTCGCGCAAGCGGCGCGATACCTCCTCGGCGATCGCGATCGACCGATGCTGGCCGCCGGTGCAACCGAAGGCCACGGTCAGCCTGCTCCGGCCCTCCTTCTCGAAGCCCGGGATCAGGAAGTCGAGGAAGTCGGTGACCTGGTCGACGAACCGCTCGGTGATCGGCTGGGCGAGAACGAAAGCGCGCACCTCGTCGTCGAGGCCGTTCAACGGCCGCAGGCGGTCGATATAGAACGGGTTCTCCATGAAGCGGACGTCGAAGACTATGTCCGCCTCGAGCGGGACGCCGTGCTTGTAGCCGAAGCTGATCAGCTGGATGGCCAGTCCCTGTCCGTCGTCGGGCAGGTCGAGCGCCCCATAGAGACGTTCGCGCAGCTGGCGCCCCGAGAGCTCCGACGTGTCGATGATCACGTCCGCCTCGGCCCGGATCTCCGCCAGCAGCGAGCGCTCGCGAGCGATCGAGTCCGCGACCCCGCCCTCGTCGCTGTCGAGCGGGTGTCGGTGGCGCGTCTCGCTGAAGCGCCGGATCAGCACGTCGTCGCGCGCCTCGAGGAAGAAGACCTCGGGCGTGATGCCGCGCGACTCGAGGGCGTGCAGCGCCTCGCGATAGGCGAGCGCGGCGTCTCCCGAACGCGCGTCGAGGACGAGGGCGAGCCGTTCGAACTGCGTGTTTTCACGTGCCACGAGCTGCGCCAGGTGGCTCAACAGCTCCGCCGGCAGGTTGTCGATGACGCGGTAGCCGACGTCCTCGAGCAGCTTGCTCGCAGCCGTCTTGCCGGCGCCGGACAGGCCGCTGATGATTGCGACGTGGGGACGCACAGGGGGGTCCGAACGCTCCATGCTCGTCACCTCAGGCAGCCGATTTCGATCGTTCATAGCGCGCGACCATCCAGATAGTGAACTCGTACAGCGGATAGGCGACGACGGTCATTGCCGTCGGGCTGAACGGGTCGCCGCTGGGCACGATCACAACGGCGAAGACGAACATCCCAAGCAGAACGTAGCGCCGCGCGTGGCGCAGCCGCTGCGCGTCGACGACCCCGACGCGCGCCAGGAGCAGGATCACGAACGGAAACTGCATCACCAGGCCGAAAGTGACGAACATCGTCGTCACCAGCCCGAAGTAGGCGTCGGCCGTGATCAGCGGCTCGATCACGCCAGGGATCTGGAAGCTGAGCAGGAAGGCGGCAGCGACGGGCAGGATCGCGTAGGCGACACCTACTCCGAGAGCCGTGAACAGCACGGCGAGCGGGATCCACGGCCTGAAGGCGCGCCGCTCCCGAGGCGTCAGGCCGGGCGAGATGAATGCCCAGAGCTCGTAGAAGACGACCGGCGAAGCGAGCACCAGCCCGACGAAGACGGCGATCTTGAGCTGCAGGAAGAGTGCTGCGCCTGGCCCGGTGAAATAGAGCGGACCGTTGATTGGCGCCTTGAGGATGCGGATCACGTCAGGCGCGAAGACGAAGCCGACGGCCGCGCCAAGAGCCACGGCAATAAGGCTGATGAACAGCCGACGGCGCAGCTCGGCCAGGTGCTCGATCAGGGTCATGATCTTCTCGCCGCCGTCGTCGGCCGCGTCGCGCTCAGTCAACGTCGCCATGTTGTAACCGCCTGCCCCGCGTTATGCCGCGTGGGGGCTATCGCGTCAGGAAGGCGAATTCGTGTGTGCCGCGTTGCGCTCCTGTTCGAGCGCCGCGAGCCGCTCCTCGAGCATGCGGATCTTC
>CAYYVV010000060.1:0-5284 GCA_964475245.1 uncultured Anaerolineaceae bacterium | reverse complement strand
ATCGTACACCGGCCCCACGCTCGGCCTGGGTCAGGCGGCGCCTGTCCGGAGCAGGCCGGCCCAGCGCGCCGCGGCCGCCGCCAGCGCGGCCTCGGGCTCAGCACTGCCAAGGGCGGCGGCGGCGATGCCGCGCGACACGTTGACCAGCAAGGCTCCACCGGGAATTGATTTCGCAGCACCCGCAGTCGTCGGGCCGAAACGCATGACCGCGTCGATATCGCCGCCCTGCGCCCCGACGCCTGGTATCAGGACCGGCAGCTGAGGCACGGCCGCGCGGATCTGCTCGAGCTCGGCGGGCGCCGTGGCGCCAACCACCAGACCCACGTTTCCCCGATCCGCGGCCCATTGCGCGGCACGGCGCGCGACATGCACGTAGAGCGGTTCCCCGCCCACGTCGAGATTCTCGATCTCGCTCGCACCGGGATTCGAGGTGCGGCACAGGACGTACACGAATCGGTCTGCGCGCTCGAGGAATGGTACGAGCGGCTCGCCGCCCAGGTAGGGGCTGACGGTGACTGCGTCCGCGTTCAGGGCGTCGAAGAGCGCGGCCGCCTGCCGTGCAACCGTTGTGCTGATGTCACCGCGCTTGGCGTCGGCGATGAACGGAACGTCAGCCGGGATGCGTGCCCTCACCCGCTCCAGCGCGGCGATCCCGGGGCTGCCGAACGCCTCGAAGAACGCGACGTTGATCTTGACCGCGGCGGCACGGTCCATGCACGAGTCGAGGATCAGTGCGGCGAAGCGCTCCACTCCCGAAATGTCGCGCGGCCATCCCTCGGGGAGTGCCTCAGGGTCCGGGTCCACGCCAAGGCAGAGCGTCGTGTGAACGGATTCGATGCGGCGCGCGAGCCGCGCCAGGAAGGTCTGGCCGCGGTCAGCGGCCGCGGGCAACGGCGAACTCGCGCGCGCGGCGCCGGTCGTCGTACAGGTGCCAGTCGACGAGCAGGGCGCTTGCGTTGAAGATCGACGAGTAGGTCCCCGAGATGATGCCGATGACCATGGCGAACACGAACGCCCGCGTCGCGTCACTGCCGAACAGCAGCAGCGCGGTCAGGACGAGAACCGTCGTCATGGACGTGTTGAGCGACCGGCCGACGGTCTGCAGCAGGCTGTGGTTGACGATCACGTCGAACGGCTCGCCGGCGTGCCGGATGCGGTTCTCACGAATCCGGTCGTAGACGACGATCGTGTCGTGCACCGAGAATCCGATCACGGTCAGCATCGCGGTCACGAACAGTGCGTCGACCTGGAGCCCGAAGAACGTGCCGGCGACCGCGAACGTGCCTACGACGACGATCACGTCGTGGAGCAGGGCGGTGATTGCGGTCGCGCCCATGCGGAAGTCCTGGAAGCGGAACGTCACCCAGGCGAGGATGCCGATCGAACCGAGCACGACCAGGAGCAGCGCCTGCTGCGCAATCTCGGCGCTGATGATCGGGCCGATGTTGGCCTCCTGGCGAACCTCGTCGATCGGCCCGAACTTGTTCTCGAGCGCGAAGCGCAGGTCGGCCAGCTTGCCCGTCGTGGGCAGGCCGATAACGGGGGTCGTTGGTGAAGCGGATGGCCCGGGGCTCGTGCCAGGGACGAGGGCGCCTGATGCGCCGGGCGATGCCGAAGGTGCCGCACTAGGTACAGGCGAGGCGCTCGGCGCTGCTGACGGCACGGCCGACGAGCCGGGTGCTGCCGACGCACTGGTTGATGCGGGCGGCGAGCCTGACGGGGCAGCCGATACAGACGGGGCAGCAGACGCGGCCGACGCCACCGGCGAGCCCGACGCTTCGGGTGACCCTGAGGCGCCGGGCGAAGGGCTCGCGACCGCGCTCGGGAACTCGGCAAGGCCGATCTGGATCGTACGGATCTGAACGTAGGACTTGTCTCCGGCCGTGGTGATTGCCACCGTCCCGGGCAGGCCCTGCTCGGCCATGACCTCCTGGACCTGCGATGGCGTCGGTGTGCCGTTGGCGAAGTGAACCTCCCAGACCGTGCCACCGGTGAAGTCGATCGAGAACTGCAGACCGACCTTGCCGCCTGTGATCGGCGTCAGGAGGATGAAGATGAAGCCCGGAACGGTTATGAGGAGGCTGAAGATGTAAAACCAGCGGCGCTTGCCGATCAGGTCAAACACTGGCCCCTGCCTGGCGCTGCCGCCCGCGCGGAGGCGCAGCGAGGACGAACTCGTCCTCGGAAACGCCGAAGTAGGACGCCTTGCGCGCCCACGACTGGCGGACGACAAAGCGGAGCATCATCCGGCTCAGGGTCACCGCCGTGAACATCGACAGCAGGACACCGATGATCAGCACGAGTGCGAAACCGCGGATCGTCGCCGATCCGAAGTAGAACAGGATCGTGGCGGTGATGATGCTCGACATGTTCGAGTCGAAGATCGAGTTCCAGGCGCGGTTGAAACCCGCCTCGATCGCGCTGACGAGCGTCTTGCCCGAGCGCAGCTCTTCCTTGGTCCGCTCGAAGATCAGGATGTTGGCGTCGACCGCCATGCCCACCGAGAGCACGAATGCCGCGACACCAGCCAGGGTCAGCGTGACCGGTATGAAGCGGAAGATCGCGTACACGACGAGCGCGTAGAAGGTCAGCGCGATGCAGGCGATCACGCCCGGCAGTCGGTAGTGGACGAGCATGAAGATGAACACGAGCAGGATCCCGAGCGCGCCGGCGAGGATCGACTGCTGCAGGAAGTTCAGGCCAAGGGTCGCGCTGATCTGGCTGAAGCTGACTTCCTGGATGGCCAGCGGCAGCGCGCCGTACTTGAGCACGGTGACCAGCTCGTTGACCTGGGCCGTCGTGAAGTTGCCGGTGATCTGGCCTGTGCCACCGGTGATCGCCTCGTCGATCGCCGGCGCGGACTGGACCGTGCCGTCGAGCACTATCGCGAACTGGTTGCCGACATTACTGCTGCTGTATTTCGAGAACAGCGACGAGCCCGTGCCCTTGAGCGTGAAGTCCACCGCACGCTGGCCGGTAGTCTGCGACGTGCCCGAGGTGGCCGAAGCAACCTGGTCGCCTGAGAACAGCACGCACTCCGCTGTGAACGTCGTCGCGCCCGCGGCGCACGCAGGCAGTGACGTGCCGAGCACGGTGCCCTGGTCGACACCGGTCGTGCCGGCGGGGATGGGCACGAAGTCGAGGCGACCGGTCGAGCCGATCAGCTTGCGCACCGTGTCGACGTCCGTGACGCCCGGAATCTGGACCACGATGCGGTCCGTGCCCTGGGTCTGGACGATTGGCTCGGAGACGCCGTACTGGTTGATGCGGTCCTCGATGATCGTCTGGATCGTTGTCAGGTCATCCGCGGTGACCGCATGGTCTAACGTTGGCAATGCCTGGTATTCGCCTTCAAGGCCGCCCTGCAGGTCGAGGCCGAGGCGTGTGTCGATGCAGCCGCTGCTGATACCGGCCGACGGCGCGCACGGCTGGTCCGTGAACGGGCGCGGGATGGTCAGAAAGTCGATCGCGAGGGCAGCAATCGCTATTGCCGCGACCAACCAGGGAAGGATGCGACGCATTCGCTCGGGACTATAACAACGAACTTGCGATCAGGCGTCGAGCCCTTCATGGATCCGCTCGGCGAGCGAGCGGCTGATGCCGGGCACGGCCGCGATCTGATCGACTGTCGCGCCGCGCATCTGCTTCGTCGAACCGAAGACGCGCAGCAGAGCGCGTTTGCGCGCCGGCCCGATGCCGGGCACCTCGTCGAGCACGGACCTGGTCTGGGCCTTGGCGCGCAGCTTGCGGTGATAGGTGATGGCGAAGCGATGGGCCTCGTCGCGCAGGCGCTGTAGCAGGTACAGCGCCTGCGAGTTGGAGGGCAGCACGAGCGGCTGGCCGATGCCGGGCAGGAAGATCTCCTCGCGCTCCTTGGCCAGGCCGATGGCGGGCATGTCCGTCAGTCCGAGCGAGTCGAGGACCTCGCGCGCGATGTTGACCTGGCCCAGGCCGCCGTCGATCACGACCAGGTCAGGCAGCCGCCAGCGCAGCTCCTCGGCGACCCCCTCCTCTGCCTCCAGCGCGCGGAAGAAGCGGCGCCGCAGCACCTCGCGGTGCGAGGCGAAGTCGTCGGGCCTGCCGGGCGCGACCTCCGGTGTCCGCACGCGGAAGCGCCGGTACTCGCCGGATCTCGGCCGGCCTTCCTCGAAGACGACCATGCTGCCCACGGTGTTGGTGCCCTGGATGGTCGAGATGTCGTAGCACTCGATGCGCAGCGGCGGCGCTCCAAGGCCGAGCGCGCCGGCAAGCTCCTCGAGCGCCGCCAGCGTTTTGCCCTCGTCGGCCAGCCACCTGGCCTGCTCGCGGCCGAGCGTGTCCGCGGCGTTGCGTGCCGCGAGGTCGAGCAGCTCACGGCGCTCGCCGCGCTGCGGCACGGAAACCTCGACCTTGTGGCCGCGGCGTGCCTCGAGGAACGTGACCAGCTCAGCCGTGTCCGGTGGCAGGAAAGGGACAAGGACGCGCGGCGGGATCGATGAGGCCGCCACGTAGTACTGCTTGATGAACGCGGAAAGTGCCTCGTCGTCGGACGAGTCGCCGACGTTCTCGAGCAGGAATACGTCACGCGCGATGATCGTGCCCTCGCGGATCGCGAAGAGCTGGACGGCAGCGCCGTTGCCCTGGCGGGCGAAGCCCAACAGGTCGAGCTCTGTACGCGCGAAGGCGGCCATCTTCTGCGATTCCATGGTCCGCTCGACGGAGCGCACCTTGTCGCGCAGCTCGGCGGCCCGCTCGTAGTCGGTTCTGTCCGACGCCGCGCTCATCTCCTCGCGCAGGCGGCGCACGACGAGTTCCTGGCGGCCTTCGAGAAAGTGCATGACCTGCTCGATGTCGGCGCGATAGTCCTGTTTCGAGATGGCCTCGATGCACGGGCCCTGGCAGCGCTTGATGTGGTACAGCAGGCACGGCCGCGGCAGGGCCCGCTTGCCCTCCTTGATCTCGATCGTGCACGTCCGGAACGGGAACAGCCGGCGGATGAGGTTCATCGCCTCATCGACACTGCTGGCGCTCGCGTAGGGCCCGAAGTAGCGCGAGCCGTCGTTGGGCAGCTTGCGCGTGCGCTCGATGCGCGGGAAGTCGTCGGCCAGCGTGACCTTGATGTACGGGTAGCTCTTGTCGTCCTTGAGCCGCACGTTGAAGCGCGGCTGGTGGCGCTTGATGAGCGTCGCTTCGAGGAGCAGGGCCTCGCTGACGCTGTCGACGATCGTGTACTCGACGTCCGCCACGCGATCCATGGCCTGCTCGATGCGCAGCGGCGCCTGGCTCCCGCTGCGGCTCTTCTGCC
>CAYYVV010000059.1:0-11624 GCA_964475245.1 uncultured Anaerolineaceae bacterium | reverse complement strand
CGTCAGATCGGCCAACGCCGCATCGCGGCTGGTCAGGACCTGCGCTCGAGCGCCTCGGACGCATCCTCTAGGCACGACGCCGCGCAGAGCGGGCTAGCTGCAACTTCCCGGATCGGCACCTCCTGCGCGCGTGCGCATGCGATGCGGTCCACCGCAATCGGCTTCGGGCCGCCTCGGCACATATCGGCACTACGTGTGGAGCGAGCGTCGTTGGAACTGAGTGCGGGTACCTAGCACCACGACGTCGCTGTGATCGCCGACGGACGGCTCGGGACCGTATGCCGGATTCGACACTATGGGGCCATAGTGTGGGGGCGTCGGGGCGATGCCGGGGACCCGTCAGCGGCGCGCCGGCACGAACCCCTGGTCGCGTTTGAGGGCGCCATCGCTAGGGCTCTGCGACCAGGGCTCTCACGCGGGCCGGGTCTGCCGAGGAGATGTACCGGTAGCTCTGAGGAGGTCGAAACGGACCGTCCTCCTGCAGCCCGCGGAGGGGAAGCGGTGACTCCAGCGACGCTACGTCTTCAAGTATCAGCAAACACGCCATCCTGCCGCCCAAGTACTCGTCGAACTCGACACGCTCCAGTCCAAGGGTCGGATGGTGACGTAACCACGCGACGTTGGGGTCGCTGACAACAACTTGTCGCAAACGTGCCGTGCCGACGACTGCCATCATGGGCGTGCTTGCATAGATGATCACGGGCGTTCCCGCTGCGGCCCGTACGAATCTACGACGCAACTCCACGGTCTTCGTACCGTCCAAGATTGCACGCGCGAAGCGCGGACGGACTGAGAGCAGAAGTGCACCGGGACTACGGACCACCGCGGCCCTCGGCATACAGGTCCGCGAAGAGGGCGCTGCTGATCGTCAGTGGTCCCTGCGGCAGCGCGTATTCCTCGTGCGCCTTGCCCAGCTCGCGCAGGCGCCGCAGCCCCACGGGCCGCGGGAATATCTCAGTATTCGAGAAGCGCAGGGCCTGCACGACTCCGTCGTGTGCCGCTGCCTCGATCCTTCCTATGCTCCACACGCCGAGGTGGCGGAACCGGCTGTGCAGCTCATCCGGGCTACCGGTGACCACCTCGTCCAGCTGAGAACAGGCGATGACTCCGGGCGGATGGGGACCTCTCGCCGAACCGCTCATGTACCAGAGGAGCCTCGCGGGTCCGCGTGGGCGGGCGCCACGCGGGCTCCGGTAGTAGACATGCTCGCGACTAAGTCCCAGCCCCGGCTCGCGCGGGAAGAGTCCTTGCGGCACTCCAAGAAGGTCACTCGAATATCTTTGCTGGATCGGGACGACATACGTGGGCAATTCGCTGTCAATTACTTTGGCCGGCCACCAGCGGCGCTCGATCTCCGCCGCAACCATGGCTTGCATGCCGGGCTTCATGGGCGCGGGCGGAGGGAAGGACACTGAACGTGACGCAAGAACAGCGCGGTGCTCGACGTCGATCGCGGGCCCGGACACGTCGAGAACGTAGGCGCAGTAGAAGGTGCCCTCGCGGAGGAAGCCGTCGCCGATGGCAGCCACTACCGCAGCAGGCGACGGGTGGGGATCGGTAATGCGCAGCGCAGAAGCTTGCGCGTCACGCGCCTGCTGCCGGAGCAGGAAGAGTAACTGTCGGGCAAGGGTGTCGGCCCCGGCACTTGCCGCGACTCGCAGAAGCGGTACATCGAGCACACCGGCGGCCATTGTTGTGGCGTAGGCGGCAACCGCACGACCGCTCGGCCCGAAGATGCCCACTCGCTCGTGACCTGCGGCTGCAAGCTCCCGGGTCAGCCGATCAAGGTCGGCCAATCTCTCGTGAGCTGCGCTGTTCAGGAGTGTCCGCAACGCGTCGGACTGCCCGGCGCCAATCAGCCTGCGATTGAACGAAGTGCCGAGGAACGCAACCGGTCGGTACGCTTCGGCACGGGCGAGTTGGTCGATGTGGACCAGCACATCGACAGGTCTCAACACCCTCAATCCGTATAGGTCCTCCGCCGCCCCAGCCAGGATTTCGGTCAGGTGCGCGTCGCGGGTGATGAAGACGTTGAGACCAGCGGCCACCGACTCAGCTACGTGCCGGAGGTCGAGTTCGTCCTGAGGGGTAACCGGGTAGCGCGGCCACCCTCTGCCCGTGGCCTCCAGCAGCGCCGCTTTCACACCGTCCACCTCATCGTCCGTGCAGGCAACGGCCGTTAACGCTTGCGCACGCCGTATGCAGCGACCGCGCAACGGACCTTGGATGGCGTCGATCTCGCTTGCCAGCGCGGCCGTGCGCACCAGCTGCAGCCGATCGGTTATGTCGTCGCCGACCAGGGCGTGCGCTTCCGCGGCGTCCGGACGTGACGGCTCCTCGAGGTCGCGGAGGATGTTGAGGTCAACGCTCGCGCGCACCAGCACGGTGTCAGGCGCCCGGGTGAAGAGGTTCGGATGGCCATGATCGCGCCACCAGTTGACGACCAGATAGCCGGCCCTGCTGCGACCCGGTGCCTCCCACTCCTGCGCAAACCCCAGCCCGATCCACATGTCGCCCAGGCCGTAGTCGTGCCGGCATCGAGCAAGGATGCCTGGATAGTCCGCGTGTCTCGCGCTGATCCACTCGACGAGTGCCCGCGCAATCCCGTGATGGCGATCGGCTGGGTGCACGCACAAATGGGTGAGGCGCACGTGATGGGCGGAGAGCCCGTACAAGGCATAGCCAATCACCGAGCCATCGCGGTGAGCGAGCACAAGTGTGCCGGCCGCAGCCGCTTCGCGGTATGCCGCGGTCGGTAGCAGCCCGAGCGTGGCTCGTGCTCCATTACCGAGATCGACGGCAGCCAGGATGCCAGCCTCATCGTTCGGGTCCACAGGTGCAATGCGTATCGTCAGTCGAGCGGCATCGTCCCGATGTGACATCGACTAGACGGTAGCCGAACGGCAGGCCATCGGCGCGCCAAGGGGCACATGCGCTCGGCGTGGGCCGTAGATAGATATAGAACATACGTTCTAGTATGGCCACGATCCGGCCATCGCACTCCGTTGACGCCTTGCTGTGATACGTCTCGCCAGCGCTCCGCGGCATTCGGCACATTCGGCACTCCGCGCGGGCGCGCGTGGGTGCCGATTTCTGCCCGCCTGGCCGCAGATCTCGGCCAGCCGTCGCTAGGCGTATGCGCGGAACGCTTGAGAGAACGGTCAGCCAGTGTGCTGTATCGGCCGAGCGAGTGCGGGCGGTGTCGGTCGACTGCCTCGCGCGTGCGCGCGCGTGGGTGCCGAATGTGCCGATCAGCTAAGGCGACCCGATCGCGCTCCACCCTCACGGGGCCAATGGGATTCCCTGGCTCGGGATCCGGCAACAGCCGACTGTCACAACGTGTGGGTGCCGGTTGAGCGCGGGGCAGTGGAACGAAGAGGGGAATCCTCGTGAACATCTGTGCGGGCTGCCCGTGGATGCGTCTACACCCAATCCCGATCGCACGGTCACCAAAACTTCCCCCGCCGCACGATAACTCAGAGTTTGCGCGACAGTCGCGGGAGTCCCATTTGAGCGCTGAGACGAGATCCATCGGTGGGATACCGGACGGTGGTGCAAGCCGAGCTGCCAGTCCCAGCTCCGCTGTTGGCACACGCGATGTTCACCTGGCACCCATGGCTCGTCTATCGATGGCCCTGGAATGGGCTGCACAAAGCTCTCTCCCGAAAGGGAGGCAGACCGGCCGACTTGCCTACAGCGAGCGGAGGGACGAATGGTCGCCTACCTTCGATTCGATCGACCGCCCGAAGGTCGGACGCCTCTCGCGGAAGTGGAGCGTGGGCCAGACGGAGGTCGCATGTGTCCGCGAGATGGCGAGGTGTCCGGGGCAGATCGCAGACTGCCTGGGTGCCGAACTTGAGGCCCTTCTGGCGTCCGGTTGTTTGTTGACACCATGGTATAGTGGGAGTCGACCGCAGATTGGAGTCCCAATCGTCACTGCGGGATCCCACAGGAGGGCAAACGCTCTTGCGCTCGAACCGTCGGGGTCCGCGCCTAGCACTTGTTCTTGCTGTCTCGGCTGGTGCAATCGGTGCGAGTATGGGATTTCCGAGGGGCGTACTTCAGGCAGCGAATGCGACCGTCTTTGACTGCCAAGCATCATTTGACTCGCACCGGTCTCAGATGCCTACCTGAAAGGCTGCGGAATCCGAACATATCCGATCTCTTACGTGGCGTTCTGAATCGATGTAGCCATCCTGGCGCAATGGCTGAAGGGAAGAGCGATATGATGCAATTACTCCGTTGGCAGGCGCCGAGACTTCTCGCAACGGCGATTGTGCTTGCCTTAACGCTGGCGTCGGCTCCCGGTCCAAATGCTGCAATCGCGGTCGCAGAGAGTGCGTCAGACATAGGCATCTCGTCCTCCTTTGTTAGCCCTTCTGGTTCGCACGACGACCAGCTTGCCCACGCGCTCCGGCTCCGAGCTGAGTTCGGCCTCTCGACTGATACGGCTACAGTCGAAGCCTTGGAGTCGGATCCGACCGCGTCTCGCGGCGACTTAGGTATTGCGCTCTCGCCAGTCGAGGCGGCCAACATCGAGTCGCGACCAAACGGCACCGATCTGGAAGCACTGAAATCCTTCGGTGCGGACCACCCTCGACTATGGGGGGGGATGTACATCGACCAATCGGACGGTGGCATCATCGACCTTGCGATCACGGCACCGTCAGGAGTGGCGAGCGCCGAGGTTCTAGCGTATGTGCCAGTCGGTATCCAGTATCGAGTCCGCACCGTCACGTACTCAGAAGCGTCCTTGAACGCCGTCGTCGTGGCTGTATCAGCCGCCATGGAGAACCTGGGCAAGGTGGGCGTCGACGTCTATGACGTGTTCACAGATATCCCAAACAACCGCGTCGTGGTTGACGTCGCAGCCAATCCTCAATTGGCCACGGATGTCCTCCGCGCCGACTTTGGTCCAAGCGTTGCGGTCGCGGTTGGAAACGCGCCGTATCCAACGAGTTGCACGTCCAGAGACAGCTGTCCCGCGCCTTGGCGCGGCGGGCTCGACATCACGAGCGTCGGGAACGGATACCAGCAATGGTGCACGTCGGGTTATGTTGGCCGCAAGAATTCAGCGAATTTCCTCATCACCGCAGGACACTGTTACGGACAAGGGTCGTTGTATGGATCTTTCACGAACTGGTATAACGGCGCGTCCTGTTGTCCCGCGAACAAGTTCGTCGGCAACGAGTCGTCGAATTCCTATTACAACCATTCTAAGGCTGATGCTATGGCCATTGCCATTTCAAGCTCTGCAAAGAGTAACTACATCTACGAGACGAGCGTCGATCCCTCGTACACGCTGACCGGTGCATGGGGTAATAACACCGTTGGCGATAGCGTGTGCGACTCTGTTGCCCACTCGAACGGAGTCTATTGTGGCACAGTAATCTCGACGGGAGGATCCGTTCAGTACGACGGGCGCACATTTGATGACCAAACATACGCGAGTATTGACCACGCGCTGCCGGGCGATAGCGGAGGGCCGATCTTTTCCAATCACAGCCTGTTCGGGGAACTCACCGCCACCAATGGCGCTAACAGTTGGTTCAGCACTCAGCAGGACATCCAGACCGAACTTGGGGTGTATCCGTGTTTAAGCCTCAGCTGCTAACTGTAGGTTCGGTTGTGGGCGCTATGGCGCTCGCATTGACATGTGTCGCTTGCTCTTTGGTGGCCGGTCCACAGGCTAATATGCGGACCCCTTTTCCCGCACAGTCTGGCGACAAGATCCTGCCGCTCTCGACTCAGGCTCCCGCGACTCCTCCTCCGTCGGGAGTAACTGTCGCGTGTCCCGTTGCAGATTATGGGTCAATCACCATGCTGTTTGACGGCACGGACGTTACCTTCGTGCAAGGGAGTACGCAAACGGATGTGCCGTTGATATGGCCTCGCGGCTTTTCGCTGGTTCAACGCAGCGGAGTGGCGATGTTGCTCGCTCCGGACGGGTCTGTGGTCCTACAGTCCGGGCAATCTCGCGACGACATCGGATCGAGCGGGTTTGATGTGTGCCTCGTTGGGGAAACCTTCTACGCGCCGTCTGAGTGACGGATCGTCGCAGGCTCGGCTGTCGTAGAGAATTCGAGTCCATCGACGGGCCCTGCGACATGATGGAGGTTTTGCTGCGGTGGTGGTGCGGGGCCGGATAACGCGAGCGAACGGCGGAAACAGTTGCGTGTCGAGGGGCGGCACCATAACCCGCGCTTCCTGGATCTGGCTCTGCCAGGGACCCCGCAGATCGACCATGCTCAGCAACTCGGCCGGGCGAGCCATATCACGCGGCAACCGGGTCGATCGAGGACGACGGATCGACGTTGGACGACGACATCAGCACAATGAATTCCGACGTAACGACGCTCGAAGGGGACTTCCAAAGTCTCACGGCCGCAGAGGCAGCCCTGCCGACCCATCTCCCTACCGGCCTACCGACCGTTGCGCAGGTGAACCAAGGCAGCAAGGCATCCTCGGGTGCGATTGCCCAGGCTCGCCAGACATACAGCGGATACCTCGCGCAGGCGAAGACGTGGGTTAAGACCGCAAACGGCTACAGCTCGACAGCTCAGTCGGCCTGCACAAAGACCGGAGGGTGACGCGGGTGAGCGTCAACGGGTCGGTAGCCGATTCATCCTGGCGATGCTTGCCAGAACTTGGGGCCGATTTGCGATCAATCGTCGGATGAGCCATCGTGGGCCGGGTCCGGACCTAAGTCGTGCGTGTTCAAGATGCAGTCGACACGATCGAAGGCGTCGGCAGCAAACGTTCGTTTGCTGTAGACAACCCGGGAACGACCGCCACGCAGTCCACGTGATCACCTCGGCGTCTGGTGTGTCAAGGCGATGGGGGGGTAGTAGTTAGAGCCGTCTCAAGTTGCCGCCCTACTCATGCGAAGGAAGTCGTCCCTGAAGCCCAATCGACCAGAAGTTGTCCGTACTCGTCAGGCAATTCGACTTCCCGCACCCGGAGCACCGCAGCCTCGATAGGCCCATCGTCGAAGCGGGCGCTGAGAAACGGGCGGAAGGCCACTGCCAACGGCGACTCAGAGCGAACCCAGCAGCTATCAAGGTCGTCCGCTGTCTCTGCTGTGAAAGCGGCAAGCGCCATCGACGTAAAGTATCCCAATCCTCGCGTTGCAACGAATTGATCGGCTATCAAAGCACCGCCAAATCCGAATCTACGGGCAGGTTTCATCCACGGCCGCGATTGTCGGAGAAGAATTGGTGCCAAAGCCGACAATTCGTCTGCGACGCGCGGATCACCGGTACGAGAGCGCCCCATCACAGCGTCGAGGGCCAAGAACGCGATGGATCTGAGCGACCAATGCAAAGGCATACTCCAGACCGGTTCGATTAGCGCGTCCGGATACCACTGAGCACCGTCTGCAAGTGACGCCTCGCCCAGTTCCCAAGCAGCTGTGTAGCACGCGAATGATGTGGTCACCAAGGGCAGGACAAACGGATGAATAGTATCGATGAGTCCGTTGCTCAATCTCCTCGCGAAATCGGTTTCGCGCCTTCCCACCGGGTCCACCGAGACCGCTAGTATCGCTCTCAGATTAAGGAGAACCTCGAGGATGCGTTGCCGACGCTCGGCGTCTCCGGATCGCAAGAGCTTCAGCGCTACAGCTGCCAGCTGACGCGGCGGTTCATCGCCCTGCTCATCCACGATTGTGACGAGTGCAGCAAGCAATTCCAATGCGCCAACATAGGGTGAGCGATCCCATGTCCCACGATCCTGCCGCAACTGGTGCACGGTGTCAGTTGTTGACGACCCGACCTCGATAGCATCCTCGATGACCTCGTCCACCCACTCGTCTTCGTCATCTTCCTGGTCTTCCTCGCTTCCCTCGTAATCCTGTTCTTCCCGATCGGCGAGCTCATCGGGGAAAAGCGCACCAGGGCCGGCCCGGTCAACGCCAGGGGGAAGCCACTCATAGTCTCCGACCGCAACCTCGTTAAGTGCCATTGCTGCCGTCTCTCTGATTACAGCCTTAACGACCGCTACGTGGGGGTGAACGAATCGGAGGCACCGGATAAGAAACAGCAGCATTGCCCTCCGTTCCACCAAGGCCATCTCTTTCAGACGTCGCAGGGCAAGACGGTAGAAGGTCGAAGGTCCGTCGACGATGACGCGCTGGAGCTTCTGAACGCTGAGCTGACTCACAGCGTCCCACTCTTGATTGACGATTCGCGGAGCCAAGATCTCCAGAACCTTGCGCGGCCGAGGGTCGGTCATTACCAATCGGGACGCGGCGAAATACTCCAAGAACGTTCTGTGAGTGAACCTGTAGATACGGTCTCCGTCAAAGTCAAGCCCGACATCCGTAAACACCCACGCTCGCTCGGTCACTAGCGACACGACTTCTTTGGCAGCCGCATCGGCATCAAGGCGACTTCCGAACCGATGAAGTTGAAGATAGTCCCGCGTAGCGGACCGGAGTTGTGTCGAAGTCACGCCGCTGCTTGCTTTGTCGTCCGTGTAAAGCCACCACGCCCACTCGCGAACGAGCGCGTCGAGATAACCCTCGTAAGGCACCGCATGAACGATGTCTCGCGCACGATCCCACTGATCGAACAGCATTGCCGCGCACTTCTCCAGAAGCTCGGGACGGCTGCGAGGAATGAAACCAACTCCGCGGTACATGGTGCACATCAGGGCAAGTGTCAGCGGATTGGACCGCAGATCCGGTGCAACTCGACTTTCCGACACAAATGCCGCCGCCAAAATCTGCGCTCTGGGCGCCGCCGGCGTTGTCACGCGAAACCACCGTTCGGCGTAGCTGCTAATCCGAGGTTCGTCGAATGGCAGAACTGTCCACTGACTCCATCGCCGAGAATCCAGTGGAGCGTTGACATACCCAACGACACGGGAGGTGACGAGTATCGGCGCAGCGGCATAGAGTTGACCGAAGAGTTCCACGTCGCTAACGACTTCGCGACGACGATTTGTCGCGACTAGTTCGTCCAAACCGTCGAGCAGAGGCGCAAGCCTGCCAGTCAGGAGCAGATACTCCACAACGTCGTTTGGCGGTTCTATCTGATAGCGCGTGGCAATTGTGTCTTCGAGATGTCTAAGCAGTGATTGCTGTGCGTTCTGCTTCGCAGTGGCGTAATCCCGGAGCGTCACCACTATTGGAAGGACGGCGTCTGGGTCCGTTGATAGGGCAAAGTCGAACGACATCTTGCCTGCGAGCGTGGACTTGCCCGCCCCAGGATTACCGATAACTACGGTCCGAAAGAAGGTCGCCGTGAGTTCGGCAAAGTCGAGAGGTCCATAGTTTGGGCCCTTGCTGAATTGCGGGGGTTCGAAAATGTCGTTGATCGGAACTCGGCGACTGCCGTCGATCTGCGGTGGAATCAAGAGCTCATGGCGCGAGGCGACCTGCCTTCGGAGGTCTTCGGCAAATGTCTCAACCGTCTTCCGGCGCAACTGTGTGCTTTCCATGAATGAGGACAGCCGATGTATCACAGACAGAATGTCTAGGGTTGGCACGTACTCTCGCAGGCGATCTGCGCGAAATGGTCGAATTGAGTTCGCGGCGGAGTCTTGTGTTAACTCGGAATCGATCCGAGCGTCGAGGCGGGATCGTGCTGACTGAAGTCGGTCGGCCGACGGTTCGCCGTCGACAATGACAAAGGACATCAATTGATTGAATAGTGCAGACAAGTCTTCGGTATGGCGGTCGCCCAAAAACCCGGCTAGGCTCGCGATGAGCCTCAATTGCACGTAGAGGCGCCCCTCGCGACTGAGGAGAAACTCGCTGAGTATGCGGTCGACATCGGTCTGCTTCGCGTTCCTGCGCGGCCTACCAAGCCTTTCTCGCGCCTCGCGAGCAATGAACGGCGTCGAGCGGGCGATGACATCCCACAGAGCATTGGAAACAACACCAGCGATTAGCTGCTCCGTCGGATCGGCCATCTAGCGACTAGCTTAGGTCTTCCGGCGTTAGAGTTACGACTCGGTTCCCGTATCGAGCCGACTTAAGCGACACAGGCTCCGCAGCGCCACCCACCACATCGGGTGTGGCACGATGCCCTTCCGTATCCTCCAAGCCGACGCCGTCGACAATCCTGTCGCTCGCATGATCTCTCCTACGGTGAGCTTGGTGAGCTCCGGCAAGACGTCCCGCCGAAAGGCCTCCTCATCGTGCGGCCCAGGGTTCGCCGCCTCCCAGGCCGCACGCTCTGCCTGACTGTCTCGCCAGTCCGGCGGCCATCCGGCGTTTCGCCTCAGGTCTCGCTTGAGGGTTCTCGCCGGTCTCTCGCATCGACTTGAGTGATGCCTGCATCGATGCGGCCAGGCGGTGGCCGCTGCGGGTGAAGACCGCCTCCAGGCACTCGTCGCTGCAGGTGCGGGCATCCCGGTCGGCCAGCGACTTCCCGCAGTTCGCGCATCGCCTGTTCACGTTGGGCAGAGCAGTCCTCTTGTCGGGCTTCGTCGCCGTCACTCGCGTCCGTCTGCGCGAGCTCGGGCGCGTGAACGGCCTCGCCAACGCCTCGTAAGGCGGAGGATCGACTAGCGTATGGGCGACCTCCTCAGCTACCTGGCCGACAAGTGCTCCCCAGTGCGACCTGGTTGCCGCCAGCTCGGAGGCCAACCCCGGCGTTATCCGGCATACGCCGGTGCGTGTTTCGAAGAAGTCATCTGTCCCGAAAGCTCGTCGCGCCAGCAGATCGATGACGTAGCGATCGACCTCGGGCCTGACGGGCTCCATGACGTCGGCGGCCAGCGAGTTACGGAAGCGCTGGTCCATGTGGAACAGGCCAATTTCGGGCAGCAGGCCGACGGTCTGAACAGCGATAACAGCCTCTGCCTCGAGCAGCGCATACAGGTAGTTCAGAACAGCGTTGATCGGACGCGTTGCCGCTCGCGGCCCACCCTTGAGGCCCGACGTTCGTGTCCCGAAGTTCAGCCAGTGCTTGGGAACGCGCTCAGCGTTCTGGCCCACAAACCTCATGTCGACGTCTCGCCATCCGGACCAATAGGACGCAGCACCGTCCGACTCAATGGCCCGAAGCTCGGTCTCGTCGGAAGCATCGCGCACGCGCGCGTGAGCATCTACGAGGCCGCGCCGCGCCGCGATAGCCCGCGGTTCGCGCGTCGCCAGGTAGTCGAGTGTGCGCAGCTGAGCGGCAAGCTTCTGCTCGATCAGGCCCTTCGAAATCGCCAGCCCTTCGACGCTGCCGAACGCCTTCGCCTGGGCCCGACGAAGCCGAGGCTGGTCGTACGAAGCACTACCCCACGCAGCTATGAGCTCACCGCCGGCGTCGATCTGGACGTAGCCGGCTCCGACGTCCTTGAGCCAACGAAAGGCCTCGAGGCTGACCGAGCCCGTATGGCCGAGAACCACCAGACGCTTCAGGCCGCCCGTTGCCCTGTGGACGGCGACCCGACGACGTTTAGTACCGACGCCGTCGTCTACGACGAGACGACCGCGCCACACGCGAATATCGATGCCATATCCAGAAACGACGAGGTTTCCACGAGGCGTCGAGATTTCCTCGGGCCAGGAATCCGGGAAATGACTACTCTGAGCGCGCATGCGCATCGGCACAATCGGCACCCTCGCGCGTGCGCCTGTCGGCTGCATTGGTCGCCCCTTGACCTCGCGCCGCATGTTGACAGGT
>CAYYVV010000058.1:0-11891 GCA_964475245.1 uncultured Anaerolineaceae bacterium | reverse complement strand
GACGCCTTTCTCACCTGGCCCTAGAAGATCCGAGGCGCGTGCCGTGCAAGGTGGCAGGCGCTGTCCCTCGTTCCCCAGGACCTTACGCGGGCGCGCCGGTGCTGGCCGCGCCGCGTCTTGAGAGCGCGTCGACGGCAACGGCCGCAAGGAGCACGAGCCCTGTGGCGATGAGCTGCCACTGGATCTGGAAGCCGAGCAGATACAGGCCGTTGTAGATCGCGCCGATGACGAGGCCGCCGAGCAGGCCGTGGATCATCCGGCCACGGCCGCCGAACAGGCTCGTGCCGCCGATGACCGCCGCGGCCACCGCGTACAGAACGAGCTGACCGCCGTTGATGTTGGTGCTCATGCCGCCCTGCCACGATGCGTATACGACCCCGGCGATGCCGGCGGTCATCGAGCACAGCACAAAGCCCCAGACGCGCACGGTCTGGACCGACACGCCGGCGCGCCGCGCGGCCTCGATGTTGCCGCCCGTTGCGTAGACATGGCGACCGAACTGCGTCCGCTCGAGGAGCACCGTCCAGGCCCCGAGCACGAAGAGCACCGCCGGCACCACCCAGGGCACGCCCTCGACGGGCAGGAATTTGCCCCGGTTCACGTTGCAGATGCCGACGACGAGCACGCCCGCAGCGACGATCAGGAATGTCTTGAGGATCGTCAGCCCGATCGGCGGCACGACCAGGCCGGCGCGGCGCCGCTTGATGTCGGGCACCCACATCGCGAGAACGACGATCACGACGACGAGTGCCAAGCCGATCCAGGCAAGCGTCGGATCGATGTTGCCGCCGACGATCGCGACGAGTGCCTGCTGGTTGGACTGCGTCGGGCTGTTGAGCGAAACCACGCCGGCCTGCCCGAGCAGGATGATCATCACCCCGAACCAGAACAGGTAGCCGCCGAGGGTGACGACGAACGATGGCAGGCGGAGAACGGTGATGATGAGGCCCTGCACAAGGCCGATCCCTGCACAGGCAGCCAGGGCCGCGACGATCGCCAGCCACCACGGCCAGTTGAAGGCGGGCTGTACGAGCACCGCCGCGATGACCCCGCCGATGGCCGCCACGTAGCCGATCGAAAGGTCGATCTCGCCCAGCAGCAGCACGAAGCCCTCGGCCATGGCGAGGACGATGAAGACGGCACTCTGGATGAACAGGTTGACGAGGTTCCCCGCGGACAGGAACAGATGGCCCGGGCTGACCAGGTAGAACGCAGCGCCCACCAGGACCAGGGCGACAGCGACGGGCAGGATGCCCGCGTCGCCGCTGCGGACACGGACGAGCCACGCGCGCACGTACTCGCCCAGCGTCTGCGCGACGAGCTCGGGCGGGACGAGCTCCGCGTCGGTCGCGGTCAGGTCGATCTCGTCGGGCGCGTCGGCCAAGCTCAGCTCCTGGACGATGCCGCGGTCGAGGCGCGGCTCGACGCACCGGTCGTCATGTAATCGACGACGGTCTGGCGGTCGAAGTCCGCTACCGGTCCCTGGGCGACCATCCGACCCAGGTGCAGAACCGCGATGCGGTCCGTGACCGCAAACACGTCGTTCAGGTTGTGCGAAATGATCATCACGGCAAGGCCGTGGTCCTTGAGGCGCTTGACGAGATCGAGGACCATCTGGGTCTGGGCCACGCCGAGGGCGGCCGTCGGCTCATCGAGCAGGACCAGCTTTGAGTTCCACATCACGGCCTTGGCCACGGCCACGGCCTGACGCTGGCCACCCGACAGGGTCGCCACGGGCTGGCGGATCGAGCGGATCGTGGTCACGTGCAGGCCGGCCAGCGTCTCGGCCGCGGCACGCTCCATGCGGTCCTCGTCGAGGAACGGGCCGCTGCGCGCCTCGCGGCCAAGGAACATGTTCTGGACGATGTCGAGGTTGTTGGCCAGCGCGAGATCCTGGTAGACGGTCTCGATGCCCAGCAGCGCCGCCTCACGTGGCGTCCTGATGCGGACCGGCTGACCTGCCCAGTACATCTCGCCCTGGTCCGGCCGATAGATGCCGGCGATGCATTTGGTGAGCACCGACTTGCCCGCGCCGTTGTCGCCGCACAGCGCGGTGACCATGCCAACGGGCAGGTCGAGGTCGACGCCGTAGAGCGCCTGGACGGCGCCGAAGTGCTTGCTGATGCCGCGCAACGCAAGCAGGACGTTGGCGTCGACCGGGGCCGGAGGGGCGCCCGACTGGGTCACAAGAGCGTGAAGGCGCCGCACCCGCCAGGGCGGGTGCGGCGCGACTTCAAGAGGAGGACGAAGTTCCGCGTCACCTGCGGATCGGCGTCATCACTTCGGAACGGAGATACCTGCCGCTGTGCATACGGCCTGGCCGACCGAGGTGCACAGATCAGAGGCGGGCACGAACTTGTCCTGGATGACAGTGGTCTCCATGTTGGCCGTGTTGACCCACGTTGGCGTGAGCAGCACCGCCGGTTCGCTGACCGTGGAGTCGGCCGGATTGGTGGTCGTGCTGTTGACCAGGCCTGACGGCGGAGCTTGTCCCGCGCGCAGGTAGGTAGCCACGGCTACCGCTGCCTGGGTCTCGAGGTAGATCGGCTTGTACACGGAGCCGCACTGGTAGTTCTGGAGGATCCACTCCATGCCCTGCAGCGTGGCGTCCTGGCCGGTGGTCGGGATCGTCTTGGCCGGGACACCGCCCGACTTGAGCACGCCGATGACGGCATTGGCAAGGCCGTCGTTGGCCTCGACCGTGGCGTTGATCTGCGAGTTGGCCGTGAAGGCCTGCTGGAAGACCGTGCCACCCGTGGTGTTGTTCCAGCCTGCTGCGATCTGCTCGCCGACGAGCGTATAGCCCGCGCTGTTCGTCACGCCTGCAGTCAGGGGCGTCTGCGCCTGGCCCCAGATGACCGAGTTGTAGCCCTTGGCGAAGTCGATCGCGTTCGGGTCGGTGTCCTCGCCGCCGTCGAGCTCGAAGACCTCTGGGCTGGCCACGTTCCAATCTGTGACGCAGGTCATCAGGCCCTGGCCGATGAGCTTGCCCACGTTGACGTTGTCGAAGCTGACGTAGTAGGTGTTGGTCCCGGCGAAGGTCGCCCGGTCATAGCTCACGAGCTGAACGCCGGCCGTCGTCGCGGCGGACTGGATCTGTTGGCCGACCGTGCTGTCGAGCGGGTCCATGACCAGGACCTTGGCGCCTGCGGTGATGTCGGCCTGGGCGAGTGACAGCTCCGTGGCGTCGCTGCCCTGTGCGTTGTCGACCTTGAAGTCGGCGTCCTTGTAACCGGCCGCCTTGAATGCCTGGGCGAAGTACGGAGCGTCGAAGCTCACGTAACGATCCGAGGACGTCGTGTCGGGCAGGATTACGCCGACGAGGCCGCTGCCGCTCTTGACCATGTCAGATAGCTGGGTCATGGCCGAGAAGGTCTTGTCGAATGAATTGACGGTCAAGCCGCCGCTGCCCGATGCCCCGGGACTGGTCGATGGCGCCGCTGACGCCGACATTGACTCGGCCGGCGATGCAGAGGCGGAGGCCATCTCCGTGGGCGTCGGAGCGACCGTCGGGGCGATGCTCGGAGGGATTGTCGGCAGCGCGATGCTCGGCAAGGGCGGCAGCGTCAGTGGCGGCAGAGTTGGTATCGCGAAGGTTGGCGTCGGCGTGGTCGAACCCGCGCATGCAGAGATTGCCAGCACTGCGCACGAAGCGACTGCCAGCCGCGCGAGCGTTGCGCCGAATCTGCGATCGGTCATCGAGTCTCCTTGTGTCTTGTGCACCACATGGCGAACCCAGGTAGCTCGGAACCCATTTCCCGAACCCTCGGAGGTGAATCGTGTTGGGAGCGGATGAAGATACGATTAATAGAACGCACGTTCGGTTGTCGCCGACGTTTGCCACGCAAGCTGGCACGAGGAGCAGGTAGCGTCGTCGACCATGCAGGCCGTTTCCGTAACTGACGATCTCGCGACCGTGCTCTTCGCGACCGACCTCGCCGGCCTGTCAACCGCGGCCGTCACGGCACGCATCACGCGCGAGGTGGTCGCGTGGGCCAGGGCGCGCGGTTGGGCGGCTCGCACTGAGGCGCGCGTTGACGTCCCAACAGGTCAGACTCCCACGGAGCAGCTGGGCTTCGTCGACGTGGTCGTTCGGCGCGCCGATCGGATGCCGGACCTCGCAATCGAGATCGACAGTGCTGACAAGCCGTGGTCGGTGATCAAGCTGCAGCACGCGGCGGCCGCCGGCATGTACGCGATCTGGGTCCGCTGGGGGGACGAGAAATGGGCCGGCGTCTACGACGAGGTCGACGTCATCCAGTTGTCACATGCGCGGCGGCCGGCGCACAGACGAAAGCCAGGGCAGTTGTCGATCTGGGGGTGATCGACGGACCGTCGTGGGTTTCGAAGTTTGGTCGCCACCGCCGGTCTCGCGGCCCTAAGCCGACTATCCGGTCCGAGCTGGCGACCGCTGGCATCTCTGTTCGGCGGCCCGTCGTTGACTGAAACCTACGCTGCCCTAACCCCGTGCTCCCGTGCCATTGGTCACGAATGTCACGGAGTGGACGGATAGAAAGCCGTCAGCAAGACCGGGCCGGGCACGTTCCAGCCGTTGAGCGTGAGACGCGCTCCAACCCCTCCAACCCATCGGCGAACTGCGTTGCCTGCCAGCCATCAAGGCACGGTTACAACGGCAAGCGCTGAAGCACGGTGAGCAGGGGTCGCCGGGTAACTGGGGCCTCTGCCACGACCGGAATGCGCAGCCAGGACTCGTCCCGCGCGCCCACACGGTAGTGCGCGGCCAGCAGGCGCGCGGAGATCTCGGTCACGCCCATCGAGCTCACGGCCTCGGCAAGGGTCGTGCCTTCGCCGCGGAGGCCGCGGCTTATGACGCATGTCTCGCCGTCGGTCAGGACGCTGCCGAGCCGGCGCCGGCGCTCAGCGAAGGGCAGCTCGAGCTGCGACTGGCCGCTGGCGTAGAGCAGGTCCGACGCGACGAGCGCGGCCACTCCCCGCTGGCCGGCCTGCCCGGCCAGGCGCTGCCGAAGGAGCTCCGAATCAGGGCGCCCCTCGTCGTCGAGGACGAGCAGCGCGCCCTCCACGACCAACCCATCGTCGACGAACTGATTGACGATCGACGCGAGCTCCGGGAACGTATCGAGCGGATCGGCCAGGTGCTCCGTGTGCAGGCGGACGCGGCCGTCCTCGATGAAGGCCATGATCGAGGTGCCCGGCCACCACGGCTCGAAGAACCAGTCAGGGTCGTCGAACGGCCGTTCGCCGGCGACCGGAAGCATGGCTTTGAGGCGCTCTGGCAGAACGCCGCCACGCGCGGCACCGATATCGAGCGGGAGCTGGGCGCTCTCGACGCCCGCCGGCTTCAAGCGGTCTTGCGTCGCCGTTCCTGCTTCGGCGCTTCGTCGGCGTCAGCAGCGGCCGCGGCAGCCTTGCCCCGTCCGCGCTTGGTTCCTGCGGAAATGTCGGCCACCTTCGCCGACTCCTGGGCCGTTGCCGGCGCGCCCGACGCATCGCGCTTCTGGCGCGCTTCGCGTGCCGCCGCGACGCTCGCCTCGAGGACCGACATCAGGTCGGCGATCTTGGTCGGCGTCTCGGTCACCGTCGGCAGCTCGGTCGGCTGGCCGGCGATCTTGGCCTCGATGACCGCCATCAGCGCCTGGCGGTACTCGTCCTTGTACTGGTCGGCCTCGAAGTCGCCCTTCATCGCCTCGATCAGCTGGCGAGCCATCTGCTTCTCGGCCGGCTTGAACTCGAAGTCCTCCTCGGGCAGCTCGAGCTCAGCGGTCGAGCGCACCTCGTCGGGCCAGTAGAGCGTCGAGAGGAGCATCGTGTTGGCGTACGGATTGATCGACGCGAGGGCCTCGCGGTCCTTGAGCACGATCTTGCAGATCGCGCTCAGGCCCTCTTCAGCCAAAACGGACTTGAGCAGGTAGAACGCCTTGCGCCCGATCGGCTCGGGCTCGAGGTAGTAGGCCTGCTTGACGAACGTCAGCTCCTGCGAGTCGCGGTGGGCCTCGACGAAGAGGCCGATCTCGATCGAGCGCACGGTCTTGAGCGGCACGTTCTCGAAGTCGGCCTCGTCGATGACGATGTACTGGCCCTTGCTGTACTCGAAGCCGCGCACCGTGTCGGAGCGCGGAATCTCGCCGTGGATGGGGCAATAGGTGCGCATCTGGATGCGGTTCAGGCATTCCCGGTGCAGCAGGTTGAACGACAGGCCGGCGCGGGCTTCCGTGGCCAGGTACAGCTTGACCGGAACGGTCACGAGGCCGAATTGGATGGCGCCGCGCCACATCGCACGTGGCATCAGATGTCTCCTTTGTGGCGGTGCTCGTCCCCGCAGCGGAACGTGTCCGCGTCCGCGAAGGATACCCCGCCCGATTCGGCCTCGGCTACCACTGCTTGCCGTGCTCACTTCACGTCAGACGCTGTGGCTGGAGCCTGATGCCCATCGCGGGTCGCCATTCGCGCTGTGTGCATCACGAGTCGGAATCGGCATCGTACGATCCGCCGGTGGACACGCTCCGCTTCGTGGCGCTGGGCGACTCGTACACCATCGGCACGAGCGTCAGCGAAGTGGAGCGCTGGCCGAATCAGCTCGTAGAACGACTGCGGCCGGCCGTGGCGCTCGAGCTCGTCGCCAATCTCGGGGTCAACGGCTACACCTCGGGCGACCTGATCGAGGACGAGCTGCCGCGCCTGGCTCGCCTGAGGCCGGACTTCACGACCGTGCTGATCGGCGTCAACGATGTCGTCCAGCGCGTGCCGGAGATCGCCTATGACGGCAACGTCGCGCACATCCTCGACACCCTCGTCGCGGCCGTCGGCGCGGGTCGGGTCATGGCCGTGTCGACGCCTGACTACACGCTCACACCGCAGGGTGCTGCCTTCGGCAGTCCCGCGCAGCAGCGCGCCCAGATCGCGCGCTTGAACGAGGTCATGGCCGCCCGCGCAGCGGAGCGCGCGATCCGTTTCGTGAGCATCAGC
Source organism: uncultured Anaerolineaceae bacterium (assembly GCA_964475245.1). Classification (GTDB taxonomy): domain Bacteria; phylum Chloroflexota; class Limnocylindria; order Limnocylindrales; family CSP1-4; genus JALYGJ01. The sequence continues at coordinate 4,946 of CAYYVV010000058.1, read as the reverse complement.
TCGGTTGCGGACCAGGTCGCGGCCGATCGTTCGCTCGTGGCGCGCGACGGCCTGCACCCGAGCGGCGCCCAGTACGGGCGCTGGGTGGAGCTGATCGCGCCGGTGGTTGTCGAGGCCCTGGCGCTGCCATCTGGCGTGCCTCCGGGTTAGGCTTTTGCCATGGCTTCATTGGAGAGGAAGACGCTCGCGACGCCCGATCGCGAGTTGGACTTTGAGAAAACCCACGCCGGGATCGTGGATCTCGACGGCATGACAGTCGGCCGTTACCGGTACGAGCCGGGCTGGCGCTGGGTCGACGTGCTGGCGCCGACGGCAGGGACCCAGACGTGCCTCGTTGAGCACTACGGCTATGCGCTCGCCGGCAGCCTGCGCGTGCGCCACGCGGACGGCACACAGACGCAGGTCAACGCGGGCGATGTCTACCACATCAGCCCGGGTCACCTGGGCGAGGTCGTCGGCGATGAGGCGTTCGAGACGATCGAGTTTCTGCCCGCCGAGCACGGGTCGACTAGGCGAGGAAGTGCGCTCGGTTGAGCGGCAGGCTCGTGGCCGGCGCCACCGCCAGGATCCGGCCATCGAGTGTCACTGTTCCGTCGAGGGGATCGACGTCCACAGCAGCGGTCGACCTGTTCAGGTGAAGGTTCGCGCGCGTGAGGCCGCGCGTGCCCTTGACCGCGATGAAGCGACGTTGGCTGCCGAGCTTCGCAGCGAAGGCAGCTGCATCCAGGTCGCCGGAGACGAAGGTCACCGACACTGACGCGGGAGCCAGCCCAAAGCCTCCCCAGCCAGCGCGATAGCGGCGCGGCTCCGACCATTCGACCGTTGCGTTGCCGTCGCCATATGAACCCCACGCGGGGAAGCCCGCCTTCAGGACGAGCTCCGGCTTGACGCCGAACCAGGCCGGCTTCCAGAGCACGATGTCCGCGAGGCGGCCGGGCTGGAGCGAGCCGACGTGGTCTGCAATGCCGTGCGTGATCGCGGGTTCGACTGTGCACTTCGCGAGGTAGCGCAGGACGCGCTCGTTGTCGGTGGCCGCGTGATCTCCGGCCCACGACTTCATGACCTGGGCGAGCTGAAGAGTTCGGCGCAGCGTCTCGCCGATGCGGCCCATGCCCTGCGAGTCACTGTTCGTGATCGCGATCGCACCCAGCTCGTGGAGCGGCCCCTCTGCGGCCATCGTCGTTGCCCGGATGCGCTCACGTGTCATCTCGAGTTGGATCCGGTCATGGAGGTCCAGGCCGTGGCTGATGGCAGTCATGGGCAGGTGCTCGGCGAGCGCGTTCACTCCGAAGGGGAGAGTGGGCGTGGTCGACGAGCAGATCACGTTCGGCTCGCGGACGAGGCCAATGACGTCGGGCACGTGCCCGCCGCCCGCGCCTTCCACGTGGTAGGCGTGAACCGTGCGGCCGTTGATCGCGGCGACGGTGTCATTCAGCTCGACCGATTCGTTGAGGCCGTCGGTGTGCAGCGCCACGCTGACGTCGTGTGCGTCGGCGTAGCTGAGCACGGCATCGATCAATCGGGCGTCCGCGCCGTAGTCCTCGTGGATCTTGAAGCCGACCGCGCCCGCTTCCAGCAGGGCGTCCAGCGCGGTCGGGTCCGTGTCACGGGCGTTGGCCTGCAGGCCGATGTTGATCGGCCACGCCTCGAACGAACGGATGAAGCGTTCCATCGTCCAGGCCGGCTCGTCGAAGCCCGCCGTGATGAGCGTCGTGACGCCGGCAGAGAGGGCGGCCGCGACGATGGCCGGCGTCACGAGGTGGACGTGGCTGTCGACCACGCCGGGCGTCGCGACCAGGCCGTAGCACGTGATCGGCTCGGTGTGCGGCCCAATCTCCATGTCCCTGCCAACGCCGCCGATGGCGACGATACGGCCATCCTTGATGCCGATGTCGGCCTTGACCACGCCGATGACCGGGTCGACCAGGACCGCGCCGAGCAGCACGATGTCGAGCTCGCTCGGACCGGCTCTGCCCTGGCTGAACGTGCGGATCGTGCCGCCGTACGAGAGCGTCGGCTCATCGCCAATGGCCTGGCGGTTCTCGTCGACCGTCAGCACCAGGTCGCTGTCCGCGACTCTGACCCGATCGCCGGCTCCCGGTCCGAATGCGCGCTCAGGCACGGGACACGAGAGTCACTTCGCGCGTCTCGCCCGGCGCCCAGCGCACGGTCGAGCCGACGTCGATGTCGAGGTGAAAACCGACCGCAGCGTCACGATCGAAGGAGAGGCGCGGGTTGACCTGGTCGAACGGGAAGCGCGCCGACACGCGAATTGCGTGAGTGCCAGTGTTGGTGACCGTGACCGTGCGGCGCTCGCGGTCCGTGGTTTCGTTGACTTCAGCGACCTGCTCAAAGTCGGTGCCATCCGGCGCGCCAAGGGGGTAGCTCAGGACGACGAGGCGCGTGCCATCGTCCATGAGCACCTCGAGGCGCACGTCGTCGACGAGGGCGGGGACGCCGTCAAGCACCTGGTCGAGCGCGACGGCTGCGTACCCGGCGGCCTCGACGTCGGTGTATGTCGCGCCGGCACGCGCCGCCTCGAACATCGCGTCGCACATCAGCGCGATCGCCTCGGGCGCGCTCAGCTTCAGCCCGGCCGAGCGATGGCGACGGGCGAGCTCAGCCGCGTTGAAGACGAGCAGCCGGTCCAGCTCACGGTCGGTGATGCGCACGTCGAGATGCTAGCCAATGCAACTGTGCTGAAAGCACAAGATGTCTAACGGCTCTCGACCGCATGACGCAATCAGGTGCACCATTAGGGTGAGCTCAACAGGAGGCCTTGCATGAACTTGACGATGCCCTGGAAGGCGCCGACAAACGTCTCCGTCGATGGCGTCAGCGCGAAGTGGGAAGAGATGCGCCGGGCGCTGAGCCAGGAGGCGGATCACCTGTCGCATGTCGCCTCGCAGCTCAGCCACGAGGCCAGTGCTCGTACGGCGGGGGTCACGGCCCCTGTCGTTGACGCGGCCGGCATCCAGGTCAAGCACGCCAATAGCTCGGTGAACGAGCTGGTCAAGGCCGCGGCAGGAATTGGCACTGCCCTCGCGCTCAGCGGACGCAAGAGCGCCGGCGGGGCAAACCTCAAGAAGCTGGCCCTGGCCAGGGAGCTGCGCCACGTCCGACTCACGACGCAGCCGAAGCAGACCAAGCCCGATTTCATGCCGGGCATCTCGCTTCTCGCCGGTTTTGGTGCCGGCCTCGCGCTGATGTACTTCCTCGATCCCGAGCGTGGCGAGGCGCGCCGCAAGCTGTTTGGTGCCAGGCTCATGAGGTTGTCGCGCCGGGCGAGCGCAGCGGCGCAAGCTAAGCGCGACGAGATGCAGGGCCAGATGCTCCACGAGACCGAAGCACAGCCCGAGCCACTGCCCTGGGCGGACGAAACCGGCAACGAAATCGAGGACAGTGCCGATACCCCGGCCGATCAGCCGCAGCCTTCTGCTCCGGGGTCGAGCGTCGCGTAGCCGTCCCCGCGTGGGGCGCGTCCGGTCGCCTTATCGCGACCCTCCCGTGCTAACCTGAGCAGGTCCCTTCACACCGGTCCAGAGAGGCCGGCGAGGGCGGCTCCCGAGAGGGCCGGGAAGGAGGACGATTGCTCGTGCTGCACACCGACCACCGCTCGACTGTGAGCGGTGGTTCTTTTTCTGCGCGGCTGACCATCCCGGCCGACAGCGTGGTCGACCCACGTATCGGCGCGCTGGGGCCCGGCCTGCTGGCGCTCGAAGACGGCACGGTCCTGGACGGCATCTGCTTCGGCGCGCCGGTCGCCGGCGGCGGCGACCTGGTCGCCAACACGAGCTACAGCGGCTACCAGGAGATCGCCACGGACCCGTCGTACGCGGGCCAGGTCGTGCTCATGACCTACCCGCTGATCGGCAACTACGGCCGCATCGCCTGGGACGATCAGAGTGGGCGGCCGTGGCTGCGCGGCCTCGTGGTCGCCCATGCCACGGCGGCAGTGCTCGAGCCGGCGCGCCAGCTGGTCGAGCTGCTGCGCCGCTGGGACGTGCCCGCGATCTGTGGTCTTGACACGCGCCGGCTGGCGCGCCGGCTGCGCGAGACTGGCACGCAGCGCGTGTACATCTCCGCGCCGAACGACATCGACGCGGACGCTGCGGTCGCTGCGGCGCGTGGCGTGGCGCGCTGGGAGGATCAGGATTTCGTGGGCCAGGTCTCGGCCGACGCGCCGCACGAGCTGGGCGCTGCCGACGGCCCTCTGATCGGCATCGTCGACTACGGGCTCAAGTCGAACATCGTTCGCCAGCTCGTCGCGCGTGGCGCGCGGGTACGCGTGCTCCCGCACACCGTCGACGCGCGGGTGGCGCTGGCGGCCGACTTGCGCGGCCTGGTCCTCTCGCCCGGGCCGGGCGACCCGGCACGGCTCGACGGACCGGTGCGCCTCGCGCTGGCGGCGATCGAGGATGGCCGGCCGCTGCTGGGCATCTGCCTGGGCCACCAGATCGTCGGCCGTGCGGCGGGCGCCGACACACGCCGCCTGCGCTTCGGCCACCACGGCGCCAACCATCCGGTCAAGGACCTGGACAGCGGCAAGGTCCAGGTCACGGCGCAGAACCACGAGGTCGAGGTCGTCGGCGAGTCGCTGCCCCGTGACAGCGGCTTCGTGGTCAGCCAGCGCAACCTGAACGACGGCTCAGTCGAGGGCCTGCGCCACGTGAGCAAGCCCATCGAGACAGTCCAATACCACCCCGAGGGCTCGCCCGGGCCGCTCGACGCCCTCGAGGTCTTCGACCGTTTCATGACCCGAGTCGCCGGCGCGTGACGGGTTCAGCGAGGCCCGCATCCGTGCTGATCATCGGTAGCGGGCCGGTGATCATCGGCCAGGCAGCCGAGTTCGACTACGCGGGCACGCAGGCTTGTCGTGCGCTGCGCGACGAGGGCGTGCGCACGATCCTGCTCAACAGCAACCCGGCCACGATCATGACCGACCC
>CAYYVV010000057.1:0-12147 GCA_964475245.1 uncultured Anaerolineaceae bacterium | reverse complement strand
ATGCACCATCCCCGCCCTTGCCGGCGCGGACAGTGATCGTTACCTCGTCAAGGAATGCCATGCAGCTCGGATCGTAACCGCCAATCCCGAAGCTGCCTGAATCTCTCTTGCTCAAGCCAAGCCTGATTCCAAACCGTCAGCGCCTTGCACGCCCGTTATTCCCCGGTTGACACGACGAACACTCGACGGTCTACTAGCCGTCGACACAGCGCGTCGCTGTGACGAAGAGGGAGAGAGACCATGGATGAGAAACGCGCCAGACGGGAGAGACATCCAAGCAGCGAGGAAATACTGAGCTCGCTGAGACGAGAAGGGATAGGTAATCTCGACGAGCTCGCCAAGCGGGTTGACGAGCACGGAGAAGCGGGCATCTGGGCTATCTGGGTCAAGCAAAAGGTAGTCATCTTCGACTCAGAGAAGGTCGACCCCGCCAAGTAGCTTTCTCGTTTGAGCGGCACCAGAACGCTTCCGTCAAGGGTCTGCGCGCGTTCTGGGGCCGCTCCACAAAAGGTCGGGCTGATGCCAGAGCGTGACTACGAATTTGTGTCCAATGCTCTGAGCTGGGTCGAATGCAACCTCCAGCGTTTCCGACCCGCGTCGCTATCGCGACCAGAAGAAATAGAGATGCAGCGCCTCGCTGAACTGAGTTTGGCAGTGTGGCTGCATCGACGAGCCGGTTCGCACGACATTCGAGTGGATCTCAGCCGAGTCGCTGAATTCGTGCGCGCGATGGCAGACGATCCTCGACTCTGGCATAGGGCCGTGCGCTACCCAGGCGAGTTCATTCCGGTCTGCGACCTCTTATCTTCAAGCGAAGCCACCACTGATGACCGGCGTACAAGAGCCCTCCAAGCCGTCATCGATACGGGCGCGCTCGACGGATTCGAGCGTTCGAAAGTGTCGGCTATGGAACTCGCTATATCGGCCGAAGGGGCCGGGCTGCGACATACCTTTCCATCCCTCGAACAGGTCGCGACCACGATACCGCCATTGCCGAACCCCGCATACGTGGGAACCGCCGGGTGCTACGCCCTGACGCACTATGCCATCTTCGCCACGCGATTCGGGTCGGACACTCGTCCGCCTGTGGGAGGCCTCAGCGATGTGTCCCGGCTGCGCCGCGTGTACTCGTCGATCGTTTACCGGTCAATGGTGGAGGAGAACTGGGATCTTCTGATCGAGGCACTGCTGTCGTGGGAGTATCTCGGTCTCGCGGAAACTGAACACACGCGAATCGCATGGCGGGCCCTGGCGACGCGCCAGCGCCCCGACGGCTCACTCGCACGTCGAGAGAATTCGGTTTCGGAAGACGCATCGGAGTCGGAGCGGTTTGCGTCCAGCTATCACACGACATTGCTCGCAGTCATGAGCGGAGCCTCTTCGGAGAGAACTCAAGCAGACGTGTCTCCGGATACCTCCAGCAACCCCCGAGAACCCGATTCAAGCGCCGAGCAATTCGACTCCGCCCGTGATCTCATGCGCGATGCCTGGCGCTGGGTCGTCAATTCACATGAACGTGACCAGGTCGCAGATCGCAGCTTGTTGCCATATTGGCTACTGGGCTGGTGGATCTTTGGACACTGGCAGTCGTCAGAATCGCGATTCACTCCGCAAGTGGGATCTCGCCTTTTGATGCAGTCTCGTGAACTCGAGACCAGCGAGCTCCTCGCGCCATCGAAGGCGACGGCGCTTCTCTCTTTGATAGCCGCAGGTATCGTCTATGGCCAGGACAAGGAAAATTCATCGGCATCACAGACGCTGTCGACCTTCGCTGCCCTGTTGTCGTCACCAGGGCGACGCACCGTTGACGACCGGATAGCGTTCGCGGGGAAGTGCATTCTTCTGGACAACATGGGTTTTTCTGTGCCTACGTATCGGATGGACCCAGCACGCCTGCGCGCCATCGCCAAACGCTGTGCCGGAGATCCGCAACGGCGAAACGTCGAGCTGCTCGTGAGTTGCGTGAACGCGGTGACGTGCTTCGGGAGTATCGAGTACCGGGCCCGAAAGACGGACATCTGGATCGACTATCTACTGCTGTCAGCAATGGACCAAGCGGTCAGAAGGTACGACCTGGCGTTTGCTTGCGACATTGCACGCTCGTTGGTCTATCTGTCTACCGCAGACGACGGTTGGCGTCGCGAGTTCCTGAATGTTCTGGTCCGAAACCAGACGGACGCCGGAGCTCTCGGGTACCTGGGGCCAGAATCACAGTCCCAAACCGGGCTGCTGGAGGGTCCCTACGACCAGCGGGATGTGCAAACGATGATTACCGTCAGTGCCATGTGGTGGCTGACGGAGGCATTCTCCGAGCGACGCTGGCGGTTGGCGGAATCACTGCGCGCTGACAATCAATAGATCGGCGGCGCCAGGCCCTCCAGGGATGGAGCTTCTGTCGAAGGTTCAGGCCTCGTTTGCGGCGGCGCTCTTGGTCAGTGAGGCGAGGAACTCAGCGTTCGAGTTCGACTTCGACAGTCGGTTGAGCAGGAGCTCGATGCCCTCGTTGGTGCCGACTGCGGAAAGCATTCGGCGCATCGTCCAGACCATGCGCAGCGTGCCTTCCTCGAGCAGCAGCTCCTCGCGCCGTGTGCCCGAGCGCTGGACATCGATCGCCGGGAAGACGCGCTTCTCGGCCAGCTTGCGATCCAGGATCAGCTCGCTGTTGCCGGTGCCCTTGAACTCCTCGTAGATGACGTCGTCCATGCGCGAGCCGGTGTCGATCAGGCAGGTGCCGATGATCGTCAGCGAGCCGCCCTCCTCGATCTTGCGCGCGGCACCAAAGAAGCGCTTCGGCGGGTACAGCGCGATCGGATCGATACCGCCCGACAGCGTCCTCCCGGAGGGCGGCAGTGCCAGGTTGTAGGCACGCGCCAGCCGGGTGATCGAGTCGAGCAGGATGACCACGTCGCGGCCGGTCTCGACCTGGCGCTTGGCGATCTCGAGCGCCATCTCAGCCGCTCGGGTGTGGTTTTCGGTTGGCTCGTCGAAGGTCGACGAGATGACCTCGCCCTTGACCGAGCGGCGCATGTCGGTGACTTCCTCGGGACGCTCGCCGATGAGCGCGACCATGAGCAGGATCTCCGGGTAGTTGGCGCTGATGCCGTTGGCGATCTGCTTGAGGAGCATCGTCTTGCCCGCCTTTGGAGGCGAGACGATCAGCGCGCGCTGGCCCTTGCCGAGCGGGTTGACGAGGTTGATCAGGCGCTGCGAGAGGTTCTTGGAGTCAGTCTCGAGGTTGATCAGCTCGATCGGGTGGATTGGGGTCAGCGCGTCGAAGTAGGGCCGGCGCTTGGCCGTCTCGGGATCGACGCCGTTGACCGACTCGACGCGGACGAGGCCCCAATACTTCTCGCCGTCCTTGGGCTGGCGGATGACGCCACCGACGCGGTCGCCGGCGCGCAGGCCGAAGCGTCGGACCTGCGACGAGGAGACGTAGACGTCGTCCGGCGAGGGCATCACGCCGCGCCGGCGCAGGAAGCCGTAGCCATCGTCGACGATGTCGAGGATGCCCATGACGTAGACCTGGCCGGAGCGCTCGACCTGGCGCTGGATGATGCGCTCGACGAGATCGTCCTGGCGCATGCCGCGCGCGTCATCGACGTCGAGGTCAGCGCCGATCTGGACGAGCTGACTGAAGTTCTTGGATTTGAGTTCGTTGATATTCATGCCTTACCGAATAGAAGGGGTTGACGGGTGCTGGGAAGCCGCACTCGGAGGGGGATTTGATGCGCTTCGGCACGCGCCACAGGAACAGGCCAGCGGCCGTTCTGGTGGGGGAAGCGGGGACATTCAGATCATAGCAGCCTGTGGGTGACGGTCAAGAGTCCGGCCTGACGCTCCGAAGGCGGAGGCTCGCGGCGACCGAAGGCTGAGTTCGCAGCTCAGGAAAGCTCGGATCGGATGCAGGGCGGGGCCCGCCCCGTCGCAGCAAGGTCCCTTTGGGCCGAGCGCTAGTGCTTCAAGGTCGCTGGCGGGCGTGGAGCACGAAAGGGCGCGGTGAAGTAGTAGCCGTATTCGCTCGCTTTCGAGGGTGGATCGTGGGTAGGCCGTTGCCAGGGGGACAGATTGAGGTCGTAGTCGCCGCCAGCAATGTCATCCGGTCGTTGCGGGTCAGGATTGACTTGTCTTCGAGGCGTGAATGGCAGTCCGTTCGCGAATTCGCGCGGTTTGAACGCTAGTCCGTCTTGAGTCATTGCCAAGTACCGCTTGGCGTGCTCGACGACGAAATCACGCTCGGCATCCGTCGTCAGGAGGCTATAGGCCCTCTGGACGCGCGCTTTCGCCTCATTCCGGTTCTCCTCCCACGTTGCTCTGGCCTCTTGGTCGGCCAGCCCTGTTGTGTCAAGCGTCGCCCGGGCAAGTTTCGCAGGCGCCATCGATGCGACCGTTATGGCACCGAACGTAACAGCAACGGCCTCAGTCATCGCCGGTCCATCCGCGAGCAGCATAGTCACCACCGACTCGCGAAGGAAGTTGTGCGCGCTGGGCTTACCGTCTTGAGACAACTTCGAACCTGGATGTCCAGCGTAGGACCCGACCTTCGAGCTCAAGATCGTTCGCCTCGTGTCTGTCCGGAACCCGTCAGCCACGTCCTTCAGGACACTGACAATTCGTTCGTCGATTTCAGTTCCGGCGAGGCGGTCGTCTGCGAAGTAGCTCTTCGGGTTCAGTGCGCTCAGGAGAACCTTTCCTTTCGTCCGAGCGGGCCTCGCAGTATTGAGGAAGGCCCATGTATCTGTTGTAATCGCGCTCTCGTGCTTTCCCGCGGCTCGGAATTTATTCCGCTTGGCGAAGCCGAGGGTCTTTTGCGCATCGTCCAATGTGTCGTCCGCGGCACGCGAGTATTGCTCCGGCGCATCGTCCATAGGCTCGTCAGGGGACGAGCCGACGGCCAATGGTGCCGACTGGGCGGAGAAGACGCCGCTCGTTCTAGCCCGTTTTGCTGGCCGATCCAACGTCGCTGTGGCAGCCGCACCTGTTCCCAGCGACGACGACGGTCGCTTTAGACTAGCCTGCTGCCGTCGAGGTAGAAACTCGTCTGGGTCATCAGCCACGTTCGATTGACATGGCACGAAGTTGGTAGCCGCAGCCGGCGTAGGCGCCACCGATTGGCTCGATCTTGATTGCGACGGAGTTCAGGCCGAGCTGGAGATAATCGTGGTAGTCAGTCGAGCCAAAATCCTGACTACGTAACGCAAGCACCAACAGATTGTTCTCGCCGCCTTCGCCCTCGAGATCGTCAACAAACTTGATGATCTTCGTGCTGTTGTCGTTGTTGAACGTGAAGGTCAGCATTGCGCCAACAGTCCCGACGTACCAGTGTTTCATCCGGAGCACGTACTCACCCACGACATCAGCGACCTTGAAGTACGCCGTGATCTCCAATGCCTGGCACTGCGCAGTGAAGTTGGCGTTCAGGACTGTATCCAGCGCGTTGAACCCGGCACCCACGGCGGGTTTCGGATAGGACGTCGTATCCCCCGCGAGAAGCGTGTTCGATGCAGCGAACGCCTGAAACGCGACGGGCTGCGCTGATTGCGTTCCAACCGCCGGCGCCAGCGTGTACTTCGCAGGAATGAAGCCGATGACCGACGGTTGGGCCTGGAATCCGAGCGGATGGAGCGCCATCAGCGCCATGTCGAGCTTTGTCGCCAGATTGTCTGTGGACTCGAGAAGGGTCGCACCCTTGTCTATGTAGACGGCCGCCTCAGCATGCGCCGGAATCTGATTCGGCGACGTCCCCTGCGCCGGGACCTGGACGAGGCTGTGCGATGCCGTGTAGTAGTGGATGCTGCTGGCGACCGTGATCCGCGAGGACTTCCCGTATGGGACCGAGGCAAGCCACTGCGCCTTCATCAGGAAGTTGATCCCGAACATGGCGAGCTCGCTTGGTGGGTAGAGTGAGACATTGTCCCAGAGCCGCCCAGCCATGGTCTCAGGGATCACGATGCGAACCTGGTTGGGGTTCTCCGGAAATGTGGTGCTATCTGTCATGCGACAGTCGATTGCGCTCCACGGGTATTCCTGACCGAACAGCCAGGTGGGCGAACACGTCTTCTGATTGACGAGGGCGTAGCTGCCCCAGTCCTTGACGCTCATGGAAGCAGAACTGGAAGAGTCGCTCGAACTACTGGCCGACGAGTCATTGGATGTCGTCTTCTGTCGATCGTGCGTCGTGGTGGATGCATGCTCGTAGTTGAGAGATACACCAGGCGTTTCACTGATGTTGACCTGCGCACCGTAGCTATTGGTTTGTGACGTTGTTGAGCCAACAGTCTTATTGACCGAGCTACTCTGCGAATCAGACGCCGAGATGCCGCTCGTTCCCGACGATTGGACGACAGTGTTGACCGTGTGCGGGGAATACTCGACCAGTTGGACATGCCCTTCCGCCACGGTAGGCGTCAAGAAGGTTGAGATCATGACCGGGTAATTCTTGTAGCAAGGAGTGTCCGTCGATTCCAAAGGAATCGGACTGACAACCAGGCCAGTCGCGTTGAAGATGTTGATCCGCTGCGTACAACTGACGAGATACTGGCGCGTTTTCGCCTTGTCGATGGAGGCGGCGTCACGGACCATTAGGTCGTCATAGCTCGTCACCATGTACTCAAACGTGACACTGCCAATCAGAGTTCCCCCTGCTGTCAGATCACACACTCGTCGAAACGTGTACGGGTCAGCTGGTTTGAACATCGTCGATCTCCCGTCGATCAGTCAAAGAAAGGGTCGGGCGCTACTCGGGCCCCGCGAAGATGATGTAGTTGACCACGTAGTAAGGCTGCATGTTGTTGTGCGCCGCGCTCTGCCCCTCGTCATCCGTACCCCAAACCTTGTTCCCGGTTGGTTCGGTCTCGAAAGGATGCTGATCGTCCTCGCTGTATCCGGAGAAGCTGTCGGTGTAGGTGCCGAAATTGCCTCCGTTGATCGAGTGGTGATGTTGCGGCATTTCGTCTGTGGTCAGGGTGTGCTGGGCTTCGCCACCCGTCTGCCCGAGGACGTAGCTGCCGCCGCCCCCGATGAGGGCCATCCCGGCAAGATTGGGAGTCTGTGTAGAACCCAACCCGTCACAAAGGTCCTTGTATTTGGTGCAGTCGATTGGCGACCCGTCACACGGCAGCCAGCCTCCGGGAATGTTCAAAGTCGTGAACGCAAATGCGACGATCGTTCCGATTGGAACGCCCTTGCTCGGCAGTGCCATGTCCGTCCTCCCGATGGGTGACGCATCGGTCACCAGCGACGGCGGCGACCGGTTAGCTGGAAAGGCCAGCCCGATAGTGGCACTCGGCTAACAGGGAATCAAGAGGGAATCGACGGAGAGTCTGGAAATACTTGACCAAGGCGGTCGGACCGAACGCTGCGCGCGCAGCTGAGAAGGGCTATCTACCCCTAGGGGTGGCCCCTCAGCGCACGAGCCGGCAGCATTCAGCCGCCGCCAGGGTCGGCGAGCTAGTTGTGGCGGCCGGAGCCTGATTTGGCCGCGGGCGCTGCCGGCTGGCCGTTCTTCTCGGCCGCGGCCTTGCGCGCGTTCTCCCAGTCCTGGCGGAAGGTGACGATGCCCTTGTCAGTGAGCGGGTGGTGGACCATCTGCTGCAGGATCTTGAACGGCAGCGTCGCGATATGCGCCCCGGCGAGCGCCGCCTGCGTCATGTGCAACGGGTTGCGAATCGACGCCGCAAGAACCTCGCTGTCGAGGTCGTAGTTCTCGACGATCGTGACGAGCTCGGTGATGACGGTCATGCCGTCCTGGTTGATGTCGTCGAGTCGGCCGACGAAGGGCGACAACAGCGACGCGCCGGCCTTAGCCGCTAGGAGGCCCTGGTTGGCACTGAAGATGAGCGTGCAGTTGGTCTTGATGCCCTCTTCGGCGAAGCGCGAAATGGCCTCCAGGCCCTCCTCGCTCATGGGCACCTTGACGTAGATGTTCGGCGCGAGCTTGGCGAACGCGCGGCCCTCAGTAAGCATGCCCTCGACGTCCTCGGCGACGACCTCGGCGCTGACTGGCCCCGGCGTCAGGTCACAGATCTGGCGCAGGATGTCCTCGTACGAGCCGCCCACCTTGGCGTACAGGGTCGGGTTGGTGGTGACGCCGTCGAGCACGCCCCATCTCGCAGCGATGCGGATCTCTTCGATCTCGGCGGTGTCAAGGAAGATCTTCATGCCTTCACTCCTGATCGTTTCTTGGGCCCGATCTTACGCGCGCCGCGTTGCGGGACCGTAAAGTCCGCCCGTGACAGAGCGCTACGAAGTCCGGCGATTCACCACGGACCGGATCGACGACGCGGCCGGCTTGCTCGCCGAGCGGCACCGCCACGCGCGGATACGGCTGCCGGCGCTCGATCCGAGTTACGAGTCGGCCGAACGAGCCGGCAGCGCGCTGACGGCCCCCGATGGATTGAACGACGCAACGGGTGCGATCGCCTACGCTGCGGGCAAGCCGGCCGGTTACGTGCTTATGACGCCACGGCCGGCCGAGGACTGGGGGCCGAATGCGTGGGCGGAGGACGTCGGCTGCGCCGGCGAGCCGGAGGCGATCCGCGCGGCGTACGCGATGGTCTCGGGTGAGCTCATGGAGCGCGGCGTCAACCGGCACTACGCCGTGGTCCCGGCCAGTGAGGACGAGCTCGTCGACGCATGGTTCACGCTCAGCTTCGGACTCCAGCAGGTGTATGCGTTCCGCGCCTCGGTGGGCTCCGACTTCCAGCCGTCGGCCCACGACGGAATGACCATCAGGCGCGCGGAGGATCGCGACGTCAGCGCGCTGGCCGGGCTCCACCTGGTGCTGCCCAACCACGTGCGGAAGGCGCCCGTGTTCTCGAGCGTGACGCCACCAACCGTCGAGGCGGCCGAGGCCGAAGCGGCCGAGGACATCCACAACCCCAAGTACACGATCTTCGTCGCAGAGCTCGAGGGACGGGTGATCGCGACCACGGTTGGCTGCGCCATCGAGGTGTCGGACTCCTGGAAACGGCTGATGAGGCCGGCGCACGCCGGTCTACTCGGGTACGCGGCGACGCTGCCCGACGCGCGCGGCCTGGGCGCAGGCCGCGCGCTGTGCGAGAACTTCTTCGTTTGGGCGCGCGACGAGGGCTACGAGTGGCTGGCCTGCGACTGGCGCTCGACCAACGTCGAGGCCAACCGAACGTGGCGCGCGATGGGCTTCAGGCCGCTCTACCTGCGCCTGCACCGCGCCATCATCTGAGCGCTAGGGCGCAGGCAGGCGGTCAGGCGGTCGCGGGGACCGGCTCGCCGGTCGTCGGTGCCTCAACCTGCGCGGCCTGCGCGGCGTGCTCGATCGCGGCCTTGACGAAGCCCGTGAACAGCGGGTGCGGTCGGTCGGGGCGGCTCTTGAACTCCGGATGGAACTGGGAAGCCACGTACCACGGGTGGTCTTTCAGCTCCACGATCTCAACCAGTCGGCCGTCCGGTGACTGGCCGGAGAGGAGCATGCCGTTCTGCTCCAGCGCGTCACGGTACTGGTTGGAAACCTCGAAGCGGTGCCGGTGGCGCTCGTAGATGACCTCTTCGCCGTATGCCTGCGCCGCCTTTGAGCCGGGCGTGAGGCGTGCCGGGTAGAGACCCAGGCGCATCGTGCCGCCCTTGTCCTCCAGCTCGCGCTGGTCGGGCATGAAGTCGATCACCGGGTCGTGGGTGAACATGTCGAACTCGGTCGAGTTCGCGTCCTGGGCACCGACCACGTCGCGCGCGAACTCGATCACGCCGCATTGCAGGCCCAGGCACAGACCCAGGTACGGAACGCGCTGTTCGCGCGCATAGCGCGCGGCGAGGACCTTGCCCTCGATGCCGCGGTGGCCGAACCCGCCGGGCACGAGCACGCCCGCCGCGCCGGCCAGCCGCGCTGCGTAGTTCTCCGGCGTCAGTGCCTCGGAATCGACCCAGCGCACCTTTATCGAGCGGCCCGCCGCCCAGCCGGCGTGGCGCAGCGCCTCGGTCACGCTCATGTACGCGTCGGGCAGCTCGATGTACTTGCCCACGAGCGCGATCTCGAGCTGCGGCTTGGGGCGCTTGATCAGCTCGACGAGCTCGCGCCAGGCGGTCAGGTCGGCCGCGTGGACCTTGTCTTCGAGGCCCAGCTCGCGCACGACCAGGTCGTCGAGGCCGCGATCGTGGAACTGGAGCGGAACCTCGTAGATCGTCTCTGCCGTGGCTGCCGGGATGACCGCGTCGAGATCGACGTCACAGAACAGGGCGATCTTCTCGCGCAGATCGTCGGGTACTTCCTGGTCCGAGCGGGCGATGATCACGTCGGGCTGGATGCCGATGCCGCGCAGCTCTTTGACCGAGTGCTGCGTCGGCTTCGTCTTGAGCTCACCCGTTGCGGAGAGCGCCGGCAACAGCGTCACGTGGACGTAGAGCACGCTGCCGCGGCCGACGTCCTTGCGCATCTGGCGGATCGCCTCGAGAAACGGCAGCGACTCGATGTCGCCGACCGTGCCACCCACCTCGACGATCACGACGTCGGCACGACCATCGCGGGCGACGCGCTGGATACGCTCCTTGATCTCGTTGGTGATGTGCGGGATGACCTGGACCGTGCCGCCCAGGTAGTCGCCGCGGCGCTCCTTGGCGATGACCGCCTGGTAGATGCGGCCGGTCGTGACGTTGCTGAGCTGGGTCAGGTTCTCGTCGATGAAGCGCTCGTAGTGACCCAGGTCAAGGTCCGTCTCGGCACCGTCGTCAGTGACGAAAACCTCGCCGTGCTGATACGGGCTCATCGTGCCCGGATCCACGTTGATGTACGGGTCGAGCTTGATGATGCTGACGGAGAGGCCCCGACTCTTGAGCAGGCGACCGACGCTGGCGGCGGTGATGCCTTTGCCGAGTGAGGAGGTCACGCCTCCGGTCACAAAGACATACTTCGCCATAGGTTCGATCCTCCGGGGGTTTTTCGAATGTTACCGATTCGGCCCAATCGGTGCACAGCCTCGATGCTCCGAGGTTGGTATCGAGCCCCCGCGATCGCGATTCCGCTCTGGCCGACATAACTCCGACAAGCGCAGCCCAAGGGACCCGATCTCACCGATATCGTGCTTGGCACAGGCCAATCGAGCGTGAGTGTGCGACCGCGCGAACGCCTTAAGCCCGGTTCATGCCCGAAATGTCGGTTCCAGCGGAATACCGAGACCGGAGGCATTTGCCTCACCCAAGTCCAGGCGCCAGATCGTGGTCGAGTCGTGGGCGGTGATCCATACGGCGGAGTCGTCGGCGGCAACGCCGCCCGAACCTGAAGCCGGGCCGTAGCGCTTGACGATCTGATTGCTGGCCGGGTCGATCTCGAAGAGCAGCGTCGTCGAGCCTCTGACCCACACGTATCCGCCGCCGACGGTGATGGCGCCGCTGGCGACGGCCTCTCCGAGCGAGACGGTGGCGACAACCGCATTCGTCGCCGGGTCGATGCGCGAGACGCTGCCGTCGGTCTCGTCCAGCATCCACACGGCGTTCTCACCAACTGCCACGACGTCCGGCGAGCGACCGACATCGATCGTCGCCACGACAGCGCCGGACGCAGGGTCGACACGTGTGATCCTGTTCAGCGACGGGCTCGAGACCCACACCGCGCCGTACCCGGCGCGGACCGCGGTTGAGCCGGTGGGCGCCGCCTCGCTGAACACGACCGCACGCGACTGGACCTCTGGATCAACCTCGATCAGCTCGTTCCTGGCGCCGGCTCGGATCAGCCACACACCACTTTCGGCGGCGGCCACGCTGCCCCGTGGATCGGCCACGCCGCCGCCGATGTCCACCGGTGCCGCGAAGAACGACGAGTCGTCGACACGCACGAGGCCCGGCGAGGCGGCGCATGTCGCGGTCCAGATGGCGCCGAAGCCGACGTCGGGCACGCCGCATGCGCCGCCGGGCACCGACAGCGGATAGAGCAGCTTGCCCGACAGCTCGTAGACCTCCATGCCGCCACCGACATCAGTCGTGACCAGGAAGCCTCCGGCGAGGACCGCGGAGTCAGATCCCAGCGGGGCATCGATCTGAAGCGCGCCTGAGGCATTCAGATCGATGAAGTCCGAGGTTCCTGTCGCCGCGGGCGACTCTGCAGTCGACGCTACGGTCGACCCTGCCGCCGAGCGCGAAGGTGCGGGCGACTCGGGACGGGCAGCCGACTCCACCGGCGCGGGC
>CAYYVV010000056.1:0-12180 GCA_964475245.1 uncultured Anaerolineaceae bacterium | reverse complement strand
AGCTTGCACTACGTCGCCAGCCAGCCATCCATTGTCTGGATGGTGGTTCCAGGCCAGGCAAAGTGGCTCAAAGAGTTCCTTGACGTCCGGCTCCTGGTCAGCAACCTCGCCTCGCCCGCCTTCACCTTTGAGAATGGGAAGGCGAGCCTGGGCGATCTACCGTCAGGTCTGAGTCTCGCCGCTACCGCGACCCCACAGTCGCTGATCCAGGACATGCCGGACATCCCGGGCGGTGCGAGCCAGGGCGTCGACTGGATTGTGCGCGGGGACAATGCAGGCTTCTATTCGCTGAGCGCCCAGTACACGGCGACGCTCGAGCCGATTGGCAGCGCTCTGACGCTGAACGCCGCGTCGGCCCAGGGCTCGCTCCACGTATGGGGCGGCTCAGCCATCCAGATGACCATCGACGCTGATGACCAGGCGACCACTGGCTACCCGTACCGTGTGCGCGTCGGGCTGACCAATAACGCTGACGTGCCTGTCTACAACCCCGCCGTTGAGCTGCTGGACACTGGGCGTCTCAACTACATCTACCAGCCGCTGCAACCTATGACGCAGAAGACCGACGTCATCCAACCTGGCCAGACGTTCTGGACCGACTACTACCGCCTGATCCCCGAGGTCACCGGGACAATCGATTTGTCCGGCTCCTTCGTGAAGCTGACGGGCGGCAACGTCGACATCGCGAGCACAGTTGTCAGTCACACCGCGACCCCGATAGCCGCCGTTCCAAGGGTAACGGTCGTGGGAGCAACCGATGGCCGGCTAGTGTCCTGGGATCCGGTTCCGGGCGCCACGTCCTACCAGATCTTCACGACTCCGTCGCGCGATACGCCGTTCATAGGCGCCCCAGTTCTCACCGTCCCGGCGACCCAGCTGACTGCCGTGGTCCCGGACAACTCTGGCTTCGTCGCGATCAGTTCCGTGTTTGGCGACGTCAGCGTGCTGGAGCACCCATTGACCGCCGCGGGAGCGGGGTTATTCGCCGTTACCGATGTGTCCCCGGCCGAGGGACCTTGGAATGGCGGCAACACCATCACCATCACGGGCAGCCAGCTCACTGGTGCGACGGTCTCGATCGGGGGCGTCGTCGCGGCCCCCGTGTCGTCCTCGGATACCGCGATTAGCGTGACGGTCCCAACGCGCTCGGCACCATCGGCGTCGGCGCTCTGGGCAGATGTCGTCGTCTCGGGTCCTGGTGGGACGATCACCAGAGCTAATGGATACACATATCGAGGCATCGCCATCGTCTCGATCCGTGGCTTCATGACCGAGATCTCCCATTCCGACCCCGTCCTTGGGCCCGACCACGAGCTGGGCGGCCAGCCCATGAGCCCAGACGGCTTTCAGACGGCGCTCGAGGGCGCGGGGTGGCCGTCTAGCGTTTTCGTGAACTTCAGCTATCAGCCAGGGTCGCCGTCGACGGCAGCTTTTGGCCTGCCGTACACCGCTTGCGATACGCTCGCAAGCCTTGCGGACTCTGAGGACCTCCTGAACTCGGAGATAGCTAAGTACGCAACGACGCATCCGAGCGTCGACTTCTATCTTGTCGGCCACAGTCAGGGAGGCGTGCTCGCTGTCGGCTATCTCGCCTACCTAAAGGAGCAAGGACACCCTTACGGCACGCCGGTGCCTGGCGTACCGACCGCGCGTTTGGCAGGCGTGGTCAGCCTAGATAGCCCGCTCGGCGGCTTCGACCCTGCGCAGATCGATCTTGGCTGGGGCCTGGCCTACGCCGGCTGTCAGGCGACGCAGCCTCAAGACGTCGCGAACTTCCTGCAGCTGCGCTCCACCAACACGCTGGGGTCCTGGCCTTGGGGTGGCCGTGGGTCGATCGAGCAACTGTGGAACCTACCGGGCGCCCGATCGAACCAGGACCTTGCGGAAGCGGCCGGCGAAGCTGGCGTGACGGTTCTGACGGTCGGAAACCTGCGCGACATGATCTATGCGATCTCTGGATTCCCCGACAGCACGAGCAGCCAGTTCGTGTCGGATGGCGCCGCCGGGTCGAATGTCTATGCGCGCGAAATGTTCCTCGCGGAGTCGTGCTCATCGACTGCTGGCCCGATTCAGTTCCTGGATTGCGAGGCGAGTCACGGTGCAGTTCTCAGCTCGCCCGTGGCAATCCGGGGCATCGAGCGGGTCCTCTCCGGGGAGGCGCCGACCAACGACGAGGGCGGGTCGCCGCTGAGCACTTGGTGGGCTCCTGTCGCACCGCTGGACGCCATTGGGAGTGCGGTGGTCGATGCGGCTGGCGCAGTGATCCAGACATCTGACAACCTTGCCCAGCTAGTCGTTGACAGCGGCGCGCAAACGCACTCCGGTCTCGTTACCGTTGCCGGGGCAGCGCTTCCTGGAACCGTGCCTGCGCTGTCGTCGCAGGCGGGTACCTCATATGAGGTGACCGGTCTCCAGCTCGAAAGCGACGCCTCTGCCTCCCTTACGTTCCCATACAGTCCGGCGGCCGGGTCATCAGGGAGCACCGTCACCGTTTTCAGGCTCGGCACGGCGGCCGAGGCCCCGGCCGGCTCGGTACCTGCGAGCCTCGAACTCGGGAACCAGCCTATTGCCGCGGCTTTGCGGTTCCACGCGACCACAACAACTGATGCGAATGAGGCTGCACCTGACCCGACTTGGGTTCCGGTCCCGACGACAGTCGATCCCGTCTCCGGCACGGTGACCGCACAGATCGCCGGCGATGGCACGTATGCGCCCTTGGCGGTCACACCCATCGTTGCCGCTCCGTTGTCGCCCGCGAGCGTCGGCGACCTCGCGTATTTGGTGTCCTTTGTGTCGCCCGTCACGGGGCTCACCGCGAGTGACTTCACGATTAGCGGCACCGCTGCTGGCTGCGTCGTGGGGATGCCCGCCTCGACTGGCGACACTTCATACAGCGTGACAGTCAGTGGCTGCTCAGTGGGCACAGTAACGCTGACACTGGCTGCCGGTTCGGTTACAGACGCCGCCGGAAACCTCGAACCGTCAAGCGACGCCACTGCCGCCGCCGTCGTCACGATCGACCGCACGCCGCCCAGCGCGATCCTGGTCGCGCCGTCCAGCCCGACCAACGCCGCCACGCTCACCTACGCGCTCACGCCCAGCGAGCCGGTCAACGGGCTGTCGGCCGCCAGCTTCAGCGTCACCGGCAGCGCCACCGGCTGCGTCGTGGGCACCCCGACCGCGACCGCCGGCGGCTACACCGTCGCGCTCAGCGGCTGCTCGGAGGGCACCGTCGCGCTGGCCCTCGGCGAGGGCTCGGTCAGTGACCTCGCGGGCAACAGCGGGCCCATCGCCGATGCCGCCGCCGCCGTCGTCACGATCGACCGCACGCCGCCCAGCGCGATCCTGGTCGCGCCGTCCAGCCCGACCAACGCCGCCACGCTCACCTACGCGCTCACGCCCAGCGAGCCGGTCAACGGGCTGTCGGCCGCCAGCTTCAGCGTCACCGGCAGCGCCACCGGCTGCGTCGTGGGCACCCCGACCGCGACCGCCGGCGGCTACACCGTCGCGCTCAGCGGCTGCTCGGAGGGCACCGTCGCGCTGGCCCTCGGCGAGGGCTCGGTCAGTGACCTCGCGGGCAACAGCGGGCCCATCGCCGATGCCGCCGCCGCCGTCGTCACGATCGACCGCACGCCGCCGCTGGTCAGCACTCTGATCCTGACGCCTTCAAGCGTTGCAGCCGGGGCAACCACCACTGCCACCGCCACCGCCACCGACGCGCATGCCGTAACGGCAGGCGAGGTGAGCCTGGCCGGCGGGGTCTGGACCGCTATGAGTGCGGCCGACGGCGCCTTCGGGGGTATGAACGAGGGCCTGACCGCGAGCATCCATGCACCTGCGTCGCGCGGGTCTTACAGCCTTTGTGTCCGTGCGACAGACAGCGCCGGTAACGTCGCCGCTGGCACGGTCTGTACGGACTTGTCGGTCTTCGTAGCTCCCTCCGCCCCACAGAACGTCACGGCCACGGCCGGCAACGCCCAGGCGACCGTCAGCTGGACCGCGCCGTCGTCCAATGGCGGCAGCGCCATCACGTCCTACAGCGTCACCTCCAACCCCGGCGCCAAGACGTGCACCACGCCCGACGGCAGCACCTTCAGCTGCATCGTGACCGGCCTGACCAACGGCCAGAGCTACACCTTCACCGTCACGGCGCACAACGCCGCCGGCGACGGACCGCCGTCAGCGCCGTCCAACAGCGTCACGCCGAACCCGCCGGCCGACCACACGCCGCCGACAGTCAGCGCTCCGTCGGCCTATCTCGTGTCGTCGTCGACCACCATCCTGGGCACGACCGCCCAAGTCCACCTGTCGTGGCCGGTGGCGACCGACGCCTCGGGCATCGATCACTACACGCTCCAGAAGCGCAAGGGGACAGGGTCGTGGACAACGGTCACGCTCGGCTCGCCGACGGCGACCTCGGTCACGCTCAACCTGGCACCCGGCTCGAGCTACACCTTCCGCCTGTCGGCAACCGACGCCTCGACCAACCGCAACACCAGTGCCTGGACGACGACCAGCGCGCACAAGCTGTCCCTCGTGCAGGAGAACTCGAGCACCATCCACTACACCGGCAGCTGGAAGCGCAAGGCGCTCTCGGGCAGCTCGGGTGGTGACGTCAAGTTCGCCTCAGCCAGTGGCGCGAAAGCCGACTACACCTTCACCGGCTCGTCGGTCGCCTTCGTGACCACCACCGGCCCTGGCTACGGCCAGGCCCAGATCTGGCTCGACGGCGTGGCCCAGGGCGGCACCCTCGATCTCTACTCGGCCACAACCAAGAAGAAGCTCATTGACTGGGCACCGGCCACACCGCTGTCAGCCGGCTCCCACACCCTCGAGCTCAGGATCCTGGGCACCAAGAACACGCACTCGACGGCCACTCGAGCGGACCTCGACGCGCTGCTGGTGTGGAGCTAGGGGATAAGGGTTGAGCATGCTTCGTCAGGTACGGCGGGTATTGGTGCCGGAAGTCGCACTGGGTGCTAGGAGACGGGTTTTCTGGGCACTCTCAGCAGCCTTACTGCTCGCGGCCACGCTTACGGTCCCAGTTGCCGCAGCTGCGCCCGCTAACAACAAGATCTCGAAGGCCCACAACATCGCGAGCCTGCCCTTCAGCTACAGCGAGAACACCAACGGGGCCACGCTGCAGAAGGGCGAGCCCGACGGCTGCGTGATGGGTGGCTCCGTGTGGTTCAAGATCACGCCCGCGCACGATGAGGCAGTCGTGTTTGATACCTCGGGCAGCAACTTCGACAGCGCCATGCAGATCTTCTCGGGCACAACACTGTCGAATATGTCTTACATGGCCTGCGCCCAGGACTGGCAGGACAGCAACGCCGCAGTAGACGCCCTGACCCTGCACGCGGGAGTCCACTACGTAATTCAGGTTGGCGGCCAGGAGGGCGCCACCGGCACGCTCCAATTCGCTGCGCGCTTGGCGACGGTCCCCAATGACAACTTCGCTTCGGCGACGACGATCATCTCGCTGCCCGATATCGCCCAGCAGTGGACTCTGGCCGCGACGCTTGAGCCTGGCGAGCCTGAGCCCAGCTGCCAGCTAGCCGCACAACAGAGCGTTTGGTTTGACTACACGCCAACCGCCACGCAGCTCGTCAACCTGAGCACCACGCCAGCCTTCCACATCGGCGCGAACTACAACACGGTTATCGCGGTCTTTACGGGTTCGACTCTCGCGAGTCTGTCCGAGATCGCGTGCAACGATGACTACGACGATCTGGTTAACTCGCAACTGACGGCGGTGACGTTCACGGCCGGTGTGACTTACCACATCCAGGTGTCGGGCAACCCGAAATACGGGTCGAGTGGGTTCCTCGGATTCGGCATCGTGCCAACTGCGAATGACCTCTTCGCGACGGCGACGACGGTCGACAGCCTGCCTTTCTCGGTCAGCGAGTCGACCGACGCCTTCGATGTCGAGGCCGGTGAAAACAACCACAATCCGTGTGACTGGATCGGCGGCACGGCCTGGTTCAAGTTCACCCCGCCAGCCGATGGCAGCTACGTGTTCGACACCGCCGGCTCGGTCACCATGAACGAGCTTGTCCTGTGGGCCACGTCGCCCGATGGCCTGATCATGTGGACGTGCCGCGACGCTCTGCCCGGCGCTTCGATTCAGCTCGGCGTGGAGCTTGCGGGCGGCGAGACGTATTACATTCAGATGGGCTCTCAGGGTTCGCCCAAGAACAGGCGCGGCGGCGATCTGCACCTCGCGGTCTCAACGGCCGACGACCTGCCGTCAGGTGGCGCGCCGTCGGCGGGGCTGCCCGGTGGAGTGTCGCCCACAGCGAGCTACATCGCCCAAGAGACTGCCCCGTATCCAGCCGCGGTTGACCTGCGCCAATGGGCACCTCCTGTCGGCTGGCAAGGGCTCGACATCAACTCGTGCACTCAGTGGGCCATCGGCTATTACTACCGCTACTGGCTGCGTGACCGCGCTCTCGGCACTTCGCCCACGTTCGCGCCAATGTTCCTGTACAGCCAGGTTGGCTACGGCCAAAACGTGCCGACCCAAGCGAGCGCCACCATCGCCCTGCTGCAAAGTGCGGGCGTCGCCCCGCTGTCCGACTATCCATCGACCTATGCGGGCGAGTACCTCTATGGACAGCAGCCGACCAGCGCCGAGATGAGCGATGCGCTCAACTACCGCGTCACTGGCTCCACGCTGCTCTTTGCCGGGCCGGCCAGCACGGGCAAGCAGCAGGCCATCGAGGCCGCCCTTGCGGGCGGCAAGCCGGTCGTCATTGGCCTGCCCGTCTACAGCTCCTTCGCCGTTCCGGATTCTCAAGGCGTCATCGGCCTGCCGCCCAGCGGAGAACAACCCAGGTTCAATCATGCCGTTTTCGTGGCTGGGTACGATTCGGTTGGCGTATGGATCGAGAACTCGTGGGGCACCAGCTGGGGTCTCAATGGTTGGGCCAAGCTGAGCTGGGACTACCTCAACGCCTACGCCTACGAGGCGTGGACGATGAACAGCATTGATGGCGCTTCGTCGACGACAAGCGATGACTTCAGCTCATATTCAGCGGGAAGTGTCCCTTCGAGCTGGCTGCTGCGCGGTACGAACGGCATGAGCCCAGCGATCAGCGAGATCGGCGGCAGCGGACCCAGCCATCGCGTGCTCAGCTTCCCGGCCGTGTCCAACCAGCTGTGGGATCGCTGGGCGATCAATTCGCACGCTCTGACCGGCGTGACCTACACGACCACGGTCGAACTTGATTTCGCCTCTAACACATCGGACCGCGCCGGCCTGACGGTTGGCTGGGATGACGCGTCGCTGAACCGCATCGACGTCCAGGCCAACGCCTACTGGGACGACATCGAGTTCCATAGCCACGGCCTCGGCTCGAACTACACCGTCACCGGCAGCGGTGCAAAACATGGCGGGCTGAAGATCCAGCCGAACACCAAGTACTGGCTGCGCGCGCACGCGTCAAAGCTCGCGAACGGCAACGGCCAGATCGTCGTCAGCTGGTCAACCGACGGAAGCCACTTCAGCACTGTCATGACCATTCAGGGTCCGGCGCTCGGCGGCGATGTGCTCAAGGGGATGGTCGGAGTGGGCACCGCTGGACCCAATATGCCGCAGGTTTGGTTCGACAACTTCAGCCTCAAACCGAATTAGGTTCGGCGGCGTCGATCAAAAGAGCACGCGCAAGGCCACCGGTCAACTCGGCGCTGGTTGCCGGCCGCACCACGGGAAGCGGGCGCGGTACTCCTCATGCAGGTCGCAGCCGGACTTGCTGCGGCCTCTCCTGTCTTCCTGCTTCACCTCTAGCTCGCGAGGTCAACGCCGTGGAATTCGTTAAGAAGGAGCCCACCTCCAAGGGCACGCCCGACCGATTCATCGGGGAGGTTTGGATCGACCGCCTCGCGGGCACGCTGCCCAACGAGCACTTTCGCGTCAACCTGGTTCGTTTCGCGCCGGGCGCACGCAACGGCTGGCACGCCCACACGCTCGGTCAGACGCTGCACGTGACCGAAGGCATCGGCCGAGTCCAGGCCTCCGGCGGAGAGATCCTGGAGATCCGCGCCGGCGACACGATCTACACCGCGCCCGGCGAGTGGCACTGGCACGGTGCAGCGCCGGACCATTACATGGCTCACCTCGCGATGTGGGAGACGCCCCAAGAGGGGCCGGAGTCCGAGTGGGGCAGCCCAGTCAGTGACGAGGAGTACCGCTAGCCGACTCATCGTCCGTGTGATCGGTCCGCTGGCGCCTGATCCGGCGCAGGATCAGCGAATCGATGGCCACGATCGCGCCTCCGGCGAGGAGGCCGAAGACGGCTATGGCAATCAGGGCGTCGTTCACGGCACGACCAGTTTCGCTCATGAGTTCGTCAAGACGCCCTAGCATCCGAGCAATGAGCACAGCCGTCGAGCTCCGTCGCGCCACGGACGCTGACGCCGAGGCGGCCGCAGAGGTGTTCATCTCATCACGACGGACTGCCCTTCCGACCGTGCATTTCCCATACTCGGATGAAAGCGTCCGGGGCTACGTGCGAGACATCCTGATCGCCACGACAGAGGGCTGGCTCGCTCAAGACGCCGACCAGGTGGTGGCTGTCATGTCTCTCAAGCCGGGCTGGGTTGAGCAGCTGTATGTGGCCACTGATCGGCATGGGGAGGGGATCGGCCGACGCTTGCTGGACCTGGCCAAGGAGCGCAGCGATGGCGGGCTTCAGCTGTGGACGTTCCAGGTCAACGACCGTGCCCGCCGCTTCTACGAGCGCAACGGCTTCACCGTTGCCGAGATGACCGACGGCGCAGGCAACCAAGAGCACGAACCGGACGTCCGCTACGTCTGGCGGCGGACGGCCCAGACCTAGGCCGCGGGCAGGGCCGCGCGGAGGAAACGCACGGCGTTGGCGCCGACATATCCGGAGACGACCGACTCATCGAGCCCGGACGCCAGCAGCGCGTCGACCAGTGCGGGCAAGCCTTCGACATCGATCAGCATGCGCAGAGCACCGTCCATGTCAGAGCCAAGGACGACGTTTGCCTCGTCGGCCGCGTCGAGCGCGCGGCGAATCATGGCAACGCCGTCGGCGAGCGTGGATCCGCCGAGCAGCTGCGTGCTGAGGACCACGCCGAAGAGCCCGCCGCGCGCGCCAACCTCGCGTGCCACTGCCGCCGGGACGTTGCGCGTCGCCGCGCCGTAGCGGCGGAACCGTCCGGGCCGCGCGGTCTCATCACGGAGCGCGCCATGGCTCAGGACGAACGGCCGCGTGAGCGTCGGCAGCACAGCCTCGACGCCCGGCACTGACATGTGCGCCAGATCGACGATCACCGCCTGCGCTTCCAGCTCCTGAATCACGGAGCGCCCAAAGTCGGTGACCCCCGTCGCGCGCTTGCCGGTGCCCGAGCCGACAACGTCGTTGTCCATCACATGCGCGGGCGCGAACATGCGCACGCCGAGCTCGCGCAAGCGCTCGACATTGCGCAGGTCGCCCTCTAGAACGTGGCCGCCCTGCACGCCGAGCAGGACTCCGACTGGCCCGTCGTCGGCGAGGCACAGGTCGAGATCACTGGACGTTCGGACCACGACCAGCTTTCCGTCCGACGCCTCGCACAGGCGCTCGACACGGCCGATCAACCATTGCGCGACGGCGAACGGGGAGCGAACAGCGGAGGAGGGCAGGCCCAGCGACCGGAAGTGCCAGCGCGACAGGCTGCCCTGAAGGTCAGGCCATGTCGTCGCCACGGTCAGTCCGACGACTCGGTAGCCGGTGGCCGCAAGTCGCGGCAGGTCGACGTGGCCACGGCCGCCGACCACGAAGGAGTCGCGGAAGAGGACTGAGCCAACGAGCAGGTCGACCGCCGGCGCGTTGCGCACCAGCGCTCGTGCTCGGTCTGAAGCGGGAAGTCGGCCGGGGAGGGCAGTCCGGTTGACCGCCCGATCGACGAGCTGGGAGAGAACGCCCGTCAGTCGGAGGCCGTGGCCGCAGCTTCAGCTGCTGCCGGCTGTCGCTCGCGCACGACATCCAGCTGACGCCGGAGGAAGTCGAGCGAGACATCGCGACCGGTCCACAGGTTGAAGGCCGCGGCCGTCTGGTGGAGGAGCATAGTGTCGCCGTTCAGCGCCTCGGACGCGCCCGCCGCCTTCGCATCACGAATCAGCTTCGTCTCGCGCGGCACGTACACCAGGTCGAGCACGAACAGGTCGGGCTGCAGCAGCTCGGCGGGGATAGGCGACTGCTCGTCGGCGTTGCCCAGTGCGGACGCGTTGACGAGCACCTTCGTCTTGGCCAGCTCAGCCTCGATGACCGACTCATGCCAGGGCATTGCGCGCAGCTCCATATGCGCGGCACTCCGGCCGAAGTGGCGGATCAGGCCCTCGGCGCGGTGGAGGTGGCGGTTGAAGACGATGACGCGCTGGAAGCCACTGGTGATGAACACGTAGACGGCCGCTCGCGCGCCACCGCCGGCACCGATGATGACCGCCTGCTTGGGCATCTTCTGGCGGCCGACGATGGCATCGAGTGCCGCTCGAAAGCCGTTCACGTCCGTGTTGTGGCCGACCAGCCGCGAGCCTTCGCGGGTGATCGTGTCGACCGCTCCGGTTGCCTGGGCCTCGTCGGTCAGGCGATCCATCATCGGCACCACGCGTTCCTTGTAGGGGACCGTGATGTTGGCGCCCAGGTAATCGTCGCCGCGCAGCTGCTCGACCGTCTCGCCCAGCGTCATCAGTGGCACGTCGAGAAGCTCGTAGCGGGCGTCGATGCCGGCATCGTCGAACGCGGCCTGCTGCAGCTCACCACTGAGCGAGTGCGCGACCGGATGGCCGACGAGGACGACCTGCTTGGGCATGCCAAAACACCTACTGATCGGGCCCGGACAGAGCGGGCGGGAAGGCTGCCGATGCTATCATCGGCTGCCCGGATTGGGAGAGGTCGCATAGAGGCCTAGTGCGGCGGTTTGCTAAACCGCTGAGTGGGGTAACCTGCTCCGAGGGTTCGAATCCCTCCCTCTCCGCCAAAGCGCCCGTAGCTCAGTGGATAGAGCGTCAGGTTGCGGACCTGAAGGCCGTGGGTTCGAGTCCCGCCGGGCGCGCCACATTCGGACATCTGCGAACGCCAACCGAGCTGATCCAGGTCCCCGAAGCCGTCGTGCACATGCACCCCGGCTCACATCTCCGCGGACTTGCGGCTCCGCTCCTCGTCCTCGCTCTGATTGCCTTCACTATCGCGGCGCCCGTCGCGAACGCCGCTCCTGCTGCGGCGCGAGTGCCGGCCTTCGACCACGTCTACCTGGTCATCATGGAGAACCGGGAGTACGGGTCGATCGTGGGCAGCTCGAACGCCCCGTACATCAACTCCTTGATCAGTCGTTTCGGGCTGGCCACCAATTACGACGGGGTCACCCACCCGTCGCAACCCAACTACCTGGCTCTCTTCGGCGGCTCGACGTTCGGCGTGACCGACGACGGCCTTCATGACCTGGCGAAGACAAATCTCGCCGACCAGCTACAGACGGCGGGTCGTTCCTGGCACGTCTACGAGCAGGATTACCCGGGCCACTGTTCGCCGGCGGCGGCGGCGAAGGGCGGGACAGACCTGATCGGCCCCGGAGGCTGGTATGCGCGAAAGCATGACCCGGCAATCAGCTTCACGGACATCTCACACAGGCAGCAGCGCTGCGCCAGGATCACATCCCTTGCCAGCTTCAGTGCCAAGGCCGCGAGCTTCGAGCTGATCGTGCCCAACCTGACCAACGACATGCATGACGGAACGACGGCTCAGGGCGACGCGTTCCTGAAATCGTTCGTGCCGCTGATCACCAAATCGGCGGCCTTCGCGCACAGTCTGCTCATCATCACGTGGGACGAGGGAACAACTGGCCAAGGTGGCGGCGGCCACGTTGCGACGATCGTCGTTTCCCCGCTGCTCAAAGGCGCCGGCATCCAGTCCTCGGTGTCGCACAACCACTACTCGCTGCTGCGCACCATCGAAGCCGGTCTTGGCTTGCCTTGCCTGCGTCAGGCCTGCGGCGCAAACGACTTTGCCGAGTTCTTCGGCTCGTAACACGGTTGCGCTAGGCGCCTGCGGACGCGTCTGAACCCGGCGCCCGAACGTGATCCAGGTTGATGTCCGCTGGCATCTCCTCGGGCGCCATCTCGAAGGTCGTTCGCAGCGGCACTTCCTTGAGCAGCAGGCTCGCTGCCGC
>CAYYVV010000055.1:8004-12200 GCA_964475245.1 uncultured Anaerolineaceae bacterium | reverse complement strand
AATCTCGGTATGAGTCGGGAATCTCATCGGGATGCTCGAGGTGGTGGTCGACCAGGCGGCGCAGGACACCGACCGCGTAGTCGGTATGCGTGCGCTGGGTCGGCGACAGGTAGACGTTGGCGAACATGAAATCGCGCAGCTCGTTCATGACCTCGAGCGTAGGCGAGTCCATGCGCACCTCGCCGCTGCGCAGGCTCTCGTCGATGACCGCGTTGATCATCTCGTCGATCCATGTGCGCCCGGGCGGTCCGAAGCGCTCCAGCGCGCGCGGGGGGAAGTCGTCCGGCTCGAGCACGCCGGCGCGCAGCGCGTCGAGCGCGTCATGGGTCAGGTACGCGATCCGATCGCCGTAGCGCACGGTCATCGCCTCGGGCGTGCCGGGCGGCGGCTCGATCTTCCACGAGTGGGCGCGGATGCCGTCGCGCACCTCCCAGGTCAGGTTGAGCGCCTCGAGTGTCTCGAGGATGCGCACGCTCTGCGCGGCGTGGTGCCAGCCACGGCGCGGGAAGTACGGCGAGAGCGCCTCTTCGCCGGTGTGGCCGAACGCGCTGTGGCCCACGTCGTGGCCCAGCGCGATGGCCTCGGCGAGCGGCTCGTTGAGCGTCAGCGCCGCCGCGATCGAGCGCGAGATCTGGGTCACCTGGAGGGTGTGCGTCAGGCGCGTGACGTAGTGGTCGCCTTCCGGGTTGATGAAGACCTGGGTCTTGTGCTTCAGCCGCCGGAACGCCTTGGAGTGCAGGATGCGGTCGCGGTCGCGCTCGAAGGCGGTCCGGAACTCGTCGGGTGCTTCTGGGCGCACGCGGCCGCGGCTGTTGGCCGACCGCGTCGCCGCGGGCGCGAGGTGCCCCTCCTCCTGTTCGCGGACCGGGCGGTCGCGCCGGATGAATGCTGTCGCGGGGGCTTTGACAGAGCTCATGTACGTGTCATTGTCGAGTCTGGACTTATCGGCGGCTTAGCGGGCTCGCCCGGATACGGAGGTGCTTGGTGTTCAGATCGCTTCGACGCCCGGTTGGTGTCGCCCTTACGGCCGTGCTCGCGGCCACGCTCGTCTTCCTCGCCGCGCCGCGCTTCGCTGCCACCACCGACGCGGCCAACGGCGGACCGTGGATCAAGGTCGGCGAGAAGGCAGGTCCGGTTGGCCTGGGCAATGACCCGGTCACGGTCGCCTCTCTGCCGTTGGCCGCCGGCAGCTACTCCATCACGGCCCAGCTCAGCGCGCAGGCTTCGGGCGACTTCGTCGGCTGTACGCTGAGCTTCGGCGGCGACTCCGATTCCGGTTCGGTCGGCAGCAACGCGTCTGGCAAGCACACGATGGGCACGATCTCGCTGTCCGTGGCGGCTTCCTCGTCCGCGAAGGGCAATGCCGCCATCTGGTGCCACGCGTCGCAGATCGACAGCTACGCCCAGGTGTCCGATATCAAGATCACGGCCATCCGCGCCGGCACGCTGAACGTCGTCAACCTCGACTAGCGACGATGTAGCAGCGCCGGCTCTGGAACTCCACGGCCGGCGCGTAAGGGTCGCGCTCCTGCTGCGAGTTGACGACGAGACCGGCCTCGGCCAGCTGACAGACGATGACATCGGGCTCGTGAGAGCTGAAATCGATGTTCACAGGTTCGCCGAACCACTCGTCGCGATGGACCGTGTCCCGCCCGACATGGAATGCGAGCGCCAGCAAACCACCTGGCGCCAGCACACGGGCGATCTGGGCAAACGCTCGCTGCGTCTGTTCCGTGTCGAAATTGACGATCGAATAGAACGACACGATGCCTGCGAGCGACGCGTCCGCGAACGGCAGCGCGAGCATGTCACCGACCACGAAGTCGAGCCCGGGTGACAGTCGCTGCGCCTGCACGATCATCTGCGGCGACAGGTCGAGGCCGCTCACGTTGGCGCCACGCGACGCCAGGTAGGCAGCGACATGGCCCGGTCCGCAGCCCAGCTCAACGATCGGCCCCGTGCCGACTTGCTTCGCGAAGCGGTCTAGGAACTCACGGTCGAAGGGCTTGTTCGCGAGCTCACCGGCGATCTCGTCAGCGTATTGGCGGGCAACGCTGTCGTATGAAGTCCGCGTCGAATCCATCGGCTCCGATGATGCCTTGCTTTCATCGCGTCGGTCAGTCGGGTTGAGGCGGCGAATTTCACTGCCAGTTTCAGATCCACGGGCAGAGATGCCCGAAGACTCTGCGGAAGACGGTGGCGGAACAGTTCGGACGGCCACCCACGCTCGGGCGAGCGTCGACCGGCGCCGGCCTGGGCCGGCGCAATGCCGTTATCCCTGCGCTTGCCCAGGACCTGCTACTGACAGTGAAATCTCCGCCGGTTAAGGTCGGTTACCCGCCGCCGCCCACGGGACCGGTCGGGCGCTTGTAGCCCTCCGGCATCTTCGGCACGAAGCGGAAGCCGCCGGCAATGCCCGGCTCGGTCAGCTCGTGCGGATCGAGAATCTGGTTGACCTCGTCCGCGGTGAACACGCCCTTCTCGATGACCAGCTCGCGGATGGTCTTGCCGGTGCGCACCGCCTCCTTGGCGATGTCCGCGGCCAGGGCATAGCCGATGTAGGGCGCGAGCGGCGTGGCCATGGCGGACGATTGTTCGAGCAGCCACGCCGCTCGCGCCTCGTCGGCCTCTATTCCTGCCACGCACTCGCGCGCGAACTGGCGGCAGCCGGTCGTCAGCACCGTCAGTGACTCGAGCACCTCGTGGGCCATGATCGGCATCATCACGTTCAGCTCGAGCTGGCCGCGCGATGCGGCCCAGGCAACCGCCGTGTCGGCGCCGATGACGTGGAAGCAGATCATCGACAGGTTCTCGACCATGACCGGGTTGACCTTGCCGGGCATGATCGACGAGCCCGGCTGCTTCGCCGGGAGCTTGATCTCGCCGAAGCCGGTGCGCGGCCCGGACGACATCAGCAGCAGGTCCTCCATGATCTTGAGCAGGTCGACCACGAGGCCGCGCAGCTCCGCTGACACGTCGAGCATGGGCGCCATCGACTGTGTCGCCTGGACGAGATGCTCGGCCGTGCGCAGCTCGAAACCGGTCTGCTCGGCGAGGTTCTTGATGACGAGCTGGATGTACTCAGGCTCAGCGTTCAGGCCCGTGCCCACGGCCGTGGCACCGATGTTCTGCTCGAGCAGCCCGTCGGCGGACCGGGCGATCCGCTCGCGCGCGCGGCGCAGGGTCAGCGCGTAGGCCGCGAACTCCTGGCCGAGGCGGATGGGCACGGCATCCTGCATGTGCGTGCGGCCCGACTTCAGGACGTGGTCGAACGCCCGGCCACGCTCATCGAACGCCTCGGCCAGCTCGTCGAGCACGGGCATGAAGTCGCGCAGCTTGGTCAGCGTGGCGACGCGCATCGAGGTCGGAAACACGTCGTTGGTCGACTGCGCCATGTTCACGTGATCGTTGGGGTTGACGACCGAGTAGTCGCCGCGCTGGCCGCTGCCGACGCCCTGCGCGCCCAGGATCTCGATCGCCCGGTTGGCGAGCACCTCGTTGGTGTTCATGTTGTGCGACACGCCGGCGCCGGCCTGGAAGGGGTCGACGCGGAAGTTGCCGATCAGCGTCTGGCCCAGCGCCTCGCCCGACTCGGACGCGGAATCCGAGCGCAGACCCAGGACCTCGTCGGCGGCCTGGATGATCGCCGCAGCAAGGTCTGCCGGCAGTCGTCCCGTCTCTCGGTTGGCGCGCGCGGCCGCCTTCTTGACCTGCACCGCGGCGGCGACCAGTGCCGGATCGGGCAGTCGGCCGCTGATCGGGAAGTTGCGGATCGCGCGCTGGGTCTGGACACCGTAATAGGCGTCGGCGGGAACGTCGAGCGGGCCGAGCGGGTCCTTCTCGGTCCGCGTCTTCGTGTCAGTCATGGCTTGGAGTGTACGTCCGGCGCTGGTCCGAACCGGAAGTGCCGACCAGCCCTCGATCAGCCGCGACCGACGCGCTGAACTCTCGCCAAATGTCGCCCGGGCCGACCTTAACCGGGTAGACAAGGGCAACGAGCAGCGGTTTTCCGTCAGATGACGGCGGCGCCGACCTTATGCGGGTGGCCGGGCCGGACGGGCGCAAGCGGCGTCGGATTGCCGTGAGTCTCCACGCTTGGTCACGACAATCGAGCGGCCGCGCGACTGTCAGAAACCGCTCCCAACTCGCGTAATGACGGCTGGGCCGACAACTGACGAGTCGTCCGCTCAGCGAAG
>CAYYVV010000055.1:0-7904 GCA_964475245.1 uncultured Anaerolineaceae bacterium | reverse complement strand
CAACTCGCGTAATGACGGCTGGGCCGACAACTGACGAGTCGTCCGCTCAGCGAAGGGCCGCCCCCAAACCCGCCCGCGGGACCGCCGACTACAATCGCCCGCGATGCACGACCCGGCACCCGATACGACGTCCTCGGGCGCGCTGACGCCGTACCGAGCACCCGAGCTGCCCACGCTGCCCGAGTCGACGCCTGCGCTCAACGAGCTCTTCTCGTTCATGGCGGAGGCCGAGCTGCGCTTCGAATCGCTCCGCCTGCGCATCGTCGACCGGCTGATCACGGCCCACGGTGAGGAGACCGTCACCCACGACATCTGGCTGCGCCACACGGGCTCTGCCAAGGTCGTCTCCACGCGCGGCGCGTCGGGCGACGGCGACTACGACGTGTGGGTCACCGACGGCCAGACAGTGAGCACGTTCAACGCGCTGGGCCGCACCGCGACGAAGCGCCGCGCGCCACACGCGCCGGTTGGCGTCGATCACCCCGACCTGCCGCGCAACTCACGCATCTACCTGCCGCAGACGGCGCTGCCCAACGAGACCGTGGCCGACACGTTCGTGCATCCCAACGGCCTGTGCCGCAACGTCCTGACGACGGGCACGATCTACCGGACCGGGACGGCCGCCCTCGCGGGCGGCCGCGAAACGATGCTCCTGCGCTGCGATCACCCGCGTTCAAGTCAGCTGCTGCTCGATCGACCGGATCACTGGCTCGAAGTTGGCGTCGACACGCAGACGGGCATGCTCCTGCTGCTCGCGGAGCACGTCGGCGATCGGATCACGCGTCATGCCGAGGCGACCAGCGTGCGCCTCGACGAGACGATCCCCGACTCGGCGTTCACGATCCACACGTCGTCGGACACGCGCACGATCTACTGAGCGGCGCGGCCGGCGACGAGGCCAAGCGTCGCTTCCCACCCAACCCGTGGCTGACGCTCAGCCTTCTGGTCGCCACGCTCCTCGCCGCCTGGCCACAGCCGCACGACGGCACCCTCGGTTTCCTGGTGCTGTCCGTGACGACGCTGCTGTCGCTTCGCTTCCGGCTCGGCTGGATCGCGCTGATCGTGCTCTTCTTTGTCGCCATCGAGTTGCGCTACGCGCAATTCGGCGTGGGCTTCTCCGACGTGCCCCAGGCGATCCGTGGCGCGCTCGACGAGATGGTCCGCGGCGGCAATCCGTACGTGCCGGTCCCCAGCACCCTCCGCCCGCCGTTCCCGTACGGGCCGCTGGCACTGCTCTGGTACCTGCCCATGCACGACCCGCGGCTGCAGGAGTTGTGCGTATCGCTCATGGTCACGACATTGCTCGCGTTTCGCGGAGAGCCGATGGGCCTGGCGCTATGGGCCACGGCGCCACTGACGGTCAACCTCGCCAGTGATGGCTCGAACGATCACACGGCTGCGGCGCTGCTCCTCGTCGCGCTGCTCGTCCTGGAGCGCGCGCCGCGCGCCGGCGCCCTGCTCATCGGGATCGCCGCCACGTTCAAGATCTATGCACTCGCGTGGTTGCCACCGATCTTCTTCTGGGCGGGCGCCGGCGCGTTCTCGGTCGGGCTCGCGGGAGCCGCGTTGTTGTGGGTACCCGCGGCCATCGTGTGGGGCTTGTCCAACATCGTCGCCACGTTCCAAGCCGCGGACGCCATCCACAAGACGCCCTATTTCTCGCTCGCCGAGGCGGTCTCGCGTACCCGTCTGCACGTCGCGCAAACCACGTTCGACCTGTTTCGCCTGATTGCGGGCGCCGCGACCGCGGTGGTGCTGTCGCCGTTCGTGCGCACGCATCGCGGCGTCGTGATCGTGGGCATCGCCATCTATTTCGTGACCCTGTATGCGGGCTTCTGGTCGACCCCGGCGTACCTGATCCCGATCTGGCTCGTCGTGTGCTGGTACGTCGATGCCACGCTCGGCCCGCAGCTGAGTCGCATCCGTTGGCCGTCTGATCCGTTCGGCTTGATCGCCGAGGCGATCGACCGGCGCTGGCCGAAAGTCGACGCGGCTAGAATCGGCGCTTCATGACAACCGTGCGCGACGCCAAGATGTTCATCGGCGGCGAGCAGGTCGACGCGCTCGACGGCCAGACGTTCGAGGTCACCAATCCAGCGACCGGCAAGGTCTTCGCGCGTGTCCCGCTGGGGGGCAAACGGGATGTCGACCGGGCCGTCGCGGCCGCACAGAAGGCATTCGAGGGCGGCTACGGCAGGTGGTCCGCGGCCAAGCGCGGCCGCACGCTGCAGAAGTTCGCCGACCTGGTCAAGAAGAACAACGAGGAGCTGGCCCAGATCGACCGCGAGAACGTGGGCAAGCCGATCAGCGCGTCGCGCGGCGAGTCGTTCGCGGTCAGCCTCGTGTTCGAGTACTACGCCGGCGCCGCGAACAAGCATTTCGGCGAGACGATCCCGACCTCGATTCCGGGCTTCGACTTCACGCTCCGCGAGCCGATCGGTGTCGTGGGCATGATCGTGCCCTGGAACTTCCCGCAGAACATGGCCGCCTGGAAGCTCGGGCCGGCGCTCGCGACGGGCAACACGTGTGTCCTCAAGCCCGCGTCATGGACGCCGTTGTCGGCGATCCGGCTGGCCGAGCTCGCGCTCGAGGCCGGCTTTCCGCCGGGCGTGGTGAACGTCGTGACGGGCCCGGGGGACACTGCCGGTGCTGCGCTCGCGGCGCATCCGGGCGTCGGCAAGATCTGTTTCACGGGCGAGACGACGACTGGGCAGGAGATCATGCGCCTTGCCGCAGGCAACGTGAAGAAGATCACGCTCGAGCTGGGCGGCAAGAGCCCCAACGTCGTCTTTGCCGACGCGGACCTCGAGAAGTTCGCCGCCGCGGCGCCAATGTCCGTCTTCGATAACGCCGGCCAGAACTGCACCGCGCGCAGCCGGATCCTCGTCGAGCGCTCGGTCCACGATCGCGTGGTCGAGCTGTTCGCGGCGCAGGTCGCCAAGCTGGCGGTCGGTGACCCCGCGGACGACAAGACGCAGGTGGGCAGCCTCGTGCACAGCCACCAGCGCGATCGCGTGCAGGAGTTCATCGAATCGGCCCACGAGGAGGGCGCGCAGCTCGTCGCGGGCGGCGCGGCTCCAACAGACGCCGCCCTGGCGGACGGCGCGTTCCTGATGCCCACGATCTTCGACGGCGCGAATGCCGACATGCGCTTCATCCGCGAAGAAATCTTTGGCCCGGTCGTGGGCATCATCCCGTTCGATTCGGAGGAAGAGGCGGTCCGGCTGGCCAATGCCACGCCATACGGCCTTGCCGGCTCCGTCTGGACGCGCGACATCGGCCGTGCCATCCGGGTCGCCAAAGGCGTCCGCTCGGGGACGGTCTCGATCAACAGCAACGAGACGATCCACACCGAGGCGCCGTTTGGCGGCTACAAGATGTCCGGACTGGGCCGCGAGCTTGGCATGCACGCCCTCGACGAGTACACAGAGACGAAGAACGTCTTCGTCGACCTCAGCTAGCGCGCCTCCCGCGTGGGAGCAGTCGGCGCTCCGGAGGTCCTGACCGACCTCGCCGCGCTCGAACCACTCCTGCCGGCCTGGCGCGAACTGTCCGCCGTCGCCGCCACCTCCGCGCTCGACGCGCCGGACTGGCTGATGCCTCTCGCTCGCCTTTACCTCGGGCGACAGCAGATACGACTCCTCGCGTGGAGAGACGGCGCGGATCTCGTGGCAGTCGCGCCACTGACGCTGATCGCCGACCGGCCGCCGCTGAGGCCGATCCGTCAGCTTGCCTGGTGGGGCAACGTCGGGCCGCGCATGCGCGGCCTGGTTGACGTGGTCGCTCGCGATGAGGCGCGCGACGATGTCCTCGACTCGCTCGGCGCGTGGCTGCGCCACGAGCGTGACTGGGATGTGCTGCGCATCCTCAGGCCGCAATTCGGCTCGCCCACTCCCGCGCACCTGCGCACCGATTCGAGCCACGCCGGCTGGACATACGCCGGCTACGCCAACCTGCGCTCGACCACGTACCAGATCGACCTGCCCGACTCGGAGGACGGCTGGCAGTCGTACCTGGGCTCCAAGGCGCGCAAGGTGATGCGCTGGGAGCTTCGCAAGTTCGGCGAGCGTGGCGGCCAGCTGGTCGCGGCGGTTCCAGCAGAGGAGATCGGCGACGCGCTCGATGCCGTGGAACGTCTGCTGCGCGAGCGCTGGGGCGACAAAGAGGTTTATTTCGCGCCGGACTCCAGGTTCCGGGCGCTGATTCATGAAGCTGTCCCAGCGCTCGCGCTGCGTGGCGAGGCCTGGGTCACGACCGCTCGGGACGAAAACGGCATACAGGGCGTGCTCGTGTCGCTGGCGCAGAACGGGTACGCGATGGCTTTGATGGTCGCGATGACGTCCGACCCGGTCTACCGGCCGTTCTCGCTCGGCAAGCACCTGTTCGACGCCGGCCTCGCGGAGGCCGTAAAGCGCGGCTGCCGGAACTACGACTTCCTGTGGGTCGGCGGCTACAAGGAAAGCTTCTGGCACGCGACGCCGCGCCTGCTCGAGAGCGCTTTCGTCGGCCGCGGCGTCGTCGGCCGCAACGTGGCGCGCATCTGGGCTCGGCGCGAGGCCGGTCCGGTGACAGCGGTCACCGCCGAAAGTACCAAGTGACTCGACAACACAAGTACTACCTGCCGACAATCCGGGCGTCGCGGGAAGCAACGACGCGCGTCAGGACCAACGGTCGCCCGGGGGACGCGCAGAGCAATGGCGAGCCCCATCCCGTCGCGCAACGAGGACAGCTCACGGTGCCCCAGCTAGTCGCGCTGACCGCTCTCGCTCTCGCTCACCTTTTCGATTACACGTCGTTTCTGGTGCTGGTCAGCCGCCACGGCCTGGCCGCTGAAGCGAACCCGATCGTGGTGCGCATCGCCCAGACCGCAGGCATCCCAGGTTTGACCATCGCCAAGCTGGCCACGGTCGCTTTCGCGGCCACATTGATGCTGATCATCCTGCCGCGTCGTCCGAAGCTCGCGATGGCCCTGGTTCTATTCGGGGTCGCGGCCGGA
Source organism: uncultured Anaerolineaceae bacterium (assembly GCA_964475245.1). GTDB lineage: Bacteria > Chloroflexota > Limnocylindria > Limnocylindrales > CSP1-4 > JALYGJ01. The sequence goes on along the minus strand of CAYYVV010000055.1, from coordinate 2,908 downwards.
CTGCTGGGCGGTCTGTCGAACATAGCCTCGTTCTGATCGCGGCGCCGGGTCGGCCGGCGCCGGCGACGGCGCCGGCCGAGGCCAACAGACCCAGGCGAAATAGACCAGCAGCAGCAGGTTGCGCAGGTTGAGCTCGAGCACTGCCGCGGGTTCGACGCGCAACAGCGACTCGAAGCCCAGCGGATAGAGCAGCACGGTCAGCACGACGATGACCAGCAGCAGGACCGACTGGCGGCTGGGCAGCAGCGCCGCGAACGGCAGCAGCCAGACCAGGTACTGCGGCGACAGGACCTTGTTGATCAGCATCACGACGAGTAGCGCGGCCAGCGAATAGCGCACGAGCGTCTCGGGCTCGATCCTGCCGCCGTTCCTGGCCTCGCGGCTGAAGCTGATCCACAGCCCCGCGAGTAGCGCGGCCAGCAGGACCGCATTCAGCACCAGCTGCGGAATGGACAGCGCGTCGATGATCGGAGAGCTGACCTGCCATGAGCCGAAGCCGAAGGAGATTGCTGTGTTGACCCGGCCGAGGACGCTCGCCAGCAGCGCGATACCGCCGCTGACGCTCTCGATCTCGACGCCACGCTCCTGCTGATATGCCAGGAACGAGAAGGCGCCCGTGCCGGCCACGAGGAAGACCTGGGCCATGACCGCGACGACGGCCAGGGCTGCTCCGGCGACGACCAGCACAGCCCAGCGAACGTGCCGCTCGAACAGCTGCGCCAGCGCGAAGATTGGCACGAGCGCGCCGGGGTAGAGCTTCGTAAGGGCACCAAGGCCAAGGGCGAAGCCCGACCACGCCGGCCGGCAGAGAGCGTAAGCGACGAGGCCCAGCGTGGTCAGGAGCGCAGCCAGGATGTCGAAGCGCCAGAAGACGAGAGGCGCGCCAGCGAGGACCAGGCCCGTGAACAGGAGCGTCGCGTTGGCCGGTGATTCGGTGGACCAGCGCCGGCGCGCCAGCCAGTAGATGGCTGCGCCGGTGGCCAGGGTGACCAGCACGCTGATGAATGTGAAGATCAGGATGTAAGTCTGAGGCGAGGGTCCGCCCAGGAGACGCGGCAGGTCGATCTGGACGAGCGCCAGTGGCGGATACTCGGCCGGATAGTCGCGGTACGCGACGAGGCCCCTGGCCGACTCGCCGGCGATGGTCGAGAAGACCGTCGGATCACCCTCCGCCGGCCGGGAGATCACGACCAGCAGCGTCATCGCCACGCCCACTGACAGGTGCAGCAGCGCCAGCGGGTCGAACCTTCTCTGCCTCACGCTGAGTCGGCCGGCCAGCCCCGCGGATGGCGCACCCCCGGCGCGTCAAGCTCAGGGTGGCGCAGTCGGAGCCAGTCGCGCAGCGCCCAGGCGGTCGTCTGGAACGCGACGTGCGGCCACGGAAGTGCGTCGGGCGAGTAGCTGCGCACCTCCAGGCTCTCCGACGTTGGCTGCGCCGAACCGCCGACGATCCGCGCTTCCCAACACACGACCACGACGGCAGCCTGCGGCCGGGAGTAGACGCCGACGATGTCAGTCGGCTCGACGACCAGACCTGTCTCCTCGAGCGTCTCGCGCGCCGCTCCCTCCTGCGCCGTCTCGTCGATCTCGAGGAAGCCGCCCGGCTGGGCCCATGCCCCGTAGCCCGGCTCGATCGCGCGGCGGATCAGCACGAGCTCGCCTGTGTCCGTGACGGGCAGGGTGCTCACGACGAGGCGCGGGTTGACATAGGCGATGAAGCCACAGTTGTGACAGATGAGCCGGTCGCGCGTCTCGGTATCAAGCGGGCCGAGGGTCAACGGCTCGCCGCAGCGCGAGCAATAGTTGAGGTTGGCGGCGAGCCAGGCCGGCACGCCGGGGAGATCCGGGCGGCGAGCGCTCACAGGACGAGCAACGCCACCACGAGCGTGCCACTGACGACGAGTGTCGCGCCCAGCACCGCCGCCCAGACGAAGCGGAACAGGCCGCGATTGCGGTCGACTGGCAGCCACGTCCAGGCGGAACGCCACACGCGCAGAGCCGCGTCGGCCGAGATCGGGACGAGCAACGCGGCGGCGACGAGTGCCGGGATGCGCACGATCAGGGTTCCGGCATCACTGCCGAATTCGAGTGCAGTGATGGCGATGAAGCCGCACGCCAGGACGATGACCGAGAGATAGATGAACCAATCGCCGAGCAGCGGCGGGTTCGCCTCGGGCACGCGCTGGGGCGGCTGCGGACGGCGTGGAGGCGGCAGTTCCTGGCGATGAAGCTCCACGGACCGAGTGTACGCAGCGCGGCTCATCCGCCCTTCGCGACAACAGCGCTTGCCGTTCGGCGCGTGCCGTCGGGCGCGCCGTCTGCATCAAATGCACAACTTTTGCCCACGCCCGCCACGCGAGGGCCGCCGGATGGTTCCGACACCCGGAATCCGAAGTCAGCGGACCGGATCCAGCCCCGGTTTCGACCCAGAAGCGGCTATCGAACTCCATCTGCGCGCCCGGGTCGGTTCCCGTAGCGCATTAGGAGGATCGATTCGCCCTGTGCGAGGCGAAAGTTGTGCACCTGCTGCAAAGCCGCATGTCGATGCCCGATAGGATCCGACGGTGCCCACCCAGGACGACGTGCGCCGGATTGCCCTGGCACTGCCGGGAGCGGTCGAGGCGGACCGAGATTTCGCGTTTCGAGCCAACGGGCGGCTGTTCGTCTGGGCGTGGCTCGAACGAGTGGATCCGAAGAAGGCGCGCGTGCCGAGCCGCGAGGTCGTCGTCGTCCGCGTCAGAGACGAGCTGGACAAGCAGACGCTGCTGGCAATGGGCGATCCATCGATCTTCACCGAACCGCATTTCGATGGCTGGCCGGACGTCCTCGTTCGACTGGCGGACGTCAGCCCGGCGTTGCTCGAGAAGCTGATCGCGGACTCATACGAGCTCGCCACCGCCAAGCCGCC
>CAYYVV010000054.1:0-13446 GCA_964475245.1 uncultured Anaerolineaceae bacterium | reverse complement strand
CCCGACGCGATGGAGGGCCCGACCCCGGTCAGCGCCCTGATCCACGCGGCGACGATGGTCAACGCCGGCGTCTACTTCATCGCCCGCGCCAACCCGATCTTCAGCCAGGCGCCGCAGGCGATGGTCTTCGTCGCCGCGATCGGCATCTTCACCGCCATCCTCGCCGCTTCGATCGCCTTCACCCAGCGCGACATCAAGCGCGTGCTGGCCTATTCCACGCTTTCGCAGCTCGGCTATATGTTCGCCGGCCTGGGTGTCGGTGCCTACGCGGCGGCGATCTTCCACCTCATGACCCATGGCTTCTTCAAGGGCCTGCTGTTCCTCGGCTCGGGGTCGGTCATCCACTCCGTCCACGACGAGCAGGACATGAACAAGATGGGAGCGCTGTGGCGCAAGATCCCGATCACCCACTGGACGATGCTCATCGGCTCGATCGCCCTCGCCGGCATTCCGCCCCTCGCCGGCTTCTTCAGCAAGGACGAGATCCTGGGCGGCGCGTTCAAGAACGGCTTCCTGGTCGTGTGGGCCATCGGCGTCGTGGTCGCCGTGATGACCGGCTTCTACATGTTCCGGCTGATGGGCAAGACGTTCTACGGCGAAAGCCACGTCGATCCTGAGGTTGAGCCCAAGATCCACGAATCGCCATGGACGATGACGCTGCCCCTGATCCTGCTCGCCATTCCCGCGGCGCTGCTCGGCATTGCCCTCGGCTGGCCGCCCGACAGCGGCCAGATCCACCAGTGGCTCGAGCCGATCTTCGCCGGCGCCACTCAGACGCTGGGCATCACCGAGAGCCAGTTCAACTTCGCCGGCATCGACGGCACGCTGATCATCATCGGCGCCGCGGCCGCCGCGCTGGGCGTCGTCTTCGGCATCTGGTTCTTCGGCCTGTTCGGCATGCGCGAGAAGCGCTCGCAGGTCGAGCGCCTGACCAACGCGCTGCGGCCGCTGTACCGCGCCTCGGTCGCGAAGTGGTGGTTCGACGACCTGAACGACCTGATCTTCGTCCGCTTCGGAGGCTTCGTGGCCCGCGCCCTGTGGTGGTTCGACGTGCGCGTGGTCGACGGCACCGTCAATGGCATCGGCGCGCTGACCCAGGACACCGGCCGCGGCATTCGCCAGATCCAGACCGGCCGCGTCCAGAACTACGCGCTGGGCATCGCCGCCGGCCTGCTGCTCATCGCGGTCACGTACATCTTCGTCGTCAGATGAACGATCTCCTGCACAGCCTGCCGCTCCTTTCCGCGGTGGTCTTCATCCCGCTCATCGGCGCGATCGTCATCGCCTTCATTCCCGGCGAGCGCGTCAAATGGGTGCGCTGGGCAGCATTGATCACCGCGCTCGCCGCGTGGGCCGCGTCGCTGCTCATCCTGGCCGGCTTCGACGCCGGCGCCGCCGGCTTCCAGTTCAAGGAGCAGGCCGACTGGGTGCCCGCATTCGGCATCCAGTACAAGCTCGGCGTCGACGGCATCTCGCTCGCCCTGGTCGTGCTCACGACGACGCTGACCTGGATCAGCATCCTGGCCAGCTTCGGGCCGATCCAGACCAGGGTGAAGGGTTACATGGTCTCCTTCTTGATCCTCGAGGTGGGCATGGTCGGCGTATTCCTCGCGCTCGACCTGTTCCTGTTCTACGTCTTCTTCGAGATCGTGCTCATCCCGATGTACCTGATCATCGGCATCTGGGGTGGCTCGAACCGCATCTACGCGACGCTCAAGTTCGTCATCTACACGCTCGTCGGATCGCTGCTCATGCTCGTCGCGATCCTGGCCACGGCGTACAGCTACCAGGCCACGACCGGCTCCTGGGCACACGCCTTCGACTACGAGACGCTGCGCGGCTTCGGCTTCGACCCGACCCTCCAGTTCTTCGCCTTCGCCGGCTTCTTCCTCGCCTTCGCGATCAAGGTGCCGATGTTCCCGTTCCACACCTGGCTGCCCGACGCGCACGTCGAGGCACCGACCGCGGGATCGGTGATCCTCGCCGGCGTGCTGCTCAAGCTGGGCGGGTACGGCCTGCTGCGCTTCGCCGTGCCGCTTTTCCCGGACGCGGCGCATCAGTGGGCGCCGCTGATCATCGTCCTGTCGCTGATCGGCATCGTCTACGGCGCGATCGTCGCGCTCGTCCAGCCCGACTTGAAGAAACTGGTGGCCTACAGCTCGGTCAGCCACATGGGCTTCGTGACCCTGGGCATCTTCGTCTTCACCGAGCAGGGCCTGCAGGGTGCCGTGCTCCAGATGATTGCCCACGGCATCATCACGGGCGCCCTCTTCCTGTGCGTCGGCGTGATCTATGAACGGACGCACGACCGAACGATCGCCAAGATGGGCGGCCTGGCCGGGGTCGTGCCGGTCTTTGCCGCGATCTTCGGCTTCTTCGTGCTCGCCTCGCTCGGCCTGCCCGGCCTCGCCGGCTTCGTCGGTGAGTTCCTGGTCATCGTCGGTGCCTTCGACTTCTGGCCGGTGGTGGCCGCGATCACGGCGCTGGCGATGATGCTCGGCGCGGCCTACCTGCTGTTCATGTACCAGCGCGTCGTCTTTGGCGACCTGTCCGACTTCCTGAAGGGCATCGGCCACCACCTGACGGACATGAATCGCATCGAGGTCGCAACGCTTGCGCCGCTCGTCGTCCTCGCCATCGGCTTCGGCGTCTTCCCGGGGTTGCTGACGCAGCTCTGGCAGGTGCCAGTGCATGATTTCCTGTCGCGCGTCGCGCCCGCCGTCCGCCTCGCCGCGGGCGTGCCCTAGAGCAGGCCGATGATCCAGTTCGACAGCAACACGATCCTCGCCTTGCTGCCGGTCGTGGGCCTGGCCGTCCTGGCCATGCTCGTCGTTGCGGTCGACCTGGCCTGGCCGGGCAAGGACTCACGCGTCACCCTGGTCGCGTCGGTCGGCATCGTCGTGCTCATGGCGCTCGTGGCGATCATCGGCCCGTTCGACCTGACGAGCGGGCACATCGGTCTGCTGTCCGGCCCGACCGAGGTCTTCGGCGGCGCGTACGTCCGCGACGGCCTGACCGCGCTGCTCGACCTGCTGCTCCTGTTCATCGCCCTGCTGACGATCCTGTTCGGGCCCGACTATCTGCGGCCGCGCGGCCTGCCTGCGGGCGAGTTCTCGGTCCTGCTCATTTTCGCGATCACCGGCGCGATGCTCATCGGCGGCGCACGCGACCTGTTCCTGCTCTTCCTCGCGCTCGAGCTGCTCGTGCTGCCCGGCTACTTGCTCGCCGGCTACGCGAAGCGCGACGGGCTATCGACTGAAGGCGCGATCAAGTACTTCCTGCTCGGCTCGTTCTCGAGCGCGATCTTCCTGTTCGGGCTCGTTCTTGTCTTCGGCTACACCGGCACGACCGGCGTCCGCGAGGTGGCCGCGCAGATCACGGCCACGATCGGCTCGAGCGGCGGCGTTCTGTCACTCGCACCGGGCCTGTTGATGGGCCTCGCCCTGTTGACCACCGGTGCGGCATTCAAGATCGCGGCCGTGCCGTTCCACTACTGGACGCCCGACGCATACCAGGGTTCGCCGACGCCGGTCACCGGCTACCTGTCGGTCGGTCCCAAGGTGGCGGCCTTCGCGCTCATCCTGCGCCTGTTCGTCGAGGCGCTCGGCCCGCTCAAGGCCGACTGGACGCCACTCATCGTCATCCTCGCCGCGCTGACGATGACGATGGGCAATCTCGTCGCGCTCACGCAGGACAACATCAAGCGCATGCTGGCCTACAGCTCCATCGCGCACACCGGCTACATCCTCGTCGGGCTTGCCACGTTCGGCGCCGCCGTGGTCGGTTCGCCGGCAGAGGAGGCCGGACTGCAGGCCGTGCTGTTCTACAGCGTCGCGTACACGTTCATGAACCTCGGCGCGTTCGCCGTCGTCGCCGCGCTCCAGCGCCGGCCCGGCGTGACCAGCCAGATCGCCACCTTTGCCGGGCTGGGCCGGCGCGCGCCGCTGCTCTCGGCGCTGATGCTGCTGTTCCTGCTGTCGCTGACGGGCATACCGCCGCTGGCCGGCTTCTGGGCCAAGTGGTACGTGATCCAGGCCGCGCTCCAGGTGGGCGGCTGGCTGACGCTGCTCGCCGTGCTCATCGTCATCAATGCCGCGATTGCCGCCTTTTACTACCTGCGCGTTGCGGTCTACATGTACATGCGCGACCCGGCCGAAAACGCCGGCGCCGTCACGATCGGACGCGAGACGTCGACCGGTCTGGGCATCGCGGCGATCGGCACGATCGCCATCGGGCTTGTGCCGCCGGTGACCATCGCCGTGATCGCGATGGCCGAGCAGGCGGCGCGGGCCCTGCTCTAAAACGGCCGTGGCGAGGGACGGTCAGCAGCCTTCGCAATTAATCGACAGTCGGTCGGCCCACGAGCGCGGCGCGTCGCGCCTGGCACCGTACCTCGAGACATTGCTGCCCGGTGACCAGCGACTTGTCGTCGCGTCGAATCGCGGCCCGCTCACGTTCGACAGAAAGCGCGACGGCGCATGGCAGGCGCAGCGTGGCTCCGGCGGCCTCGTCACGGCGCTCGCCGAGCTGGGTCGGCTCGCGCCGCTGACGTGGGTCAGCGCGGCAATGGACCAGACCGATCGCGACGCGGCGCGCCTGCTGGGCGGCGAGGATGGCGGCCAACGCGAGGAGCTGCTCGCGCGGGTGGAGCAGCTGCTACCGGGCCAGGACCTGCGCCTCGTGATGCGTGACATCCCGGCCGACGCGTGGCGCGCTCACTACGGCGTCATCGCTAATCCTTTCCTGTGGTTCATGCAGCACCAGCTGTACACACTGCCGTACGAGCCGAACGTCGACGACAGCCTCGTCCGTGCGTGGCAGACCGGGTATCGGACGGTCAACCGGCTCTTTGCCGACGCGATCCTCGAGCAGACTGCAGACGATCGCCGGCCGGTGATCATGCTCCAGGACTACCACCTCTACCTCGCAGGTCGGTACATCCGTGAGCGGCGCCCGGAGAGCCTGCTGCTCCACTTCAACCACATCCCGTGGCCGTCGGTCGATTCGTGGCTGGTGCTGCCCCAGACGCTGCGGAGGACGATCTGCGAGGGCCTGCTCGCGAACGACATCTGCGGCCTGCAGACCGACCGCTACGCGCGCAACTTCCTCGAAACGGTCGAGGCCTTCGTGCGCGATGCGCGCGTCGACCCGGCCGGACGCCACGTGCGCTGGCGCGGTCGAACCATCTGGGTGCGCGCATACCCGATCTCGATCGACCCCGACTCGCTGACCGACTTCGCGCGCGGACCTGAGGTCGCCCACCGGCGCAAGGAGCTGTCCGATCGACTCGAGCGTGCCGGCAAGCCAAAGCTGATCGTGCGCGTCGACCGGCTCGAGCCATCAAAGAACGTGCTGCGCGGTTTCCTCGCGTTTGAGGCGCTGCTCAAGCGCCGCCCCGAGCTGGGCAAGCACGTGCGCTTCCTGGCCATCCAGTCGATCTCGCGCGAGAGCGTGCCCGAGTACGCGAACTACGCCGCGGCCGTGCGCGAGGTCGTGGCCCGCATCAACGGCCTGACCGATCCCGACCAGGCGCCGATCTGGCTGCTCGACGGCCAGGACTACGCGCTGGCCATCGCCGCGCTCTCCCTCGCCGACGTGACGCTGGTCAACCCGGTCGTCGACGGCATGAACCTGGTCGCCAAGGAGGCTGCCGTGGTCGGCCATGGCGCGATCGTGCTGTCCGAGACGGCCGGCGCGGCCGAGCAGCTGGGCGCGGACGCGCTGATGGTCGCCGCGGCCGATGTCGCGGGCACGAGCGAGATGCTCGAACGGGCGCTGGACATGCCGGCTGACGAGCGCGCGCAGCGGCTGCGCCGGCTGCGCGCATCAGTGCGCAACGAGGATCTCGCCTGGTGGCTGGCACGGCAGCTGCGCGACCTGTCGGCCGTCGCCAAGGGCGGCCGTCCGCCCTCGCGCGCCCTACGCGACATGGTCCGTACCTTCGACCCCGCCCTGCGCGACTAGCCGCTGCCCGAAGGTCGGGTTGAGGGCGTGTGTGCCGATGGATCGGTCAGATCCACGCGCAGGTCACAACCGTCGTAGCCGGAGAGCGACGCCGAGATCCGGACGCTCGTTGTGGTCGGCGTTACATCGAACTCCTGGTGGCAGATCACGGTTCCGTAATCGGGCTGATCAGGAACATCGGAGCCCCTCGCAAGCCCTATGCCCACCGACCAGTGCCCGAGCGCGATCTGGCTCGGACCGTTCATTACTCGGCCGGTCAGCTGGGTGGTGGGATAACCCGCGTCGGCCGTTGCGAAGACCACGTCGGACGCCGACGGCTTCCATGACGCGAACGTGTCGGACGCTCCGTGGGTCATCAACAGGACCGGCCAACACCCACCGTAGTTCTCGACAGTGCACGACCCCTCGCCTGTCACGGTCAGTGGGATCGAATGCGCGGGCGTTGGCGAGACCGAGACGGGCGACGCCGTTGCGGAGGGCGGAGAGGTCGAGGGCGGAGCGGCCGATGGGACGCTGGGAACGGGCGGATTGCTCGTACAGGCGCACGCGAACAGGGCGACGACGAGGACGAGTCTCGACCGGGCAAGCATTGAGCGCCTCCGAGCTACTTCCCAGAGACGCGATCGCGCGTCCTTATGTTGCCTCAGTCAAGAACGAACAGGAACTCGGCCACCCCGTCCGCGGCGACTTCCGGCTGAGTGGAGACGCGGGTGAAGCCATTCTTCTCGAGCACGCGCTGGGAGCCAACGTTGTGCAGTGCCACGAACGCGTGGATCGGCCGCTCCGTGAGTTCGTCCAGGTACAGGCGAACGGCCTCAGTCGCGACGCCACGGCCCCAGAACTGGCGCCCTATCCAGTAGCCAAGCAGCCAACCTAGATCGGCGTCGTTCCACGACACGACGTTGCCCGCGACCGCGCCGTCGAGGAGCACGGTGCGGACCATGCCGGCGGGGTTGCCGAGGACATTCTTCGACCAGTGAGCGAAATGCGCGGCGCGGTCGCGGGCCGGAAAGGCCGCCATTGTTGCCGCGCCCTGGTCTGCCTGGTGCTCGTAGAAGACCGCGATGTCGGTCTCCTCGACCGGCCGCAGGCTGATCACGCGCTCAAGCGGCGATACAGGGCGGATAGGAAGCGCGTCGCGTCGACGGGCGAGGCAAGGACGATGTCGGCCGCAGCCAGGACCTCGGCCGGCACCTCGGCGCGTGCCTGGATCGCAACCGCCACGCCGTCAGTGGTTCCCGCAGCACGCAGCGAGCGCAGCGCGCGAAAGGCCATCGCGTCGGTGACGTCGTCGCCGAGCAGGAAGACGCTCCGCGGCCGCAGCTCGTCCACGAGCGCGAGAAGCGCGTCGCCCTTGGCAACGGCACCGAAGGGCCGCAGCTCGAGCACGCGTCGGCCCGCGAAGCGCTCCAGGACACCGGTTGGATCCAGCTCGTCGACCGCACCGCGCACTCGAGCTGCGGCCGCGGCGACGTCGGGCGCAGTCCGGTAGTGGAACGAGACCGCGGGTGGTTTGCGTTCGACGATGAGCCACGGCTCGCGGACCACCCGCGGAACCTCGTCCGCGAGCCGCTCGGCCATGTGGACGGCCTCGTGCGGCGCCTCGTCCACGCTCGCGCGCAATCGGTCCGGCCGGCCACGCCGCGGGACGAAGCCACGCTCCATGCCGTGGTTGCCCAGGTACGTCACGCCACCGACACGGACGCGCGCGGCGACGTCGGGCGCGGACCGGCCGGACAGGACGACGACATGCACGTCCGGCAACCCGGCCAGGGCGCGCAGAGCGCGGCGCCCGAGAGGCAGGATCTGCGCGCCCCAAGGGTCATCGACGATGCGCGACAGGGTGCCGTCGAAATCGCTGACTACGAGCAGCGGCCGCCGTTCGAGGTGGTGCGCGGCCATTTCGACCGCCGCCCGTACAGAGACGGGCGAGCTCACGGAGTGGCCGACGCCTCCGGACTGGGGTTGACGACAGGCGTCTCGGTCGGAAGGTCCAGCGGCAGAGTCGGCTTCGTCGTCGGTGCCTCCGCAGAGAAGTCGGGCACGACGGCAGTGATCGCGGTGATGAACACCTGGACCTGCGCACCGCCGTAAACGACCTGCTGGACGACTCCGTCGGCATCGAGGAAGTAGTGGACGGGAAGTCCGTAGGCACCCCATGCCGCCTGCGCCGAGCCGTCCTGGTCGAGCGCGACAGGCAGCTTGAAGTTCTGCGCCTTGATGAACGTCCTGACCGTCTGAGCGTCCTCGCCCACGTCGACGACGACCTCGTTCATCTCTGTCCCGAGCTGTTTGGCGTAGTCGGTCTCCATCGCCAGCTCGGCAGGCGACTGCGGCGTCCAGGTGGTCATGAACGTGACCCACATCGGGGTGCCCAGGAAGTCGGTCGTGTTCATGACGCTGCCGTCGAGCAGAGTCAGCGGGAGGCCTGGCGCGGTGGACCCGATTGCCAGCGGTTGCGGGCCGCCCGACGCGAGTGGTGCCCCACTCGGAGTGGTCGACGGCGGCTGGCTCACCTGGGCCAATGTTGGCAGCGGCGGGAGGCTCTGGCCCACGGGCGTAGGCAGCGGCGGTTGCGTGCCCAGCGCGGTCGCCATGAGGAGCACCGCAAGCAGGACTCCAACGACCAACGCGCCAAGCACACCGAGAACATCGGGGAGGCGCATGTCCGGGGAATGTACTACGGCGCCGCGAAGCGGGCGCATCTACGATCGGTCCGCTATGTCGCGCTTGATCGTGTTGCTCGACCGTCTCCTGCCTTCGCTGCTGATGGCGAGCGGCGTCATGCTCCTGGCCGCCGGCGCGCTCACCTACTCTCCGTCGGCGCTCAGCGGCACGGCTGCGACACCAGCCGGCGGGGGCGCCGGCGACCCGCTCTTCGCCTCGCCACAGGCCTTGCAATCGACAACGCCTCAGCCATCTGCCGACGGGACGCCGATCGCCATCGGGCCATCGCCCACACCACTGCCCAGCGCGAGCTTCGCCGGTCCGCTGGGCCTCGCGTCGCGCATCGTCATCCCGTCGCTCGACATCGACCTGCCCGTCGTCGCCGGGGACATCCAGGTCGCGGGCAACGAGCCCGGCTATCCGCTGTGCGACGTCGCGATGTACATGCCGGGCTTCGTCCAACCCGGCGAGCCGGGCACGACCTACATCTATGCCCACGCGCAGAAAGGCATGTTCCTGCCGCTCCTGCGGGCCTCGCTCATCAACAGCGGCGCGGCCATGGTCGGCGCGCTCGTGGAGGTCTACACGACGACCGACGAGCTCCACCTGTACCAGATCTCGACTGTCAAACCGCACGCGACCGATTTGACGCTGGCGACCCAGAACGGCGCGACGGAGCAACTCGTGCTCCAGACGAGCGAGGGTCCCTCGGGAACCGTCCCGAAGCTCCAGATCGCGGCAATGCCGGTATCGACGGTCCCGGCAGCGAGCGACGTGGCTGTTCCTTCAGCTGTTCCGCGGGTATGCCTGCCGCCGAGTCCCGCGCCCTAGATCCAGCTGCGGCTCCGGAAGTAGAGGTAGGTCGCGAGCGCGATCAGGATCGCCGACCCGGTCACGATCCAGAAACCGGTCGCCTCAGTGAAGTTGAACGCCGAGCCGGCCTCGCTCATGCCGAAGATGCCGCCGATGGCGCCGATCGTGGCCAGCACGACGGTGACGCCCGTGAGCCGCTTCATGATCTCGGACAGGTTGTTGTTGATCTGCGACAGATAGATGTCGAGCGTCGTGCTGACCAGCTCGCGGTAGCTGTCGAGCTCGTCGTTCAAGCGAATCAGGTGGTCGTAGATGTCGCGGAAGTAGACGATGCGTTCTTCCTGGACGAGGCCCAGATCGCGGTTGGTCAGCTGGTTGAAGATCTCGCGTACCGGATTGACGGCATGGCGGATGACGAGCAGATCCTTGCGCAGGTCGAACAGCCGCTCGACTATCGATCGATTCGCGGAATGCATCACTGCGTCCTCGAGCTCGTCGATCTCGTCGCCGATCGTGTCGAACACGGGGAAGTAGTCGTCGACGATCCAGTCGCACAGCGCCCACAGCGTGTAGTCGACGCCGCCCTCGAGGTGGGCGCCGGAGTTGCGGCGCATGAATGGCGCCTCGCGCGGCTTGATCGCCGGGTCGTGCGCGCTGAGCAGGAAGCGCTGGCCAAGGACGACGTCGATCTCGTGGTTGACGATGCGCTCGTCTTCGTGGTGCAGGGCAAAGATCACGATGTGAAGGTTGTCGCCGGTGACCTCGACCTTCGCCCGTTGGTTGCTCTCGAGGATGTCCTCTGTGATCAGCGGGTGCAGGCCCAGCAGCTTGGTCAACTCGGCGAGCAGCTCTCTGTTGGGGTCCTCGAGGTCGATCCAGACGCGCATGTCGGGCTTCGCGTAGGCCGCCTTGACCTCGGCGAACGTCCCGAGCGTATGCGTTCCGTCGGACGGGCTCCAGGCCATCGCCCAGAGCGGCGCTGAACGCGTTTGATGAACGCTAGAAGCCGAGCGCCGACGTTTGCTTTTCCCCTGCGCCGTCTGTGTCGTGCTGATCCCTCCCGTTTGCTTCCTGCCGGACGTGGGTGTCCGGCCGGTTGCGCATCGCCAGCGTAGGCAGAATGGCGATCGCCGTCACGATCGCGGCGACAACGAAGAGCGTGCCCAGGATGTCGGCGGCCTGGCCGGCGGCCCAGCGCTCGAGCGCGTCGACGACGAGGTAATCCTGGAGTGGCCGGCCCTGGAGCGCCGGCGGCAGGACCGCGTCGCGCGCCGCCGGGTCGGTCAGAACCACCGAAAGGGACTGGATCTTGTCTGAGCCGAGCACGGTGAGCGCGCTGACGCCGACGGCCATGCCCAGCATCCGGCCGACGGTCAACGCTGCGCTGGCGACGCCGAATGCGCGCCGGCCGAGCGCCTCCAGGGCACCGGTCGTGCGCGCGGTCACGGTCACTCCGAACCCGGCGCCGAACAGCGCGAGACCGGCGCACAGCACGGCCAGGTCTGTCTCGGGCCTGGCCGTGGCAACGATGAGCAGGCCAGCGACCTGGGCCAGCAGGCCGAGCACGCTGGGCAGCACCACGCCCATCGGCCGCACGATGTAGCCGGCGGCGAGCGCACCAATCGCCATCGCGCCCGCCAGTGCTCCCAGAGCGAGCTCCTGCTCCGCCGGGCCCGCGTAGCGCACGCGGTCGACGAACACGGCCGCGCCGATGACCGCCGTCGCGAACGCATAGCCGGTGAGCAGGCTCATCAACACCGCGCCCGAGAACGTCCGATCGCGGAAGTGATCGAGGTCGAAGAACGGATCGCGGCGCCGTCGGAACCAGGCGAACGACGCGAGCAGCGCGCCAAGCGCGATCGCGGCCAACACCAGCGGCATCGTCTGATCGTCGCCGCCCACCGTGCTGACGGCGATCAGGCCGAGAGCGACGCCGCTCGTGAACAGCGTGGCACCGACGATGTCGAGCGAGCCGCCGCCGGCCGGACGTGGCCAGTTGTGCGCCGTCGCCCAGGTGTAGACGCCGGCGAGCAGCGCGAACGGGGCACCGAGATAGAACACCCAGCGCCAGCCGGGCGTGACCAGCGGACCTCCCGCGAGCTGGAACGTCTGGATGATGGTGGCACCGACGAACGGCCCGCAGGCCATACCCAGGAATGACAGCGCGCCAACGACGCCAATGGCGCGGGCGCGGGCGTGACCCTCGAACAGGTGACCGGCGGCAGCGACGGCGAGCGGAAAGACCGCGCCCGCGCCCGCGCCCTGCACGACCCGCGCCGCGATCAGCCAGTCGAGACTCTGCGCCGTGCCCGCGACGAACGAGCCGACGGCGAATGTCGCGAGGCTGATGCCATACAGCGCGGCCAGGCTGTACTTGTCGGCGGCACGGCCGGCCAGCGGCATGACCGCGATGTAGGCAATGAGGTAGCCGTTGACGATCCATGCCGCGTGGCGCAGCTGCGTCCAGTCGCTCAGGCTGTTGAGGATCTGCGGCAGTGCCACGGCCGTGACCATCAGCTCGACGCCGACCAGGAATACGCCCAGGCCCAGCGAAGCAAGCACGACGAGCCTGGCGCTGCGCGACATGGAGCCCTGCGTCATCGTGGCCTGGCCGCCAAGCATGGCCGGAGTATGGCCCCTGCGGACTTTCCAATCAGATTGAACGTTCGGCCACGCCACGGCGCCGTTCTGCCCCCAAAGCTCACGCCAGTCATCGGCCGGAACGCGCAGCTTCGCAATCTGATTGCCAAATCCGTCATCGGCCGGCGCCAAGCGCCGTTCGCTGCGCGCCCAAAGGCGAGACTCGCGCTTTCGTCTCCAATCTGATTGCAATCTCGGATGCCAGTGCGGCGTCCGCCCTTGACATCGGCCGGCGGCCGTGCCTAATATCAATACTGCTTTATGTATCCGGCGCGTTGCCGCCCCAGCGGCTATGCCCTTCTCGATCAAGGATCTGCGTGCCGACTCCCGCCCACATTCGCTCGACCATCGCGGCCATTGCAGCGCCGCCAGAGGAGCTGCGCTCCGTCGCCGCATATCACAAGGCTCTTTCCGACCCGACCCGCCTGCGCCTGCTCCAGCGCCTGTCAGAGGGTCCGGCGACGGTTACGGAGCTGACCGAGCACGTCGAACTGTCCCAGCCACTCGTCTCGTGGCACCTGCACCGCCTCAAGGCAGCCGGCGTCGTCGAGACGCGCCGGGCAGGGCGTGAGGTCATCTGTACCCTGAACGGCGACGTCCTGACGCATTTCCGCGCTCGCGAGCGAGAGCTTCTAGGGCTGGCGAGCTGATGAGCGTCATCTCGGGGCCGTTCCGCCAGCGCTTCCGTGCCTCGATCGAGGGCCCGGTGGCACGCGTGTTCGTGCGTACCGGCCTGTCGCCCAACGCGCTCACGCTGATCGGCCTTGCCATCGCCGTCGCAGGCGCGGGCCTCGCGGCGGCGCAAAGCTGGCTGCTGGCTGGCCTGGTCGTGGCTTTCGGCGCCGTCTTCGACCTCTTCGACGGCGCTCTCGCGCGCGCAACCGGCAAGACCAGCAAATTCGGCGCCTTCCTCGACAGCACGATCGACCGCGCCGGTGAGGCGGTCGTCTACATCGGCATCGCCATCGGCGCGCTCGCGGGAGACTTCACGGCCGGGGTGATCTTGGCCGCGGCGGCGATGGCCGCGGCGTTCATGGTCAGCTACACGCGCGCCAAGTCGGAAAGCCTCGGTTTTGCGTCGGGTAGCGGCATGGCAAACGTCGGCCTCGCTCCGCGCGAAGTGCGCACGGCAATTCTGGTCGCGGGCCTGCTAGTCGTCCAGTTCGCCGGCCCAATCGGGCCGTGGACGTTTGCCTGCGCCACCGACCTGCTCATCCAGTGCCTGGCGCCAGATGCCTATCACGCTGGTGATCTCGTAGTCGGTGGTGCACTCGGGCTGATCGGGCTGCTCGCCACCATCACGGCCGTCCAACGCATCTATTTCGTCTATCGCCAATCACAGTCAACGAACCAGGAGGCTCA
>CAYYVV010000053.1:0-13902 GCA_964475245.1 uncultured Anaerolineaceae bacterium | reverse complement strand
GTGCCGCCCTGGACGGCGCCACGCGCTCGGCGCGCGGTCCGCTCGTACGCGGACTTTCACGCACACACGTTGGACGCGCCGCTGCCCGACTGGCTGCCGCGCGGCAATCATCTGGAGTTCACGGGCTACTGGGCGGCATTGACTGCCGACGAACAGCTGCGCAACCGACTCGCCGGCCTGTGCGCCACGCCCCAGGCGAGGCTCGACGCTGCCAAATGGATCGCCGCGCACGGGCCTGCCCTGGACGCGGCCGAGGCGCCGCTCCTGAGCACGCGCCGATTTGCGCTGCTCCACTTCGACACGCGCTCGGACAACATCCGGCTCGACGGGGACCTTTTGCGCATGTTCGACTGGCCGTTCGCGTGCGCCGGTCCGGCGGAGCTCGACTTCGCCGCATTCGCTCAATCGATCACCCTCGAGGGCGGTCCCGAGCCCGAGCAACTGACCGAGTGGTATTCGGAGGTCCTCCCGCTCGCGGACAACGTGCTGACTGCTTCGGTTGTCGGTATCAGCGGCTATTTCGCGGACCGAGGCTCGTCGCCAGATCTGCCCGGGCTGCCGCGCCTGCGCGCGTTTCAGAGGAGCCAGCTCAAGTCGTCCCTGAGATGGGCGGCGCGACGTCTGGCACTGCCCGAGCCGAAGTGGCTGGACACGCTGGCCAACTGAGTGACCGTGGCTACAATCGGCGCCGATGGCCAACACCTTCCGCGGCGGCGAGATTTACGGCATTGCCATCCCTACCGTGTTCGAAGAGAACGACACGATTCGTTGCGACGGCTGCGGCGAGCTCATCGCTGGCACGCCGTTTCGGGTGACGCTGCTCGACATCGTTGCCCCTGAGGCGCCGCCGACGTGGAGCGAAGGCGCGAAGCTGAACCCCGGTCCGCACCAGTTCCACGCCCAGCCGGACCATTTCCGGGCCTGGGCACGGAAGCACGGATACCTCTTCTGCCGGCTTTCGGACGTGCGCGAGATCATGCGCCCGGTTCCGATCCCCGGAGACACGCCACGCTTCGGGCTGTGCGACGGCCTGCATCGCGCGGCGCACGAATTCGTTCCGGCCTAGGTTGACCGCACGCCGGCAGCGCTGGCCGGCACAGAGAGGAATGAGATGTCGATCGCGGTCCTTCTGCCTGCGCTGACCTCGCTGCTCGCGTTCGTCTTCGCCCTGCTGCTGGTCGACCAGTGGTGGGAGAGGCGCCACGGCTTCCAGGCGATCTGGGCGCTGGGCATGATCTTCTTCGGCATCGCATCGGCGTGCGAAGCGATCGGCGAGGCCGGCGGCTGGAGCGAGACGCTGTACCGAATGTGGTACATGACCGGTGCCGTCTTCACCGCCGGCTGGCTTGGCCTGGGCACGGCATACCTGCTCGGCAAGACGCGCTTTGGCTACGCATACGCGTTCCTCGTCTTCTTCGGCGGTTTCCTGTCGTTCGTGACGCGCAACACGTACAACGCGGGCACGCTCGGAGTGCTGATCTTCATCGCCGCGCTCGTGGTCGCCATCGCCATCGCCGTCGAGACCTATTTCCAGAACGAGCGCTGGCCGCAGATCGCTGCACTGGCCGTCGTCGCGGCCAGCGTCGTTGGTGCCTTCTTTGCGTTCAGCGACACACTCAGCGGCGCGCTGCCGCAGGCCGGCACCGTCCCGACCGGTGCCGCGATGGCCGGGCCGGTGCGCGACATCTCGCTCTTCCTGAACGTGCCGGGCGGCATTGCCCTCGTCCTTGGCGCGCTCTTCTCGGCGTACATCTTCATGCCCAAGAAACGCATGCTCGACTACTCGCTCGACGCCGGACAGTCGGGCGACCAGTTCCTGTTCAACATCTTCCTGGCGTGCTTCGCGGTGCCGGTCAACTTCGTCGTCTCGTTGCCCGGCGCGATCAAGGCGCTGCTGACCGGCAAGATCCATAGCCGCGTCCCGGCCACGTTGCTCATCGCCGTCGGCGGCATCGTCGTCAGCAGCGCTGACAGCCTCTCGCGCCTGGGCTCGACCGAGGGCTACTCGGCTGGCAAGCTCGTCGCGCTCGTGCTCATCTTCCTGGGCTTCCTTGTCTCGAGCGAGGTCTTCCGCACGATCCGCATTCCGTTCACCAACCGCGTCCTGCGCAGCGCGCGCCAGGAGCCGCAGACTTCGAACGCGGCAACTGACGGCGCGCGCTGATCGCGCCAACCGACCAGACGGCCGACAGTGCGCTGGGGGCTGACCGGCTTCAACTGACAGCCATGCTCCCGTGAACCGCTCGCTGCTCGGCGTTGTCCTGGTCGCGGGTGGCGCCGCGCTCTTCGGAACGCTGAGCTACATCGCGCGCCAGGCGGCCGCGACCGGACTGGACGCACTGCCCTTCGTCGCCTGGCGCGGGATCGTCGCCACGATTGCGCTCGTCGCCGTCAGCCTCGCGCTCGGCACGCGCGTCGGCGGGACGCGTCCGTACCCGGACATTCGCGTCCTCGCGCCCGACCGGCGCACCAAGCTGATCGTTGCCGGCACAGCCGGTGGGCTGCTCAACATCGCCATGTTCGCCGCGTTCGTGCGCATGGAGATCGCCGTTGCGCTGATCTGCTTCTACACGTACCCGGCGATCGTCACGATCGCTGCCGTGCCGCTCTACGGCGAGCGGCTCGACCGGATCCGCCTGGGCGCTCTGGGCCTGGCGTGCGTCGGGCTCGTCCTCGTCGTGGTTGGTCCGCTGTTGGGCTCGTCGTCGGTCGTCATCGACCCCATCGGCGTCTGCCTCGCGCTCTTCGCCGCACTGTGCCAGGCGACGTTCATCCTCATCTCCGGCCGTGGCTGGCTGCCGATGCCCAACCTGCACGTGTCGACCTACGTCGTGGCCACGGTCATCGTCCTGAGCGTGCCGCTGGCGATCATCGCCGGCCAGGCGTCGGGCCTGACCCTGCCGTTCCACGAGCCAGACACGTGGTTCTGGATCCTCGCCGGAGGAATTACCGGCGCTGCGATCCCGACGACCGCGTTCATCACAGGCATCGGCCTGATCGGTCCCAGCCGGGCGGCAATCCTGATGACCGTCGAGCCGCTCGTCGGCGTGACGCTCGCGGCTGTTCTGCTCGGCGAGGAGCCGACGCCGCTGCAGCTCGTAGGCGGGGCGGCGGTCGTCTTCGCCGCCGCAGTCCTCCAGGTGGCTGGTCGGGCGCCGGTCACCGTCGAGCCGGAGCTCGGCCCGCTCGTCTAGCCTCGGCGGCAGATCCGCAGGCGGGGTCCGATCACCGCCCTCGGCCTATACTCGCCGCCGACTTACACGGTCGCCGCGCGCTCGCATCGGCGCTGCTGGCCGCATTGACCGATCACCAGAGGTACGTGTTGCGCGTCCGTAAGGCAGTCTTTCCGGCCGCCGGCTGGGGCACACGGCTGTTGCCCGCGACCAAGGCGCTCCCCAAAGAGATGCTGCCGCTCGTAGACAAGCCGGTCATCCAGTACAGCATCGAAGAGGCCGTGGCGGCTGGTATCGAGCACGTCGTCGTCGTCACCAGCAGCCAGAAACGGCCGATCGAGGATCACTTCGACCACAACCACGAGCTTGAGCAGCTGCTCGAGGAGAAGGGCGACATCGACATGCTCCGTGTCGTCCGCGAGATCGGCAACATGGTCCAGATCAGCTACGTGCGTCAGAAGGAGCAGCTGGGTCTCGGTCACGCCGTGCTGATGGCCAAGGAAGCGGTAGGCCACGAGCCGTTCGCCGTCATGCTGCCCGACGATGTCGTCGTCGGCGACCGACCGTGCATCGGCCAGCTGATCGACGCCTACAAGGAGACGCACGGATCCGTCGTCGCGGTCATGGAAGTGCCCGATGCGGAGGTCAGCCGCTACGGCGTGATAGATCCGGATCCCGACGCCAACACCGGCGACGAGCGCCTCTTCCGCGTCCGTGGCCTGGTTGAGAAGCCGGAGTCACACTCGGCGCCGAGCAAGCTCGCGATCATCGGCCGCTACGTCCTGACGCCGAAGATCTTCGAAGTGCTGGAATCGACGCCCCGAGGCGCGGGCGGCGAGATCCAGCTGACCGACGCCATCCAGAAGTTGATGGGCGAGCAGGACGTTTTCGCCTACGCGTTCGAGGGTCGCAGGTACGACGCAGGGACTACGATGGGCTGGCTGAAGGCTTCCGTCGAGCTGGCGCTCGAACGTCCCGACATTGGCGCGGAGTTCAGGCGCTTCCTGTCCGGGCTCGACCTGAGTTGACGTAACAGGTGCGACAGGTTTGGCCGAAGTAGGACAGGTCCTCGCCGGGCGCTATCGGCTGGTCGAGCTGCTCGGCCAGGGCGGGATGGCGACCATCTTCCGCGCCCACGACGCGCAGCTCGGACGCGACGTCGCAGTCAAGGTCCTGCGCTCCGAGTACGGCCGCGACCCGGCCTTCGTCGCGCGCTTCCGCCAGGAAGCGCAGTCAGCGGCCGCGCTCAACCACCCGAACGTGGTCAACGTCTTCGACTACGGCATGGAGGCCGGCGACCCGTTCATCGTCATGGAGCTGATCGACGGCGGCGACCTCGCCTCGGTCATCCGCGAGCGCGGGCCGATGGAGCCGCTGGCCGCCGCGCGCATCGCCCAGCAGATCTACGAGGCGCTCGACGCAGCGCATGCGCGCGGCATCATCCACCGCGACATCAAGCCGACCAACGTGCTGCTGACGAGCGGCGGCCGGGTCAAGGTCGCCGACTTCGGCATCGCCCGGGCGTTCTCCGAGGCGCAGCTGACGATGCCCGGCACGACCCTCGGCAGCGTCCACTACTTCAGCCCGGAACAGGCCCGCGGCGAGCTGGTCACGACCGCCTCGGACGTCTACTCGGCTGGACTCGTGCTGTTCGAGATGCTCACCGGCAGGCGCGCATGGACGGGCGACTCCGCCGGCGCCGTCGCCG
This sequence comes from uncultured Anaerolineaceae bacterium, assembly GCA_964475245.1. GTDB lineage: Bacteria > Chloroflexota > Limnocylindria > Limnocylindrales > CSP1-4 > JALYGJ01. The sequence goes on along the minus strand of CAYYVV010000053.1, from coordinate 9,021 downwards.
TGGCCCGTCTCGCCGGTGACCCGCCGACGCCGTCGTCGATCCGCTCGGGCATTCCCCAGATCCTGGACATTGCCGTCCGCCGTGCGCTGGCGCGCGTGCCGGCCGATCGGCCGACGGCGGGTGACATGGCTGCGCTCCTGGGCCGCTACATCGCCGATCCCCAGGGTGCCGTGCCGCCACCGCCGCGGCCGCCCGTCGTGGCTCCAGTCGTGCCTCTGCCTGGTGCCGCTCCGGCGCAGCCGCCTGCGCAACCTGGCGTCGTCTACGGCGGACCGCCGCAGCTCGCAGGTAGCGCGATGGGCGGCGGTCTGCGCGGCGGCGCTGGGCCGCGGTCGATGGCATATGCCGACGACGAGGAGGAAGAGCCGGATCACGGCGCTGGGCCGTGGGGCTGGCTCGCGGCGATCCTGGGCGTGCTCGTCGTTGTCACCGCGGCCGTGCTGCTCTTCCTGCTCCTGTCCGGCCATCCCAGCTCATCGCCCGGACCAAGCGGTGACGTGGTCCAGGTGCCGTCGTTCGTGGGTCTCCAGCTGGCCGACGCGCGCAACAACGCCCAGTCGCAGGGCTTCGTGCTCAGCGTCGGTGCCTACCAGGTCACCGACCAGGCGCCGGAGGGGACGGTCATCGCCCAGGATCCGGCGTCGGGCATCAACGCGGCCAAGGGCTCAGAGGTGACCGTGACGGTCGCCACCCAGAAGCAGACCGTGCCAGTGCCGGACCTGCGCCTGCACACGGAGGCGGACGCGTTCGACATCCTCGCCCAGAACAATCTCGCCCCGGGCGAGCGCTCCGAGGCGTACGACCCCGACGTACCGGCCAACCTCGTGATTCGCACGAACCCGCGCGCCGGAGTCGATGTTGCCCGCAGCACGCCGATCGACTACGTCGTCTCGCTCGGCCCGGCGCCGACGCCGACGCCGTCGCTGCCGCCGACACCGTTCACGCTGCCGACGCCAACGTCATTCATACCGACTCCGACGCCGACCGTCCCGCCCACGCCGACTCCGTCGCCAACGCTGCCCCCGCCACCGACACCCACCCCGGCGCCGGTCATCACGCCCGAGCCGACGCCGGCGCCGACACCGGTCACGGTGGGCAACTACTCGACGTGCGGCGCGCTGGGCGAGGCCAAGGCAGAGATCGCCGCGGCCGGGCTGCAGTTCGGCGGCGCCTTTCCCTATGAGGCGACCGACGACTGGCAGGTCGCCCAGCAGTACCCGCTGCCCGGCGAGCAGGTCGCGCCGGGGACGTACGTTTATGTCTTCGTCAAATCGCCCTCTGACCCCTGCCCGTAGGACATAGACTCAAAAGCAGATGGCCACGTGGCGCTGCCCGCACTGTGCAACCGCGCAGGGCGAGTCCGCGCGCTGCTTCCTGTGTGGCCGTTCCGCGACCAGCTGCGGGACCTGCGCCCACTTCCGCGCCTCGTTCGTGGAAGGCCTCGGCTACTGCGCCCTCGATCGGCGCCACTCGCCGCTCAACGGCGCCGAGCAGCGGTCGTGCTGGACCGGTTCCGACTCGATCGATGAGGGCGAGCTGTTCTCGAGCGCGCCGATGCCGCTGCGCAGGCCACGCCACGGCGAGGTCAGTGTTGTCCCGCTCCTTTCGGGGCGCCCGGCTGGAGGTTGAACGAACCGTCGGCACGCAGCGCGATGCCCGAAGGCAGAACTGCCAGCGCGGTCACCAGCCACGGCCCGGTGGCGTCGCCAGAATCGAGATTGAGGTCCGAGTAGCGCGCTCGGCCGCTGGCCGTGGGGACCTCGTAGGTCATCGTCTCGCGGTTCGGTGGTGAGACGCCGAAGACGACGGTGACGCCGTCAACGGGCCGGCCAAGCTCGTCGCGCACGGTGGCTGTCAGGTCGACGTTGAGCGGCAGCTGCGAGCTGTAGATCGTCGTCGGTGTCACCAGGAGCTCGATCGCCGCGGAGCTCGGCGCTCGAACGATCGTGACCCGGCTGCTGCCCGTGTTGCCAGCCAGGTCCGTGCTCTTGAGCGTGAGCGGGTTGTTGCCCATCGTCAGCGACAGGTCGGCGCTGAAGCGTCCGTCGGAGCTGACCGTGGCATCGAGATCGTGGCCCGCGTCGTCGGTCACCTCGATCGTCGCTCCGGCCTCCGTCTTGCCGGTCAGCGTCGTACTGTCGGTGTAGACCTTGTCGGCCGGCGTGAGGACCTTGATCACCGGCGCCTGGTCGTCGCGTGTCATGTTCACCGGCGCGGAGAGTGGACTCTCGCCACCGTCGCCCACGAGGCTCGCCCGGATGGCGTTATCGCCCTCGGTGAGCGGCACGTCGTCGAGCGTGAACTGCTGCTCGGACGGCAGGTCCTCGTGGCTGACCTGGTTGCCGTTGACGTAGACCCGGACGACGTAGCGCTGGTCGCCACGCAGGTTGGCCGGGGCGATGACCGTCAGGTCGACCGTGCCGTCGCGCGTGATCGTCGTCGACGGCGCGAGCAGTGCCGGCGCGGGCGGGGGCGGCGCAGTCGCCGTGGCGACGTCCGGGCCACCCGACGATTTGAACGACTGGCTGGCGAACGCGACCGCGCCGCCCGCGAGCAGCACCAGTGCCGCGGCCACGCCGACGCGGCGCGACCAGCTGATGCGGCGCGCAAGCTGACGCTTGGGGGCTTGCCGGCGGGTCCGACGCGGGCGTTGGGCACCAGCGCGCCTGCCACTCGGACCGCCGCGTTGCGGTGATCGAGACGGTCCCGGCATGTGTTCCGATTGTGGCAGGGCCGGGCGATGCGCGCCGGTCGTTGCCGCCATCCGTCATGGTGCCTTTCCGAGCGTGTACGCTCTTAAGTGCACGGCGCGGCGCGCGCCGACGTTTGAGAGGCAGCATTTGGATACGACGCGCAAGCCGCTGGCGATGCTCGCGCGTACCGCGCTTCACGGGCGGCCCACACCACCCGCTCCCCCTCGCGGTCCCATAAGTCGCGTGTCGAGCAGCCTTGGCCTGCGCCGCCCGCCCGCATCGCCGCTCGATGGCGTCGGTTTCCCGCGCATCCCGTTCGGCCTGCCCAACCTGCGCCGCAACGTCTGCCCGCATTTCTACATGACCGGCCCGCGGGGCACGATCCCGATCACCGCTCCGCACCTGCTCAAGGCACTCATGCGCCAGGAGATGAACACCGCGCGCTGCCAGCTGCGCGGCGGAGTCCACCTCGAGCAGGGCTACGTGTCCGACATCTGCCTTTCGCCGCGCTTCAACCAATGCGTCTTCTACGAGGACGATCTCAACCCCTGATCGATTGAGCGACGTCTCGATCCTCGAGCGCCTCCAGGCCCGCGGCCGTTTCGGCATGCGCCTGGGCCTGTCGCGCACACGCACGCTGCTCCGCGCGCTGGGCCACCCGGAGCGCAACCTCCGCGGCGTGCTGATCGGCGGGACGAACGGCAAGGGCAGCACCCAGGCGCTCGTCGGTGCGGCGCTGCGCGAAGCGGGCTACAGCGTGGGCCAGACGCCCAAGCCACACCTCGTGTCGTATCGCGAGCGGATCCAGCTCGACGGACGACCGATAGGCCAGGACGACTTCGACGCACTGTTGACAGAGGTCATCGACACCGACGAGAAGCTGACCACCCGCCACGGACCCTCGACCGAGTTCGAGATCCTTACCAGCGCCGCCTTTCTGTATTTCGCGCGCCGCGCCGTTGACGTGGCGGTGATCGAGGTTGGCATCGGCGGGCGGCTCGACGCGACGAACGTGTGGCAGGGCGGAGTGTCCGCGATCACCAACGTGGCGCTGGACCACATGGACGTGCTCGGGCCCACGATCGAGGCGATCGCGACCGAGAAGGCGCAGATCATCAAGCGCGGCGACACGGCCGCCGTGACCGGCGCGGCCGAGCCCGGACTTGACGTGATCCGCCGCCGCGCGGCGCGCGTCGGCGTGCCGCTCCACGTGGTCCAGCCGTTCGACATCGAACGCGTCGATCGCCAGGGTGTTCGCGTCCGCGCGCCGGGCGGCGGCGAGCTGCGCATCGGCCTGCTGGGCATTCACCAGGCCGCGAACGCCGCGATCGCGTGGTCGATCCTCGACGCGCTCTCCGCCGCCGGCATTGCCACGGTCAGCGACGAGCAGCGCAAGCAGGCGTTCGCGGCCGCGAAGTGGCCGGGTCGGATGGAGCTGATCAGCCGCGCGGGCTCACCGTCAGTGCTGCTCGATGGCGCGCACAACCCGCACGGCGTGGCCGCCCTGGCCGCATCGCTGCGCGAGCTGCTGCCGCAGATCTCGGGCGGCGCGCCGACGCTCGTGATGGCGGTCATGGCCAACCACTGGCAGCCCCAGATGATCGACCCACTCATCGCGGCCCTGCGCGGCGCGACGGTCTTCGCCACGAGCGTGCCAGGTTCCACCAACTCGTTCCAGCCGGACCGCCTTGCCCTCGAATGGGGCCCCGGCGCGCGGGCCATCGCCGATCCGCAGACCGCGCTCAGCGTTGCGCTGGCCAACGCGCGCAATGCGGGTGGCCTGCTCATAGTGTGCGGCTCGCTGTACCTTGTCGGCTATGTCCGAGGACAGCTGCTGGGCACCGACGAGCCCGCCTGAGCAAGCGCCATGTATGCCACGCCATCGGTGATGCCGCTCGCGGACGGCGAGCGCGGCATTCCCCAACGGCCACCGACACCGACGCGCGTCCGCAGCACGCTGTTTACGTGGGGCTCGCGAACCTACGTCATGGGCATCCTGAACGTGACGTTCGACTCGTTCAGCGGCGACGGCCTGATCGCGCACGGCGGCAAGGATTTCGTGAGTGCGGCCGTTGAGCAGGCGCGGCGGATGATCGAAGAGGGCGCGGACATCCTCGACGTTGGCGGCCAGTCGACGCGCCCGGGACATTCCGAGATCGCACTCGACGAAGAGCTCGCGCGCGTCGTGCCCGTGATCCGCGCCCTGCGCGAGATCGCGCCCGGCGCGCCGCTGAGCATCGACACCACGCGCGCCGCCGTAGCCAGCGCTGCTTTGGATGCCGGCGCAGACATCATCAACGACGTCTGGGGTGTCTCGGCCGAAAAGGACATGCTCAGTCTCGCTGCTGAGCGCGGCGTGCCCATCGTCCTGATGCACAACCGCGAGCAGCCGCGCTACCGCAACGTGGTCGCCGAGGTGCTCGCCGACCTGTCGCGTGCGCTCGACGCGGCGCTCGCCGCCGGCGTGGCGTGGGAGAGCACGATCGTCGATCCGGGCATCGGCTTCGGCAAGACCGCGGAACAGAACCTGGCCGTCCTGCACGACCTTCAGGTGCTGCACACGCTCGGCCGGCCGGTGCTGCTCGGGACGAGCCGCAAATCGACCATTGGCAAGGTGCTCGACCTGCCCGCGGACGAACGCGTCGAGGGCACCATGGCCACGACCGCGCTCGGCGTGGCGGCGGGCGTCGATATCGTCCGCGTCCACGATGTCCAGCCCAACGTTCGTGTCGCGCGCATGGCCGACGCGGTCGTCCGCGGCGGCTGGCGAGAGGAGCCAGATCAGCGATGAGCGAGATCAGCGATGAGTGACCAGGTCTTCCTGCGCGGCATGGAGTTCGAAGGCCGCCACGGCGTCTCTGACGACGAACGTGCCGGGCCCCAGGTGATCGAGCTCGACATCGACCTGGACCTCGACCTGCGCCCGGCGGGCACGAGCGACGACCTGGACAAGACGGCGAACTACGCGCGCGTCTTCGAGATCTGCCGGGCGCAGGTCGAGGAGCACAGCTACAAGCTGCTCGAGGCGCTCGGCGAGCGGATCGCGGCCGACGTTCTCGGCGCGTTCGCGGCCGTCGATCGGGTCACGGTCACCGTGCGCAAGCCTGGCGTTCCGATCGACGGCGTGCTCGACCACGCCGGTGTCCGCCTGGAGCGAACGCGCGGCTAGTTGAGGCCGGCCGGGCGTGTGCCCAGCGTCATCTGGAGCGAGATCGTGCTGCCGTTGCGCAGCACCTCGAGCGTCAGCGTGTCGCCGGGTGAGTACTGGCTCAGGATGTCGTCGAGGCCGGCGCCGGCGTCGATGCGCTTGCCGTCGATCGAGGTGATGATGTCGCCCGCCTGAAGGCCGGCCTTCTCGGCCGGCCCGCCGGAAACGATCGGCGAATCGCCCGATCCGGTGGGCGGCTCGAGCCACGCGCCGTAATCCACGGGCAGCTGGTTCTGGTCGGCGGTGCTGCGATCGAGCGGCACGTAGATGATGCCGATCCACGGCCGCGTCAGCTGCTGCCCGGCGACGGCCTGGCTCATGATCGGCTTGGCGATATTGATCGGGATGGCGAAGAAGATGCCCTGCGCGCCCTGGGCGTAGGCCGTGCTCACGCCGACGACCGTGCCGGCCGCGTCGACCAGCGGTCCGCCGGAGTTGCCCGGGTTGATCGCCGCGTCAGTTTGGACGAGGTTGTGGAGGTTGCGCTGCTCGTTGGTCACCGGGTCGGTGACCGGCAGCGACCGACCGAGCGCGGAGATGACGCCCGAGGTCACGCTGTCGGTGAAGGTCCCCAGCGGGCTGCCGATCACGATCGCGGTCTGCCCGGGCTCGAGCAGGGATGAATCACCGATCGGCGCGGCGGGAAGGTCGGTCGCGTCGATCTTGACGATCGCGAGGTCGGTGAGCGTGTCGACGCCGTAGACCGTGCCCGGCATCTGGCGGCCGTCGTTGAGCGCGACTGTGACCTGTGTCGCGTCGGCGACGACGTGGCGGTTGGTCAGGATGAAGCCGTTCGAGTCGTAGATGATGCCCGAGCCTATGCCGGTCTCTGACTGCGACGGATCTGTCGAGGCGTCGGCCTGGACGGTGATAGTGACCACCGACGGGCTGACCCGGGCCGCCGCGGCGGTGACCGAGAACGTGGCACCGGCCGGCAGCGGAGCGTTTGTCGCCGGAGCGACGCCCGAGGCCAGCGGCGCGAGCGGCGTCGGGCTCGGCTGGACGAGGTTTGCAACGGGCGCCGTCAGGTGGTTGGTGGCCACCAGCGCCGCGTAGGTGACCATCGAGCCGATCATCCCCGCGACGAGCGCCACGACGAAGATCGTCAACAGGTAGGAACCGCGAACTCGCCGCTTGCGGAGCGACGGGTGCTGCCCCGGCATGGGCTCGAGCCAGTGCGTCGGCGTCTGCGTCTGCGTCGCCCAGGCGGACGGCGCCCAGGTCGTGCGCGGCTCCGGCGACGGGGCATACGTGGCCGGAGTCGGGGCGTCAGTCTGGGTCGCTTCGTCGATGGACCCAGCCGGCTCAGGCCTGTCCGAATCCCCGGACGGCACCTCGAAATTGTTGTCGGTCACTGTGGAGCACTCACGGCATCAGCAAGTCTGACCTAAAACGCGTTCAGGCACGGCCAGCGGCGGGTGAAGAAACGGCTATGTCGCGCGGCAGCTCGACGGAAACCTCCGTGCCCTTACCTGGCGTGCTGCTGATCGCGACGCGGCCGTCGTGCATCTCGACGATCGATCGGACGATCGACAAGCCGAGCCCAGAGCCGGCGGCGCGCGATTCGTGCGCCTGCGCACCGCGGTAGAAGCGATCGAAGACGTGCGGCAGCTCGGCGGCGTTGATGCCCACGCCGGTATCCGCGACGCGCACCTCGGCGCCCGAATCGGTCGCCTCGAGCGTTACGTGGACGTGGCCGCCGCGCGGTGTGAACTTGATCGCGTTGCCGAGCAGGTTGCCCAGCACCTGGCCCATGCGCAGCGGGTCGTGAAGCTGCCTGATCGGCTCCGTGGGCGCCGAAACGTCGATCTTGACGCCCTTGCGCCGAGCGGCCGGCTGCGCTTGCTGGACTGCGCTTTCGACCACCGCGCGCAGGTCGTCCGGGCGCAGGTCGAGGAGCACGAGGCCCGATTCGAGCTTCGACAGCTCGAGCAGGTTGGCGGCCAGCCAGTCGAGGCGGTCGATCTGCTGACGCGACTGCTCCAGGAACTCGTCCTCCGTCGCCTTGTCCTTGACCTGGCCTTCGCTGAGCAGCTCATTGAACGTGCGCAGCGCGGCGATCGGCGTCTTGAGCTCGTGCGAGACGTCCGCCAGGAAGTCGCGCGACCGGTCGCGGTCACGGCGGATGTACTCGATCGACGCTTGAACGCGCTCAGCCATGGCGTTGAATGCGGTCGTCAGCTCGGCCATCTCGCGCGAGTTGCTGGGCGGCGTCACACGCGTATCGAGCTGTCCCTCGGACAGCTCGCGGGCGGCGCCGGCGAGCCGGCGGATAGGTTTCGACAGGCGATTCGCGATCAGGATCGAGGCAATCACGGCGATCAGCAACGCAATCACCGCCGCCACGGCCATGACTCCAAGAATGGAGTTGAGCGTCTGCGCCCGGTAGGTATACGGGTCGGAGAGCCAGACCTTGACGATGCGCCTTGGAGCCACGGCGTTCGACTGGGACCAGAATGAATCCACGTAGGTCAGCTCCGATGGCCGATCCTCGGAGGTCAACTGCTCGCGCTGCTGGCCGGGTTGCGCCACCTCGTCGCCGATCTGCACGTCGAGCCGGTACACGACCGTGTCCGGGTTCGCCGCATCCGCTATCTCGACTGTGACGTTCGCCTCGGCGACCTGTTCTGCGATGTCGTGGACGGACCCGGAGGTGGCGGTGCCCAGCGCCTGGCTCAGTCCGGGCGAGATCTGCAGCGGATCGCCCTCGAGCAACGCCTGGGGCGCTCCGTTCGCCGTTTGGTAATTCAGGATCTTCTCGGTCAGGAAGATCGTTCCCACATCCTGGGTGCGGCGATTGAGGTCATCCTGGGCCTGCTGCAGGAAGTACGCGTCGAGCAGGCGTGGGACGCCGATGAGGACGAGGGCGAGCGTGATCGACGCGATGAGCAGGAAGCCGAGCACGAGCCGCGCACGCAGCCCGGTGAACACGCGTGGCACGAAGCGCCACATCAGCGGCTTGCCTCGGCCAGCATTCGCGGCGCGAGCACCGACTTAGCGCTCGGCGAACGCGTAACCCGCGCCGCGGACGGTCAGGATGAACGCCGGGTCGGAGGGATCGTCCTCGAGCTTCTCGCGCAGGTGGCTGACGTGGACGTTGATCGTCTTCTCGTCCTGGTC
>CAYYVV010000052.1:11710-14303 GCA_964475245.1 uncultured Anaerolineaceae bacterium | reverse complement strand
GCTGGTGGACAAGGTCGTCCGTTTCCGCCCGCGCAAGGTCGCGTTCCTGGGCGTGTCGACGTATCGGACCGCGTTCGACCGTCCCAAGGCGTCAGTCGGGCGCCAGGATGAGCGGATCGGGGGCTCCGAGACGTGGGTGCTGCCCAATCCGAGCGGGCTCAACGCCCACTACCAGCTGCCGCAGCTGGCCGCCGCCTATCGTCAGCTGCTGACCGAGGTCTGAAGGCGCCGGCCGACGAAGACCTCGGCGTCATAGGGCACCACGACGTCGCCATCGCCAAAGTGGGTCCGAATCAGCTGACGAATGTCGGCCGCGAGCCGGTCGCGTGCGTCAGCATCCACGAACAGGCGCGTCTGCGAGGCCGTGAAGGCGTATCCGACGAACGCATCCGCGCTCATCCGCCGCTCGTGCTGAAGCTCGACGCGGTCGTCGACCTCGAAGTAGCCACCTTGGGCGAGCTCCGCGGGCGCCGTCGACTCACGGCCGGGCACGTGCCGATCGACGTGCTCCTCGGGCACGTAGCGCGCGATCACATCTGTGTACGCGGCGAGGAACTGTGACCGGTCGTCGGCACGCCCGTTCCAGAAGACCGCGGCGCCGCCGCCCGGCCTGACGATGCGCGCCATCTCCGGGACGGCGCGCGCCTTGTCGAACCAGTGGAACGCCTGGGCCGCGGTCACGAGATCGACGCTCGCGTCGGGCAAGCCGGTGTCTTCGGCGCTCGCCAGGCGCGCGTCGATGGCCAGGCCTTCGTGCTCGGCCCGGGCGCGCAGGACGTCGAGCATCGCCTCGCCGGGTTCGATGGCAATGACGTGCCAGCCGCGGCGCGCCATCTGCCGCGCTGCCTTGCCCGTGCCGGCGCCGAGGTCCGCGACGCGCGCGTCCACGGGCAGCTCGAGGCGCGCCGCGATGTGGTCGAAGAGTGCCTGCGGGTAGGTCGGCCGGTAAGTGTCGTAGTCGAGCGCCCAGGCGTCGAACGATCGCGCGCGCCGGCGCATCTGCGCTTCGAAATCCGCCGACTCGCTCATAGCTCGCGCACGACGCGAGCAGGATTGCCGACCACGACCGTGTTCGCTGCCACGTCCCTGGTCACGACCGCGCCGGCACCGACGACCGCGTTCTCACCGACCGACACGCCGGGCAGGATGATCGCGCCGCCGCCGATCCAGACGCCGTCGGCGATCGCGATGGGCTTGGCGAACTCCCACCACGCGCGGCGGCGCGGAGCGTCCAGAGGATGGGTCGCGGTCAGAATCTGGACATTGGTCGCGATGAGCACCTCGTCGCCGATGCTGATCGGCGCGACGTCGAGCAGGATGCCGCCGTAGTTGATGAACGAGCGGCGGCCGATGCGGATGTTGTAGCCGTAGTCACAGCGAAAGGGCGACTGGATGAGGGTGTCGTCGCCCATTTCGCCGAGCAGCTCGCGGAAGATCGCCAGCCGCGCGGGCTCTTCCGCGGCGGAGATCGCGTTGATCCGCTCGCACAGAGCTGAACACTGCTCGCGCTCGGCTGTCAGCTGCTCGTCGGTCGCCTGGTATTCCTCGCCGCGCAACATGCGCTGCTTCATCTCGCTGTCGGTCACGACCAGAATGTAGCCTCCGGGCGCTTATTCTTGACTCCGACAAGGAGGGTATCCAAGGTGCTGATCTCAACGGCTCCATTCATCGGCGGTTGGCGCGTCCAGGAGACCAAGGGCCAAGTCTTCGGCCTCGTCGTGCGCAGCCGAGGCCTGGGCGGCAACATCATGGCCGGGCTGCGCTCTATCGGCGGTGGCGAGATCCACGAGTACACCAGCTTGCTCGAGGACACGCGCCGCCAGGCCATCGACCGAATGGTTCAGAACGCGACGATGATGGGCGCCAACGCCGTCATCTCGATGCGCTTCGACAGCTCGGAGATGGCGAACACGATGACCGAGATCGTCGCCTACGGCACGGCCGTGGTCGTCGTTCAGGACACGCAGGCTCCCCAGGCCCCCCAGCCCAACATGGAGTAGCACCGGATGACGACCGGCTCGATCGTCGTCCGCTTCATCCTGGGCGTCATCGGCGCACTGATGCTGGTCGGCGGCCTGCTGATCGTCGCCCTCGTTGGCCCGGTTGCAGGGTTCGGCGCGGCGTGGCTGATCATCATCGGGGCCGTCCTGCTGATTGCCGTGGTCATCGAGACCTCGCGCTACCGATCGCAAGCCGCGGAGCAGGCCAAGCTCTCGCCCGGGCCGGGCGGAGGCGAGACGGGCCCGGTCGATCCGCGCTTCCGGCCGACGGACGAGCTTTTCGTCGACCCGACCTCGAGCCGGCGCATGCGTGTGTGGGTCGACGCGCGCACTGGCGAACGAAGGTACGTGGCGGAGCCGTGAGCACCTGGACGGGCCGAGTTCACGCTCTTTCGCTGACTGGCACCGCGTCCGCAGCTATGTCCCGGTCGTTCCGCTCAAGCAACACCATCGCTCGAATCGGCTACTTCTGGCGGCCGAGGCGGCGGAAAGGCACGACCGACCTCGGTACCGGCAAGCCAGGCGGTGATCTGGCCATGTCGCCGCGGGTCGATGAAGTAGACGACCCGGCGCCCGTCGACATAGTGATGGCG
>CAYYVV010000052.1:0-11610 GCA_964475245.1 uncultured Anaerolineaceae bacterium | reverse complement strand
GTCGCCGCGGGTCGATGAAGTAGACGACCCGGCGCCCGTCGACATAGTGATGGCGCGACGAAGTTTGAACCTTACGGCGCACTTCCCGACTCTCTAGGTGATCCGTCCAGAGGGGGCGGACCCAGAGAGGGAGGGTCGGGGTGCACCGAGCGCTCGTCGACCGCGCACAGCAAGGGCGTGGCCAGGCATTACCCGGGAAGCCCTGCCGCTGATGTGGCCATCGATGTTCCGAACATTGTTCCAGGAGCGGCTGCGCCCGCTACGATCGACACTGCTAACTCAGCTTGAGGAGGTTCGCGCTCATGGGTGACAAAGGCCCGGGCAGCAAGGGCGGCGGCAAGAAGCCGAAGACCAGCACCAAGAAGCAGAAGAGCTCGACGCCAGTCAAGTAGACCGCGTCTAGAGCTTCAATACGCGCAGCCGATAGACCCACGCCTGGCGGCGCGTCGGGATGCCGAGCCGCTGGCCCCAGCCAGATGACAGGCGGGTGACGTCAGCCGTGCTCGCCGGGCGCCATTCTTCGACGCGCAATCCGGACGCGGCGTAGCGCTTCACCAGGCAGGCTGCAGAACGCTCGTCGAGCACGAGCCCATTGCTGGCTGCGTCGCGGCCCGTGCTCGACCAGAGCAGCTCGATCTCCGCGCCTGGCTTGCCGGTCGCGGCGATTCCGGCGAACGCGGCACTCTGCGTGTCGAGCACCGCGCGCAGCAGCGAGCCCCACCAGCCTTAGGACCAAAGTCCGAGACCTAGGAGTATTGCGCCGACGGGCCGACTTCAGTGAGCCTACGTGGACCCAACACTGCCGTGAATTAGGAGTCTGGCTCATGCATCGCTCACTGCTCTCTGTCTCGGTGCTGCTCGTGGCGCTCGTCGCCGCGTGCAGCGGATCGGGTAGTCCAACGGTCGTGCCGGCTACGGCTGTTCCGGCCACGGCCGCCGCGCCATCACTGGCCGCTTCGGGACCGACCGTTGCGCTCGATAGCTCGGGCAACTTCGTCGGCCCGAACGGGCTGACCCTTTATCACTTCGACAAGGACGCGGCCGACAAGAGCAACTGCACATCCAGCCAGTGCGTCGCCAACTGGCCCGCGCTGACCGTCGCCAGCGCGACTGCGATCACTGTCGGGGCAGGCCTCAGTGCGGCGAGCTTCGCCACGATCACCGGCCCGACGGGCGGCCTGCAGGTCACCTTCAACCACGTTCCGCTCTACAACTTCGCCGGCGACGCCAAGCCCGGTGACAAGAACGGCGACGGCGTCGGCGGGATCTGGCACATCGCCACGGCCGCGACGACACCGCCGGTCGCGAGCAGCGCGCCCAGCTCGGCCGCGGCCAGCGCGGCCCCGAGCAGCGCTCCGAGCGCCGCCACGAGCACCGGCGCATCGAGCCCGGCCGCGTCGGACAAGGAATGCCACGACAAGTTCAACTACGTCATCCCCTGCCCATCCAGCGCGGCGGCGAGCTACTAGCAGGGCACGCCGCGCCAAGGCTGAGGCTCCAACGCGGAGCGCCGAACACTCCGGCGCTCCGCGACCAACGAACACAACGGTCGCCACGACCCTCGCAGGCTCCCTGTGGCGACCACCCTCCCTCGGCCGCCGCTGGCAACAGCGGCGGCCCCTCCTTTTTCAGCGCCGGATTACGCTCTGCGCCGCGTCCCTTTAATCGGAGGCCAGATGCGTCGTACGTGGGTGGTGCTGTCGCTTGCTGCTGCCGCGCTCGTCGGCGGCTGCTTCGGCGGTGCCAGCCCGACGCCAACCCCGATCCTGCCGCCGATCGCGAGCTTTCCCGATTTCTTCGCCCAGCCGACGACAGCGCTGCCGTCGCCGTCGATCGCCGTCGGCATCGGCACGGTGAACGCCGACGCATCGGGCGTCCTGCTCGACGACCAGGGGTTCACGCTCTACACGTTCGACAACGACACGCCCGATTCGAGCGCCTGCACCGACGACTGCACGGCCGACTTCGCGCCGCTGACGGTTCCCAGCGCCCAGCTGCTGACATTCGGTCTCGGGCTTACGGCCGCTGACTTCAGCACCTTCACGCGCGACGACGGCACGACCCAGGTCGCGTACAGGCATCAGCCGCTGTACAGCTATGCCGGTGACGAGAACCCGGGTGACATGCTCGGTGACGGCATCGGCGGCGTGTGGCACATCGCCCGCCGGCAGTAGGAACGAAACTAGCCGCCGGTCAGTGCCGGTTGTTGCCGCCGAACGCGGCCGCGCGCAGCTCATTGGCGAGCGACGGCGCGACGCGGCCGCGCACGCGGACATCACGAGCGCGATAGCCGATGTCGACTGTGCCCCGCTCGCGCACGCGCGAGAGCAGTTCGCCTTCGCTGTACGGCACGGCAACATCGACCTCTTCCCACAGCTCCGCCAGGATGCTGCTCAGCCGGGCCCGCAGAACGTCCATGCCGTAGCCGGTGAGCGCCGAAACAAGCACCGAACCTGCGATCGTCGGGGCCGGCACGGCACTGTCGGCGGCGGCCGGATCGACGAGGTCGGCCTTGTTGTAGACGAGCAGGCGCTGCTTCTCGCCCGCACCCAGGTCGGCCAGCACGGCCTGGACAGTCTGGCGGTGCTCCGGGGCGTGCCGGTCGGCGACGTCAACGACCTCGAGCAGCACGTCGGCGCGGTTGACCTCCTCGAGCGTCGCCCGAAAGGCATCGATGAGCTGATGTGGCAGCTTGTGGATGAAGCCGACCGTGTCGGTGACGACTGCAGACTGGCCGTCGCCGAGCTTGACCATGCGGCTCGTCGGGTCAAGCGTGGCGAAGAGTCGGTCCTCGGCGCGCGCCGCCTCCGAACCCACCAGGGCGTTGAGCAGCGAGCTCTTGCCCGCATTCGTGTAGCCGACGATGGCGACCGTGGGCACGAGCCTCCGGTCGCGTGAGCGTGCCGCGGTGTCGCGTTGCTGGCGGACCTGCTCCACTCGCTCCTTGAGCTTCTGGATCTTGACCCGGATGATGCGCCGGTCGGTCTCGAGCTGCGACTCGCCCGGTCCGCGCGATCCGATGCCGCCCTGGGTGCGCGACAGGTGGGTCCACAGGCGAGTCAACCGGGGAAGCTGGTACTCGAGCTGGGCGAGCTCGACCTGCAGCCGGCCCTCGTGAGTCCGCGCGTGCTGGGCAAAGATGTCGAGGATCAGGCCGCTGCGATCGAGCACCTTGACGCCGAGCAGGCTCTCGAGCGCACGCTGCTGGTTGGGCGACAGCTCGTCGTCGGCGACGAGCAGCGTGAAGCCAGTCTCCGACTTCGCTGAGACGAGCTCCTCGGCCTTGCCCTTGCCGACATACCAGTTCGGGTCGACATGCCGGCGGTTCTGCCACTCGGCGCCGACCACCTCGGCGCCGGCCGTGTCGGCCAGGCTGGCCAGCTCGGCGAGCGAGTCCTCGGCCGACCAGCCCTCGTCCTTGCCGGTATCGACCGCAAGCAGGAACGCGCGCTCCTGGGGCGCGGAAAGCTCGACCGTCTGATTGCGCGCGTTCACGCGGCCAAGCATAGGGCCGGCTTCGTACCGCAACTGCAATTGCGCCGGCCGCGCCGTCGCTCACCCGGGATCCGTCGGCCAGCTATCGTCGCTCAATGCGCCAGGAAGACGACACACCACTCAATCCCCCCGACGTGCCGACCGAGCAGAAAGGTCACGAGCTCAGCGGCGACCAACAGGCGGGCGACCAGGTCGCGTACGTACGCCAGGACGAAGTCAGCGACTCCGGCAGTGAGTTCAACGACACCGCGCAATACGAGGGTTATCCGACGCCCGATCTGATGGCCGATGGGTTCCCGCGCCTCGACGATCTGACCGACCGGGCAATGAGGGAGGGCGAGACCGACGACGCAGCGATAGCCTCCGAGGAGGGCCTCACCTGGGTGCCGCCGACGGATCCGCCTGTTGTCCCCGACGACGACGATCCCCAGGGGGCACAGGTAGCGGCGGGCTTCGGCGGAACGGCCGAGGATGACCCGTATGACACCGGCCATGAATCCGAGGTCCTGTCAGCCGGGGACGACATGGAGGAGCGCGTCCGCGAGGCGCTGCGTGCCGACGCGGCGACGACTCAATACGCGGAGTCGCTTGCCATCGCGACGCGCAATGGCAAAGTCGCCGTCCGTGGCGTTGTCGAGGACATCGACGACACGGACAACGTCATCGAGGTGATCAGCCGCGTCGCCGGCGTGACCGACGTCATCGACGAGCTCGAGGTCCCGGGCGTCACCGACTGAGTTACCGGGGCTGCGTCGTGGGAGACTTGCGCAGTGAGTCTGCGTGAGCTTCCGTTGCCGGCGGGCACGGCCGTGGAGCATCTTGGCCGGGCATGCGTCGAGTTGGACGATTCCGCCCCGGTCCTGGTAACGCTGGGCAACGTGGAGCTCCTCGACGGGACGCTCGAGCTGGACCTCTCTGTCTCTCGCGAACGAAGCTTTCCTGGCGTGGCCTGGCGCATCCAGCCTGAGGCGTACGAGTCGTTCTTTGTGCGCCCGCATCAGTCCGGCAACGACGACGCGGTTCAGTACACCCCGGTCTTCAACGACGTTTCGGGCTTCCAGCTGTACCACGGCCCGGGCTTCTGGTCGCCTGTGACCATTCCGATCGACGAATGGTTCACTCTTCGCGTCTCTTTCGCGGCTGAGCGCGGTGAGGCTTACGTGGGAGATCTGACGCAGCCCGCGCTCGTCTTCGGCCGGCTGCGCGCGGCGGCCCTGGCAGGCCGCGTCGGCCTGCTTCCGGGAGGTGGTCACATCCGGGTCGGACGGTTCGCGTACGACGCGACGAAGCCCACGCTGCGCGGCGCGCCACCGGCCGTCGAGGAGATGCTGCCCGGCGTCATCCCGGGCTGGTCCGTGTCGAACCTCGTTCCTGAAGGCGTCGCGCCCGCAACGGCACGCTCCTGGACGTACCTGGAGAGCGAGCCCAGCGGCCTCGCCAACCTGGCCCGGGTGCATCCGCTGGGCATGACCCTCAACACCGTCTTTGCCCGGACCACCATCGTCAGTGCCACGGCCGCTGTCCGCTCACTCTCACTCGGTTTCAGTGACCGAGCGGCGGTCTATCTCAACGGCCGCCCGATCTTCGCCGGCAACGACGACTACCGCTCGCGCGACTATCGCTTCCTGGGCTCCATCGGTTTCTGGTACACGCTCTTCCTGCCCCTCGCGCAGGGCGAGAACGAGCTTGTCATCGCGGTCTCGGAGACCTTCGGCGGCTGGGGCGTGATGGCGCGCTTCGCGGACGCCGCCGGTCTCACGTTCCGCGCCTAGCTCGGCAGGATCGTGCGCGCCACGGCGAGCGCGTCGTCGACGAGCGTCGGCGAGGTCGCGTCGAGCCAGTTGATATCCGGCTCGGCCCTGAACCAGGTCCGCTGACGACGCGCGAGCTGACGCGTCCGGGCCGCGTCGCGGGCGATCGCCTCATCAAGGCCGGCAATGCCATCGAGCACGTCAAACGCTTCTCGATAGCCAGTGGCGGAGAAAGCCGGCAGTGCCGGGTCGTATCGCTCGCGCAGGCCGCGGGCCTCGTCCAGCAGGCCCGCCGCGAACTGCGCGCGGGCTCGCTCGTCGATCCGCCGCACGTTCTCCGATGGATCGAGGGTCAGGCCGATCCACACCGATCGCGCGGGATAGCCGCGCGGCGCGGGAGGCGGCCGATCACCCGCCACGGACACCCGCTCGAGAGCGCGGACGACACGGCGCGAGTTGGCGAGGTCGGTCCGTGCCGCGACTGACGGCGCGCGCGAACTGAGCTCACCCGCCAAGGCCGCCAGCCCCTCCCCCGCCAGCCGTAGCTCGAGCTGCGCCCGGAGCGTCTGGTCGCGGCCGGTCTCGTCGAGTGGCACACCGCGTGCAACGGCGCGGACGTACAGCCCGGTTCCGCCGACGAGCAGGGCAGCGCCGTCGTCCGCCGCGATGGTCCGCAGCGCCTCGAAAGCCGACCGCTGGAAGTCGGCCGCGGTGAACTGCTGGTCGGGATCGACGAGGTCCAGTCCGTGGTGCGGGACGCGCCGCCTGTCAGCGGCTGTGACCTTGGCCGTGCCAATGTCCATGCCGCGGTAGACCTGGCGCGAATCGGCACTGACGATCTGGGCGCGGCCGATGCGCTCGGCGAGCTCAATCGACAGTCCCGTCTTGCCCGTCGCCGTCGCCCCGACGATCACGATCAGCGGCGGCAACGAATCCGCACTCTCCCGCACGACGCGATTGTCGGTCACGGAATTGCGAGGAGGCCGCTAAGCCCTCTCCAATAGTGGCTGCTCTGTCTCAGCGTGAGCTAGCGCGCGACGGAGCCAACCAGCGCGTAGGGGCCGGCGCGCTCGATCCTGACGTCGACGAGCCGGCCCAGCAGCTCAGGGCTTCCATCGAAGTGGACGAGCTTGTTGTTGCGGTTGCGGCCGGCGACCCTTGGCCCGCCGCCATCGTGTGAGGACGGCGGGCGCACCTGGTCGACGAGCACCTCGGTGGTCCGGCCGACCCAGGCGTCGTTGATCTCGCGGCCGATGCCCTCCTGGATCCCCAGCAGTGCCTGGAGCCGGCGCTTCTTCTCGGCCCGCGGCACGTCGTCGTCGAGCCGCGCCGCGGGCGTGCCGGGCCGAACGGAGAAGGCCGCGGCAAACACTGTCTCGAAGCGAACGTCGCGTAGCAGGGCGAGCGTGTTCTCGAACTGGCTGTCCGTCTCGCCGCAGAAGCCGACGATCACGTCGGTCGTCAGGCTGATGCCGGGCACTGCCGCGCGCAGCTTCTCGACCAGGCCCAGGTAGGCATCGATCGTGTACTGGCGGCCCATCCGGCGCAGCACCGCGTCGTCGCCCGACTGGATCGGCAGGTGCAGGTGCTCGCACACGGAGCTCGATTCGGCCATCGCTTCGATGAGCCGATCGGACAGGTCCCATGGGTGCGAGGTCACGAACCTCACCCGCGAGATGGCCGGCGCGACGTCCGCGGCGCGCAGTGAATCAATCGCGCCCAACAGCTCTGCGATGTCCGGCCGTCCGTCGAGGTCGATGTTGCGGCCCATGTCGCGCGCCCGGCGGATGTGTCCGAAGCGATCCTCGACGGGCAGGTCGTGGCCGTACGAGTTGACGTTCTGGCCCAGCAGCGTCACTTCCCGGTAGCCGGCCGCGGCCAGCGAGCGCGCCTCGTTGATCACCTCGTCAAACGGCCGGCTGCGCTCCGGACCGCGCGAGAAGGGCACGATGCAGTAGGTGCACGTCTTGTCGCAGCCGTAGATGATCGGCAGCCACGCCGAAATTGCCGAGTTGCGCTGGGCGGCCGGCGCGGCCATCCGGCCGACAGACGTGGCTCCGGCCAAGCCCAGCCGCGCCGTCAGCTCCGGCTCTTCGTCGGGCCGCAGGAACAGGTCGACCTGTGGGTAGCGCTTGTGCAGCACGTGCGTGTTGTCGCTGCGCACGGAACAGCCGGTGAGCACGACGCGCAGCGCCGGATTTGCCGCGCGCAGCCGCGCGAGGTGACCCATGCGGCCGATGACCTTCTGCTCGGCCGCCTCGCGGATGGCGCACGAGTTGATGACGATCAGCTCCGCCGACTCCAGGCTCGGTGCCTGAGCGCATCCCGCGGCGAGCAGCGCGCCCGCCATTTCCTCGGAGTCGGAGTGATTCATCTGGCAGCCCAGCGTCCAGACGTGGAAGCTCGGCAGGGCGACCTCGTCGGTCGTGAACTCGGCCAGCTCGTCGCTGACCTGCGGGCGGGCGGCGATCGTCGCCGGTCGGGCGTCGAAAACGGGCAGCATGCGCGTGGCCATCGTGCGACCCCTAGTCGATGCGCAGCTCGGTGGCGCGCTCGTCGGCGATTGCGACGAGCAGCCGGTCGGCGCATGGCTGGGGCACGAACGTCGTCAGCATTGCCTCAGCGTACGTGCCTGTGTCGCCGTGGTAGTCGCTGCCGCCGGTGGGCAGCAGGCCGAGGTCTCCGGCAAGCTCCTCCATGGCCGCGACCGTCTCAGTGGTGAAGCGCCGGTAGTAGACCTCGAGCCCGGTCACGCCCCAATCCATGACCAGCCTGATCAGGCTGGGCTGCTCGGGCGCGGCCGGATAGTGGGCCAGCACCGCCACACCGTGAGCGGCGATGATCGCGTCGATCGCCTCGCGCGACTTCATTCCCTGGCGCGGCACGTACGCCGGGCCGTTGCGGTCGATCCACCGATCGAACGCCTCCTGGACCGAGCCGACGTAGCCCGCGGCGACCATCGCCCGGGCGATGTGCGGCCGGCCGACGGCCTCCTCGCTCGCCAGCGCCGGGGCGATCTGGTCATCGATGGGCACGTTCAGCTCGCGCAGGCGGTCGATGATCATCTGCAGGCGCGCCTTTCGGGCGCTGCGCTGGCTGTCCAGGTGGCGCTCGAAACCGGCGTCGTCGGCATCGACGCCATAGCCCAGGATGTGCAGCTCACCCTCTTCGAGCTCCACACCCAGCTCGATCAGCGTGCGGTCGGCGATGCTGTTGATCTCGACCGACGGAATGAGTTGCGGACCATTCGCTGGAGCGCTGCCCGCGGCGACCGCCGCCCGCAGCTCGCGATAGCCGGCGAGCGTGTCGTGGTCGGCGATGCCCGCGATCTCGATGCCCGACTCCGCCATCGCGCCGTACAGCTCGATCGGCGACAGCACGCCGTCGGACCGATTCGTGTGACAGTGCAGGTCGACGTGATTCCTGGGCCAGCCTGATCGAGGGATCGGCTCGACGAAGCGGCTCTGCACGGCCGACTTCATGCCGCCTCGTCGACGACGTTGCTGATGCGTGCGATATGCAGGGCGCGGCCCGAGCTCGTGTCGATATCGATCTGTATGGCGTTGAACAGGACCGGGCCGCTGCCCACTTCGAAGCGCGTCGGCAGACCGTTGATGAAGCGCGGCAGCACCGTGCGTGGCTCGAAGCCGATGACGCTGTACAGCGGCCCGGTCATGCCGATGTCGCTGACGTACGCCGTGCCGCGGGGCAGGATCCGCTCGTCGGCCGTGGCCACGTGCGTATGCGTACCGCACACCGCGCTGACCCTGCCGTCGAGGTAGATGCCGAAGGCGTTCTTCTCGCTCGTCAGCTCGCAGTGGAAGTCGACGATGCGTGCCGGCGGCAGCTCCATCGCGCCGTCCTCGAGCACCGTGTCGAGCATCGTGAACGGGTTCTCGATCTGGGCCATGTACGCCCGACCCTGGGCATTGATGACCGCGACCTCGGTGCCGTCGTGGGCGTGGAATACGCCCCAGCCACGGCCCGGGACG
Organism: uncultured Anaerolineaceae bacterium; assembly: GCA_964475245.1. Taxonomy (GTDB): domain Bacteria; phylum Chloroflexota; class Limnocylindria; order Limnocylindrales; family CSP1-4; genus JALYGJ01. The sequence continues at coordinate 2,372 of CAYYVV010000052.1, read as the reverse complement.
TTCATCTCGCCGTAGTTGATCGGTCGCAGGATGCGCTCGTCCCGATCGAGCTCGGGGTAGATCTCCTTCTTGTCCCAGATGTGGTTGCCCGAAGTGATCACGTCGACGCCGGTGTCGTACAGCGCCGCGGCCGTTGATGGGGTCAGGCCCATGCCGCCGGCCAGGTTCTCGCCGTTGGCGGTGACGAGGTCGATGTGCCGCTCCGCGCGCAGGCCGGGCAGGAACTGCTCGAGCGCCACGCGACCCGGTTTCCCGATCACGTCACCGATCATGAGCACGCGCACAGAGCCTGCGCGCGGCTCGGCGGGCGCCGGAGGAAGCCTGTCCGCGGCCTGGACCGGCCGCGCCTGACCGATCGGGTCGCTGTCTGCGGCTACTTCGCGTACTCCACGGCGCGCGTCTCGCGGATGACGGTCACCTTGATCTGGCCGGGATAGGTCAGCGTTTCCTCGATCTTGCGCACGATGTCGCGCGCCAATCGCGACGAGGCGAGATCGTCGATCTCGTCGGGCCGCACCAGGATGCGCACCTCGCGCCCGGCCTGGACGGCGAATGACTTCTCCACGCCCTCGAAGCTCTCGGCGATCGCCTGGAGCTCCTCGAGCCGCTTCAGGTATGTCTCCGACGACTCGCCGCGCGCGCCAGGTCGCGACGCACTGATCGCGTCGGCGATCTGGACGATGGGCGCCTCGATGCACGCGTACTCGACTTCCTGGTGGTGCGCGGCGATGGCGTTGATGACCTTCATGGGCAGGTTGTTGCGCTGTGCGATCTGGGCCCCGATCGACGCGTGCGGACCTTCCATCTCGTGGTCGACCGCCTTGCCCATGTCATGCAGGAGCCCGCCGATCTTGGCGGTCAGGATGTCGGCGCCCATCTCAGCTGCGATGACCCCGGCGAGACGCGACGTCTCGATCGAATGCTTGAGCACGTTCTGGCCGTAGCTCGTGCGGTACTTGAGCCGCCCCAGGAGCTTGATCAGCTCAGCCGGCAGGCCGGGCACGCCCGTCTCGTAGGCCGCCGCCTCACCTGCCTGGCGCATGACCAGCTCGACCTCTGCGCGCGCCTTCGCGACGACCTCTTCGATCCGGCCGGGATGGATCCGCCCGTCCTGGATGAGCTTGGTCAATGCCAGCCGGGCGATCTCGCGGCGGACCGGGTCGAAGCCACTGATGAGCACGGTCTCGGGGGTGTCGTCGATGATCAGGTCGACGCCCGTCGCCTGTTCCAGGGCGCGGATGTTGCGGCCCTCGCGACCGATGATGCGGCCCTTCATCTCCTCGGACGGAAGCTGGACCGCGGACACCGTCATCTCTGCGGTGTGGTCGACCATGACGCGCTGGATCGCGGTGACGACCACGTCGCGTGCCTTGTCCTCGGCCTCTTCGCGCGCCGCGCGCTCGATCACGCGTGCCACGCGCACTGCGTCCTGCTCGGCCTCACCACGGACCTGCTCGATGAGCACCTGCTTGGCCTCGTCCTGGGACATGAGGCTGACTTTCTCGAGCGCTTCGATCTGTTCCTGGCGTGCTCGGCCCAGGTCTTCCTTGGCCTGGTCGATCTCGCGCTCGCGCGAGATCAGCTTCCGATCACGCTCCTCGAGCATGTCACCGCGCTGATCGAGCTGCTCGTCGCGCTGGAGCAGTCGACGCTCGAGGTTGGAGAGCTCCTGGCGCTTGGCGCGCGCCTCCTCGTCCGATTGGCGAGATAGCCGGACCTGCTCATCCTTGGCCTGGAGGATCAGCTCCTTCTGCTGGGCGCGCGCCTCGGCAAGGATGCGTCCCGATTTGTCCTGCGCCGCGCGGATCGTCTGCGTCGCCAGGAACGAACGGGCGACGAAGCCAATGGCGAAGCCGGCCGCGACGGCCACAACGGCCACCACCGCCAGCACGATGGGATCACTCATATGTTCCTCCCATCCAGCCCCAAACTGGAAGGATCAGTTACAGGTTCGTTGGGTAAGCCAACTCGCCGGCCTCCCTGCCGGTATCGCACAGCTACCCGACTCGCCTCGCTGGGCAGCGAGACAACCTCTCTCAAATTGCCGTCTCCGGCCGCGGGCTGGGCGACCCTGCCGTTGGAGCGGTGACGGCTCCGTGTGTTCTGCGCCGAAGCCTACGCCGGTTTAGAAATCTTGGTCAAACAATCTGATCCGCGCGCGCGGCAGCTCGTCCCCGTCACGGACCTCGACGAGTGCCCAGCGCGGTGCCGGCCGTTCGACCTTTGCACCGTCCGTGTCAAGGACCTGCGCGACACGACGGACGAGAGCCTGCGCGCGCTCACGGTCCATCTCAGGTTGCTCGTCGATGAGCGCGCGTCGTGCTCGAGGGCTCGAATGAGTCGGCGCACGTCCGTCGCCTCCTTGCCCGGCA
>CAYYVV010000051.1:2067-15747 GCA_964475245.1 uncultured Anaerolineaceae bacterium | reverse complement strand
AACCTTCTTCGAATACGAACGGACCGTGAGCGGCAGGAAGATGGCCACGACGATGGCACAACCGAGCAGCGCATACCCGACCTGTGCGGTGACGGCGGCGTTGTTCATGAGGTCCCGAAGCGCCGTGATGACGAGCGAGATTGGGTTGAGGCGGACTACCGTTTGGAGCCAGTCCGGCAGCGTGTCGACGGGGACGAACGCGTTGGATACGAATGTCAGCGGCAACATCACCACGAGCGAGAGCGACGAGACGGACGACGCGCTCTTCGCGACGGTGCCGATATACATGAATACCCATGCGAGCGACCAGCCGGTGAGCATCGCCAAGAGCACTCCGGCCGCCACGCCGGGGACACCACCGCCCGGTCGGTAGCCCATGATGATGCCCATGGTCAGGGTGAGGCCGGCCGCCAGGGCATAGCGGATGAGGTCCGCCATCATCGGGCCGGCAAGGGGCGCGATCCGGGCGATGGGCAGCGATCGGAGCCGGTCGAAGACGCCTCGTTCCATGTCATCGCGGAGCTGGGTTCCGGCCGCAACGCAGGCCGTGACCGCGCCGTAGGCGACGATGCCGGGGATGAGCGTGGGTAGATAGGCCACCATGCCGCCGGCCACAGCGCCGCCGAACATGAACCCGAACAGAGCGGTGAGCAGCAGCGGCATCAAGGTCACATCGACGAGCTGCTCAGGGTTGCGACGCATCTTGAGCAGGGCTCGCCAGGCCATTGCGGTCGTCTGGGAAAAGACGTCAGAGACGGGCACTGAGGCGCGGATGGGGCGGTCCGCCGGGCGCTTCTTCGCGGCGGTGGTGATCGCCATGGGGTTCATGCTGCGGGTGCCTCCGGATCCGGGTAGGACGTCGCGCCCAGATGGCCGGTGAGGGCCATGAACACCTCGTCCAGGGTTGGTTGCTCGATGGCGGCGTTGACGATGTCCAGGCTCCCCTGGCGGAGGGCGATCAGGACATCGGCCGCCTGGTTGGCGTCTGACAGCGAGAGGCTGAACCCGGTTCCTGTGGGAGAGATGACGGGCACGTGGTGCGCTACCTCGCCCGCCACTGCCGACGCCGCCCGGGCGTCGACGCCATCAGCGAGCTGCACGCGCAGGCTCGAGCCGCCGACCTGTGCCTTCAGCTCGTCGGATGTGCCCTCGGCGACCTTGCGTCCCCGGTCGATGACGGCGATCCGGTCTGCGAGCTGGTCGGCCTCATCGAGGTACTGCGTCGTCAGAAGGATGGTGCAGCCGTCTGCTACCAACGCCCGAATCGTCGCCCACATCTGGGCGCGGGTGCGTGGGTCGAGCCCCGTGGTCGGCTCGTCGAGGAAGATCAGCGCCGGCCTGGTCATGAGACTCGCCGCCAGATCGAGACGGCGTCGCATGCCACCCGAATAATGCATGACGTAACGGTCGCTGGCCTCGGTCAGGTCGAACTGTTCGAGCAGGTCATCCCCGATGCTGCGGGCCTCCCTGGCCGACAACCCCTGCAGCCGGCCGAACAGACGGAGGTTCTCGCGACCGGTGAGCAGCTCATCGACCGATGCGTACTGGCCGGTCACCCCGATCAGCTGTCGCACCGCGTGGGGCTGACGCTGGACGTCGTAGCCAAAGATCTTGGCGGTGCCGCCGTCGATCGGCAGCAGGGTGGCGAGCATCTGCAGCATCGTGGTCTTGCCTGCGCCATTGGGGCCCAACACGCCGAAAACCTCGCCTTCGTGGACAACGAGATCGACTCCGTCGACCGCGCGATTCGTGCCAAAGGTCTTGACCAGGCCGCATGCCTCGACGGCAAGAACCGGTGATGACCGCGTGGAGGCCGGCGCGTCGTTTGTCATGGTGGGACTCCAAAGTTGTGGTTACACCAATAATAGTAGCACCCCACGGTTCTGTCTATACTTTGTTCCCGATGACCACGAACACCGACACCGACACCGAACTCAGCGTCGAGGCGATCCTGGAAACCCTCGAACAGGCACACGCGGCGGCGGAGCCCGTCGTCGCAGGGCTGCGCGAGCGCAAGAAGAGGCGCCTTCGGCAGCGGATCTCCAATGTTGCGACGGCCCTGTTCCTGGCCGAGGGTTTCGACGCGGTGAGCGTTGCCCGGATCGCTGCGGCATGCGAAGTTTCCGAGCAGACGGTGTTCAACTACTTCCCCACCAAGGAATCGATGTTCTTCGATCGGGACGAGTCCTACGCCGAGGCACTTGCCGAGGCCGTCCGGCATCGTGGGGCAGAACCGCTCGGCGAGGTTGTCGTGGATGCCCTCATCGGCGGCATCCCGCTGGATCGGTGGCAGGACCTCGACGAGGCCCACGCACTTCGCCTTTTCCGGCGCTTCTGCGAGGTAGCAGACAGCTCGCCAGCCCTTCGGGCGGCGCCGTTTGTCGAGCTCGAACGCTTCACAGCGACCCTCGGCGCAGCACTGGCCGCCCGGGTCGGCGCGGCTTCCAAGGATCCCGAAGTGACGCTGACTGCGATCGTCATTGCGGGGCTTGCTCGCGTCTGGGTCCGCGCGGCCTTCACCCACGTTCAGCGGGTGTCCTCGATGGCAGCGCTCGAAGACGCGGTGCGCAACGATGTCATCCGCGCGCTCCGCATCGCCGCACCGACGCTCAACGCTTTCGACAGCCTCGGTGCCCAGCCACGCACGGCTCTTTCCGGTCTGACGCACACGTCCTAAACTGCGCGCATGTCTGGGCCGCCCACCCGACGACTTGCCTTTCCAATCGATGCTGAGCTGCGTTCGGCATCGCCGTGGGTCTGGGTCTCTCTCGCTCTGGCTGCGCTTTGGATCGCGGACAGCATCCTGTCGCCCCAGCAGTCACTCTCAAGTGAACTCGGGTCGATCCTCTTCGCGACGCCGGCGCTGGTCGCCGCCGCCCTCCTGTTTGTCGCGCCCCGCGAGCGGATGGTCCGGGTCTCGGCCTTCGGCTTCGCGTTTCCCGTGGCGTTCCTGCTGATTCGCGACGCTCTGTCGCCAATTGACGCGGTACTCAATGACAACCGCGACTGGGCGCTGCTGGGCCAGCGACTCTTCGAATGGACCGACGCAATCTCGAGCGTGACGTGGGTCTTCGGGATCGTTGCAGTTCTGGCACTGGCCTTCTATCTGGGCCCGATCCGATCGCGATCCGGTTGGCTGATCGTGTTCGGCTCGGCCGTGCTGGCCGTGGCGCTGGCGACCGTATATATCAACAACTGGCTGTCATTGGTCGACCAGATCGGCGGCGGCCTCATCTTGGCCGGCTCGGATCAGCCCTCGCTGCTGGACCTTGCGTTCGGCATCCTGAGCCAGCTCGTGATCGTCGGCTGGGGGTACCTGCTCGCCGTGACCTACGAACGTCACATGCGCCTGCTTGCCCTCGGCGCGCTGGCGCGGCTGGTTCTGTCTCTCGTCGGGCTGTTGTCCGTAACCATCTTGTTCGACTCGATGCAACAGGACACATCTGGTGGCTTGGCCACCCTCCTGTCGCTGACGAATGACGTGGTCCTCATCGTGTACGTGCTGACGTTCATAGGCGGTGTGCTCACGGAGCTCCCGAGGCACGGCCGAATTCCCGCCGCTGACGATCGGGCAGGTAGCGCAAGTAGCGCGGAGGTGTTCAGCGCGGGCCGGTAGACTCGGCCCTCGTATGGATCACCCGACCACGGACCCGCGCGACCCGCGCAGCACCTTCGACGCGGCACGTGACGCCGCCGGCCGTGGGGATTACGAAGCAGCGGCGGCGCTCTACTCGCGCCTGATCGGCAATCCGGATCCGGAGCTTCACGTCGCAGGTCTGCTCGGCCTGGCCGACGCGCGCTATCGGCTCGACGACGAGGAGGGCGCGCTCCAGGGCTGGATCGCCGCGACCCAGGGTCCCGAGACCTCTCTGTCGTGGCATGCCTGGGTGCAGCTCGCGGGCGCGCGCGTTCGCGAAGGCGATCTTGTGGCCGCCGCGCGCGCCTACCGTGAGGCCGAGGCGCGCGCGCCGCTCGACGAGCGTCCGGCCATCGCGTCACGGCTCGGCTGGCTGAACAAGGAGATGGGCAACTCGCGCAGCGCGCAGCGCTACTTCGGCCGTGCCCGGACAGGCGTCTTCCGGCCCATCGCGACGTACGCCCTCATCGCCGTGACGGCGATCGTCAGCCTGTACATCCTGTACGGCCCGAGCCCGCTGAGCGACCAGCTCGGCAACCTGCTCGCGCTCGACAAGCACGCCGTGCAGCACGGCGAGTACTGGCGCCTGCTGTCGGTGACGCTCGTCCACGCCAGCCTGATCCACCTCGGCTTCAACATGTACGCGCTGTGGATAGTCGGTCCGCTCTCCGAGGCGCTCTACGGCCGCGCGGTCTACGTCGCCATCTACCTGCTCGCGGGCCTTGGCGGATCGATCGCCAGCTACCTGTTCATCGCCGAGCCGTCGGTCGGGGCCAGCGGCGCCATCTTCGGCCTGTTCGGCCTGATCTTCACCTCGACCTACTTCCACAAACCGGCGCTCGCGCGCCAGGCACGCGCAATCACGAGCCAGATCGGCATCCTGATCGTCATCAACCTGGTCATCGGCTTCGGCATCGGCAACTTCGGGGGCCTGGGCGAGATCGACAACGCGGCGCATGTCGGCGGCCTGCTGGTCGGCGCCTGGCTGGGCTTCATCCTCCCGCCGCGCGGCGCGGCCACGCTCGCTTCGTTCTGGCACCGACCACCGGGCGCGGACGGACAGCTTCCGAGCCGAACGCCCGCGCTGCTCGCCGCGGGCGGTGTCATAGTCCTGGGCGTGGTGCTCTTCGTCGCGCTCCAGATCAGGCCGATTTGGGCGTGATCACAAGTTGAGCCACACGCGGGACACCGCTCAGCCGATCGACGCGGGATCGATGGCGTCATCGATCCGCAACGTCCTGTTCGGCACGTTCACGTTGCGCTTCAGCACGGGCCTGACCGGTGGCCTGCTCGCGTTCTACCTGGCCAACCTCGACCACCACGGCGGCGAATTTGTCACCGCGGAGATGGTCGGTGTCCTATACGCCGCGTTCTACGCGACGGAGCTGATCGCCAGCCCTGCCTTCGGGTTGCTGTCCGACCGACTCGGTGCCCACCGTGTGATGCAGATGGGTCCGATCTTCGGCGCCATCGCCGTGACTCTTACCGGCCTGACCACCAACCTGGGGCTGCTCGGTGGCACGCGCGTGCTCGAAGGCGCGGCCGCGGCGGCGAGCATCCCGAGCATCCTGGGCTTCCTGGCCATGGCCACGACCAACGACGAGGGGCTGCGCGGCCGCACGTCGGCGCGCTTCGAGCTGTCCACCCTGGGCGGGATCGGCGCCGGCACTCTCGCCGCCGGCATCCTCTTCGACGGCATCCCGGGTATTTGGCACGGCCTGGGGACGCTTGCGTTCTTCCTGAACGCGGGCATCTACGGCGTCTCGTTCCTCATCTACCGCTACGGCGTCAAGGCGCCCAACGCCCCGACCGGACCCCACCACGCACCGCAATACGGCATCTCGCGTTACATCCGCCTGCTGCGCCGATCGCACATCTGGCTCCTGGCGCCGACGTGGATCGCGGTCAACGCGGCGATCGGTGTCTACTCAGGGCAAGGCCTGTTCAACCTGATTCGGATCAAGGATCCGCGCTTCGTTGACCAGCTCCTGGCCGGCGGCATGAGCGGCCTCGAGATCACAGTTGGACTGCTCGCCGCCGGCGCGGTATTCGTAGCTGGCCTGCTCTTCTGGGGCAACCGCTTCAACACGACACGGCGCACGACCATCCTGTTCTACGGCATCATGGGCGGCGCGCTCCTGGTCGTTGGCGCGATCGCCTTCAATCACAGCGGCGGACTTGATCCGATCCTGCGCTCGCCATTCGCGATCGTCGCCGGCGTCGGCCTCTTCGTCCTGGCCGGCGCCACGCCCGCCGCGCTCGGGCTGCTGGCCGACATGTCGGAGGCGTATCCCGACGATCGCGGTGCCGTGATGGGCCTGTACAGCGTCTTCCTGGGCATCGGCCAGATCCTCGGCTCGCTCATCGGAGGATTCGCGGCCGAGCATGCCGCGATTGACGGGTTGCTGATCGCGACGCTGGTCATGATGGGGGTCGCCCTGCTGCCTCTCTACTACCTGCGTCGCTGGGAACATCGGCTCGATGGAGCGCCTGCCGCGACCGGATAGCTCTCGAAGTAATTGGCTCGCTCCTGTGGACCCACGCTTGATACCCTGACGGTCCCGCACCGGCGTCGCGGAGTTCCCAACCTCAACCGGGGAGAAACGTGAGACAAAACGCCCGACTGGCACATGCCCACCTTCCTCGGCTTCGTCGAGCAGCAGGAGTCGCCGCGATAGTGCTCGCTGCAATGACGACGATGCCGGCAGGGGCCGCGGCCGCTGCGCCGACTCCTTTCAAAGTCAATCTTGTCAAGAACCCGGGGGCAGAAGCGGGAAACGCGAGTCCGAGTGGCAACACCGCGGTCACAATCCCGAACTGGGACACGACCGGCAACTTCACCGTCGTGAAATATGGGACCGCCGGGGGTTTTCCGTCGCTTCGTCAGGGTCGCCGGATCAACGGCAAGCATCAGTTCTTTGCGAGCGGCGTGCAAGCCAGCGACGGGACCTGCGGTACGGCCTCTCAAAGGATCTCAATCGTGGGCCATAACGACGCTATTGATGCGGGACAGATCAGCGTCACTGTAATCGCCCACATGGCCACGTATGGACGCACTCAACCTGAGGTGGCCGAGATCGAGCTCATATTCCGAGGCGGCCCCAAGTCCATGACGACAACCGTGCCTGACTTGCTGACGGCAGTTCACACCAACGATGTCTTTCAGCACTGGGGATACTCTCTGACCTTGCCTGAGGGCACGAGGTCCGTGGAAATCAAACTGATGAATGAGTCGGACCACGGCGGCACGTACTGTGACGACTACTTTGACGCGATCTCGCTGAAGCTCTGCAACGGGCCGGGAACGGGCGGCGATGCCACTTGTCAGGGAGGGCCGCGCAAAGACTGACGCGCGGCCCCAGGTGTCCAAGGAGGTCCAAGGTGTTCGTGCCGCTGTCCGTCCTCGAGTTCCGTGACCGCGCGGCGTTGTTCTTTGGCGACAAGATCGGCGTCGTCGACGGCGAGAACCAGTTCACCTACCGCGAGTTCGCGAACCGGACCCACCGCCTGGCGAATGCGCTCGCCGAGCTCGGGGTGGCGAGCGGCGATCGAGTGTCGTTCATCACCTTCAACACGCACCACCTCCTCGAGGCGTACTACGGGGTGATCGAGGCTGGCGCCGTCCTCAACCCGATCAACATCCGTCTCGCGCCGCACGAGATCGAGTACATCCTGGGTCACGCGGAGTCGAAGGTCGTCTTCTTCCACCGTGATTTCGAGCCGCTCGTCGCGGGGATCGCTGCGCGCCTCTCGCCGAAGCCGGTCTTCGTTGTCCTCGACGGCGAGCCTGGTGGCATTGCCGACCACGAGTACGAGGCGCTCCTGGCCTCGGGCACAACTGACCCGCGCCACCCCGACATCGACGAAAACGCCATGGCCGAGCTGTTCTACACGAGCGGCACGACCGGGCTGCCGAAGGGCGTGGGAATGACCCACCGCGAGCTGTACCTGCACAGCCTCGCTGCCCAGATTGGCCTCGCGTTCACCGAGGATGACGTCGTCCTGCACGTCGTCCCGCTGTTCCACGTCAACGGCTGGGGAACGCCGCATTTTCTGACGATGATCGGCGGCCGCCACGTGATCCTGCGCAAGTTCGATCCGGGCGCGTTGATGGCACTCGTCGAGCGCCATCGGGTCACTCGGCTGCTCGCCGTGCCGACGATCTTCAACGCCCTGCTCCACAGTCGGGAGCGCTCGCGTTACGACCTGTCCAGCCTGCGACAGCTGATCATCGGCGGCTCGCCGGCCTCGCCAGACCTCGTGCGCGCGCTCGAATCCGAGTTCGCGACGCAGGCCATCGTGGGCTACGGGCTGACCGAGACATCTCCGATCGTCACCCTCGCCCAGCCGAGACGAGTGCTCACCGACGGCGAGCCCGAAGCGCGTCGACAGGAACGCCAGGCTATGACGGGCTGGGCGATTCCCGGTGTCCGGGTCCGCGTGGTCGACGCCGAGGGAAGCGACGTCCGACCCGACGGCGAGCAGATCGGCGAGATCGTCGTGCGCGGGAACACGGTGATGGACGGCTACTACCTGGACCCGGAGGCGACCGAGGCCACGATTCGCGACGGCTGGCTGTACACCGGTGACATGGCGACCATCGACGAGGCGGGCTACGTCCTGATCAAGGATCGGTCGAAGGACATCATCATCAGCTCGGGCGAGAACATCTCGTCGGTCGAGATCGAGGTGGCGCTGGGTTCGCATTCGAGCGTCCTCGAGTGCGCGGTCGTCGCGGCGCCCAATGACAAGCGCGGCGAGGTACCCGTTGCGGTCGTCGTGCTCAAGCCCGACATGACCGCCACGGCGGCCGAGCTGCGAGCGCACTGCCGCGAACACCTCGCCTCGAACAAGGTCCCGCGCGAGATCCACTTCAGGGACGCGCTGCCCAAGGGCGGCACCGGGAAGGTACTCAAGGCAGAGCTGCGCGAGCCGTTCTGGGTCGGGCTGGAGTCGCGCGTCCATTGAGAGGGCCGGCCCGGTCGGCGGCCGTGGGCGACGTTGCCAGGCGTTGCTGTCCCGCACGTCGTATGCGCATTCCGGTTCGCCATTCACTCCTGGGCGACTCGTGAGTCGGAATCGGCATCAGCAGTGCGATGGACGGCGAGGCGGGTCCGACGACGAGCCGGACCGGGGGCGAGCCGCCTACGGGCAGGCGATGAGAGAATCGACCCGATGACAACAGCTGTCGAGACACCCACGTTCGGCAACTTCATCGGCGGAGAGTGGCGCGCCTCAGAGAGCGGGCGAGCATTCGAATCGCGCAATCCGGCCGACACGCGCGACGTGATCGGGCACTTCGCCGCGAGCGACGCGGCCGACGTTGCTGCCGCCATGAGCGCCGCTGAGGAAGCGCTGCCGGCCTGGCGCGGAATGCCCGCTCCGAAGCGCGGCGAGATCATGTACGAGTTCGCCGCGCGCCTCGCCCAGAACAAGGAACGACTGGCACGCGAGATGACGCGCGAGATGGGCAAGGTTCTCGCCGAGGCGCGCGGCGATGTCCAGGAGGGCATCGACATTGCCTACCTGATGGCCGGCGAGGGGCGGCGCATGTTCGGCGACACGACGCCGTCCGAGCTGCCCAACAAGTGGGCGATGAGCATCCGCCAGCCAGTCGGCATCGCCGCGATCATCACGCCCTGGAATTTCCCGATCGCAATCCCGTGCTGGAAGATGACCGCGGCCCTGATCTGCGGCAATGCCGTCATCTTCAAGCCGGCCAGCGACACGCCCCATTGCGCCGCGCTGCTCGTCCAGGTCATGCACGATGCCGGCTTTCCTGCGGGCGTTGTGAACATGGTCACGGGTTCCGGCGACGACGTGGGCATGCCGCTCGTCGAGAACCCCGACATCAACGTCATCAGCTTCACCGGCAACGGCGACACGGGCCGCGCGATCGCGGTCCGCGCCGCGAGGAGATTGACGCGCGTCTCGTTGGAGCTGGGTGGCAAGAACGCGATCGCGGTCATGGCCGACGCCGATCTCGACCTCGCCGTCGAAGGCATCCTGTGGTCCGCGTTCGGGACGACCGGCCAGCGCTGCACCGCGTGCAGCAGGCTGGTCGTGGACGAGTCGGTCGCCGACGACCTGGTCGGTCGCCTCGCCGATCGCGCGCGCGGCATGCGCCTGGGGAGTGGCCTCGAGCCGACGACGGACGTCGGGCCGCTGATCAACGCGGGCGCAGTGGCGAAGGTGGGCGGCTACGTGGAGGTCGGGACCGACGCCGGGGCCCGACTGATCGCTGGTGGCTCCCGACCAACAGACGACGGCCTGCAACACGGCCACTTCTTCTCGCCCACGATCCTCGACGGCGTCCGGCCGATGGATCGCGTCGCGCAGGAAGAGATCTTCGGCCCGGTCCTGTCCGTGATCCGCGTCAACGGCTACGACGAGGTCGCGATGGCGGTCAATGCGACGCGCTACGGCCTGAGCTCGAGCATCTACACGCGCGACACGAATACTGCTTTCCGCGCGATGCGCGACTTCACCACGGGCATCGTCTACGTCAATGCCGGCACGATCGGCGCCGAGACGCACCTGCCCTTCGGCGGCATGAAGCAGACCGGCAACGGCCACCGCGAGGCGGGCCACGCGGCGCTCGACACCTTCACCGAGTGGAAGTCGATCTACGTCGACTACTCCGGCAAGCTCCAGCGCGCCCAGATCGACAACCAATGACCCAAGCGCGCAGCCAGGTTCAGCCTCCGAGTCTCGACCTCGGCGCGGATGAGAAAGAGATCCCGTGGGCCGAGACGGACCCGCGCCGTGCTCCGCTGCGCAACGACCTCGTCACGGCCCTGCAGGTCGCGCTGTGCCCGGCCATCTTCTGGTTCATCCTCTTCATTGCGTCTTACGACGCCAGGACTGCCGTTGACGCCACGCTAATCGCGATGCTCATCACGTTCGGCACTGCGTTCGTGGTCACCTGGGCGCGCATGACAACGGCCCGACGTCGTCGCGCCACGCTTCGTTCGCCGCGGCGCAAGGCCTCCGTCGCACTTTGGGTGGGCGTTGTAGCGGGAGTCGCGACCCTCTCGAATAGCGCGGTCACTTACCCGGACAGGACCATCGAGTTCCTTCTCGGTCTGTGTGCGGGCATCAGCGCCGGATTGATCCTGCTGGCACTCGAGCGTTTCGCGGTCAGCGTGCCTGCCGTAACGGTCCCCGCAGTCAGGATCCCCGCGTCAGACGAGTGGACAGACCGACTCCGGCGCTGATGGACGGGGCAGCTCGATCAGGCCTGGCTGAGCTCGACCGAGATCTTGTCGAAGAAGGCCAGGCACGAATCGGAAGTGCCGGCGTCGTACAGGTGAACCGTGACCTGGCGCGTGTGCTTGGGAACCTTGACCGTGACGCTCGGGTGAGCGAAGTTTGAGGTCGGGCCGTGAGCGCCGACACGGATGCTGCTGATGAAGTTGTTGCTGTCGTCGCCAAAGGTGAGCGTCACCCGCGCGAGGTCCGTCGAGTAGTAAGCCCCGACCCACGCCGATAGCGTCACATTGAGGTTATGCGCGTCGATCTGTGAGTTGAGACCGTTGATCTTGATGTTCTGGATGGCGTCGTCGCACGCGTTGTAGACGGAGTCGTAGTGGCCAGTCCAGAAGTACTTCTTGCCGCCGTTGGCCGCACCCTGAGCCTTCGTTGGGCCGCCGAGAGTCCCGTACTTGACCACCGTGAAATTGCTGTCGCTGATCGTCTCCCAGTCCGGGACGGTCACGCCGTCGCCGTATTTCGACGCCGCTCCGAGCTCGGCACTCGGGTTCTTCACGAGATTCTTGCCGAGTGGCGTCGTCGACGCCGCGGCCACTGGACCGGCGACGAAGGCAACCGCGGACAGGGCCAGGATCAGGCCAATCGAGACTCGGGACCGACGCACAGCAGCACTCCTCGAAACATACGGTGGGAGCGCGACGTTAGGCTCCGCCACCGGCGGCGTCAACAGCGATTTGAAGTGCCACAATCTGGCCTCGTTCAGAACGGAGGGGCACATGACCGATCCCAGGATGGCCGACGCGGTTGCTCGTGTGATCGAGTCTGCCGCTCGCCTTGGCGTCGAGCTCGACGCGGGCGAGGCCGAGCGCTGGATCGACGCGATGGCCCAGGAGCAGCGCGGCACGGACATCGTCGTCGACGTCGACTCGGGCGTGTTCGGCCACCGCGCCTCGATGCTCGACCTCGATCCCGCTGATCTCGCGCGTTTCCGGCAGATCGCCAGGATCGTCGGCTTCGAGGACCGTGACAACGTGCGCACGGCGCTCGCGCTGTCGGGCTCGGCCGCGCAGAGCCGGATCAACGCCTATCCGGCCGACGCCGACTTCTTCGAGCGCATCCACATCACCGCGCCGACGCGCGAGGAGGCGTGCCGCATCCTGGGCGAGATCATTCGCGACAAGGCGATCTCGACGCTTTCAGGTCCCACCCACCGACTGTGGGAGGTGAAGCTGGGCACGTGGGACGTTGACGTGGTCAAAGCCGGTCGGCCGATCAAGGCCGGCACGCCGATCTCGTGGACGCCCGGTGAGGTCGTGGCGACGGAGATGATCGTCAACACGGCCGACGGATCGGTGCGCACCGTGATGTGGGCGGACGCGGCGCAGAATCCCGGCTGGTGCAAGGTCGACTGGGTCGTGGCCGACCCGTCACGCGGCCAATTGGCCAACGCGAGCAACGTGCTCGATCCAACCTGGGAGGACCCCGAAGGCCGGATCGTGCCACTTGACGGCTTCCTCGATCCGTACTTCCAGGAGGTCTACCTCGACACGGCCGCCAAGCCGCTCTTCGACCGCATCGTGCGCGAGATGTCGACCGACGTGGTCGACGAGTACGTCCACCAGCTCCAGCACGAGGTCTGGAAGTACAGCGTCAAGGACCAGAACTGGGGCAAGGTCGCGCGCCGCCTGTACAACATCTTCCGGCTCACCGGCCGATATGCGGAAGCGGCCTACATCCGCGAGCTGTTCGACGAGCCGACCACCGCGCTGTACCAGCTCGCCGCGCTGATCCGGACGATCAACGACGCCGCGACCGAGGGGACGCCGTTCGACTCCGAGGTGATGGTTGCCCAGGTCGACCAGCTGATCATGTCGGCGATCAAGGCGCTGACGGGACCCGACGAAGCGGAGATGGTCAGCAAGCTGCTCGTGCTGCGCGACGAGATCTCCGGCCGCAAGCGCTCAGATCGCGCCAGCGAGGTCGAAGCCCTGCGTGCTGAGGCCATGGAGGCCGTCAACCGCTACTTCCAGGACCGCCTCCTGGCTCTGCCGGAGATCGCCGCGTACCTGGAGGAGATCGCCCAGCACGGCGAGTAGCGTTCAGTCGGTGGTTTGGGTGAAGCTCGGCGGGTCGCTGGCGGGGAAGGAGTCGGCCGAGGCGTCGTCGATCGGGTCGTCCTGCGGCTCTTCCTGCGGCTGATCGATGCCCTGAGGCTGGTTGTCGGGGTCGCGCTCGTCGTCAGGCTGTTGGTCGGGTGTCTGCTCGTCCATCGGCCGATGCTAACCGCTCGGGTAAGATGAACTCTCGTGGGCCGCTAGCTCAACGGTAGAGCAGCAGACTCTTAATCTGCGGGTTCAGAGTTCGAATCTCTGGCGGCTCACCACACCGATGGTCGTCGGGTCCGGACCAAGGGCCGGTGCACAAAGTCGACGAGTTCTCGCCCGCCGAGCCGCCCGTGTGCCAAATGGGGCCACCCGGCAGGGTACGTTACCGACCCGCAGACCCGACGCTTTCCAAACCGACTGCGGTTGACGTCCCACGGCGTCCGTTGGTCGCCCTGAGGGAGAACAGGCCCGGATGTTTCCACGATCGTTGCTGACGGTTCTAGTCGCGAGCTGCCTCGCCGTGTCCGCCATTGTGCTTGGAGTCGGTTCGGCCGCCGGCCAGGCGGGCGCTGGTGCGAGCCGCGTATGCCCCGTCTCCACCTCTCCCACGCGTTTTGAATGCCTGTCCGAGATACGCACGAACCAGAATGGGCAGCCGCTGGTCAGCGCGGATACTCCGGCCGGGTACGGGCCGGCTCAGTTCCACGCGGCCTACAACCTCCCGAC
>CAYYVV010000051.1:0-1967 GCA_964475245.1 uncultured Anaerolineaceae bacterium | reverse complement strand
GTCGTTTCCGTGGGCGGCACCTCGCTCTACCTCAACGGCAGCGGCGGCTACGGCTCGGAGAATGTCTGGTGGAATGACTACGGTGGGACTGGCTCGGGTTGCTCGAGCCTGAACCCGGCACCCTCCTGGCAGACCTCGAACGCCAACTGGTCGAGCATCGCGTGCGGCGGTGGTCGTGGCATGAACGATGTCTCTGCCGACGCGGACCCAGGAACCGGGGCTTCGGTCTACGACTCCTATGGGTACGGAGGATGGGTCGTGATGGGCGGCACCAGCCTTTCTGCACCGCTCATCGCCGGTGTTTACGGGCTCGCGGCCAGTGCCTCGTCGTACGCGTACCCGGCGCAAAGCGTCTATCAGTCGCCGGGCAGCCTCCACGACGTCACATCGGGCTCGAATGGCTACTGCTACGACTACCTTCAGTGCGACGCCGGCAGCGGTTACGACCTGCCGACCGGGATCGGAACACCGAACGGGCTCGGTGGCTTCAGCGCGACGAGCTCCTCCGGCCCCGCCAATGACAATCTCTCGGCCGCTCAGATCGTGACCGACTCGGCCGGCACGGTGTCCGGCTCGAATGTCGATGCCACGAGCGAAATCGGCGAACCGGAGAACACGCCGGAGTCATCCCCAATCCAGTCCGTTTGGTACGCCTGGACCGCGCCGGCCACCGGCAACGCCGTGGTCGATACATGCGGCAGCGATTTCGACACGACGCTCGGGGTCTATAGCGGCTCGGCGGTCAACGCACTCACCCCGATTGTGAGCAACGACGACGACACCGCTGGCTGCGCCGGGTATACCAGCCGCGTCACCTTCCCAGCCACGAGCGGCACGACCTACCAGATATCGGTCGATGGTTACGACACCGACTCGGGCGCGATCACGCTCAACTACCAACTGGTCGCGACCGCGCCGGTCAACGACAACTTCGCCGGAGCCACGACGGTATTGGGCTCGGCCGGCACCGCCACGGGCTCGAACGTCAACGCGACGTCGGAACCGGGCGAGCCGGCGAACACGCCCGAATCGGTCCCGACCAATTCGGTGTGGTTCGCATGGCAGGCGCCGTCGGCAGGGACGATGGTTCTCGACACGTGCGGCAGCGGCTTCGACACGACGCTCGGCGTCTATACGGGCAGTGCCGTCAACGCGTTGACCACCGTCGCTGCGAACGACGACGATCCACTCGCGATCTGCGGCCACAAGAGCCGGGTCACCTTCGATGCTGCGGCCGGCCAGACGTACTACTACTCGGTCGACGGCTACGGCTCGAGAGAGGGCGCGATCACCCTCAACTGGAACTTCGGCGGTAGCGACACAACGCCGCCGGTCGTGAGTTCACCCACAGGCGTGATCATCGCGCCCCAGTCGCTCGGTTCGACGGCCAGGGTCCACGTGACCTGGACGGCGACCGACCCATCCGGGGTGGTCCTCGACGAGCTGCAGATGAAGAAGGGCACCGGTGCGTGGACCGCGCTCACCCTCTCGTCACCTACCGCGACGAGCGCCGACACCACGCTCACCGTCGGTGCGACCTACCGGTTCCGCGTGCGGGCGACCGACACCAGCGGGAACACGAGCGCCTGGGCAACGACCAGCGCGGCCAAGCTGCGCGTGGTGCAAGAGAACGCGAAATCGATCACGTACAGCGGCACCTGGAAGCGAGCCTCGCTGGCCGCAGCGTCGGGCGGCTACGTCAAGTACGCCACGACGAGCACGGCTCGCGCCAAGCTGACCTTTACCGGCGCCGCGGCCTCGTTCGTCACGACGGTCTCATCGGCGCGCGGCATCTGCGAGATCTGGATCGACGGGAGTCTTGCGACGACCTTCGATACCTACTCGGCGTCAACGACCAAGAAGCAGATCGTCTTCGCCACTCCGCGCCTGAATTACGGCTCGCACACCATCGAGATAAGAGTCAAAGGAAGCAAGCGTTCGGCCTCGACGAGTCCACGGGTCGATGT
>CAYYVV010000050.1:0-15904 GCA_964475245.1 uncultured Anaerolineaceae bacterium | reverse complement strand
TTCATACCCTGCACGCGTTTGGAGATTGGCTGCTGCGCGAGTTCTCGCGCGAGCTCGGGCTGCCAGGTGACGTCCGCCTGCTCTCGTGTTAGGAGTTGTCGTGCTGCTTGGCGAGCAGCTCCAGGAGGTAGCGCCCTGGTCGATCTGTTCCAGTGCACGAAGGACGAAGACATTTCACCCCGGGAGCTCGGCGACGAGCGGATAATCATGCTCCTCGGTTAAGCCGGTGCCGAAGGTGCCCAGCCGCTCGCCGGTGTCTGCCGGCCACTAATAGACCGCGCGCGTTTGGGTGCGCAGATTGAAAGCTGTGTCAGACAAGCTGGCACAAGCTGCCCGTAGCTTCTGGGCATGGTCGTTGCACAGCCTCTTGAAACGTCACCGCTGCCCGCGAGTGCGGAGCTTCTGGTGCTCCCTCCTATTGGTGCTCCCGGGCTGCTCAGGGGACTCAACCGGCAGCAGCGCCGCGCGGTAACGCACGGAACCGGCCCCGCGCTGGTCATCGCCGGACCGGGCACGGGCAAGACGGAGGTCGTCACGCGCAGGGTCGCGTGGCTCATCGCCACCCGCCGCGCACGACCGCGCGAGATCCTCGCCCTGACTTTCACGGATAACGCGGCACGCGAGATGCAGGCCCGGGTGGATGTGCTCGTCCCGTACGGCCAGGCGGATGCGGCGATTCATACGTTCCACGCGTTCGGCGATCGGCTGCTCCGCGAGCACTCGTTCGAGCTGGGCCTGCCGTCGGACGTCCGGCTGCTGTCGCGGGCTGAACTGATCGTGCTGCTCCGTGCGCACCTGTTCGAGCTGGGGCTCGATCGCTACCGGCCGCTCGGTGATCCCACGCGGTTCCTGGGCGCCCTGGTCGACCTGTTCGCTCGGGCCAAGGACGAGGACCTGACGCCGGCCCAGCTCGCGGCGAGCGCGCACGAGCTCGGGTCGACTCCCCAGGCGAGTGAGCACGCCACGCTGATCGACGTCGCGGCCGCCCGCGATGAGCTTGCGCGCGCCTATGACGCGTACTGCGGCCTGCTGGCAGCACAGGGCGCGATCGACCACCCCGACCAGGTCAGCCTGGCGCTGCGCCTGCTGCGCGAGCGTCCGGCAGTGCGCCGCGAGATGCGTGCCCGCTACAGGTACCTGGTCATCGACGAGCTCCAGGACACCAATCGAGCGCAGCTCGAACTCGTCCTCGCGCTGTGCGGTGAAGACGCCAATGTCGTCGCTGTCGGCGATCCCGATCAGGGCATCTATGGCTTTCGTGGCGCGCGGGCCGGCAATGTCCAGCGCTTCGGACGGGCGTTTGGCAATGCCCGCCAGATCACGCTCCAGCGCAACTACCGGTCCACGTCTGCTGTGCTCGAGGCGGCCGCCCGACTCGTCAGCGCCGCTCCTGACGGCGGCGAGGCGCGCGGGCAGATCGCTCATCGTCGCGGTCGCGGCCGGCCGGTCAGGCACATCTCGTTTGCCACCCCGGACGCAGAGGCAGATGGCGTCGCACAGGAGATCGAGGAGCGACTCGCATCGGGCGCCCGGCCACGCGACTTTGCCGTCCTGGTGCGCTCGAACTTCGAGACCGACGATTTCGTGCGCAGTCTTGCCGTGCGTGGAATCCCGGTCGACAGCGGCAGCCGTGTCCGGCTCACGGACGTGCCAGCCGTGCGCTCCCTGGTCGCGTTCCTGCGCGTGGTGGCCAACGTCGACGACAGCCTCGAGCTGTACGTCCTCGCCGCCGCCGAGCCGTACCGGCTCGGCGGCGCGCAGCTGTCGACGCTGCTCAACGGCGCCCGTCGACGCAATCGTTCACTGTTCGAGGCGCTCTCGGATGCCTCGGACAATGGTGACGAGCGCCTCGACGACGCGTCGCGCAGCCGGGTGGCGCTGCTCGTCAGTCACGTCCGCCACGCGCTGGCAGCGGCGAGCCAGAGCACGTCCGGGGAGGTGCTGTACGACTACCTGCGCCGCAGCGGCCGACTGGCGCGCATGGCGCGTAGCGACGATCCTCGTACCGCTGACGAGGCGCGCTCGGTCGCTCGCTTCTGCGAACTCGTCCGGGGCAGGGCGTCGCTGCTACCGGCGGACCGCGTCGCCTTTCTGGTTACAGCGCTGGAGCTGTCGGAACCAGACAGCCGCGACGAGGGCGACGCCGACGACGCTGACGCCGTTCGCGTGCTCACTGTCCACCGCGCCAAGGGCCTCGAGTTCAAGAGCGTCTACGTGTCGGGACTGGTCGAGGGCCGCTTCCCGGTCAAGGCGCGACCCGCGACCCTGAGCCTGCCCGACGAGCTGATCGGCGACGCTGACGCGGACGAGGACCGGGCACTGGCAGAGGAGCGCAGGCTGTTCTTCGTTGCCGTGACCCGCGCCCGCGACGAGCTGGCGCTGACGTCGCACGAGAACGGCCGTGGCGGACGCGGGCGGCGCCGGCCGTCGATCTTCATCGCCCAGGCACTCGACGCGCCGCCCGCGGCCGCGCTGCCGCCGGCCGGGCGCGAGGCCGCCGCGGCGGATCTGGCCAACGTCTTGCTGCCCGCGGCGGACGCTCAGCCAGCGAAACAGGTGCGCGACGGACCGTTGACCCTCAGCTTCTCGCAGCTCGACGAGTACCTGACCTGCCCGGAGCGCTACCGGCTGCGCTACGACATCGGCATCCCGACGCCCGCGCATCATGCACTGAGCTACGGAAACGCGATTCACGGCGCCATCGCGGCCTTCCACGGCGCGCAGGCGCGCGGGCAGACGATGACCGACACAGAGCTCATCGCGGAGTTGCGCCGGTGCTGGCAACCGGATGGCTACCTCTCCCGGGAACACGAAGACGCTCGATTCGCGGCGGGAGCGATGGCTCTGCGTCGATTCCGGACACAGGAGCTGGCACGCGGCGGTCACGTCCCGGCGGCCGTGGAGAAGCCGTTCTCGTTCCGCCTCGGCCAGGACATCATCCGTGGCCGGATCGACCGAATCGACGCCACGGATGAGGGCGCGGTCATCACTGATTACAAGTCGTCTGACGTGCGCGAACAGAAGCGCGCTGACGTCAGGGCGCGCGATTCCCTTCAGCTCCAGGTCTACGCGCTGGCCCACGAGGCGGAGACCGGGCAGTTGCCCAGCCAGGTCCAGCTGCACTTCGTTGAGAGCGGCGTCATCGGCAGCGCCGTGCCTGATCCAGACCGGCTCGACAAGGCCCGCACGAAGCTCGTCGCGGCGGCAGATGACATACGGGCCGCGAAATTCGCACCCAAACCCAGCGCCATCGCGTGCGGCTATTGCCCATTCCGCACGATCTGTTCGGCGAGCGCCGCCTAATCTCACGTGCCTGAACCGATCGGACCGTCTCGCCAACACCACGCTCTTCGTGCTTGCAGCGGTGGCGTGGGCCGCGGTCGGCTACGTGCTGACCACGCTGGACCCGCGCAACGACACGTCGATCGTGGTCGCGGGCGGCCTCCTGCTCGGTGCTGCCGCAGCGTTAACGGTCACCCCGGTGCTGTGGATCTTCGGCTTCGTGCACAACGGGCACATCGCCTACCGCGGCGACTGGCTGGGCGCGGCCCGGCGAGCCGCGCTCGTCGGTCTTGTCATCGTTCTGCTGGTCATCCTGCGCGCCCAGGACGCGCTCAGCTTGCAGATAGCGCTGTTCGTCATCGCCATGCCGGTTCTCATTGAGATCACGTTCTCTGCGCGGCGTTAGGGGCGCTACGATTGGCGCGGCGCCCTGCTGGACCGTAGCCCGGAACCGGCGGCGACTCGCGCCAGAGGGGACGTGCGTTGACCCACGACCACGCTCCGATTGACTTCGCCCAGCTCAACGGCTGGGATCGGACGTACGAAGTCTTCGTTCCACCGGAGACGCCGGCGTACACGGGTGTCCAGAACACCTTCTGCCAACGGCCGCTGATCGAGGACGCTGACGAGCTCGCCCGGCGCGAACCGGACGTGGCCATCGTCGGCGCGCCCATCGACGAGGCAGTCAGCTACCGGCCGGGCGCGCGCTTCGGCCCGCGTGCCATCCGCCAGTCGAGCTACACGCAGGGCGGCCACTCGCTCCAGGTCGGCGTGCAGCCGTTCGAGGTGCTCGACGTCGTCGATGCCGGTGACGCGAACGTCGCCCCAGGGATGCTCGAGCGCGGCCACGCGATGATCTATCGCAAGGTTCTCGAGGTTGCCCGCACCGGCGCCGTGCCGATCGTCCTCGGGGGTGACCATTCGATCACCTGGCCCTCGGCCACGGCCGTGGCCGAGGCACGTTGGCCGCGCAGCGTCGGCATCGTCCACTTCGACGCCCATGCCGACACCGCCAACGCGGACTGGGGACTGCTCGCCGGTCACGGCACGCCGATGCGCCGGCTGATCGAATCGGGCGCGGTCCAGGGCCGCAACTTCGTCCAGGTGGGCCTGCGCGGCTACTGGCCACCGCCCCATGTCTTTGCCTGGATGCGCGAGCAGGGCATGCGCTGGCACCTGATGCGCGAGATAGAAGAGCGCGGCGCGGAGGCCGTCGTCGACGACGCCATCGCCGAGGCACTCGACGGACCGGAGCTGATCTACCTGTCCATCGACGTGGACGTGATCGACCCGGGCATGGCGCCCGGAACGGGCACGCCGGAGCCGGGCGGCCTGCTGACGCGTGAGCTGCTGCGGGCAATCCGGCGCATTGTGGCCAAAGTGCCCTTGGCCGCGATGGACATCGTCGAGGTGTCGCCGCCATACGATCACGCCGACGTCACGGCGGCCGCCGCGCACCGCTGCGCGCTGGAGGCGATCAGCTCGCTCGCCGCGCGCAAGCGCGACGGCCATCCGGTTCGTTTCGCGGCCACGGACGTGGCCCTGCCCAAGGCCGGGGCGAAGGTGCATGCTTCGGGAGCCGGTGGCTGACAACGACGCGCTAGCGCGCTATTACGACCTCGACCTGGCCGGAGACGACCCGGGCGATGTCGATATGTACCTCGCGCTTGCCGATGCGACGGACGGAACGGCGCTCGAGCTGATGGCCGGCTCGGGCCGGATTGTCGTTCCGCTCGCGCTCGCGGGACACGAGGTGGTCGCGGTCGACAACGACGCAGCGATGCTCGGGCGCGCGGCGGCGCTCTGGCGGAGCACGAGTGACCGCGCGCCCAAAGGCAGCCGCGCGCACACCGGCGGCCGGGCGACCAAAGGCGGCAGCGCGGCCAAAGCCGGCCGTGCGGCCACGGGCAGCCTCGAGCTCGTCGAGGCGGACGCCACGACACTCCGGCTCAAGCAACGCTTCGGCCTCGTGTTCGTGGCGCTCAACGGCCTGTTGCTGCTCGACGGCCGTGCCGCCCAGGCGGAGCTCATGAAGGTCGCGGCGCGCCATCTCACGCGCGGCGGCCGCGCCGTCTTCGATGTCTGGCTGCCGGCGCCCGACGACCTCGTGCTGTACGACGGCAGGCTCGTGCTCGACTGGGTGCGCGATGACGAGGCGACCGGTGAGCACGTTGCCAAGACGACGTCGGCGCGCTATCAAACGGCAGCGCGATGCGCGGAAGTGACGAGCTTCTTCGACGCCTGGCACGACGGCGAGCCGACGCGCAGGACGCTGCGCATCGATCGGATCAGCTTCATCTCGGCAGACGAGCTCGTGTCGCTCGCCGAGTCGGCCGGCCTGCAGGTGGATCAGCTTTCGGGCGACTATGAAATGGGTGACTTCGCCGCCGAAAGTAACCGGGTAGTAATGGTCTGCCGCAGATTCACAGATTGATATAGTCGGCGGGTGGCCAGCTCACAGACAGACGCGCAGATTCGTCTGCTGTTGGTCGAGGACATGCCCCAGGTCGCGAGCTACATCCGCAGCCTGCTCGACACGCAGTCGAAGATCAAGTTGCTCGAGGTCGTCCGCGACGGTCGCGAGGTGCTCGACCAGATCCGAGAGCACCAGCCAGACATCCTGATCGTCGACGCGCTTCTTCAGGGGCGCATCAACGGACTCGCCGTCGCCCAGGAGCTGCGCGATGCGGGCCTCGACCTGCCGATCATTGCCCTCACGGTGCCCCAGAAGCCGCTCAAGATCGGTGAGGGGATGGGCGAGACAGAGGTTCTGTCGATGCCCTTCTCGGGCTACGACTTCATGCGTCTGCTGCAGGACATGCACGACGCGCACCGTGCCAGCGCACCCGAATCGCTCTCACGCGTCTACGCGTTCTTCGGCGCCAAGGGCGGTGTCGGGACGACGACGCTGGCCTACAACGTCGCGGCCGCCATCGCCGCTCAGCACTACCGCGTCGCGCTCATCGACGGCAGCCTCCAGTTCGGTGACCTGCGCGGTCTGCTGCGCGCCACGGAGGACGTGCCTTCGATCGTCCAGCTGCCGACGACGCACATCCAGCGCGCCGATCTCGAACAGGTCATGCACCGCGATCAATCCGGTGTCGAAGTGCTCTTTGCGCCACCGCGCATCGAGATGGCGGAAATGATCATGCCGCGCGACATCGAGCGGCTGCTCTCGATCATGCGCAAGATCTACAACGTGGTCATCATCGACACGGCCACGACGGTCGACGACACGCTGCTTGCGTATCTCGACAACAGCGACTCCCTCGTCCAGGTCGTGACCTACGAATGGACCTCTCTGCAGCGCGCCCGGGCGATGGCCGATACGCTGGCCGCGATCAACTACCCGCAGAACCAGATCCGCTATCTCGTGAACAGATCCGATTCGACCGGCGGCCTGCCGCGCGACGCCATTGCCCAGGCACTCGGAAGGGCGCCCGACTTCGGCGTCGTGAGCGACGGCGTGCTCGTTCTCGACGCCAACAACCGGGCGATGCCCTTCGTGGCCCTCGCGCCGGAGGCGCCGATCAGCCGCGATGTCGCGCGCATCGGTGCCGAGCTGACGAAGGCGATGGATCCGACACCGCGGCGCGCTGCCTCCGCCACGACGCAGTGAGCGACCCGCGCCCGATCGGCTTTTTCGATTCCGGCGTCGGCGGTCTCACCGTGCTGCGCGAGGTGATGCGCAGGCTGCCCAACGAGTCGACGATCTATCTCGGCGATAACGCTCGTGCGCCGTACGGCCCGCGCTCCGACGAAGAGGTGCGCCGCTTCAGCATGGAGTGCCTGGACGAGCTCGCCGCGCGCGACGTCAAGGCCATCGTCGTGGCGTGCAACACGTCGAGCGCGATCGCCCTGCCCGAGCTTCGCCTCCGCTACGACCGGCCATTGCTCGGCGTCGTCCGGCCTGGCGCCACCGCCGCCGCGCTCGCGACTCGCAATCAACGCGTTGGCGTGATCGCCACGCAGGCCACCGTGCGCTCGCGTGCCTACTTCCAGGCGATCAAGGAAGAAGATCCATTCGTGCAGGTCGTCGAGCACGCGACGCCGAGGCTCGTGCCGCTCGTCGAGGCGGGCCAGCTCGACGGGCCGCTCGTCGAAGAGGTCGTGCGTGATTCGATCGCTCCGATCCTCGATTCACAGCACGGCATCGACACGCTCCTGCTGGGCTGCACGCACTATCCGCTGCTCGCCCCCGTCATCCGCAGCATCATCGGCTCCGACATCGCGGTGATCGACTCTGCCTCGGCCACGGCGAGCGCGCTGGCCGGCCTGCTCGAGATCCACTCGCTCAACGCGCCACTCGACGCCGTGCCCGAGCACGTTCAGCTCACGACGGGCGATGTCGAGGCGTTCACGGCCGTCGCGGGCCGGCTGTTCGGTTCGCTCATGGCTCGCGCCGAGTGGGTCGCTATCGCGGGCATTGTGCAGGTTGCCGGCGCGTCGGCCGCAGCGGTGGGCGAGTGACGGGGGATCGTGTCAGGACGAGCGGCATGAGCACCGTCGCGCGCCCGCCGAGGAGGCGCGCGCTGGGCGGCAACGAACGCGCGATCGCAGTGGGCATTGCCCTCGGCACGGGCCTCGCGCTTGCCTCGCGCTACATCGCCCATCGCGCGCAGCGCTCCAACGACCAGGGCCTCGTCGACTGGCCCCGCGTCGAAGAGATCGCCGTTGCCCGGCTCGCCGCCTCATCCGGCGCGCTGACCATCTCAGAGCTGCGCTCGGCGGAGGCCGACTACGCGCGCGCCATGGCCAGTGCGATCCCGCTACTCGAGCAGTTCCTGGGCCGGCCGTTGCCCGGCGTCGTGGATCGCCACGAAGTCGTCAACCGCCAGGGCTGGGCAAAGGCGAACATCGTCACGTTCGAGCAGCTCATCGACCGGCTGGAACCCCAGGTTCGGTCGGCGACAGGTGACCGGGGCGTGGCCACCGGCCTCGCCCGCGCCGCCAACCGTTTCGTCACCACGCAGCAGCTCGGCTTCCTGCTCGGCTACCTGGGCACGCGCGTGCTCGGCCAGTACGACATTGCCCTCCTTTCGGCCGAGGCCAACCCGGGCAAGCTGCTCTTCGTCGAGGACAACATCAGGCTCACGGCGGCCAACCTGGGCATTCGGCCGAGCGACTTCCGGACCTGGATCGTGCTCCACGAGGCGACCCACGCGTTCGAGTTCGAGGCCAACGACTGGGTCAGGCCGTACATCCGGGAGCGGCTCGAGCAGCAGCTGGCGGGCGTGCTCGACCAGGCGCGCGAGATCCAGGCGGGCGGCATCGGCGGCCTGCTCGAGCGGGTGCGCGAGGCGCGCGACAACCCACTGTCGGCGCTCATGACGCCGGAACAGCGCCGTCTGTTCGAGGAGATGCAGCGCGTGATGAGCCTGCTCGAGGGCTTCAGCGACTGGGTCATGGACGAGGTCGGCGCGCAGGTGCTGCCCAACGTCCAGCAGATCCGCGATCGCTTCGAGGCGCGCCGCAGCCAGCGCCGCGGGGCGCTCGACCGGATCGTCGCCCGCGTCACGGGGCTCGACCTGAAGCTCGAGCAATACCGGCGCGGCGAGCGGTTCGTGTCGGGCGTGGCGGCGGTCGGCGGCAAGGCTGCCATCGAGATGCTGTGGAGTGGCGCGTGGGCGCTGCCCAGCGAAGCCGAGCTGGCCGATCCGAACGCATGGGTGAGCCGCGTGATGCCCGGCCCGGTGACCGACAATTGAGTCGTCGATGACGGCTATTGTGTCAACGAGAACGAGCGGCCCCGGCAGCGGCCCAGACGGGGTGCCCGCCGCGATCGGCCTTTCGCCCATCCTGTCGGCGCGCTACAAGACTGAGCACCTCGCGCGGATTGCCGCCGCGGCGCCAGGCTCGCGCATCGTCACGGTGTCCCTCGAGGGTCTCGCCGATGGCGACCTTTCGGACGTTGAGGTGCTGTTGCGCGGCCCAATGCCGCAGGGCATCTTCGACCGCCTGCTGAGCCGCTGTCCGCGCCTGATGTGGGTCCACTCGGCGACGGCCGGCGTCGAGCGCGTGCTGACTCCGGCGGCGCTCGAACGCGGCATTGCCATCACCAACGCGCGCGGCGTTTTCAGCGATCCGATCGCCGAGTACGTGCTGATGATGATCCTCGCCGTCAGCCGCCGGCTGCCGCTGCTGCTCGAGCTCCAGCGCGAGCGGACGTGGCAGCCGCTCGAGGGCCGCGAGATGGCTGACATCACGGTCGGCATCGTTGGTCTCGGCTCGATCGGCAGGCGCGTCGCGGAGCTTGCCCTGACTTTTGGCTCGCGCGTGATCGCGACGCGCCGTCGGCCAGACGCACCAGACGAGCTCGCCGGCCGTATCGAGATCCTGCCGCCCGAGCAGCTCGCCGAGCTTATGAGCCAGAGCGATTTCATCGTCCTGGCACTGCCGCTGACTTCGGGCACGGAGGGCATGTTCGATGGGCCGCTGCTCGCCCACGCCAAGCCCGGCGCGTGGCTGATCAACGTCGCGCGCGGAGCGCTGATCGACGACCGAGCGCTGATGCGCGCGGTTACCGACGGCCATCTCGGCGGCGCCGTCCTCGACGCGTTCCGCGACGAGCCACTGCCGACCGAATCGGCGCTGTACAGCGCGCCCAATGTGATCGTCACGCCGCACACATCGTGGTCGAGCGGCCGGGTCCTCGATCGCAGCATCTCGCTCTTCTGCGACAACCTCGAGCGTTTCCGGAAGGGTGAGCCGCTGCACAATCTCGTCGATCCGCGCGCCGGCTACTGACGCGGTGCAGATCGCGATCGTCGGCCTTGCCCGCTCGGGCAAGACAACCGTTTTCAACACGCTGACGCACGGCGAGGCCGAGACCGGCGGCTTCGGCGGGATGACCGTGAACGTCGGCGTGGTCAAGGTCCCCGACGAGCGGCTGACGAAGCTGACCGAGCTTTTCAAGCCCAAGCGCGAGGTCGCCGCCGACGTGACCTACGTCGACCTGCCCGCGCCGCCGCTGTCGCTTGACGGCCGCGAGGCGGCCGAGATTCCGGCCGATCAGCTCGCGCGGCTGCGCACGGCGGACGAGCTGCTTCACGTGGTTCGCGCGTTCGAGAATCCGTCAGTTGCTCACCCCGATGGATCGGTCGATCCGTGGCGTGACGTCGAGAACCTCGAGCTGGAGTTCGTGCTGGCCGATCTCGGCGTGATCGAGAAGCGCATCGAGCGCCTCAAGATCCAGGGCCACCACGGCACGCCCGCCGAGCGCGAGGCGAACGACCGCGAGCTGGCCGTGCTCGAGCAGCTCGCACCGGCACTGCGCGAGGGCAAGCCGATCCGCGACGTGGGGCTGAGTGACGACGAGCAGAAACGCATCCGCGGCTTTCGTTTCCTGACCGAGAAGCCCGTCCTCGTGCTGCTCAA
The DNA here is from genome assembly GCA_964475245.1 of uncultured Anaerolineaceae bacterium. Classification (GTDB taxonomy): domain Bacteria; phylum Chloroflexota; class Limnocylindria; order Limnocylindrales; family CSP1-4; genus JALYGJ01. The sequence goes on along the minus strand of CAYYVV010000050.1, from coordinate 5,245 downwards.
CATCGGCGAGGACGATGTCGCCCGACGCGATCAGCTCGTCGCCGACTTTGCCGCGCGCTACCAGCACCACCAATCGGGCGTCGAGGCACTGTCAGCGCGCATCGAGATGGAGATCGGCCAGCTCGATGAGGAAGAGGCGGCCGTCTTCCGCGCCGATCTCGGCCTGACCGAATCGAGCCTGGAGAAGGTCATCCGCGACAGCTACCGCCTGCTCGGCCTGATCTCGTTCTTCACCGCCGGACCGGACGAGACCCGGGCGTGGACGATTCCTGCCGGGTCAACGTCAGTCGATGCCGCGGCAGCCATCCACACCGACCTTGCGCGCGGCTTCATTCGCGCCGAGGTCGTCGATTGGCGCGACCTGATCGAGCTCGGCACGATGGCCGAGGCACGCAAGCACGCAAAGCTGCGCTCGGAGGGCAAGGACTACGTTGTCGTCGATGGCGACGTCATAGAGGTTCTTTTCAACGTCAGCCGCTGATCCCGGCCGACAGCGCAGGTCTGGCGGCGGTCAGTCGCGGTAGGGGCGGTCCGTCTTGTCGACCTCGACGAGCATCGTGCGGAAGTTGTCTTCCTCGGTCGGGATCGACGCGGCACGCTCGTCGACGGGCGTGGCGGTCGTGTCGCCTTCCTCGCTCGAGACACGCACCGAGGCGCGCAGGTTCGCCTCGACCTCGACGAAGCCGTGGCGACGCTCGAGCTCGGCGGCGATGGCCTCGATCAGCGAGTCCTCCTCGAAGGTCGCCAGCACGGCCGCTCTCGCCTCGAGCACCAGCTCCAGGAACTCGCCCTCGTCATACTCGGCATCGTGCGCGAGAAGGAGATTGGCGAGAATCTCATCGTCCGCTTCGGACAGCTCGTAGAAATACACGGTTTCTCCGCTGCAAATGGGTGATTCGAGTATAGGCGTGGCCGACGCGTCGACCCGCCGCAGCCGACCCGAGCTGCTCGTGGTCGGAGCGGCGAGCCGCGACATAGATGCCTCCGATCCGCGCGGCTGGCGCCTCGGCGGGACGGTCTCCTACGCATCTCTGACCGCGGCTCGTCTCGGCCTCCGGGTGCGCGCGCTCGTCGGCGCCGATGAGCTGGCCGCGTCCGCCGACGAGCTGGATCACCTTCGCACCGCTGGCGCGGACGTCCGTGTCGTTCCGCTCGCCAGCGGCCCGGTTTTCGAGAACCGGCAGGACGGCAATGCGCGTGTTCAGCATGTCCACGCTGCCAGCGATGCACTTCCGGCTGCGGCGCTGCCGGTCGCGTGGCGGTCCCCGTCGGCCGTGCTCCTGGGCCCGGTCGCGGGCGAGCTGCGCGACGAGTGGGCGACGGCACTGCCGAGCGGCTGTTTCGTGGCGCTGGCGTGGCAGGGGCTGCTGCGCGAGCTGGTCCCGGGCGGGCCGGTCGAGATGCAGCCGCTCACGGCCACGCCACTTCTGCGCCGGGCGAATGTGATCTTCGTCTCTGCCGAGGACGTCGCCGGCGGCGGGCCGCAACTCGGCGAGCTGATCCGCGACGACCAGGAGCTCTTCGTTACTCACGGTGACAAGGGCGCTCTCCATTTCCGGCCCGCCGCCGGCGCGCGGCGCGTCCGCTTCATCCCGCCACTGCCACCGCGGCCGGCGATCGACACGACCGGCGCCGGAGACGTATTCCTCGCCGCGTACCTGGCCGCGCGCCTCGCCGCGCCGCGTCTCGCCGGCACGGCCGACGATTGGCGCCTCGACGCGATTGCGGCCGCGGCCGCGAGCCTCAACGTCACGGTCTCCACCCTGGGCGACGTCCCCGGTCTGCGCGAGCTGTGCAACGCGTTGCTCACGCGGCAGGCTTGACGCGGCGCTGGTAGCGCCCGGCGAACAGCTTCCGGCTCAGGCGCGGCATGCGGCGCTCGAGGTCGCGCTCGACGGCAAGCATCGGATCGCCCCACGCCCTGGCACGGCCGGCGACAGCGGCCGCCTCGTGACACGCCGCCGAAGCGCCCGCGACATCGTGCTCGACGTGCTCGCGGTGGCGGGCAACGTGCAGCCACGCCACGGCCGCACCCGGGCCACCACGCGTGGCGATCTCGATCCACGCGGCGATCGACTCCTGCCTGCGTCCGACTCGGGCCAGCAGCCGGGCACGCTCGGCCGACAGCTGGCGGTGGAGCGCCACGGTCGCCGGCCGGCGCACGATCCAGGCATCCGCACGAAGTGCGCGCTCGATGACCGTCAGCGCCGCGGGCGAATCCCCGCGGCGTCCGTAGGCGCGTGCCAGGCCCAACAGGTCACCTGGATCAAAATCATCGAGCGACTGGTTGGCGAGGACAGCGACGAGCTGGCCGAGCGAGACGATGTCCTGGCGGTTGTGGTCGACCACGTCGCGCAGCAGGCTGGCGCGGCGCGATCTGAGGTATGTGAAATATCGGTCGGGGATGAACGCCCCGGGCAGGTCGTTCGTGCGCCGCACGCCGCAGATCTCGGCTTCGATGGCCGCCAGTCGGGCGCTGTCGGTGCGATGTTTCCAGAGCTGGCGGCTGATCGGCAGCAGGTCCAGATGGCCGGCAACCGGCGGGGGAGGACGGCCGTGGAGCCGGTAGCGGGCGACGATGAGCGGCCAGTCGAATGAGCGGCCGTTGTAAGTGACCAGCCAGCCATCGGGAGCGAGATGGTCGGCGAGGATGTCCAGCAGCGCGTGCTCGTCCGCGTGGTCGGCCAGCAGCAGCTGGCGAACGACGAACGAATCTTCCTCCCACCAGCCGAGCCCGACGAGGAACGCGAGCGTTCCCGCGGCCGTGGCCAGGCCGGTCGTCTCGAGGTCGAAGCAGACGAGCCGGGCGTCCACCGGAACGCCATAGGGGAGGGAGGTCAGCGTTGCGCGGTTCACCGGCATGGGCAGCCTCTGCTCGACGAGCGCAACGCCGCGCTCGGCCGTGCCGCCCAGTTCGGCAGCCAGCGCGGCGGCGTAATCCACGCGAGGCGCCGCGGAAGGACCCGGGGCACGCGCAGGCGCGGATCTGAGCCGGTCCAGCCGACGGACGAGCGTTGCAGTTTCCATGTTCGGCGCGAGATTGCGCGCCGGGATTGACAGCTAGCCTGTCACGCCGCCTGCTGACCGGCAGCAGACACGTCACCGGCGAGCATCGAGAGCAGGCGCCGCGCCAGGCGTTTCGAGCCACTGTTCGCATCAATGCGCGGACCGACACAGGCGGGGCAGCCGTCCTCGCACGAGCACGCCTCCACCAGGCCAAGCGCGCCGGCGACCAGCTCCGCGTGGCGGTCGAAGAGTCGCTCGGCGAGGCCCACGCCGCCCGGCACCGAGTCGTACAGGTAGACAACCGGGTGCTCGGCGTGCGGCGAACGGACCTGCGCGACCATGCCGATGTCGTGCGGGTCGGACATGAGCAGGACGCTCGCGACCGTCTGCATCGCCCGGCCCGCGCCGTTGAGCGCCATGTCGAGCTCATCGCGGCGCCATGGGTCGAACTCGGCGCCCAGGGCGACCCAGTACGAGGTCGTGTGCAGCTCGATCTCGGGCAGGTGGATCTTTCCCCAACCCAGGTTCTCGTGCGTCTCGAGGCGCAGCTTCTTGAACAGCGTGGCGATCGACGAGACCATCACCTCGCCGTGGGCACGCTCCGCGACAGGCACCGGCGCGACAGCGAACGTCTCGAGCGGCTTGAGCGTGACCGCCAGCAGCGCCTGCGTGTAGTAGTCGACGTCGACCGGGGTCACGTACGCCTTGCGCTCGCCCCAGTCGAGATGATCGACGTGGTACTGGCGCGTCTCGTGGATGTAGATCGCCTGGTCGTGCACGAGGACCGGCGCGGCGAACAGGTCGACCTCGCCGATGACGATCGGCCGCGGATGGCCCGTGGTGTCGATGATCACGACGTTCTCCGGCGCACCGACTCTGAGCGAGACCTCCGACGCCGGGAAGTTCTCGCTCGCCCAATACCAGCGATCGTCGTTGGCCAGGCGCACGTGGCCTTCCTCGGCCAGGAACGCGAGCAGGTCGTCCGTCGGCACGCCGGTCAGTGAGTCGCCCGTGTTGAACGGCAGCTCGAAGGTCGCGGCGCGAACGTGGGCCAGCAGCACGTGGAGGTTGGTCGGGTCGAGGCGTGCCTCCTCGGGCGATGAATCGAAGAGATACTCCGGGTGCGTGGCCACGAATTGATCGACCGCACCCGCGCCCGCAACGAGGATCGCCACGCTCGCTTCGCGGCGGCGACCGGAACGGCCCATCTGCTGCCAGGTCGCCGCGATCGTGCCCGGATAGCCGGCCAGGATCGCCGCGTCCAACCTGCCGATATCGATGCCCAGCTCGAGCGCGTTGGTCGACACGACGCCGAGGACCTCGCCAGTGCGCAGGCCCGCCTCTATCTCGCGCCGCTCCGTGGGCAGGTAGCCGCCGCGGTAGCCACGGATGCGCTTGAGCGGGCCGCGGCCCTCGCGGAACGCCTCGCGCAGGCTGGTCAGCAGCAGCTCAACCGCGACGCGCGCCTTGCCGAAGACGATCGTCTGGCGGCCCGCGCGCAGGAACGCCAGCGCCGTCCGGTGCGACAGGCCGAGCGGGCCAGGCCGGATGCCCTGACGCTGGTCGATGACCGGTGGATTGAGGATGACGATGTGCTTCTCGCCGGCCGGCGCGCCGTTGCGGTCGACGACCGTCATGCGCCGGCCGGTCAGCGTCTCGGCGAGCTCCCTGGGATTCCCGATCGTCGCCGAGCAGCAGATGATCTGCGGCTTCGAGCCGTAGTGATCGCACAGCCGAAGCAGGCGGCGCAGCACGTTGGCGACGTGGCTGCCGAAGATGCCGCGGTAGGTGTGCGTCTCGTCGATGACGATGTAGCGCAGCTGCTCGAAGAGCTGGAACCACTTCGTGTGATGGGGCAGGATCGCCGAGTGAAGCATGTCCGGGTTGGTCACCACGACCTGCCCGGCGGCGCGGATGTTGTGCCGGATCGGGTTGGGCGTGTCACCGTCGTACACGCCCGCGGCAACGTCGATGTCCGCGGCCGTGGCGAGCTCGCGGAACGCCGCGAGCTGGTCCTGGCTGAGCGCCTTGGTCGGGAACAGGTACAGCGCGCGGGCGGCCGGATCGTCGGCGACGGCCTGGAGCACGGGCAGGTTGAAACACAGTGACTTGCCTGACGCCGTCGGCGTTACGACGACGATGTCCTCGCCGCGTTTGAGCGCATCGAGCGACTCGGCCTGGTGCGTGTAGAGCATCTCGATGCCCTGGCCGTGCAGTGCCCGGACGAGGCGCTTGTCGA
>CAYYVV010000049.1:0-16527 GCA_964475245.1 uncultured Anaerolineaceae bacterium | reverse complement strand
GCCCACGCGGGCGATTCGCAGGCGTGGGATGGCCCCGACGCGGAGCGCCCACTGAGCCAGAAGGGCCGGCGCCAGGCGCAACGGCTGGGCGCCTTCCTGGCTGAACGCTCCTTCGCCCCGGACGCGATCGTGACCAGCCCAAAGCTGCGCGCCCGGCAGACCGCGGAGATCGTTGCCGACGCGCTGGGCATCGCAGTGAGCGTTGACGACAGGCTCGCCGGCGGACTCGACGAAGAGGTCGTGGCTGCGCTGGCCGAGGCTGTCGGGGGCACGAGCGTGATGCTCGTCGGCCACGATCCGGATTTCAGCGACCTTGCCGCGTCACTCAGCGGGTGCGAGTACCTGCCGCTCAAGAAGGGCGCGCTGGCACGGATCGACATGACCCTGCCCATCCAGGCCGGCGGCGGGATCCTGCGCTGGCTGCTACCGCCGGACGTGGTCGCGGAGACCGGCTAGAAGCTCGGGCTGCACGGCGCAGCCAGATGGCTGGCCGCCGCTTGGATACCCTCCGCCGATGCTCCAGGCCGCCATTGCCGGGCTGCTCGCCGGGTACGCGATCGCGATCCCGGTTGGCGCCATTGCCGTGCTCATCATCCACACCGGGCTCAGCCACGGCCTGCGCACAGGTATCGCGGCTGCGGCCGGGGCAGCCACGGCCGACCTCCTGTACGCCTCGCTCGCGGCCCTCGCCGGCCTGTGGGTTACGTCGCTCATCGGCCCGCTCATCGGGCCGTTGCGCGTCGTGGGCGGCGCGATCCTCGTAGCTCTCGGCCTGCGCGGTCTCGTGGCGCTCAGATCGGCGCGCGAATCGATCAATCCTGTGGCCGCGCACGACGAGGCGCGCCGACCGCACCACCGCACTTACCTGGCCCTGCTCGCCCTGACCCTGCTCAACCCCGCGACGATCGTCTACTTCACCGCACTGACCGTGGGCCTGCCCTTCCTGGGCGGCCTCGGCGAGCGGCTCGTGTTCGCCGCCGCGGCCGGGTTCGCCTCGCTCTCCTGGCAGCTGCTGCTGGCGACGGTTGGTGCTGCCCTCGGCCGCGGCGGCGGCCACCGCGTCCGCTACTGGAGCGCTGCAATCGGCAACGGCGTGATCGTCGCCCTGGGCGCGCTCATCGCCATCAGCGCGTTCGGGACATAAGAAAAGGCGGGCCGGGTTGGGAGCACCGGCCCGCCTTCAGAGAGGGGAAATCTGCTAGTTGCAGAGCCCGAGTGGGACCGAGACGCCGAACGCAGGCATGTGGTCATGCGTCCAGGTATTCGCCGTGCCGGCCGTGCCGGCGCCCGTCGAGTCATCCTCGCAGTGGATGTTGGCGATGCCCTTGGCCAGGTTGTGGGCAAGGGTGTTGCCACTGGCCACGGACGTGACCAGGTAGGCCGTTCCGGAGACGAAGCTGACGCGGTTGTGCGCAACATTCGCGGCCCCGGCCAGTGAGCTGCTGATCGTGATGCCGTTGCCCGTGCCGGTGATCACGTTGCGCGTGATCGTCGCCGCGGACGTATCGGTCAGGACGATTCCGTCGGTGTGGTTGGCATTGAACTTGTTGAGCCGGATATTGAAGGCGGTCGATGCGCCGGAGACCTTGATCGCCGCTCCGGGGACCGAGATGTCATCGGTATCGGTGACCCGGTTCTGGAAGACGAGGCCGGTCGCGACGGTCTTGGCCAGCAGGAACGAGACATCATCCGTGCTGATGTTGTGGACCAAGTTCAACGACCCTGCCGCATTGGTCGAGCCGTCGATGTTGATGGCCGCGACGCGATGGCCGTTGAAGCCGTTGTACTGGATCCAGGCCGACATCAGGCCACCGGTGGCGGCTATGCCGTTGCCGGGGCCGCCGTTGTTGTTGTCCCAGAAGCAGTTCTCGATGACGTTCGAGGACACGGCGCCGCTCGCGCCGAACGACATGCCCGTGCCGTTGTTGGCGATGAAGTTGTCGGTTACGAGGTAGCCGGAATGAGTCGGATCGGTCCAGATGCCCCCCGCCGGCGTGTTGGCGAAACGCAGGCCGTCGACGACGACGTTGTCGGCCTGGATCTTGAGCGCCCAGTCGCCGTTGCCCACAACGGTCGCCTGGCCGGCAAGGCCGCGAGGCTCGCAGCGCTGTGCGGCAACGCCCGCGTAGGGGCCGATCAGGTTGACGGTCGTCGAGACGGTGACCGTCTCCCTGTAAACGCCCGGGCACACAAAGATGTTGTCGCCCGCGACGGCTGCCGTGACGGCAGCCTGGATCGTGGCAAAGACGCGCGCATCCTGGCCCGACCCTGGCGGGTTCGTGACCGGCGCAAAGCCGTCGAGGCAATCCGGCGAGCCGTCGTCGGTAACGCCGGCCAGGCCGTCGTCGTCCACGACCTTGGTCGTGTTCGGATCGAGCACGGGTGCGAATGAGGAGGCCTTCGGGCCAGCCGCCAGCGTCGGCGCGGTCAGTGCGCCTATGAGCAGCGCGCTGGTTGCCAGCGCTACAGCGAGATTCCTCGTCCTCATGTGGTTCCTCTCTCCTTCTGATCTTGGGGGACGGTTGGATGGGCAGGGTTTTGGCGTCGACGCCCGCGTCGCTCATGGAGTCGCCGGGTCTTCACCTCCTGCTGTGATCTGGACCGTCGTCTTGGTGAAGCCCGCGCCGGTCGTGTCGACATCGGTCAGCAACCCGAGGGCCGCCGTAGCGAGGTCGGATCGCGTCTCTTCGGGCTTGGGAGCAGCCGTGAGCAGGCCGGCGTTGATGCCGAGCTGCGCGGTCTGCTGCCAGGCGTTCTGATCGAGCACGCCGATGCCGTTCGGCGAGGGCCAGATCAGTGCATTGGCCTCGTTGAGCACCCACATCTGGTGCTGGGTTGGGCGATCGCCGCCCGACTCGTAGGCGGTCTGGGCGCAGTCGGTCAGGTCGTCGCGGCAGTAGATCCAACCGCGCATGACCGCCGCCAGGAAGCGCACCGCGATCTGGTCGTTGCCCGGCTGGGCGAGCCAGGTGGCGCTGGCGTAGATGCCCTCCTGGAGGGTCGCGTATTGCGCCGTCGTCAGATCGATCAGATTGACCTGACCGGGCGTTATCAGCCCCGGAGCCTGGCCGTTCTGTGTCTCGAGTATCTGGGCGTACTCGTCCTCGTAGGTCACCTCGGCTGCGATCGGGTCGCCGCCGGCGAAAGCTGTCGGGTCGAATGGGTCGGCGACCTTCGTCTTGAGGCTCGAGGGGTTCAAGCCGGCCGCGACGAGTGATGCGACGGCGTCCATGTCGCGGCCGTAGGGCATCACGGCGAGCGGCTTCGTGAGTGTGGCCAGCTGGCTCGCCGTGGTGATCCCAGCGTCGCTCAGCGAGGCGATATGGATGCCCGATCGCTGGTAGATCTGGGCGATGTTGACGAGGTCGTCGCCGGCCTCGTCCGCCTTCATCACGACCAGTGCCGGGGCGAAGAGGAACTGCGTCTCGTTGTCGGGGTCCATCACTTCGCCGGTCGGATCAATCGACGGATCCGCAGGGTTGACCAGCACGTCGAGCTCGTACTGGTCGTAGAAGCCCTGGACGTCGGCGGCAAAGAAGCCCGCGACGCGCGCGTTCGGGAATTGGACGAGCTGGACCTGTAGCTGCGGGGCATCCACCAGCGATGCCTCGGGGTCGAACGACAGCTGGTCGCCAGGATCGCCCTGGTCGCCCTGATCGCCGGTGTCCCCCTGGTCGCCCTGGTCGCCCTGGTCGCCGCCGTTCGGGTCAGTCGTCGTGCCAGGCGCCGGCGTGTCCCCTGGCAGCACGATGTCAAACGTCTGAACCGGCGCCGGCGTGTCGAAGCCAAGCAGCAGACGCGATCGCGCGGTGCACCCGCCGAGCGCGAGCGCCAGCAAGGTCACGAGCAGCGCTACGCGCCGTACCGCCACGGGATCAGCCGAACCGGCCCGACACGTAGTCCTCCGTCAGCCGCTCTCGCGGCGCCGAGAAGATCTGCTGCGTCGGGCCTGCCTCGACGAGGTAACCGGCCCCGTCGTCGCTCATCAGGAAGAAGGCGGTCGAGTCGCTCACGCGACTGGCCTGCTGCATGTTGTGGGTGACGATCACGATCGTGACGTCGTCCTTGAGCCTGCTCATGAGGTCCTCGATGCGCGCGGTAGCGATCGGGTCGAGCGCCGAGCACGGCTCATCCATGAGCAGCACGCGTGGATCGACCGCGAGCGCGCGCGCGATGCACAGGCGCTGCTGCTGGCCACCAGACAGGGATGTCGCGCGCTTCTTGAGCCGGTCCTTGACCTCGTCCCACAGGGCGGCGTGGCGCAGGCTGCGCTCGACGGTGTCGGCCAGCGGCTCTGTCTTCTTGATGCCGCCCAGCCGGACGCCGGCAGCAACGTTCTCGAAGATCGACATCGTCGGGAACGGATTCGGACGCTGAAAGACCATTCCGATCAGCCGACGGACGCGGACGCGATCGACGTTGGTGCCGTACAGGTCGTGGCCGTCGAGCTCGACGCGACCCGTCACGCGTGCGCCGGGGGTGACCTCGTGCATTCGATTGAGGGTCCGGATCAGCGTCGTCTTGCCGCAACCGGAAGGCCCGATGATGGCCGTGATCTTGCGCGGCGCCATGTCGAGGTTCGTGACCCGAACGGCCGCAACGCCCGAGTACGAAGCCTCGACGTTGCGCACGGAGAGTGCTCCGGTCCGCCCGCTGACGGCTGTCGCAGCGTCGGCCGCGGCCTGCGCCACGGCCGTCGTCGTTGCGGAGGGCAGCGTCACGTCCTTGGCGTCGGTCAGTTCCATGGCGCTCACGTCTAGTGCGCCCTCCGGCGGCCCGCGGTCCGGCCGCGAACGATGATGTTGGTGATCAGCACGAAGACCATCAGCACGAGCGACGCGGCCCAGGCCTGGCCGTTGAGCAGGTCATCGGGCTGGCCCGAAGCCAGCCAGATGAAGGTTGGCAGGGAGTCCATCGAGCCGAGGAAGTTGCCGACGTTGACCTGCTGATTGCCGGTCGTGGTCAGGATCAGCGGCGCGGTCTCGCCGGCGGCGCGCGCGACGGCCAGCATCAGCGCGGCGAGGATGCCCGCCATGGCGGTTCGGACGACGACGCGGAGCATGGTCTTCCAGACCGGGATGCCCAGCGCCAGCGCCGCCTCGCGGACCGACGCCGGGACGAGGCGAATGATCTCCTCGGTACTCCGGGCGACTATCGGGATCATGATCACGGCGAGCGCCACGGACCCGGCAAGCGCGGTGTACTTGCCGGTTGGCGCGACCAGGATCGTGAAAACGAAGATGCCGACGACGACCGACGGCAACCCGGCCAGCGTTTCGGTCGCCATGCGCACCGCACCGGACATTCGGCCGGGGCGCGACTCGGCGAGGTAGACGCCGCCCAGGATCGCAATCGGCGCCGCGATCAGCGTCGCCAGGGGGACCATCTGCAGCGAGCCGAGGATGGCCGCGAGGGCGCCGCCCTGGTTGTAGTTCTCGGTGTCCATCGTCAGGAACTGCTCGTCGACGTAGGGCAGGCCGTTGACGACGACGAACAGGATGATGATTCCGAGCGCGAGGATGACTGCCGTCGCCGCGAGCGTGGCAGTGATAGTCGCCACCCGGTTCACGAGCATTCGACGGCGCTCGTGACCGCTCCTGTGCAGGAGCAGCGCGCCGGTGCCGTCGTCGACAGGCTGCTGGCCCAGGGCTGGTATTGCCGCCATCATCCGGCGTGCACTCCCAGCGCGGCCATCGTCCGGCCGCGGACGAGGCCGCGAGCGACGAAGACCATCGCCACTGACAGCACGAGCAGGCACAGCCCGAGGGCGATGACGGAATCGGTCTCGAGGCCGATCGCGGCTTCCGACCAGGTGATCGCAATCTTGCTTGAGATCGTCTGGGCCGGGTCGAAGAGGCCGCTCGGCACCTGGTCGATGTTGCCGATCGTCATCGTTACGGCCATCGTCTCGCCCATCGCCCGGCCGAGAGCCAGGATGCCCGCTGCGCCGATGCCGCCCCACGACAGCGGCAGGATGACCTTGCGGATGACCTCCCAGCGCGTGCCGCCCAGGCCCAGCATCGCCTCACGATGGATCTGGGGAACGGTCGCGAAGACCTCCTGGGACAGCGCCACGATCGTCGGCGTGATCATCAGCGCCAGCAGCAGGCTGGCCGTGAACAGGTCAGCACCGCCCGTGTTCGGGCCCAGGAAGGGCAATGAGCCGAAGTTCGCAACGATGGGCACTTCGATCCAGTCGCGCGTGACGACCGACAGGACCGACAGGCCCCACAGACCGACGATCACGCTGGGCAGGGCGGCGATGAGATCGACTGCGAACGTGAGCGGGACGGACAGCCATGTGGGCGCCATCTCCGAGAGAAAGAGCGCGGTGAGGATGCCGACCGGCAGGGCGATCAGCATCGCGATCGCGGAGGTCGCGACCGTGCCGGCGATGAACGGCAGCGCGCCGTAGGAGCTGGACGTCTCGTCCCAGATGTCGTTGGTCAGGAAGTTGATGCCGAAGACCTTGAAGGCGTTGGCCGCCCCCATGACCAGTTCGGCGAACACCGCGAGCAGCAGGAGGAGGATTGCCAGCCCGACCGCGGCCAGCAGCCACCGGAAGACCCGGTCGCCACGGCGCTCGGCCGAGCCGGCAATCTCGTCCACTTGGCGCTTTCGGTTCGATATCGACTTAGCTGGGTCGGCCGCTTATGGCCAGATCGCGCTTCCGTTCCACAGGACCTTGTGGAGCTGTGCGATCGACTTGGTCGCGACCGCGGTCGGCAGTGACGCGTAGCCCAGGCCGGAGAGATAGCTCTGGCCTTTGGTCAGGCCCCAGTAGAAGAAGGAGACGATCGCCTCGCCGTGGTCCAGGCTGGTCGGCTCGTTGGTGAACAGGAGCGCGTGCGAGTAGGCAGTGATCGGATAGCTGTTGAAGCCTGAGGCGCACGCAACTGGATCGAAGCGCAGGTCCGGGTGGGCCGAAAGCTCGTCGTTGAGCGTGGCCTTGGCGGCCGCCTGGACGCTCGAGGTCGATGCGGTGACGTAGTTGTTGCCGTCGCCGTTCTGGACGCGCGCGATCTTCAGGCCGGCCTGGCGGGCGTAGGCGTACTCCATGTAGCCGATGCGGCCGTTGACCTGCTTGACCCTGAGCGCGACCTGCGAGTTGCCCTTGCCGGCAATGCCGACCGGCCACGCGCCGTACTGCTTGGTCGGGCCGCTCAGCTTGCCCGCCCAGTAGGTGTCGCTGCACTTGTCGAGGAAGGCCGTGAAGTTGGCGGTGGTGCCCGACGAGTCCGAGCGGTGCACCGGGCTGATGGACACGTTGCAGGAGGCAAGGCCGGGATTGCGGCCGTTGTCGCGCAGGCGTGAGTCATTCCAGTTCTTGATGATGCCGGCGAAGATGTCGCCCACGTTCTGGCGCGACAGGGTGATGCTCTTGGTATTCGAGCAATTCAGGTTGATGCCCAGGACGACCGCGCCGAGGAGCGTCGGGACGTCAAGAATCGGACCGTCGTTGTTGGCCACGGCGCCGAGATCGGTGTCGGTCATGGGCAGGTCGCTGGCACCCCAGTCGGCGGTCGGCGGGTTGCCCTGGACGGCCTTGATGCCGGCGCCTGAACCGTTCGCCTTGTACTGGAACGAAACATGTGCGCCCGAGAAGGCGTTCCGGTAGCGCGAGAACCAGCTCGAGTAGGCGGGATACGGGAACGTCGCGCCAATTCCCAGAACGGTCTGGCTGGTAGACGGCGGCTGCGGAATCGAACTCGCGCCAGCCGGACTCGCGGCGACGGTCAGAAGGAGAACGCCGGCCAACGCCGAAAGGGCGCGCCGATGGGATGCGCCAAGCACGATTTGAACCTCCTCGTATGTCGGGGAGCGCCTGTGAGGCGCCCATCCGCGGCAGACGATGGAGACGGCGCGTTAGCCGGTTGTTATGGATTCGTTATCTGTTGACGTTTCCTGTGTAACCAGTTCGTTAACCGGCAGCCGACCCGCAGGCAGGCTGAAGTAGAAGCGCGAGCCGCTGCCCTCCTGGCTCTCGACCCAGATGCGGCCGTGGTGGCGATCGACGATGTGACGCGCGATGGCCAGGCCGAGGCCAGTGCCGCCACGGCCGCGCGAGCGGGCACGGTCGGTCTTGTAGAAGCGCTCGAAGATCCGGTTGTGCTCGGCTCGTGGGATGCCCGGGCCGTGGTCCTCGACCTGGACAACCACGTTCTCTGGGTCGCGCACGAGATGCACGACCACCTCGCTGTTCGCCGGCGAGAACTTGATCGCGTTCTGGACGATGTTGGCCATGACCTGCCCCAGGCGATCCGCGTCGCCGACAACGACCGCGTCGACTCCTGCGGGGATGTCCGCCTTGAGCTCGACCGACTGGCGCTCGGCGTACACGCGCAGGCGGCCAATCGCCTCCTGGACCACCTCGACCATGTCGACGTTGTCGCGCCGGATCGGGCTGTCACCCTGCTCGATCTTGGCCAGGTCGAGCAGCTCATTGACCATCTGCACGAGATGGCCCGTCTCGACGTCGATCTTGGCGATCGCATCCTTGACGCGCGCGGGCAGCTCGGTCCGCTCCGCCTCGAGCGAGAGCGACTCGGTCAACAGCCGAACCGTGCTCAACGGCGTGCGCAGCTCGTGCGACAGGTTGTCGACGAACTCGGTCCGGATGCGGCGCAGGCGGCGCAGCTCGGAGACATCGGTCAGGGCGACCCAGATGTCCGCGTCGCGAGCCTGCCAGATGTGCACCGTGAGTGTCCGCGGCGGCTCGCCGGTCATCACGTACTCGCCCGCCGCGTGACCCTTGCGCCGCGCCTGCTGGGCCAGCTCGTCGATGCTGTGGTCGAGGAACGCTTCGAGCATGCTCCGCCCGACCAATCCGCGCAGCCGCCAGCCGAGCAGGTCGACAGCCGACCGATTCGCCGACTTGACGGTGCCCGTGCGCCCGACGCGGATGAGGCCGATGCCCAGTTGATCGGCGGGAGCGAGCTGCTGCTCGAGATCGGCCGGCGCGAGGCCTACGGCCGCCTCGTCGGGCGCGGCGGGCGCGGCGGCGGATTGGCCATCTGAGGCTGAACTGGCGGCAGTCCTGCGTCCGAGCCACACGCCGACGAGAAGCGCGACGACCGCCGCGACCGCCAGCAACAGCCAGGACTCGATTGGCACGTTCCTGAATCTACGGCTGGCGGCGCAGAACGTAACCCACGCCGCGGACCGTCTCGAGCACCTTGGGGTTCTGCGGGTCGTCTTCGATCTCGGCGCGCAGCCAGTGAACGTGGACGTCGACGGTCCGCGTCTCGCCGGCATAGTCGTAGCCCCAGACATCGGCGAGGAGCTGCTCGCGGCTGAAGACCTGGCCCTGGTGACGGAGGAGGAAGGCGAGCAGGTCGAACGCCTTTGGCTTGATCGGGCGCACCTCGCCGTCGCGCAGCAGTCGGTGGCCGGCGAGATCGATCGTCGCCCGGCCCACGCGCAGCGTTTCGGTGCCGTCGCCACCGATTGCGCCCACCGGGCGCTCGCTCCGGCGCAGGATGCCCCGAATTCGGGCCTGCAACTCGCGCAGGCTGAACGGTTTGGTGACGTAGTCGTCGGCGCCGAGCTCGAGGCCGACGACCTTGTCGACCTCGCTGCCGCGCGCGGTCAGGATCAGGATGGGCACGTCCGACTCGCGCCGGATGATGCGCGTGACCTCCGTGCCCGACAGTTGCGGGAGCATCAGGTCGAGCAGGACCAGGTCCGGCTTGTCGGCGCGAAAGCGCTCTATCGCCTGCGCTCCGTCAGCGGCCTGCACGACGGCATAGCCATCGTGCTCGAGCTGGTAGGCGAGCTCCTCGCGCAGGATGTCCTCGTCCTCGACGACGAGGATCGTCTGGGCCATCTAGGCCTTCGGCTGACCGGCTTCGGCCATGCGCTTCATGACGATCTCGTCGATGGCTCGCTTGCGCATTCCGCGGTTCTGGATCCAGTACTCGGTGAAGCTTGTGCACTCGCCCGCGTCGTTGAAGCGGCAGACGTAGATGTTGCAGTACTCGTCGCGCATGTCCGCGCCGGGTGCCTCGAAGTAGCGGCTCCAGCCGCTCGCGACGTGCGTCCCGTCGGCGTCGATCGCGAGCGGGTGGTACTCGGCGTCGTAGGTGCCGGGATCGTCGCGGTTCTCGAGCCAGGCGGCAACGATCGCGTCGCGGCCGCGCTCGGGCTCGTCCTGCGGGTGGTAGCGGTACTCGGCGTCAGCGCTGAAAAGCGCGCCGATCTGCCCAGGGTCGTATGTCTTCCACGCCTCGACGTAGCGGTTCAGCCACTCCTGGAACTGCTCGTGCGTCACGGTCCATCACCTCGTTGCGGCCTGGTCTGACGCGCGCATAGTAACCGTTTATCGCACTCTGTGCGGTTACTTTCCTAGATGCCGCGACGGCCTACCCTTTTATCCCAGTGCCCATTGAACACGAGCGTTGTAAACGGACTGTTAACGCCCTAATCGAGCGTCACCGTGTCGACGGCGAGCATGATCTGATCCGTATCCGTGGCCTCGCCGGTGATCAGGATGGAGGCTGTGTCAGTCTTGCCGCCGGCAAGATCGACGTCGGAATAGCCAAGGCCGACAAACGCTCCATCGCGCACCACGGCGGCAATGATCGTGAGCGTCGCGGCCGTGCTCGAGCCGTTCGTGACGTCGACGTCCACCTCGGGGTAGTCGCCACCGGTGATCGTTGGACTGCCGTACGTCACCTGGGCTGCGACCGTGGCGTTGTCCGTGGTCGGGTCCTGGCTGCTCATCGTGTCGAACGTCAGGCTGATCGTGTCGCTCGCGCCGGGAGTGCCGTCCAGGATCTGGAGCTGGATCGGGCGGACTTCGCCTGGTCGGTGGTCGTTGACGAACCCGGCGGCCGTGGCCGTCGTCTTCTTGCCGTTCTTGAACGTGGCGGCAACCGTGTAGCTGTCGACCGTGTCGCTCGTGTTCTGTGCAAGCGCGGCGACGACCGCCAGGCCGGAGTCGGGATCGCCGAGCAGCACTGGCGCAGAGAAGGCCAGTCCGTTCTCATCCGCCGGGCCGAGGCTGGGCAGCGGAGAGCCTGCCGGCGCGCTCGCGGCCGGGGTCGATGAGGCGGATTCACTCGGTGGAGCGGAAGGCGTCTGCGTTCCGGTCGGAGTTGCGCTCGCGGGCGGAGCGGTCGGCGTCACGGTCGCCCGGACCGTTGGACTGGCGGCGAGCGGGATCGTCGGCTCGGCACTGACGTTGGCCGCGGTCGCCGTTGCGGCGGGCGCCGCAGACGGGCTCGCGTGAACAGGCGACGGCGTTGCGGTCGACCCGCCGCAGGCGCCAATGAGGGTTGCGGTCAGGGCGGCGAGCAGCACGCCCGAGTAGCGTCGGCCAGTCGGTAGGACGGTCATTTGCCTCACGTCTCTGATTGCGCCGCGAAAACTCCCACGCGGCGATTCGGCGTGAACCTACCGACGAAGTTCTAGCCGCTCATTAACGCTTGTTGCGATCTTCGTTAACGGCTCGGTCAGGCGGGGAGTTCGCTCAGCAGCTCCCGCGCAGCGTCGAGCCGCTCGAGCGTGCGCTCGTAGCCGAGGGCCACGAGCGTGTCGAACAGCGGCGGCGTGGCCGTCTTGCCGGTGACCGCGACGCGAATGGACATGAACAGGTCACCGGCCTTCCAGCCACGGACCTCAGCCAGCTGGCGTAGCGGCGGCTCCAGCTCATCCGCCTCGAAGCTGACCTCGCCGACACCAGCGATCGTTTCGCGCGCCGCCGTCAGCCCAGCCAGCGTCGTTGCCACGTCCCAGCGCTTCGTCACAAACAGCCGCGGGTCGACGCGCAGCTCATCGACGAACAGGAAGTCGACCAGCGGGCCGGCAGCGGCGAGCGTCGACATCCGCTCGCGGATCATGGGGATCAGCGGGCGCACGTCATCGACGGTCGGAAGGTGCACCCCCTGGCCGTCGGACTCGAGCGCGCGCAGCTCGGAGACGATGAACGGCTGGACGCGCTCGGCGAGATCGTCGTCGGACAGCTTGCGGATCCACTGGCCGTTGAGCCACTCGAGCCGCTCGCGGTCGAAGACGGCGGCGCCCTGGTGAACGCGCTCGAGCTCGAAGCGCTGGCTGAGCTCGTCCATCGAGAAGATCTCCTCCTCGGTGCCGCTCGACCAGCCGAGCAGCGCGAGGAAGTTGACGAAACCTTCGCGGATGTAGCCCTGCGTGCGGTAGTCGGCGACCGCGGTCTGCGACTTGCGCTTGCTCATCTTGGTCCGGTCGGGGTTGAGGATCAGCGGCAGATGAGCGAATTGCGGGACGTCGGCGCCCATCGCCCGGAAAAGCAGGATGTGCTTGGGGGTGTTCGACAGGTGATCCTCGCCGCGGATGATGTGGCTGATCTTCATGTCCGCGTCATCGACGCACACCGCGAAGTGGTAGAGCGGGACGCCGTTCGAGCGGACGATGATCAGGTCGCCACCGAGCGCCGTCGTGTCGATCTCGACGTGGCCGCGGATGATGTCGTCGAAGGCGACGACGCCCTCCCCGACGCGGAAACGGATGACCGGCCGGCGGCCCTCGGCCTCCCGCGCCGCACGCTGCTCCGCGGTCAGGTGCGCACACCGGCCGACGTAGTGCGGCGGCTCGTGCGCGGCCTCCTGGGCGGCCTTGTCGGCCTCGAGCTCCTCGCGCGTGCAGTAGCAGTAGTAGGCCTTGTCCTCGCGCAGGAGCTGCTCGGCCACGTCTCGGTGGCGCTCGATGCGCTGCATCTGGCGATATGGCCCGTACGTGCCCTTGGCGGGCTGACCCGCAATCTCCGGACCCTCGTCCCACTCGAGGCCCAGCCAGTGCATCTCGTCGAGGATGTCGCGCTCGTAGTCGAGCGTGGAGCGCTCCTCGTCGGTGTCCTCGAGGCGCATGATGAATGTGCCTCCCATGCGCCGCGCGAACAGGTAGTTGTAGAGCGCAGTGCGCGCCGTGCCGATGTGCAATGGCCCGGTCGGGCTCGGCGCGATGCGAACGCGGACGCTCATCTGGTCGACCACGGGCGCAAGCCCGCCGGACCGAGCAATAGGATCGCCGCGGTCGCCGCATAGCCGATGGCGATGAAGGCCGAGACGGCGCTGGACATGCCGGCGGCCGCCGACAAGCCGCTGCCGCTGACGGCGAGAGCGCCGACGAACAGGCCACCGATCAACAGCACGCAGACGCCGGCAATAGCGGCGACGTAGGCCACGCGCGGAACGAGGACGAGGATGCCGAGCACGACCGCGGCAAGGCCGCTCGCGGCCATGTCGCCGAAGGTGTCGGTCATGGCCAGTGCGATCAGCGCGGCGAGCGGAATCCAGCCGATGAGGCTGTACAGCAGGCGCTGCCCGATCGTCGGCCACGGCACCGGCCGCGACGGGACGATGTGCACATTCGCATCGCGGCCGGTCTGCGGCCGTGGCGCCTGGCGCGGCGCTGCCGGTCGGACGGGTTGCTCGAAGGACGGGGCCGCGTGGGGCGGAGCGGCATCTGCCGGAGGTGCAGTGGGGGGGCCGGCCGCAGTTGCCGCGGCGCGGCGGCGGGCCTCGGCCTGCGCGACGCTGCGTGCCCTGCCGGCGGTCACGACCTGCGTTCCCTGGAGATGGAACGTGCCGCGCCGCGGCAGATCCGCGTCACCCTTCCGGAAGTAGGCGCGCGCGGCCGACGACCAGGCCGCGCCGGACGATCGGTTGTAGACCTCGAAGTCGGGCTGCTGGCTGAAGATTGGCTCGTCAGGCGCCGCCGGCGGCGGGCTCTCTGCAGGCTCCGCCTCACGCGACCGGCGCCGGCTCGGCGGCCGCTTGTCGGCGCTTTTGGCGCCTTCCTCCCACCACGGCACCTCCGACGCCGACCACGTGTAGGCGCGCGCGCTGCGCGGCTTGGCGCGCGCGTCCTGCGCGCGTCCTGTCCCGCGCTCGGGCGGTTGGCTGGGTCGCTCGGTCGCCTCCGCTGCAGGCTTGGGCTTGGGTGCTGCGCGGCGTGCTGCGCGCAGTGGCGCATCCGGCGTGGCTCTGACCGGCCCCGGCTCGTGCTTCTGGTCCCACTCCCTGCGCAGCAGCGGGTCCGACAGCACGCGGTATGCCTCCTGGACGCGCAGGAAGCGCTCGGTCTCGGACTTCGAGCCGGCGTCGGGGTGATAGCGCTTGGCGAGCTTGCGATGGGCAGCCTTGATCTCCGCCTCGGTCGCGCCGCGCGCGACGCCGAGCGCCTTATATGGATCGCTGACCTGCTGCATCGCGTGCTCCGGCCTAGCCGAGCTCCGAGAAGGGGGCGAGCTGAAAGACGGGCACCGTCAGCGCGATCTCGACACCTCTTGGGTCGTGCGTCGGCGGCCGGTGCAGGTCGTTCAGCCGCTCCAGCACTTCGGCGGAGAAGACGCCAAGCTGGGCCAGCGACTCGACACTCACCGCGCGGCTGGCGCGGCCGGCCCTGTCACCATCCTCGATCTTGAGCGCGACGCCGGCACCACCGCTCTTTGGGCCGCGCGCGCCAGGCAGGATGCCGATGCCGCGCAGTCCCTCGGCGCCACCCTTGACCACGAGCACTCCCGGGCGCGCGCGCATCAGCATGGTGTCGACGGCGTCGCGCGTGCCACCGACCATCTCCGGTGCGGCGACCATCGCGTCGCGGATGCGCGTCATCGGCTCGACGAGCGAGGCCTGGGCGGCATTGGCGCCACCCGCCGGATCGGCCAGCAGGGCAA
Organism: uncultured Anaerolineaceae bacterium; assembly: GCA_964475245.1. Classification (GTDB taxonomy): domain Bacteria; phylum Chloroflexota; class Limnocylindria; order Limnocylindrales; family CSP1-4; genus JALYGJ01. Next base: position 1,871 of record CAYYVV010000049.1, on the reverse strand, counting down.
AGGCACGGGCGATGGATGCCATCGGGAAGGCGTAGGTCAGCACGCCGCAGTTGTCGACGGCCGTGAGCATGTCGGACGGTCGTACCCGGAAGACCTTGGCCACGGCCGCGGCAACGGCTACCTGGCTGGGGTGCTCCGGGCGCCAATAATCGGCGAGCGTCCAGCCACCGAGGCGTGCCATGAGCAGGCTGGCCGCGTGGAAGCCCGAGCACATATGGCGAATCGGTCCCGGTGCTTCGCCCTCGCGCGCCAGCCTGGCAGCAGTCAGGGTGTCGTTGGGCGCGCCGTCGGCTCCGCACGCGAGCAGCGATTGCGACAGTCCGGCGCGGCGCAGCACGCCCTGGATTGTCCGGACGTGGGCGTCCTCACCACTGTGCGAGGCGGCCATGACCGCGAGCTCCGGCTTGGTCAGATGGAAGGCATCCACGCCGTCCGCCTCGAGCAGTGCCGTCAGCGCGAACGGCTTGATCGCGGAACGCATCGAGGTGACGTAGTCGGGATCGCCAACGCCGCGCTCGACCTTGCCGTCGACGGCGACCTGGACAACGTGGCCGCGGTGGCGGCTCTCGACGAACGTGCCGCGGCGCACCTCGGCGAGCACGGGAGCAGCCGCGCCGCGTGGGTAACGGGCGCGTGGCAACGCTGGTCGTGTGGCCATTCGTCCGACAGTCGGCGCAAGGTCCGTCACGCCGGTCGCAGCCCTCGTCGGGGTCCTCGCCATGCCCTCCGATGGTAACGCGACTCCTACAATCGAAAGCGATGGAAGAATTCCCCGGCCTGCACGTCTCGCAGCATCCGGCTGTGCTGCACAAGCTGTCTCTGCTGCGCGACGCCGAGACCGAGCCGAAGAAGTTCCGCGAGTTGGTGCGCGAGATCTCGTGGCTGGTGGGCTACGAGGCGTTGGCCGACGCCCGCGTGGACGACGTCGAGGTCAAGACGCCCATTGAGATGACCCACGGGGCGCGTCTCGCCGACCGCATCGGCCTGGTGCCCATCCTGCGCGCCGGGTTGGGCATGGTCGACGCGATGCTCGAGCTGATGCCGACGGCCCAGGTCTGGCACCTGGGCCTGTTCCGCGACGAACGGACGCTTCGCCCGGTCGAGTACTACAACAAGCTGCCCGACTCGGCGACCGTGGACCTGTGCTTGATCCTGGACCCGATGCTGGCGACCGGCGGATCGGCCACGGCCGCGATCGAGGTGCTGAAGCGCTGGGGAGCGGTGACCCCGGTGCGCATCAAGCTCGTCAACCTGATCGCCGCGCCGGAGGGTGTCCGGGCAGTGCAACTGGCACATCCGGACGTGCCGATCTACACCGCGGCCCTTGACCGGCAGCTGAACGAGAAGGGCTACATCATGCCGGGCCTGGGCGACGCCGGCGACCGCCAGTTCGGGACCGGCCGCACCGGCTGACGGTGTTCCAGGCGCGTCTTACGCGTCGGGCTGGCGCAACGCTGACCATTCCGGTATGCGACGCGTGAGCAGGAGCGCGCCGAGAATCGCGGCGACGGGCAAGACGATGACCGCGGCGAAGACCTCGGTGTACGGCACGACCAGCGGCGATCCACGGGAGGCGAGCAGTCCCCAAGCGGGGAGCAATCCCGCCGGAACCGCCAGCAGGCCGGCCATGAGAGCCAGGACGCCGGCGCGTGCTGCTGAAATGCGACGCCGGATGCCAGGATCCGCACCAATCGCCAACAGCGTGCGCTGATCCGGCCGCGACTCTGCCTCTCCGAGCGCCACGGCGATGCCGGTGACGGTCAGCGCGAATAGCAGGCTCAAGAAAACGAGCAGCAGTCGGAAGGTCTCGTCCGGTCGTGTTGGTGCGATCGAGGCGTCTGCTCGCGTCTCCGGCTGCTGGCTGGCGATCG